>DLHY01000126.1 GCA_002483445.1 Blastocatellia bacterium UBA7656
CTACTTTCATTTCGCGCACCCGCAAAGAGGCAAAGAGGTCAGGTATTGCGGCTAGAATCATTTTATGGTTATATAGACTCCTCAATTATAAGCAGACAGATTAATCGTTTTCGAAATATTTGCCTTATATCTTTTGCCCGGAGCGTAACAACTTTGGACTCTCTCCCTTCCCTCAAGAAGAAATGGGTGCTGACCGCAGAGGCTTTAGAGAAGTTGCTTCTCTTGCTCGATTCAGACAGGGAACGCGCGGGAAAGGAGTATAAAATCATTCATAAAAAACTGATAACTTTTTTTGCCTCCAACCGTTGCCATTCGCCAGAAGAATACGCCGACATAACTATCAATCGAGTCGCCAGAAGGCTCGATGAAGGAATAGAAATCTATGAAGGCAAAACCCAAAGCTATTTTCTGGCAGTCGCCAACAAGGTTTTGTACGAGTACTGGTCTGAGGTTGCAAAACGCCTTGAATCGATGAGCGATCTGCTGACCGAAAAACAGGGATCAGAAAATCCTTTCGAAGTCGGAGAGTGCGAATCAAAACGAATCAGGGACGATCAGCAGACGGACTGCCTCGAACAGTGTATGGAGAAAATTTCTCCACAAAAGCGAGACATAATCGTTCGATACTACGAAGGGGAAACCAGCATAAAAATAAGAAACCGGAAAATTCTGGCAGATGAGTTACGCATATCAATCGGTTCCTTAAGGATACGCGCGCTGAGGATCAGGAAAAAGCTCGAAAAATGTATCGTCAAGTGTATGCAGCCGTTGCCGGAAAAATGAAATGGTTTTTACTTTTGACCATTTAACTATGGGGGATTGAGGCACGTAGCTTATGATCGATGACGAAGAAATTATGGTTCGCTATCTGCTGGGCGATCTGCCTAAGGATAGAAAAGAGTGGATCGAAGAGCAGTATTTTACTAATAATGAATATCACGATGAGCTATTGGCGACCGAGCGCGACCTGATAGACAGATATGTGCATGATGAGCTTTCTGATAAAGAGCGGGAGCAATTCGAGAATTACTTTTTATCATCGCCCGCCCGTCATCAACGTGTGGAGTTTGCCAGAGCCTTGATGAAGTATTGCTCGACCAGAGAGGAAGAGGAAAAAAGCGAGGAATCCAGCATCAATCAATTCCGCCCATCGTGGACGCAAGCGGTCTTTTCTTCAAAACTGCGCATGGCCGCGGCGGCGATAATAGTCATAGGGCTGGGATTGGGAATATGGTGGGCCATCCCCCGTCAACCCAAACTCGACGAAGGGATGGCCGTTCTGAGGAATGTTTACAAAAACAACCGCCCGCTCCAGGCGCGAGTGTCAATGCTCGATTACGCGCCTTCGTCAGCAGAACGCGGCTATGAGCCTGATGTTGATGACAGGAATCGCCGACGCGCAGAGTTGATTATCTCGGAAGAAGCTGAGGATCATCCTGACCCTAAAGCTCGTCACGCCCTCGGAGTCGTATATCTGGCCAACCACCAGTTTAAAGAGGCGATCAAAGAGTTCGAAGCGGCGCTGAAGGATGATCCGAAAAACGCGCGCCTTTACAGCGACCTCGGCGCTGCTTTCTTCGAGAAGGGAAAGTTCGACAAACGAAAAGGCGAATCCGATCTCTCCAGTCAGGAGCTTACTCAAAGCCTTGAGTATCTGAACAAAGCTATCAATATGGACGGTTCTCTTCTGGATGCGCTCTTCAATATAGCGCTCCTGCACCAGATGATCCTGCCTCGGCAGGCTGAAGAGGACTGGCTCAGATATCTGGAGAAGGATTCCGCCTCGCCGTGGGCGGAGGAAGCGAGAGCGAACCTCAAAAATTTACAGGAATCCAAGAGGACTTCGAAAAACATTGAACAGATAATGCCGGAATTCCTTGATGCCTTCCGGTCAGGAGATGAAGAGAGAGCATGGAAAATTATCAGCAGGAACAGAGAGCCTATCACCGGCAAATTGATCTTCTGGCAATTGCTGGAATCCTACCTCAGCCTCGCGGCGCAGGAACGAAATGACGAAGCGAGAGAAAAAATCAGCGCGCTCGCTTATGCCGGGAAACTGGAATCGATAAAAACGGGAGATAACTATGTCCGAGACCTGGCGATGCTTTATCAGTCGGCTTCTGCAAAGCAACTGTCACTGCTATCGAAAGCGCACAAACTGATCAATAAGGGACATGAACAGTGTCGTCGATCAAAGTATAAGGATGCGGGCGCTCTTTATGATCTCGCGGGGGGCGCATTCGAAGAGGCCGGGAGCCGTTGGGAAGCCCGGTACGCTGATTACTGGGCGGGCTATTGTCTTTTGCAATCTCCTCAAAAAGAGAAAGCGCTGTCGATACTCGAAGATTTATCCGAGGCTTTTGAAAAGCAGGAATACTTATGGCTGGCTGCGTTGACGCTCAACTCGCTGGCCAATGCGAAAGCTGTCCTCTCCGAATATTCGGAAGCCATCGATTGCACAAAAAAATCTCTGAAGATTTCAAAGCGACTGGATGATTCCTATAACGTACAGAAGAATCTTGCTCAGCTTGCGCAGGAGTATAACACTCTGGGCAATTACGATCAGGCGTTGATTTACATCCATCGCTGTTTGGAATCCGCCAACGATGACTGGCCCGGCGCGCGACAGATGTGGCGCAGCTATGACACGATGGCGCAAACACTCAAAGCGACGGGGAGGCTGGCAGCCGCTGCCGATTATCAACGAGAGGCTTTGCACCTTGCTTTGGGAGAAGCGAACGATCCTTCGTTCACTTATGTCTCTTATGTTCATCTGGGGATGATTTATGGAGAGATGGACAAATTTGCCGAGGGAATAGAACTGGCTGAGAAAGGCTATCAGACAGCCGAATCGTTCGATGAGCGCACGCGGCTAAAGGCAACAGGGTATTGCTCTTTGCTGCTCGGACACTTGAACAGGCGGATCAATAACTATGATACGGCTATCGATTATTATGACCGCGCAATCACGAACTATAACGAAATAGAATACCCGTCGCAGATTTACAATGCCCACAAGGGGCGATTCATCTCCTACGTAAAACGGGGCGATGACGGGCTGGCCAGAGAAGAGCTTCAAACCGTATTGAGCTTATTGAAGCAATATCGCGCCAGAATACTGGAGGAGAGCAATCGCAATACGTTTCTCGAAGCCGAGCAAAGTGTATATGACATCGCCATAGAATTTGCGCATTCCCGATTGCGCGAGTATGAAACAGCATTCGAATACTCCGAGCTTGCCCGCTCGAGATCGCTGCTGGATTTGATAACGACCAACGCTCACTTCAACGGTAAAAACAATGATCCTGATATTGACCTGCCTGATGGTTCCGAGCCTATGAAACTTGCCGATATCAAAACAGGATTGACCGAAAAAACTCAAATCCTTCAGTACGATGTCCTTGATGACAAACTGCTCGTCTGGGTTATTTCGAAAAAAAGATTCGAAGTCAGAGAGCAATCCATTCCTCTGAGCGAACTTGACAGAAAAACCCGCCAGTATCTGAAATCAGTTTGGAATCGGGAGGATGTCGAAGAGATCAACGAGAAGGCTAAAGAACTTTACACGATTCTGATCGCTCCGGTTGAATCTTTGCTCGACCCTGACAGGCAGCTTTGCATAGTGCCGGATAAAATTCTGAACCTGCTCCCGTTCGCGTCGCTCGTTTCGCCCGCCTCGAATCAGTACCTCGTGAGGAGCCATCGGTTATCGTTTTCCTCAAGCTCGACCGTACTGATTAAGGACTCCGAAATCGCGCGCCGCATGGAAGGTTCTTCGAGCGAGAACATCCTCAGCGTGGGCAGTCCGACTTTCAACATCAAATATCATTCTCTCAGCGCGCTGCCGGAATCTGCCGAGGAGGCCGTTGAGGTGGCGAAGTTTTACAATTCGTCATCGCGTGTCCTTCTCCGCGAGCAGGCGACAAAAAGCCGCGTCAAAAGCCATATACAATCTTCTGATGTCATTCACCTCGCTTCGCATTACATAGCCGATAAGCAATCTTCGATGCTTTCAAAACTGCTGCTGGCCGACGAGTCAACCGGAGAGGGAAACGATCAGTCGTCAGAGGGTGAACTGCAGGCTTACGAAGTATACGCGATGAAACTAGCGCGCGCCCGGCTGGCAGTGCTTTCAGCCTGCCAGACCGGAGTCGAAAAATACTACGACGGCGAAGGCATGATAGGCATGGCGCGCACCTTCATAGCCGCGGGCGTTCCTCTGGTCGTAGCCAGCCTCTGGCCGGTCGATTCGGACGCGACGAAGGAGTTGATGGTGAGCTTTCATCGTCATCGTAAGCTAAACCCTCTTTCAACCGCCAAGGCGCTCAGAGAAGCTCAACTCGATATGCTGATGAATTCGAAGCCGCGATATTCCCATCCTTACTACTGGGCGTCGTTTGCGCTCTTTGGTGGATACGCCAGTTTCTAGCGGCCTTCGGCTGACGATTCATGGCTGGAAGGGGTGAGCGCAAAATATTCTGCCTGCAAAGAGAAATGAAAATCGGATTTCACCATATTATCCTGAAGAACCAAAAATCACTTTAAGGAGGCTGATTATGTTTGCTTTGGATCAAACGAACAATACACCCACTTCTCTCAATCCACAGACACTGGCTACGGTTTCTTTCGAAGGGCTGGGACTTTTTTGCATCAACGAACGAAAGGAATGCGAACTGGGTGTGCTGGACAGTGCCGGTCACCGTCGAGTGCTGCGAATCCTGAAGAACTCGATAGAGATAAACCAACAAGTCCTTGATTTGGGAGACTTCATAAAAATCGAAGTCACCAACCCGGTCAAAAATGGAGTCGAACTCTATCACAACAATAATGTACGTTTCGAAAGAGAGTCGGATCAGGGCGACCCTAAAGATTTCCGGTGGATGATCGACCTCGAAAGCGAGCTTTACCATGGCAGGTCTGTCGTAATCGATCCGGGCCGGAGCCAGCTTCTCCATCCGATTTTCTTTATCACAAGCGGCTTGATGTACACACTGGCCAGAGACGGCGAAGAACATCCGTCTGCTCGCGTGAGGTGGGATGATGCGGCAGCCAGGAGATTCACCAGTCATACCCCTGATCGAGATGATTTCCGCCTCGTCGGCAAGGTGGGCCACATGCTGGGCGTAGATCTGCTGACCGAAAATCCTGCCGACAGCAAGGTGATGTTCAGCCTCGTCAACGAAGAAGGCTACGCTATTTCCGGCGGGCCGACTTTCGAACTCGAAGGCGGGGCGGACGTGAAATACGAAATCATTATCGGTAACGTGTGTCCTGAAGAGATGGACTGCGGCGAAATGCCGGAGGATGAGACTGATTTCCGATTCTATTACAACGTGATCAGTGACCCTGACGGAATGAAGTTCGACCTGAGGTTCGTAAAAGATATCGAGAGCATCGGGGAAGAAGGTCTCGGGAGCTTCGGCGGAGAAGTGATACCGCTCAGAGAGAATGCCGAACTCGGCTTGGATGGATGCCCGCAGGCATGTCATCCCTCTCATATGTGTTATGCGACGGCTCTTCGAAGAAGGTCCCGGTGATAACGCTGTTTTCGCAATCGGAGACAAGGGGGTTGCCATGCCTTACATCATCTGCCCGAATTGTAGTGCGCTGGTTCGATCAGGGGATTACTGTTCGCATTGCAATCTGCCTCTCGCTTCGCTGCTCGGCCAAGCCGCTTATCGCGATTTTGCCGTTCGACCTGATCTTCGTGCAGCGGCTTCGCCTCAGGATTTCATTCTCGACGCAGAGAGAGAAACCAAACCGAAAGCTACTCCAGATATAGACCCGCATCTTTTGAGAGAGAAGGTCAGAGCGCAGCAGGACGTGCGCATACTCAGTACCTCTTCCACCAGAGAAAATCAGGTTGGTGTGATAGCAAGAGTTACTGATGTCGATGCTTTCGATGAGATACTGGGGAAGATTGAGGGAACCAGTGTGGGACTCAGGATCGGGCCGAGTCCGGGAAGCCGGGATAAAACCGCAATCGTGACGGCGCGAATTCCCATACTCGAAGCTTTGAAGATTCGCGATCACCGGAATGTGGTCAAAAGTCTCAAGTCGTCAAGGCGACTTCATCTTCATCGGTCTGATCCTGATTTATCCGGGGCGGCTTCCGACGCGCAGGCGCTAAGGGGACAGCTTCCCGATGGCAATCTTGCCGACGGAGGCAAAGGCGTAATCGTCGGGATCGTAGACACAAGGTTGAACTTCACCGATAAAAGATTTCTCAGGGAGGATAATTCTACCCGGCTCCTTTTTTTCTGGAATCAGCCAGCAAAGAAGGAATCGGAATTGGGATCGATAGGGCCGCAGGGGTACGGGAAGGTTTACACCAGAGAAGAAATCAACGAAGCTCTTAAAACCTCCAACTCTTTCGAAAAGCTCGGTTACGAACGCTATCCGACACCAATCAATGCGCAAACCCATCACGCAACCTTCGTAGCCGATATTGCTGTCGGCACCCCCTGGGGCGAATCTAATGAAAAAACATCTATCCCCGGCATTGCTCCAAATGCCGACGTTATCTTCGTCGAGATGGCAAAATCGGATATAGCTGTCGGGGAAGAAAACGTTCTTGAAGCAACGTTGGGCGACTCAGCACAATTGCTGGAAGCCATAGCCTTCATTTTCGAGAAGGCTGGCGGCAGGCCCTGTGTGGTGAATGTAAGCATGGGGACTTCCGGCGGCCCGCACGACGGAAGCAGTCTTGTCGAAGATGGTATTGATCGCCTCGTCACTCAGGCTCCGAACCGCGCGGTCGTTATGGCTGCGGGAAATTTCTTCGGCGATAAAATCCATTTAAGCCATACGGTTTCCTCCAGCGAACCGTTTGATCTTCAATTCGAGGTCACAAGAGGAGATGCCACAGGAAATGAACTGGAAATATGGTACTCGAGCGAAGATCACTTCGAGATAGACGTGATAGCTCCGCGTCGGGACGGAACTCCGGGCGAAGAGACTTTATTGGCCAGAGTGGATTTGGGCGAATATCTTGATATTCAGTCGCCCGGCGAGGGCTCTAAGATATTTCTGGTACATCGCCCGAAAGACTCTGCCAATGGCCAGAACCTGATAAACATCTTTCTTGAAAGTCGCCTGCCGTCGGGTAAATGGACTCTTCGCCTTAATCCGAAAAAAGTTGTTGACGGTAAATTTCACGCTTGGATCGAACGAGACGAGATAAAACCTTTAAAGTTCGTCGAAGGGGATGGCGAATTCACGCTCAGTTCGATTGCCTGCGGTCACAAGTCAATCGCTGTCGGAGCTTATGACCTCTCGCAATCGGGTATGCCGCCGCTTTCATCCAGCAGCGCCGGGCCGACGCTCTCTATGGATTCGCAGCCCGGTCGCCAGAAGCCGGAATTATCCGCTCAGGGAATCATCACTTCGCTGACTTCCTTATCCGGCGTAAGAAACAATCTGGTTTACGGCACGAGCGTAGCCGCGCCGATTGTGACAGGGATCGTCGCATTGCTTCTGGCTCATGCCAACAGCCCTTCGGGCAAAGGGCCGTTGAGCATAGATGAGATCCGCCAGACGCTGATCGAGTCAGCCAAGACTCGCAAAGATGCGACTACTGGTCAGCAATGGCATAAACAATTAGGTCACGGTCGCGCATCCGCTTCGGCTGCCCTGCAGATGATTCTTTGAGCAGCGCGCAACGATTCCATTTTTGATAAAGGCGGAGAGACGAGGCTCGTCCAAATCTCGCTTCAACTCTCCGCTTCGCCTTTGGAAAACATTCGCGGCACGCCTGCAATCAGGCCCAAGAGCGCGATGCCGAGTATGATTCCTGAAGTCCCCGCTCCTGAAATCGTATCGATCAAGACATAACGCCCAAGCGATAATAGCTGAGAGACGATGACTGAAACGAGCAGCGTCCACCACGCCCAGCGATGGCCCGCGCGATAAGGCACGAGTATCAAACCCAACGCCATCAGCGTCCATCCCAAAGCCCACGTGGCCGCAGTCGCCCGCCTGCCGCGAAAAGCTTTCACGGCTTCTTCTCCTCCCGCCGCACGAACCTCTTCGAGCGTAACTCCGGCGCTCAACGTATCCTCCTTGCCGAAATATGCTGTGCTTATCGACCCGATAGATGCTGCGCCGATAAAAAGCGACATCAGAAGCAGGATGACCCAGCTTGCAGTGAACAGAAGTTTTTTCATGTTTTCTCCTTCGAAGAAGATGTTAGAGGTTAGATGTCAGATGCTGGAGCGAGCATCAACCTCGATTCTGGTTCGCTGAATCTCAGTCACTAACATCTAACCTCTAACATCTGATATCTACTCTTTGCCGTTGACTCCGGCGAGCGCGACTTCGAGCAGAATGATTTTTTTGATGCCGCGATAAAAAGGCTCCACCCAGCACCACTCGGTCAGGGCGTGCGCGTCGCCGCAGGGAGCCGCGCCGGTTGAAATAGCGGGCAGCCCCGCAAGAAGCGCGATGTTTGCGTTATTGGAAGCAGTCGGATTTACAGGCACGTTTTCAAATCCGATGGCGCGATGAACCGCCTCGCTCATCCTCACTGTAAACGAATCGCGATTGCCCGGTATCTGAGCCGCCGCGAGGCGTTCGCCTATCAGTTCTGTCCTTACCTGCACGCCTGCGCGCTCGGCTTCTTCGCGCAGGATGTCGGCTATCTTTCGCTCGAACTCATCGATCAACTTCTGATCGGTCGAGCGCAGATCGACCGTAAACCATGCATCGGCGGCTTTGGCATTGACGACCTCCGCGCCCCCTATCATCCCGATGTTGATATTAACGTCCGTCTCTTTCGGTAGCTCAAGCGCGTAGATGCGCTCTATCGAGCGAGCGAGCGGAAGCGTGGCCGAATGGGGGGGAGTCTTCGAGCGCGTATGTCCGCCCGGCCCGATGAAGTGATGCTTGTACCAGTTGATGCCTATCCCGCCGTAGGTCAATCCTTCGTAGCCGCCGTCGAGCGCGACGTACTGGCCTATGCGATCCCGGTTTTCGGCGACGAACCGCTTGACGCCGATCATGTTGGTTTCTTCTTCGACGGTGAAGACGAATATGAGATCGGCATTCGTTTTGATGTTGGCTTCACCCAGCGCGCGAATCGATGCGAGCAGAGCTTCGACGTTGCGAGTGTTGTCGCCTATGCCGGGAGCGAAAATTTTTCCGTCGCGCAGTTCGGCTTTGATCTTCAATCCATCCTGAAAAACCGTGTCGAGGTGCGCATCGAAGACGACAGCCTTTCCGATGCCCCGTCCTTTTCTTATGGCGATGAGGTTGCCTGCGGAATCGTAATAAACGCGGTCGAGTTTGTAAGAAAGCAGAAGTTTTCTGACGGCTTCGGCTCGCGCTCTCTCCTTGCCCGAAGGCGCGTTGATCTCCGTGAGGCGTATCCATTCAGTAAGAATCTGATCGCGGTGAGATTCTATGTGATCGAAAGCGCGTTTGACATCAGCGCGATCCATAATGGCTTTCGCTTCAGTGTCGTAATCCTGAGAGGTGGCGCTTGCTGCTGTCACGAGCGCGCAGATGAAAAGAGCAACGAGTTTTCGCATGTTCGCTCCGGTGTTGAGATGTGAAAAACGAATGGTAATTGTAAATGCGCGAGCGCGGACGCGCAAAGGCAGGAACCCTCTGGAATGCGGAATGCGGAGTGCGGAGTTCTGTTCCGCATTCCGCACTCCGCACTCCGCATTCGATTACGGATTCGAAGTGCGGCGCGGGCGTTCACGCGTCAGCACTTCATCGTTTGCGCGAGGACGACCCGACAATCGCCACTCGATGCGCTTGATGGCGACCGTCGCGGCGTTTGCAGTTTCGGCTCCTGAAGATCTGGCTATGGGTTCAAGCTCCCGAATGGTTTCCTTATCGCCTATGCGACCGAGTATGGCGATGACCTCGCGACGGGTCTTCTGATTGCTCGATTGCAGATAAGGATAAAGATCGGCGGGCGAGTCTACTTCCATCAGATATTCGCGCGCCTGCTCTGCCCAGTAGGTGTCGAGCTTGCGAACGACCTGCTGAATGTTCGGGCGGCTGCCCATCTTGTACAACGCCCAGTGCTGGGCCAGCTTCACGTCGTTGTTGCTCTCGGTCAGTATCATCCTCGATGTCTGATCGAGATGACGCGAGTCGGCGATGCGCGCAAGCCCTTCGAATGCGTACTGGCGGCGGTCAGCGTCCTTGTCGGCCATGTTCTCGACGAAGGTCTGTTCGGCTTTCACGTCGCCTATCATCGCCAGCGCCCAGAGCGCGGCTTCATCGCGCGCAGGAGTGTAAGAGAATGGATTTCTCACTTTGCGCCCCACCTTCGACATCAAACCTTCTTTTTCGGGGCCGAGTCCATAGACACTAAGCAATGGCTCGACCGCTGCGCGATACTTCAAAAGTCCCGCCGCGACCATGGCCTGAGTTCTCACCTTTCGATCCGAATCGCGGAAGAACGGGATGAGGTATTTGCCCGCCGATTCGTCGCCGATCTTGATAAAGGTTCTGATGACATCGATTCGCGCGTCCTGATCCGCATTGAGCGCGTCGCCCAGTTTATCGACTGCTCCCCAGCCGCGCAGCACCCCGATGGCGCGAATCGCTACTATGCGAACGTCGAGATCGCTGTCCCCGCGCGCCGCATCGCCGAGATGATTGATGATCGAAGAGTCGACTCGCTGATAAGGCTCGACCGTTTCGTTGTCGTTGGTGTCGAGAAACGGATTGAATCGATTCCACCCCACGCGGCGATTGACTATGAAATCGATATTATGCTCGGTGTAGAGAGCGACCAGCCCTCGGATGGTTTCGCGGCGAACGTCGCGGTCGACGTCCTTGAGCGCGTCGAGCATCTCGGAGAGCGCGGAAAAATCCTTGATCATTCCAAGCGAGCGGATTGCTTCCTGACGCACACGCGGGTCTTCATCCTTTCGCGCCGCAACAGCCAGGGCCTCGACCGCAAGTTGAGTGCGAGCGCGTCTTTCGCCCAGCTTTCGCGCGGCGTCGCGTCGCGTGTTTGCGACAGGGCTTTTGAGATAAGCAAGGAGCGTTTCAAGCGACTCTTGCTCGGCCACCGCAGTGAGCGCGAGCGAAAGGATAGCAATTATAAGCGCGAGATTGCGCGCAAGCTTTGGAGGCATGATAAAACTCCTTGGGGAAAGATGCAGCCGTCAGGCTATCGGGGCTATACGCAGGGAACCTGTCCTTCCGCGGTGTATTGTCGTTTGCGCTCGCAGCCAAAGTCAAGCTGCAACACCTCGCTTTTGTCTTTCGCTCCGCCCGTATGCTAATCTCAACTCTGTTCGTCGAGCATCTGTTTTACATATTCCAATCGAGGTAACACCGCTATGACCAGTGTCGCTCCCAATGTTTATGGACTCGATCAAACCGCGCTTGAATTCGCTACAACAGCAGCGTCCATAGCCCGCGATGTTGCGCTGCCCGCAGCAGCCGACGTCGATGCAAACGCCCGATTCCCGCAGGAAAGCCTGTCGGCTCTCGCGCGAGAAGGGCTGCTCGGCCTCTCGGTTCCAAAGGAATTCGGAGGCAAGGGAGAGGGGCCGCGCGCATTCGCCGCCACAGTCGAAGAAATAGCTCAGGGCTGCCCTTCGACGGCCATGATCTATGTTATGCACGTCTCGGCAGCACAGACCATAATCACATCGACCGCGCTCGCCCAACGCGAAGATATTCTTCGAAGCATGGCCGAAGGCCGTCATCTCACCACGCTTGCATTTTCGGAGAAAGGCTCGCGTTCGCAGTTCTGGGCGCCCGTCTCGAAACTCGAACAAGCGAATGGCGGCTACAAAACCAACGCGATGAAGTCGTGGGTTACGTCCGCAGGCCACGCCGATTCTTATGTGTCGAGCGCGCAAAACGCGGGCGCTTCTTCGCCGATGGAATCGACTCTTTATCTCGTCCGAAAAAACGCGGAAGGCGTCCGATTGGTTTCGCCCTTCAACGGCATAGGACTTCGCGGCAACGACTCTGCGCCCGTCGCTCTGGAAAATCTCTTCGTCTCGAACGGCGATCTCATAAGCCAGTCGGGCGCGGGCGCGCAGATGATACTCGAAGTCGTACTCCCTTGGTTCTGCATAGGAACGGCTGCGATGGCCAACGGGCTTTGTCGCGCCGCAGTCAATGCCACATCCAATCATCTGTCAACCGCCGGGTTCGAGCATACGAACTCGAAGCTGCGCGATCTTCCGAACCTCAGAGCGCGGCTCGCGGAGATGAGTCTCAGGACTGAACAATCGCGCGCGCTCCTCGGCTACACGCTCGACGAAATGGAAAGCCCTACACAGATGACGCCGCTTTATGTTCTTCAATCGCGACTCGGCGCAATTCAGGCCGCAGTCGATGTGACCGACCTGGCGATGAAAACATGCGGAGGGGCGGCGTTTTCACGTCATCTCGGAATCGAGAGATTGTTCCGTGATGCGCGAGCCGGGTGGGTTATGGCTCCAACCGCAGATCATCTTCAGGATTTCATAGGCAAGGCATTGACGGGCCTGCCGCTCTTTTGAAAGCGAGGTAAGACATGAGCGACGATACGATTCTTGTAGGAGCAGTTGCGTATGATCCGAAAGTTGTGACCATCTGGGAAGGCATACGCGCATACTTTCAGGATCAGGGCGTAAGGATGGACTTCGCGCTCTATTCAAACTATGAACGTCAGGTCGAATCCCTTTTGAGAGGTCACATCGACATAGCGTGGAACACGCCGCTTGCTCACGTTCTGGTTCAGCAGCGAACAAGCAATCAATCGCTTTCGCTCGGTATGCGCGATTCGGATCAGGATTTTCGCTCGAAGATTTTAGTTCGTCGCGATGCGGGAATAAAAAGCCTTTCGGATCTTGAGGGCAAAACGCTTGCCGTAGGGAGTCGCGATTCTACGCAGGCGCGAATACTGCCGCTCCACTTTTTAAGACAGGAAAGCGTCGATCTCGATAAAGTCAATCTGCTCGCGTTCGACACCGACGTTGGAAAGCATGGCGACACGGGGACGAGCGAAATCGATGTACTCTCGGCTCTCCACGATGGCCGCGCGCAGGCCGGAGCCGTCGGCGATTTGATATGGGTGCTGGAACAATCGGCGGGGCGCATCGATGCGAACGTGATCGAAGTGTTGTGGACTACTCCGCCTTTCGATCATTGCATGTTCGATGCGCTCCCCTCGCTTGCGGCGGAAAAAGCGGAGCGATTCAAAAAAGCTCTCTTCGCTATGGACTGGAACGATCCGCGACACCGGCACATACTCGAACTCGAAGGACTCAAACAATGGATGCCGCCGCGCGAGGAGGGATATGAAACTCTTCGCGACGCGCTCAGGCAGCACGGAGCAGCCCGATGAGTTCAGCTAGTGTTGCCTCTATCGCTGTTGAAGGCGGCGACCTGAGTTTAGGCGAAGGATTGCTTGCGATCATTCGGCCCGCGCTCGATCTCATGGAGCCGGGAGGAGTGATCGCTGTGCTTTCATGCTCGCGCCAGACAGAAGAAGATTTATCGACGTGGTGCCGCATCGAGCGACACGAATTTCTGGGCTGCGAGGAAATCAGCGAAGGCAAGTTCCGTCATCTCATTCGTCGCGGGTCGCTCTCCGTTCCAAAGGGCGAAAGGGAAACCGCCCTCAACCTTCCCTTACGCGATGGGATGCTCACTGCCGCCGACGTGCTTGCCGCAGTCCCCATGCCTGAGCGCGCCGATCCGGCGACGGGATTTGCTCCCCGCGGCGCTCGCGCGGAGCCGGGCGGGCCTTCATTTCCTTACACGCTCACGGAGCGCGACACGGTCGCGCCGCCCCAAATCGCCGAGCTTTACGATCAGGCTGTCGGCGCGCAGTGGGACGCCACTCGCGATATAGCGTGGGATAAAATCCGTCCACTGCCTGCGGCCCTTGAAACCGCGCTCGGACAGATGATGACTTTCTTAGCGGAGAATGAACTCTCTGCGCTTTATCTGCCTTCGAAGTTCATCTCTCAGATTCATCCCGCTTATGCGGAAGTGGCGATGTTTCTCGCCACGCAGCTTGCGGACGAAGCCCGTCACATCGATGTTTTTTTGAAACGCGCTCGCGTCAAGGGCGGCTTAGGGATTTCTTCAGCTACCTCGTCGCGCTCGCTTTTGTCGCTGCTCGTTCTGACCGATTTCACTGAAGCGGCTTTTCTGCTTTCGGTGCTTGGCGAGGGGACTTTTCTCGACCTGTTGAAGTTCATCGAAAGGCACGCGCCCGACGAACCGACCTTCGATCTAGCGCGCCGCGCCAGAGCGGATGAAACGAGGCACGTGCATTTCGGGCTTGCGCATGTGCGGCACGCGCTCGCGCATGATGATTCGCTTTACTCGCGACTCGAATCTTCCGTGCGCCGCCGCGCTGCCACGCTTCACAACGTGGGAGGAGTCCCCTCGGCGATTCAGGACGCGCTCACGATTCTCGCGGCGCGCGGAAGCGATCCTCCGTCTGTCAGGCGCGGACACGAATCATTCCGCGAACTTCTTCACACGATGCATGAAAACAGAGTGAAGCGACTTGAAAGCGCGGGCTTCACGCGAGAGCAGGCCGAGACGCTTTCCCGTCTTCACACGCCGAATTTCATGTAAAGGCGAAGTAGTAAGTGTGACCGTGATGATGACGGAGGCGCGGCGTCTGGCCTATAATGCGCTGAGAGAGAAAGGAGCCTTATGCAATATCCTGTGATCGTCGAGCAGAAAAATGGCGTGTGGCGAGCCGTGATTCCCGCGCTTTCACTCAGCGCAGAAGGCGTGTCCTACGACGAGGCATTGCGTAACGCGCAGCTTGCAGCGGAGGTTTACCTGTCATCTGCCAGGGTCGCGACCATCGAAATCAATCTGCCGGATGAGCAAACGGCTAATCCGGCCCTGCGGAGAGGAAGCCCGCAAGCTGTATTGAAGGCGTCAGGAAAGTTCAAAGCCGACGAAGAAGCCATGCTGGAACACATCGAGGAAATCTATGCTGAGAGAAAAAGGCAACGCGAGGAAGCAGAGCGCGAAGCCAACCCGCCCGATTTCGTTTGAGAACATCGAATGAAAATATACGTGTTGGACACAGACATAGCCGGGTTTGTGCAAAACGAGAATCTGGCGGTCATATCTCATATCAAAGCTTTATCTGAAGATGATTCGGTGGTGACGACGATAGTGACTTTTGGCGAAGACCTTGGCGGCTGACTGCCCGCTTGTCGCCGCGCGACTGATGGCGCATCTCGCGCGCAGTCTTACATTCGTTTACAGAACGGACTCGATTTCTATAGAGAAATGCCGTGCCTTCCATTCGATGACGTTGCCGCGGGGATATTCGACGGCTTGCGCAAACAAAAGCTCCGCATTGGAACCAATGAACTCGCTATTGCCGCGATCACGCTTTCAGTCAACGGCGTTTTGGTCACACGCAACATGGTGGATTTCTGGAAAATCCCCGGACTAGCGATTGAAGACTGGGCAACCTGATGCTGTTTTACTTTGCCTGCAAGCGTCGTTCGGGAAAGGTTATGATTTCGGCGCGTAGTAGCCTTTGCGGGAGCGAATCATCGCGCCCTCGCGCGATACCCCAACACCAAGTTTGCGCCAGCGACCGTCGCGCTTGTCGTTCGTGGAATAGTAGGAGAGCGTGTACTGATTGCGAAGCTCTTCGACGATGTTCGTGAAGGATTCTTCAAGCTTGTCCCCATGCGGCGAATGGATGTAGCGCCCGCCGGTCTGCTCGGCAAACTGCTTCATCTCGCTCCGCCCGCGGCGCAGGTATATAACATGACTTCCGCTGCCCGTCATTTCGTTGTCATTGATCAGATCAACGGAATAGACGATCACTCCCGCCGCCAGAGCTTTTTTCATGACCGAATCGAGCGAAGCCTTCCGGCTGCTGCTGTCCCATCCGTCTGAAATGAGCAGTATCGCGCGCCGTTTTTCTTCTCGCTTGGCCAGCGCGTCAAGGGCTTCGCTCATGCAGTCGTAGAGCCGGGTCGAGTCTTCGGCTTTCGCGTCCCAGATGTAATCCGTGATCAGTCGCGAATCAGAGAACTCCTGAAACTGGCGAACCTGATTATTGAATCCGTAGACGGCGACCTGATCATTTTCGCGAATCTGTTCGAGGAACGAAGCCGCTGCGCCGCGAACCATCCCGAATTTGTATTCCATGCTCCCGCTCATATCGAAAAGAATGGCAGCGGCAAACGGCGCTTCTTCCGAAGAAAAAGAATCTATCTCCTGACGAGCGCCGTCTTCGATCAGATGGAAATCCTTCTGATTCAAACCGTGAACATACTGACCCTGATTGTCAGTGACCGTGACGCTGACGACGACGAGATCGGAATGAAGCTTGATCGGATCGTCCTGAGCGACGGGCGGTTTCTTCTGCTGGGACAGAGCAGAGATAAAGATAAGAAGCAACGAGAGATGAGCGCAGATGAATGCGGATAAAATTTTTCTTCCGCGCCCGCTCTGTCTCCTGTGAGGGTTCGATGATTGCATTTACTTTTTCACGCGGCGAATCATTTGAGCAAGATTGATGATTTCATTCGAGTAGCCGATGACCGTTGCTGAAACTACGTGTCGGGTTTCCGCCATCAGATTCTTTTTGATCGAAGCGGCGGCGGCGCTCATGCGCTCGACAGCTTCCGGCAGCGGGAGGCTCCTCAACTCTTCGTCTTCGACCGCGCTGCCTCCTGCGTGCGATAGCACCTTCCGGGCGAGTTTTTCTATAGAGCCTAATTTTTTGAGATCCTCCGTCGAGATGCTGTTTTTCTCGCGGTAATTCTTCGCCACTTCTGTGGAAAGCTCTTCGAGCTTGTTCACGTCATTGACGAAACGGCGATGTTCGCCTTCGGCGCGCTCGATTGCAAGGCGAGCGCGCATCTCTGCGGGCAATTCGATGTCCTGATCGCTGGCGCGATGTTCAGGAGGTGTTTCCGCCGGAGGCTGGGACTGCCTGGTAACAGGGCGAGAGGTCTGGGCCGACAGCGACAGAAGAACTGACAGAATCAACAGGCTTGCCCATAGCAGTTTCCACTTCATAAAGGCTCCAAACGGGGGAAGGTTTCCACTAACAGAGTTTTATCACAGCGGGCTATGCCGCTTCAATCATTATGTAAGATCGCGCAAGTCTCATCTACTTGCGAATTATCTTCACTCAGGGCGCGATGATGAGCGATGAGGTTTCCCGTTCGGGCCAGGGAACGTAGAGCGAGACGAATCGAAGAAGACTGCGCGGCTCCTGGCCTCCCTCATTGCGTTTGATGTGAGCCTGGGCCTTGTCTCGCATGAACTTGAGCGCCTGAATCATCTCGCTGCGTTTGGGCCGATCTTCAGCACGGATGCCTCTCGCCATTTGGTCGAGATCGGCTCGAATGCGGCGGCTCAACTCTTCGATGCGGGGAGTGGCGGCGTGATGTTCATAGATGATGCCGCTCGTTTCGGTCTCAAGGTTTTTGATGGCGTTTTCCAGAGCATCGAATATCTCGGCATCTATGAGATCGCCCATCCCCGGCCCGTTCAATCCGCGATGCGTCCTGGCGATGGCGTCGAATATCTCATCGACTATTCCCCTCTCCCTGCGGTTCAGGTCATGAGGCATACGGCCTTCTTCGAAAAGTTCTTTTCCGCGCAATTCGTTTTCGCGCTGGGCTGTCTCGCTGCGAGCTATGTTGAGGTACTGGCAGGATTCGGGGCATCTCAGTTCGATCATTCGATCCTGCGCGCAGCAGATCGAGCAGATTTGAGCATGAAGCGCGGGACAAAATCTCTTCGCTGTTCGCCTTCTGCACCTCGGACACTTTGCCATAACAGGGGACAGGTTACAGGGGACAGGTTACAGAGTGCAAGCGGGCAGGGAAGGGGTGCGCGAAATGAAAGCAGGTGCGCCCAGGACGCCTTTTTCCACTCGATGCTGATGACAGGCTTTGGGCATAGCTCATCGAATCGGTCAGAGGGTGTAAGCTGCTTTGTGTAAACGGTCATCGAGAGGTAGAGTGAAAAACTCAGGGAGAATCTATGATCATCAGTCCAGCCATTCAAGCACAGATGTGACTAATCGTCGCAAAGTTCTGCGTCTTTCAGCACGCATAAATATCCCCGGATACGAATGAAATCGGCATCGCTTTATGTCTGGCGGTTCAGGATATCACCCAACTTCGAGCCGGTCGGAAAGCTCGTCTCAATGCCTGACCTCGCTCCCTCCACGATTTGTCCGCGCGAATCAATACATTACTGACCCGCCACCGAAAATCGAAACCGCGACTGACTATTCTTCAGGCTCGTATTCTTTCCAAAGCGCCGACCACCCATCGCCCGGCTCTATCAACTTCAAACCGACTGCGCGCTGACCGCCGTCTTTCCATACCACTTCCACGATGGCCGTCGCTTCGACGCTGTGAGACGGAACCACGACCTTCAGCACCGCGCCCGGATCGAGGTCGCGCCCAGTGTGCAGACGGAGTCCCGAAGGGCTTATCTCCTCGATGGTCATATCTTCGGAGAAAGCTTCCAGATGCGAGGTGTTCCCTTCGACGTGAGCCTTGATCGTCACCTTCACTCGCGACTCCGCGCGGCGATCCTCCTCGCCTTCCTCGACTTCGTTCGCTTCCGTCAGCAGGTCTTCATAACAGGCATCGCAGACATTGCGATAGCCGAGATGCGCCACCGCTGCCAGTTCCGCCACACCTGTGATATTTATTATGCGGCTCGTTTTTTCGTCACATCGGTCACAGAAGCCCGACATACAGGATAGCTCCTTCGACTTGGCAAGGCCCCGTGAGGCCGGAAGAGGTTGTCCTTTTTTGAAATCATAACTGAACATGCCGGAAATCCCGGCAAAGATGCGCTCAGTATATTCAGATTCGCCCTTCGACTCAACAGGTTTTTTGCAACGAGACGTAATCACTCAGTTATGGGAGGAGAAAGTAGGACAGGCTGCCCTACGGTCGTAGAGACATCAACGCCATCAACAGGCTGGCCGACGGTTGTGCCTCCCGGAACTGAGGCATTACCAACGAGACCGGATTTCCTGATGCAAGCCCTCTCGGCCCAATCCGTTCTCAAAATCGTTGATTGACAATCATCAAGTTCACAAACTAGATTTATCGTCGCCATGAAAATTCTTCTCAGCGTATTTCTATCCCTGATCGCCGCCCTCACCATCGCGGCTCAAATAGCGAAGCCTCCGCTCAAGGCCGGAGACAAAGCGCCTGACTTCGCTCTCGCGAACGGCGATGGCAAACTCGTCACACTCTCCGAGTACATAGCCCGCGCCCCGGTCGTGATCATTTTTTATCGCGGCTTCTGGTGAGGAAGCTGCACCGTGCAACTCGCCAGTCTGGCTGAGGACTACGAAAAGATAAAAGCCGCCGGGGGCGATCTCCTGACCATCAGTTCTGATGATCAGAACTTCGCCTGGTCGATGGCTCAGACCACCGGAGCCAGGTATCAGATACTTTCAGACGCCGACCGCCGGGTGATCAAATCCTACGGCATCCTCAACGAAAAAGAACACGGCGGAATAGCTCACCCTTCGGTCTTCATCGTGGGCAAAGACGGCATTATCAAATACGCTTACGTCGGCAAAGACCCACAGGATCGCCCGCCCGATGAAACGATTCTTGCGGAAGTGAAAAAAATCGCGGCGGCGAAATAACGACAGAGATCGTCTATGAGAAAAGTCATCATAGGCATTCACGGCCTTGCGAACAAGCCTGACCCGGAGACTGAAAAACAGTGGTGGCAGGCCGCCATCGAAGAAGGTCTCCGCCGCACCTGCAAACAACAAAACCCGCCGCTCGCCATCGAACTGGTCTACTGGGCCGACCTGCTCTACAAATACCCGCTGCACACCGAAGAAGGATTCGAATTCGACACGCTCTACAATCAGGAGCCTTACTACGACGCCAAACCCTCCGAGCTTGCGGCTTACGATGATGGATGGTTCGACCTTGCTCGCGCCCGATTGACGGAAACCATCGAAGGGGGGTTGAGTATAGTGAGGCGCGGCCTTCACAACGACTGGCTCCTCGATGCTCTGGTCAAAGAGAAACTGCGCGACCTGGATTTTTACTGGGATCCGAATCGAAAGATCAAAGACCGCGCGGGCAATCTGCGCGTCGCAAGAGATGTGCTTCAAGCGGAGCTTGCCCGAACTCTCATCTCTCATCATCAGGCGGGCGATGAGATGATGCTCATAGCTCATTCGATGGGTTCGATCATCTCTTACGATGTGCTGCGCGACCTCGGCTACCCTGCGCGACAGATCAATGTCGCTTACTATGTCACTATCGGCTCGCCGCTTGGGCTTCAGGTAGTGAAAGAAAAAATTCAACGCGAGAGATGGGACAATAAAGTGCGCACGCCTTCGGTCGTTACCCGGCGATGGGTCAACTTCGCCGACCCGCGAGACCCCATTGCCGTAGATACTCATCTCGCCGCAGATTACGCGCCCAACTCTTCACGCATCGGCGCGCAGGACGATCTGGTGCTCAATGATTATCATCGCGGAGAGAAACAAAACCCGCACAAATCCTACGGCTATCTGCGCGCGCCGGAAATGTCGCGCCTTATCGCCGAGTTTCTTGAACTGCCCTGCAATCCTTGATTCAACTGATTCTCACGGATTCGTTTTCTGATCCGCGTTCGATCCTGTTTCTCCAATGGCGATGTCGACGACCACCGGGTCATGATCGGAAAGCGGCGAGCCGTTGTGTGATAGTCCCTTTATCGTCTGCGGCGATATGCTTTCGATGCCAGTCGCTTCATCTCTCATTTCACCTGATCTGAGCGCGCGAAGTCCGCGTCCGGCCAGCCAGTCGAGTTTGAATTCGAGCCTCAACCCATCAGAGTCCATCCTTCTCGTCACCCACCAGCGCATGGGAAAAGGCACACGGCTCGCATCTTCCAGCCGCGAGATCACGGCCCAGCTTGTGGGCCGCCGGTCGTTGAAAGATTCCACTTCATAGCCGAATCGCTTCAACTCCGAGAGGGCAGGCTCTCTCGTTTCCGGGTGCAGAAGATGACGGCGCAGAGCTTCGGCGGGGCTTCCGAAAATTCTTATGACATTTCTCGCCGTGCGCACCCGCCCGCCGCGCTTGAAGGTGTGAGTGTTCAAATCGCCTCCGAATATGACCCGCTCGCAGGATTGCGACTCGACGTATTCGAGAAAAGCGCGCAACTGTTTCGCCCGACACTGAGGAGCGCCGACGACATCCAGATGAGTCGTTGCAGCAGTCATACTCACGCCCGCGATTTCTATGTCCAGCAGAATGCCTATTCGCCCGCCGAGACGTTTTTCGGCGCTGGCGAAATTGTTCTCGCATCTCGGAAGCCGGATCAGTCTGGGGTTTGAAAACGGGTGCCGAGTCAGTATGGCATTGCCGTGAAGCGCGGCGGTGTTTTCTTCTTCGATCAACAGTTCCTGGCCTACGCCTTTCGTCATTTCGAGATACTCGACTCCGAAAACAGCGTGAGCGGAAAGAGCGTGGCTCAATTCCCGCGCGACGTTGCGATTTGAAGACCGAGCCATGCCTATATCAAGCTCGTTGAGTAGCAGCAGGTCGGCAAAACGCAGCAGAGGATGACGGTTCAAAACATCGATGATGCCTTCGAGCCGCGAACCGCGCTCGATGTTCCATTCGACGACTCTGAGGAAAGAACCGATGCGAGGGCGAGCCGACGACGAGAGATAAACTTTCTCGTGGTCGAGCAACTGTTCTATCCGCGCCCGGTTGCTTCGATAAAAGTCGGATCGGCGAAGCTGATCGAATCTGGCGAAACGAACCATCTCCGATATGAGGCGTTGATTGTTCGAGTCCATAGCTTTTCGAAAAGAAACAGCGCCGACGAGCGATGACACTCGCTCACGTCGGCGCTTCTCTCGGCTGGTTGAAATCGCACCGGGTTATTTTACTCAAAGCGCGGCGCGCGGCAATTCATCTCGCGCTCATTTCCGACTCTATGAACTCGTCAGACTTTTATCCGCTTCCAGTTGTTTGAAGTCCGAATCTTGAATGATATAGCCGAAGAAAAATTCCCGGCTTATCTGTTGAGCCACATCAGCGGCATCGCCTGATTTCTGCGTGTTGCACAAGGCGGCAAGCTGGCGCAGGGTCGTTTTGATGGCGGGCCGCAGGGTGAGCTTGCCTGTGAGCATATCGACGGCCAGACTGTCGGCCACTTTTTTTGCGTTCTGCGCTTTGGATTTTTTCAAAGCCTCGCAAAGCGACTTCACTTTTTCGCGGTCATAGTTTTCATTGAAAGCTACGGGACTTTTCGTCGCGCCGAGTTGGAGCATTCTCTCTTTTGGAAGGTCGTCCCGATCCTGTCCCTTCTGAAAAACATCTTCGAGGTTCTTATCGAGTATAGAGCGGCGGTATCTTTTGGAGCCTCGCAGCGACCATAAAATAGTGTACTCCGAGTCGGTCACTCCCATAACGACGCCGATGCCATAGAGCGAAGAGGCTTGAGGGTCTTTGTAAGCCAGAGTGCTGCCAAGCTTGATTTTCATATATTCTCCTGAGCCGCCCTTCTATCGATGGGTGACTGTAAACCGAATTCGTTATTTGAACAGACCGGCGAGACGGTCTCGAACTGATCGAGCGAGTTTGAGCGCGTCTCCTTCGGCTTTGATCCTTGCGTCATCGCCGAGCCTGTTCGCTTTCGTGAGTCGGGCCTCGCAGTTTTTCACCCGCTCCTCGGTGTGGCGCGCGACTTCTTCTCTGAGTACCTTCTCGTTGAGCCTTCTGATGCCCGCCATATCCGGCTCCGGCCCGGAAAGAGGCCCGTCCTTTTCTTTCGCCGCCAGTCGGTAGAATCTCAGGACGCTTCTGACGATAATCGTCATCGGTATGCGCTCGCCCGCTTCTTCGACTAACGCTTTTATGCGTTTAGCCGAAAGAGAAACCAGCGAGCAGAGAAAAAACCTGTTGACTTCATCTCCCGTTTCTCTTGAAACGGGAGGCGCAACTTCGATTTTCCCGATGGCGAGGCTCGAAAAAGTTTCTATCGGGACGCGAGCGCCGACTTGATCCGCAAAAACATTCCGGGTGTCTGTCATATTCCCGCCTCTGTCGTCCGACTACTGGCGCAAGGATTTGATGCCCAGGTAGGTTAGTCTTATGTTGGTCATTCGGTGAGGAGCGCCGCTTGCGCTCATAGTCACCAGATCGCCGCTGATGAGTCCTTCTTTTTTCATCGCGATCAGGCGCTCAAGTATATCCGTTTCCTGGCTCAGATGCTTGAGGTGATCGAGGCTTACAGGCAGAACCCCTGATTTGAGGAGCGTGTCGATTTCCTGCAAAATGGTTTGTATCAATTCCTGATCGCCCATCTTCTCTTCATCTTTCGATACGCGACTCGTTTCCTGACTCATAATATGCCCATCCTATGCCGCGCGCTGCCGGGGCTTTTTCGTATGCTCCCGGCCCTGACGGATATCTTTTGCAAGCCCCACAGCCTTGAGCGCGCAGATGACATACCATCCCAAATCCATCTGTCGCCAACTGCGCCCGAATCGGGCAGAGTTGGCATCCGAGTGATGATTGCGATGCCAGTTCTCTCCCCACGCTCCGAGTTGAAGCGGGCCGAGCCACCATATATTGCGGCTCGTGTCCGCGCCTTCCGGCAGCCCCGGCGTCATGTGAAGGAGGCTGTTGACCATCATCTGAAAATGAAGCGAGTAGACAAGCCGCATCACCCCGATCCAGAAAAATCCTTCCCATCCCCAAAGGAGGCCTGAGCAGATCGATAACGCGACTATAGGAGTTTGCAGATACTTCCACACCCTGTAGCGAGGCTTGTCCAGATCAGGACACCAGCGACGCGGTTCCGATCCTGACCATTGATAAACCCAGCGTATATGCGCCCACCAGAACCCGCCGTGGCGCGGACTCGACACGTCTTCTTCCGTGTCCGATTTCGCGTGATGATGGCGATGATTCGCCGTCCACGAAACAGGCTCTCCCGATGCGTTGAATATAGCGAAGAATATCAGTATTTGTTCTACGACCGGGTTGAGTCGCAGCGAGCGATGAGAAAGCGAACGGTGATAGCACACCGATGTTCCGACTCCGCCTATCGCGGCTATCACAGCGGCGATGACCAGCACGCGCCATCCCGGCAGGGGAAACAGTATCAGCCCCGTTATGGCCAGCGCGTGAATCACAATAAGAAAGAGCATTGCAGGGCCATTGCCCTCGGAAAAATACCACCAGGGTTTATCCCAGGGGCGTTCGTCGGTCAGTTGAGTCGATTTCATCTTTTATTCCCGTCTCATCATTTCGCGCCGAGTCAGAGACCGTTGGCGCTTCATCAAAATCAATCTGTCTGCTCGCTTCAGGCGCAATGTCTTCTATAACCTGATACCTGCCGGGCGCGCGCTGATCTATGGCGTATTGAGGCGAGAATTCGTAAATTATCGCTGAAGCTATTGACCGACGCTGGAAATCCCCACAAGTGGCATCATTTGGGGAGTCACTCCGGCTGCCACTCAAACCGGATGTCCTCCGCTTATTGCAGACCTATTCAGGTTATACTGCGGGGAAGCCGAGGTCAAGCAGAAGGTATTGAGCGAGCGGGCAAGCAACCGCGAGAGTGAAACCGAACTCTAAGCGGCCAGCGCGCATAGACCGCAGACGACATACTCTTCAAACCGGAAAATCTCGGATAAAGAGGGTGAAAATGAAGATGAATGTAATGGCTGATGCGGCAACCGGGTCAAAGGTCAGACAGAAATTCAGGCAATCAGAGTTTTTAATCTTCAGCATCATCATTTTCGTGAGCAAGTCTTTCCTGCTCGTCAGACTTCCTTACCGCGAATGGAACGTCAACGCGCTTTACACCACTCTGATACTGATAGCGTTTTATTGTTATTTCCGCTTTCGCTATAAGCTCGCGCCTCCGATGATTATGATTTTCTTCCTCGGCGCGGCGGTCGCAGTCGACGTGCTTGGAAATTATTTTCACCTCTACGGCCAGCCGTTCGGCCCCGTGCAGTACGACGAGTTTTCGCATTTCATCACCGCAGGCTTTTCGCTCCCGCCTGCGATGTGGCTGTTACGAGCCACGACCCGTCGCTTCGGTTTGATGATACCTCTGAATCTCCTTTCTTTTTTGTCAGTCACCATCGCTTTCAGCTTCACTGCTTATTATGAAATTCTGGAACTGTGGGATGAGAAATTTTACGGCGGCAAAAGATTGCACACTACAATCGACAGCGCGAACGATCTTCAGTTCGGACTCGCCGGAATAGTTCTGGCCGCGCTCATCACGGCTCTGGTCTTCAAAATCCAGGATCGCTACCTTGCCCGGCGAGAGGATGTTTGACTTTTCGAAACGGGCTTGTTAGCCTGCAACTTAATCGAAAGTCCCATGGCGCTTAATCACAAAGTAATTTTCGGAATGAAGCTCCGACAGTTTCGCGAGCATAAAGGATTGTCTCTGACGGATTTCGCCGCGATGACCGGCCTTTCCGTTTCCTACCTGACGGAAATCGAACACGGAAAGAAATATCCCAAAGCGGAAAAGATCGCCCGCCTCGCCGAGTCGCTCGGTCGAAACTATGACGACCTTGTTTCCATCCGCCTCGATGAAGAGTTAAGCCCGCTGGCGGGGTTTCTGGCTTCGCCCGTGCTGCACAATTTTCCCTATCACCTGTTCGGAATATCTCCCGCGCAGGTCGTAGAACTTCTCACGCGCCAGCCCGCCGAAGCCAGCGCGCTCGTAAACGCGCTCGTCGGCATAGCCGAGCAGTACAACATCGGAGTCGAGCATCTTTATCGCTCGGCGCTGAGAAGCTATCAGGAGCTTAACGAAAATTATTTCCCCGAAATCGAAAAGGCTGTCGATGACTTCGTGCGCGATGGCGAAATTCATTCCGACCCGACGCCTTCTTATGAAGACCTGCGGGCGCAGATCGAATCGCGTTTCAATTATCGCCTCGATGATAAAGAGTTGAGTCGGCATCCGCGACTTCAGCATTTCCGCTCGGTAATGGTGGCGCGCGGAAAGCAAAGCCCTCGCCTGCTCGTCAATCCGGCGCTCTCCGCGCTTCAAAAAAAATTCATACTCGCCCGCGAGATCGGCTATCAGGTTCTCGGCCTCAAGGAACGCGCCCTGGCTTCCGCGCCCGAACGAGTCGATTCCTTCGAGCAGGTGCTGAACGATTTCAAGGCGTCTTATTTCGCGGGCGCGCTGCTGATAAACCGCGAGAGACTGCTCGCCGACATCCGCGAGTTTTTCGCGCTCCGTCTTTGGGAGCCGCTTCGGTTCCGCGCCTTTCTGGACAAGTACGAAGTCACTCCCGAAATTTTCCTCTACCGCCTGACCGAAGTTCTGCCCCGCTATTTCGGAATCAAGCTGCACTTCCTCCGCTTCAATCATGAAAACGGACAGTTCCGACTGGTGAAGCACCTCAATATGTCGCGCGTACTCATACCCGGCGGCACAGGCGTCAACGAGCATTACTGTCAGCGATGGCTTTCGATCCGAATACTTCAGGACATGGAGCGCCGCGCGAAGGCAGGCGAAGAAATCGAAGAGCCTGCGATTGATGCTCAGATGTCGAGCTTCGTCGATACGGACGCGCGATTCCTGTGCATAGCCATGGCGCGAAGGCTTGCGCTCAATCGCTCGGCCACGTCGAGCGTATCGCTCGGCTTTCGCGTCGATGACAGCTTTCTCAGAACAGTCCGTTTCGCTCTCGATCCTTCGATCACTCGCCTCGACATCGATGGGACGTGCGAGCGATGCCGCTTGACGCTGGAAGAATGTCAGGAACGCGCCGCGCCGCCCGTGCTGCTTGAGCTTCAAAACTCCCGCCGCGAAATCGAGCAGGAATTGAATTCGCTCTGAAAATCTGCTCACGCGCTCACTCAGACTTGACTTGTCGATCCAACCTCGCCGAAAATCTGCGCCTGTAGACGCGCTTCGCCCGATTTTCAAACTTCGGAGCAAAACTTATGAAATCTTCTCGCTTCGTCTCTTTGCTCACAGCCTGTATGCTTGCGGCTCTTCTGGCTTCGACTGCCGAGGCTAAAGACAAATGGATCAATGTCCGCACGAAGAATTTCAACATCGTCAGCAATGCCAGCGAAAATGATACGCGCGAGGTCGCCCTCAAGCTCGAACAATTCGTTTATGTCTTTTCGAAGATATTCAACACGAAAACGACTGCCGATGTGCCGGTGACGGTCGTCGTATTCAAGGACGACGGCTCGTTCAAACCGTTCAAGCCTCTTTACAACGGCAAGCCCGCCAACATCGCGGGTTACTTTCAGCGCGGCGAAGACGAAAACATAATCACGCTCAACGTCAGCGGAAATGCACTGCGCCCGCTTGCGATTATATTTCATGAATACACTCATCTGCTCACGAGCTACACGACGCGCCGATGGCCCTCGTGGCTGATGGAAGGGATCGCGGAGTTTTATTCGAGCTTCGAGGTGAAAAAAAATAAAGTCACTCTCGGCGCTCCCATAGATCATCACGTCTTTCTGTTGCGCGAGAACAAATTCCTGCCGCTCCAGACCCTCTTCAATGTCGAGCGCAACTCGCCCGAATACAACGAGCGCAGCAAGCAGGGAATCTTTTACGCCGAGTCGTGGGCGTTCGTGCATTACCTGATGCTCAGTAATCAGTCCGCGCGCCAGAAACAACTCAATCAGTTCATAAAATCGCTCGAAGCCGGAAAGAGCGTCGATCAGGCGTTCAAAGAAGTTTTTCAGACCGACTACGCGACGATGGAAAAAGAGCTGCGCCGATACATCAGCAACGACACATACACCGCAGTCATCTACACGCTCGATGATATTCAATCTTCGACCGCTGTCGATATCCGCCCTCTCAGCGATGCCGAAGTTCAGTCATATCTCGGCACGCTGCTTATGCGCTCGAATCGATTAGAGGAAGCCGAATCTTATTTCAAGCAGGCCATCGCGCTCGACCCTGGTCTTGCGCGTTCTTACGAAGGTTTGGGATTCATCGCTATCCGGCGCAATAAATTCGATGAAGCGAGAGAGCATCTCAAACAGGCCGTCTCGCGCGATTCCAAAAATCATCTGACCCATTACTACTACGCCGTGTCGCTTCAACAGGGAGTCAGTCGCAGTGATGGCCTCAACCCAGAGACGACGAAGAAAATAATCGAAGAGTTGAGGACGACTGTAAACCTGATGCCGGGATTCGCGCCCGCTTACTCGATGCTCGGATTCATGCTCATGGCCTCGGACGGAGATATGGCCGAGGCCGCGCGCATAATGAAGACGGCCATCAGGCTCGCGCCCCAAAACCGCCACCTGGCGATAACGCTGGCGCAGATTCAATTGCGAATGGAAGACTACGGCGAAGCGAAGAAGACGCTTGAGCCTCTGCTTACGGATGACTCCGATTCTGCGTGGAAGTCTCAGGCCAAATCCCTGCTCGATATGATCGAACGATACACCGCGACGCGAACGGGCGAGCCGGAATCAAAAGATGAAAAACCGATCTCTCAGGAAACTCAGGCCCAGGAGAAACCCGCGCCGTCGAGCGGAGGCGCGATACGGATCGCAGACACATCAACTATGGACGGAGTGCTGACCGCCCTCGATTGCAACGGCAACAAATTCGCCCTAGTACTCAAGACTGCCGACAAGGTCGTGAGGTTCACCGTAAGCGATATGAACAATCTTAAATTCTTCACGCGCGATCCGGGCTTCAAACCCACCGTCGGCTGCGGCTCTATCAATCTCAAAGCAACCGTTCATTACAAACCGACTCCTTCGGGCCGCTTCGTCGGAGACGCTGTCGCGGTCGAGTTCAAAAAATAGTAGTGATGAAATAGTAAGGCTGGATTGAGCAGGTCTTATACGGAAGGGTTCTTTCACCGCAGAGTCGCAGAGCGCTCCGAGACAGCGCAGAGAAGAAAACCTCTGCGCCCGCTCCGCGTCCTCTGCGACTTGTATGTTCGACAAGCTGCCAGCTTGTCGTTGCTTCGAGCAACGGACTGTTGATTTCCAGAGGCGAGAGGTGAAAGCCTGCGGCAAGCTGGCAGCTTGCCGGACAACGCGGCGCCTCTGCGGTGAATTTGTTTCAAATAGTCGAGCATTACTTTTTTACCACTACCCAAAAAATAACGGCGCGCCGTCATTCTCACTGCACAAGCGGCAGCAGGTAGCGCACTTCGGTCGCCTCAGCGAGCGGCGTCTGAGATGATCCGCCCATGGTCGAAAACACGCTGATGTCGAAAAAGAATGCGCCGTTGGTCTGAGAAGGATCGTTCTTGCTGTTCCAGGTTTCAACCGCCCCGGCAAGCTGGCTCACGAAGCTCGTTGCATTCTGCCAGTTCCAATCCACTCCCACCTGAAAAGGATAACTCGGCACGAGCAGCACCGGCATGAAAGCTATCAGCGCAGGCGCATCCGCTCCCGCTTTCAAACTCGGCGCGCTGCTCACTGCCGATGCCGCGCCCGTCATCTGATAGCCATAATTGCAGGCCACTCTCACATTGCGCTGCGAGGCTGGATCGCCCGCCATAAGAGTCTGGAAAAATTCTCCAAGCCCCTCGGCGAGAGTCGTCGTCTGAGTCTGCTTGATATCTATCGGAGCCGCGCCATAAATGAATGGAACCACGACGGCGGAGAATCCCGTCACAGGCGTTTGATAAATGAAATCCGGGTTGGTCGGATTGCCGGGTATCAAATCGGCGTTGCGCGTGATCGAGACTCCAGCCCATCCGTCCTGCATCTGCAAAACATTCAACTTGTCGAATGAGAGCCTTTGCACTATCGGCGCTTCGGCCAGCACTCCCTGCGGATATTTGTACACTGCCTGATTGTTCGACGGAGGAGCAGTGAGAGTGAGCGGCTCGAACGTGCCGTTTATGTTCACCGAGATGTCCGGCCAAAGCTGGGTCGGGTTCGTCTCAGCCGCCGTGACAATGAGCGTAGTCAGTTGAGGGGGATCGTCTTCGTTCTTCTCACGCTGAAGCTGATAGTCGTAAGGAATCGGCGCGACTCCCGCTGACATCGCGCGCAAGGCAGGCCCGCCGCCCCACGCTTGGGCCACCCCAGTGACGAGATCGCTGAACGTGTTTACAGCCACGAGCGCCGTGTCGCTCGCTTGTCCCGGCGGAAGCAATTGCAACTGTGCGAGGTCGTCTTTCAACTGAGGATAAACCGATATGAATTGAGCAAGCGATTGGAACAGCGCGGAACCGACTGACTGCTGCAAGGATGATTCGACGCCGGAGTTGAATTCGATACTGATGTTAGTCGTGTCCTGATCGGCATCGAGGTGCTGATAGGTGAAGACGTAATCCCAGTCGGCAAGTTGATCGGGCGAGAGAGGCGGATTGAATGATTGAACTCCGCTCTGATCCATCAGCGTCACGGGCGGGGGATAAGCCCTGAGCGGAATGGGAACCTCAGCCGCGCCGATCACAGAGTTTGCGTCATCAACCGGCAGTATGAATGTCAGCCAACTCGATGGTTGATAGCCGTCTATCGTCTGCGAATTCGATTCAGGCACTTCGATCTCGTTTATCACATATCGCAGCGCAAGATTCGCCCGCGCGCTGTCGGCGGGAGATTTGACCGTCAGCAGAAACGTCGCGCTGACTGTTCCCTCGACGAGCGGAACCTTCGCCGTGGACAAACTGTAGTCGTTGAGGCCCGCGATGCTTATAGTCACCGTCCCCGTGCCTGCGACGTAAGGCTGACCGCCCACGCCCGATGAGCCTTTCAGGCTGAACGTGTTCTGATCGATCACGTTGATCGACCAATTCCCATTGGCCGCCGTGTTGCCCTCGACGCCTGCTATCGTCACTTCAGAATTGGTTATCAGATTGTGGCCCGGCGAAGTGATCACGATGGGCGCGGCGTTCGTCGCTCCTGTCACGAGCAGCGATGTCACGGGCTTGCCCGACAGTCGCGGCGCGAGGTTTTCATCCGTCGAACCTGCGCTGATGGTGACGGGAGCCTGCACCAGGCTGTTGACTGAATACGCGCTCCCAAGCTCGACCAGAAGAGCCTGTTCGAGCGTAGCCTGCGCGTCCGTGAGAGCGTCAGGGTCAGGGCTGCTGCTGTTTTGCAACACCTGCTCTACTTTATTTTTGATTGCCGTCGCGATAGTTCCTTTCTGCGACACGACGTTGTTATAAGCCGTATGCTTAGGATCGAGATTGTACGCAGGCACAACGTAAGAGGGCGAAAGGAACAGATCGACTGCATCGAGGAAAGTCGAGGCCCACACATCCAGATCAACAGATTGAAACATCACGGTCTTCGCGTCATCGCCCAATCCCTGACCGCTCACATAAGGCTTTATCTGTGCCTGCCCGGATATGAGCGAGGTTGAAAGAGGCGGCACCGCGAAATAGACAAGCTCAGTCGCGCCAGCGAATTTATAGTTGAACTGCTGGCCGGTGCTGTTGCCGAAATTGACTACCCATATTTTTCGCGCGGCGGATGAATCGAATTCGCCCGTAGCTTCGCCCGTCGCAACATAAAGCCCCGGAAGAGCCTGCTGGAAACTCTGGGCAAACTGAGTAAGCGAAAGCCCGACTCCGTTGCCGCTGGCCGACGGGTCAGGCTCAGGCGTAACGGGCGTAACGGACTTGCTCACGCTCGTGACATCAGAGAAGTCGGGATCGACATAATCCGTATTGCGTCGCATCACTACATCGACTATCAGTTCGAAGATCGGCTGGCTGAAATTCGGAGTGATGCTCTGTTTGACGCTGGTCGCCGCAGGCAGAGGCACGACGAGCGACGCGGGATTGAGCAGACCGCTCACGTCCTTGAATGCCGTCGCCAGAGTCGCCACCGTCGCCGTCACGCCGAGTTGAGTGAAGCGATTGACCAGCGAGTTGAAAGTGTCGTTCGCATTGGTGACGACCGACTGGCCTTCGAATGCGAGCGTCACGCCGCTTGCCAGGAATCCATGCGCGGCGGCGTTGGCAGAAGCCAGCATCTCGGCATCGAGATTGTATTTCGCGGCAAGCCCGCTCAACGTGTTCCCGTCGCTGTTTGCCGCGACCATCGGCGGAGCTATCCACACTCCGTTCGACTCCAACAGATCATCCTGCAAAGCGATGATCGAAGCGAGTTGATCAAGTGAAAGCGTCACGCCTTCGGCGGCAAACTTCGCGATGATCGAATCGAAAGTATCGCCCGCTTCGATCACGACAGATTTGCCGCTTGCCGTGATGGTTTGACCCTCCGCAAACAATCCCTGCAAATCCGGATTCAATGCGGCAACCCCTGCGGCGCTGCCCGATGGGAACTTCGCGGCTATGCCCGCCAGCGTGTCACCGCCTGCCGCGACATAAATTGAAAACTGCGACTGGCTCAGGTTGGTCACAAGATATGGAATGTCGAGGCTCGCGCCTGACACGAAAGCCGCCTTTGAATTGTAGCTGGCCAGTTGAGAGATGCTGACATTGTTGTTTTGCGCGTAGTCAGAAAGCGTGTCCGAAGATTGAGGCGCGACCGCGTTTGCGCCGATGAACAGAGCCGTCCCCGCGGCGAATATGTCGATCAACTGGCTGTTGCTCTGCGTCAGTCCATCGATTGAAAAACCGTTCGCGCCGTAAACTTCGGTGAGGCTTGCGAACGAATCTCCCGGTTGAGTCACTTGAATCGAAACTCCATCGATGAAAATTCCCGACAGGTTTTGATTCATCACCGCAACATCGGCGACCGTGACCGGCTGACCGGCTGCCGTTGAAAGCTTGCTCGCAAGGGAGTCGAAAGTATCGTTTGCGCCGACCTGAACCGATGCGCCGAATGCCACAAGCGTTATTCCCTGTTGAAGAATGCCGGGGATGTTGTGATTGGCAAGCGCCAGCCCGATTACGCTTCGATTCAACTGACCGGCTATCTGCGCCAGGGTCATTTTATCGCGCGTCGTGTAAGGCGGCTGAGTCGAGTTATCGCCCTGCTGAATAACTATGTCCGTGATTTCAAGCGTCACGCCGTCGATAAATACGCTCGACATGTTTTGTATCGACTGGGCAAGTTCCGCGACGGTCAGCGCGACACCCTGATTGCCGAAAGCCGTGACGACGGAATCGAACGTGTCGGTTGATAAAACCGTGTACGAAACTTTGTTGATGGTGATGGTGTTTCCGGCTTTCAAAATTTTCTGAGTGTCGTGATTCGCTGTGGCTATTCCACTGATCGTGCATCGCCATTCAGTCGCGATCTGATTGAGCGTGTAGCCGTCGTGCGTGACATAAGGTCGATTCGGCGCGACCAGATCAGCGCCGGGGTTGAGCGAGACCGCCGAATTATTGTTCGCAAGCAGTGTCGGCGTCAGATGGTATTGCTCGTACTCCGCAAGCGCGCTGATCGAAGCGAGCGAATCGTTTTCGTGCGTCGTATACATCACCGGCACGTCGAGCGGCGCGCTGCCGAATATCGCGCTGTAGAGAGTCGCGGAGTTCGCGTCGAAAAGCTGCGCCGCCGTCACCCCGAAATCATCCGCGACCCCTCCGACAGTATCCGCAGAACCAGTATCGTATTTGAATTGCTGAAGCGATTGTATCGCCGCCAGAAATACATAAGCCGAATTGACGAACGCGGTGAAAGGCGATTTCGGGGAGATTGGATAAACGGGCGGGTTGCTGTTGATCGATCTCTGATCGAGCGACGTTTCAAGCGCGAAGGAAAAATCCGCCTGCTGAATCTGATAGTAAATCTGCGTGTAGGCTGCCGCGTCTCCGCTCGCCGATTGAAGCGCGCTCGCCACACTCACGGAAATTGACGGCACATACTTGCTCACCTGAAGCGAAAGATCGATTTCTATCTGCGGCTGCTCGCCTTCAAGCACAAGATACGCGGCTGACGCTGCGGGCCACTGACCGAGCGCGATTATGTCTGTGTAGTAGCCGACCGGAATCGTGATGTTCTGAAATCCTGCGGGCGCACTCTGACGATTGCCGTAGATATCCTGAAACACCAGATCGATAGTCGCTTCGACCTGGGGGCCGACGCCCGCGTAAGGATTGGACGAAGCCGCGGGCAATGCCGCGCTCAGACTGCCCTGCGCCGAAGTCGCAAACGGCGCGATGGCAACGGTCTGTTTGTAATTCCAGAATTCCTGAACCGTATCGCTCGTGTCCTGCTCATCGATCCCGTCGCTTGCATCCTGATCGCTTTCAGCAGGAGATGTCGGCAATCCTTCGCCGCTCGCGACGAAACTGGGACTTGCGGCGATAGAGTAGCCGATGAGATGAAAGAGCGAAGCGACAACCTGTTGGGGCGTCAACTCGTTCCAGGGCAGATTGTTCGGATCGGGATTGATGCGTGTCATCTCGAATCCGACGTTGCCGGGCGGAACGGTCGCAGCGGGCTGAAGTATGCCTTCGGCAAACTGAACCTGCGCGCCCGTAGCTAGTATCTGAGCCGTCGCGTTGTTGCCCGTGTTGATGAGGTTCGTGACCGTCGTGTTATTCGCTGCGGCAATCGAGGCGAGAGTGTCGCCATATTCGATGGTGTAATTCTGGCTGGCCGTTATCGCGATGGTCGCGCCTATCTCCAGAAGCAGCGACACGCTTGCGTTGATGTTGGCCACATCAATTGCGCTCAGGTTGCCTCCATAAGTTTTATTGTAGTAGTCGGCGACAGAGGTGAGCGTGTCGCCCGACTGAACTACATAAATGACAGGCTGAACGAATACGTTCGAGCGCGACGCATCGATGTTGTCTCCTACGACCGCGCAGTTGTTGAAGCTGTAGATTGGCGCGGTCGAACTCAACTGCGATTTGAGCAGAACGAGCAGATAAAGCGTCGCCGTCGTACTCTGCGAGAAAAGTTGCGAAGGCAGCCCGACGTTGCCGCTCACGTTGTGGTAGTTGAGATAATAACCGCCGCTGTAAACGATGCTGTCTTCCCAGAGCAGCTTTATGAAATCAGCCGAATCGGCAAGCGTCGCGCTGTAAATGTCTTCCTCTTCAGGCGCGGCAGCAAGACTCAATTTGAACATCTGCACAGGAGTCGGGCCGCTGTGACTGAGCGTCGACAGATTCGTCTTGAGCAGAAAAGTCTGATTCAAATCGAGGCTGTCCGACACAAGCCCCGAAGGATTCGCGCTCGTCGGGTCGGGCGAGTAGAGAAGATAAAGCAACGCCTCGTCTCCGCTCGTTGTGATTTGCTGATAGACAGACTGCAAAAGCTCGCGCCCGTTTTCATCCGCGCCAACGAGGATGTAGGTGTTTGCGATTGACTGAGATGAAGAACTGTCAGGCGGAAGCGACACAGTGACATTCAACATCGTCGCCCAGTTGTAACACTCGGCATCGGCTATCACCATCGGCTTCGTCTGATCGACGTTTGTGCCGATGACGACTTCGTAGTTGAGAGAGCCGCCGCCAGTCAGTTTATCGATCAACGAATCGGGGAAGAGCCATAAGCTCGGCCCGCCGGTCGCCTGCGACGCCTGACTGATGCATGACGACTGCGGGAGCGAGGCGGCCTGCCACTGAAAATGTTTTTGCAGCGAGAAGCGCGGCGGAACCATCTGAAATAATTCCAGCCGCGCGAGCGTCTGAATCTGCGGATCGAATACGCCTGTCGCAACATCGTTGAGAAGGGTCAACTGATCCTGTGAGAGTCCGAATTGCAACTCTGTGAGCTTCGTGCCATCGGTCGATATGATCCAGCTTGCCTGCTCGGTGTTCGTGAGTGTGATTGTGTAATCGCTCGCGGGCGGCGTTTGAATTGGGAACTGCTGGCCCGTTAGCAGGTACATCGGCAAGGTGACGACAGCCGCGAGATTGGTCGGGTCTTCGAGTTGTTCGACCGTCAGGTTTTCAAAATAAGAATTGTTCGGGTCGGGCAGCCTCAATCCGTCGAGCAGGAATCGCGAAGTCATACCTGCGATGTTGTTCCACTCGCCCTGACCGAGCAACGAATCGATGAGCATTGCGACGCTGATCGTCTCCACCTGATTGACCGTCACCGCCGCATCGATTGCGAATATCGCGGGCGTCGTTTGAATCTGTTCTGCGAACTGATCGAGCGAGAGATTGAATTTCTGAGCTATGCCGCTGAGAGTATCGCCGCCCGCTATCTTGTATTGAAGCGCGGGCATCGTCAGCGCGGCCTGCGGCGCGAGCAGATTCGTAGTCGACGGCACGGCAAGCAGCGATGCCTGCGTGATTGCAACCGTCGTTATCAATGTAGTCGCAAGCGAAGCGACCGTATCGCCCGGTTGAATTGCGCGAGTGATAGCCGGAATATTTATCTGCGTGCCGACAGGTTGCTCGATTGTCGGATCAGTGACCTGTAGTTGATTGGCTTGAAGTATCTGGTTGACCAGTCCCGGATAGCTGACCGTTTGTTGCTGGACGGCGAGGAAGTAAGCCGCGACCAGTGTGAAGGTATCGCCCGTGACTGTCGTGTAGCCGGTCGATACATTTGGAATCACGAGCGGCGTTCCGGGAGTTATGTTCCCGTTCTCATCAGGCTGCACGCTGGAGTTTGCGCTCTGGATATCGTTTGTCAGTTGCGCGAGGTTCGAAATCTGTTGAAGCAGCGACACGGAAGCGGCTCTGAGAAGCAATCTCACGGCTATCAGGTTCAGCGTATCGCCCGATTGCGTCTTGTAGGTTATGCCGTTGAAGTTCACCTCTGTGTTCGCGATGAATATGCCGTTGTTGTCGAGGTTGGCGGTGATGATATCGGTATCGGCAAGAGATTGACCCTCGGAGTTGAGCGCGCCCTGACTGGTGAAGCTTGCGGCGATGGATGTGAAGCTGTCGCCGAGTTTCACTTGATAAAGCACGCCCGTGAGCGTCAGAGGAGCAGTTGTGTTGAGAATTTTGCTGTTGTTTTGGTTCGGCGTGACTATCTGCTGCGGAGTTATGATGGTGTCGCCGATTTCTGTGATTATGTCCTGAATGCCGAAGGCTGCGCCCGACTGACTGGTGAAAGTGAAAGTTGCCATCTCGTCTATCGCGGCCTGAACCGCCGACTTGGTGAGCATGTTGAAATACTGCTCGATCATCACCGTCGCCATCGAAACGGACTGAGTGTCGGCGGTGGATGATGAATTCCCATTGCCGTTCGATGTGGATTGCTGCGCCGTTCCCTGCTCGAACTGAACCTGCAACAACTCGAAGTAGACATCTATTTTTTCCTGATAAACCGGGTCGGCCTGGTTCGGCTGCGGCCAGTTGTTGAAAGGCACGTCGACTTTATTCGAATCGTTCGTGGTAAGAGTGAGCGCGGGGAAAACTGGAAACACGGTCACGCCCATCTGATCGGTAGTCGCGGGCGGCGGCTGAAGTTTGAACTTGAAGTTGAGCGCGAAGAACTTCGAGAGGTTCTCGTAATTGAAAGCTGATTGGGTCGTCGCCGACTGCGCGAGTTGCTGCTTGAGGTAAGCGAGATCGTCTGCGGTAACGATGGCCGTCGACTCGCCCAGACTGCTTCGCCTCGCGTTGATCGCCCACAGCAGACAGCCTTCGAGCAGCAGATTGAATTCAGTCTCTTCGGGCGAGTCGCCGAACAACTGCTTATGAGCGGACGGAGTGGCGGCAGTCGGGTCGATTGAGTTTTCGACGCAGAACAGCATCACCGCGTCGACTTCTGCGGGATTAGTTTCGGATTTGGTGAACGATATGAGCGCGTAAAGATCGATCTCCTCTATCGCGCCGTCGGGAAATACCGCGACCGGAGTCCAGTTGAGCGGCGGATCGATTGCGACCTGCACGCTCATTGATTCGAGCCGCATCGTTGTTGAAAGCGCGGCGAACATAGCCATCTGCGGAGCGGGCAGCGCGCTTTTCTGTAGCCCGTTGGAAGATTGCGACGGAGCGAGTTTCCACGGCGTAGGCTGCACAGAGCCGATGGTGAATGACGCGCTGATGGTGGCCTTGAAGCTCAGATGAATGGTGAAGAAAACGACTTTCACCGATACGCGAACCGACACGCCCGCCGAGATGCTGATAAGGATGGGCTGATAGGCTTCGATCACCAGCGTCACGCTTGCATAAGCCGTAACATCGATGCTGGCCTTGATGATGGCGAAATCAATCGTGGCGTAGAGCTTGCCTACTATCGCGATGGTTCCCTGAATCCAGTAGTATTCGGCCTTCTCGACGGAATCATCATTCGGATTAAACCACGCTATCACGCCTTCGAGTATGCCGACGACCGTCACACTGATGCCGCCTGAAAGTACGCCTGCGTTTACGGTCTTGCCCACGCCTATCGAAAGGGCGATGCCGAATTCGATCACCGGGTTGAAATTGCCGTTGGTGATTTGCGGCACTCGCGTCGAGGTCTGACCGTTGAGCAGCGCGAAGTAAAATCCGCCGTAGCCGATGAACGGGAAAATCTGTATGCCGAACGAATTCGAAAAGTCGAGTCCTTTGGGGAATCCGAAATCGATTCGGAAATTGCCGTTGGTGTAGATGTCGATTGCGACGACGGGAAGCGTGATCGTGACCGAGCCGAACTGAAGAGTGCGCATCGCATCGGGCAGCTTGAGTTCTATGTGATAGACGCCGATTGTGTCGGTGACTTTGCGATAAAGTATTTCGAAGCTCAATCCGGCAAACGATTTTGCGCGTTCTCCAGCGAGGCTGATCCGCAAGCCGTAGAGATTCGGATCGTTGAATATGATCGAGAGCGACACCGTACCCATCACGGTGAATTGCGCGCCGATGAGCCAGTTGCTGTCCTTGCTGAAGGCAAGCCCGTTTTGTCCGAACTGCGGAAGAGCCTTTCCCGCAAGCGGTATGACCGACTGGCGAAGCGCAGTCATCACCGCCTGAATATCTGTGAGCTTGTCGAGGTCAGTGAAAGTTATGTGCTGGCCCAATCCCAGATATTGCAGATCGAAGGTGGAGCTTCCCGCGCCTGGTACTGCGGGCGGCTGGCCGTTGATCGGATCCCAACCCAGAGGCGCGGAGCCGTTTTTCCCATAAGTCTGGCCGAGGAACGTGGCCGACAGCTCCACCTGCACAGAGCTTGCGGCAGTCGTGCTTTTCGCGTAAGTCAGGCTGATGCCGCTGATGTCGATGAAGCCGAGATTGATGGAGAGCGGATAAGTAAGGCTGACGGTTCGCTTCGTCACGTTCACATTGAGCAGAAACGCATCGAGGCTTATGTCTAAAAGTTTGTCCCACGGCGAAGGGAGGCTCACATCGAAAGTGGGATCGACGAGATGAACGAAATGATTGAGCATCGAGCCTACGGTTTCATCGACCAGATGCATTTCAAATACAGTGTCTACGGTATTGCTGATAGTCGCGTTGGTTTCGAAGGTGATGGGGCCGAGGCTCAGAAAGCCATTGAGGTTCGCGGTGTAGGTCGTAGGCGATTTGCTGGTGTTGACCGTCACGCTCAAAGCCATGTCGTCGAGCGAGAGTATCTGCGTGCCGAACAGGTTGAAGCTGAGACCCGCGACCGCGCCGAAGGTGTAAATTTTGTTCGTGTAATCGATGCCTATGCCGAGATTGCCGAAAGTGAAAGTGAGCAGGTCGTCGGGTATGCCGAGGTTGCCGCCGAAAAGCTCGCGGCTTATCTGGCTCAGGGTCATCGTGGTCGGCGGGCCGTGTTCGACTCCCGTGATCAAAAGGTCGGGCAGAAACACTGTCACGTCGAAGCTCAGATCATCGGTCAACTGAAAGACCGCCTCTATGGTCAGCGTTTGAATGTCGCCGCCTGAGTTGAACATGATCATCCAGTTGATATCGAGCGTCATCGATTGAAGAGGGGAAAACAGAGGCCATGGTTCGAGCGTTCCGACGTTGAGCGAAAATGATGAGACCGAAAAATTGCTCAACGAAAAACTCGTCAGGAAGCTCTTCAATCCGAATGTGTCCAGAAGCGCGCCTATTGAGCTTGCAGGGCCGGAAAAGAAATCGTCCCAGGCTTGCCCCGCGACGAGGCTGCCCAGATTTCCCAGACTCGTATCGAACTGGCCTTGAGGCACTATGGCCAGAGTCATCACCGAAGCCTGTTCGGTTATCGGCAACATCGCGCGCAGGTCGAGATTGACGCTCGTGCCGCTGCTGTTACTGACCGAGACCAGCGCGCCGAGATAAAGCATCAGAAGATTTTTTTCCGACCCGTCATCAGCCTTTATCCATTGCTGCGAAGCGCCCGCGAAAACTTCGGTCATTTGAAAGAGCGTGCCTATGCCGATGGAAGGCGCGTTGAGATTGGCCTGAAGATCGAATGACACGCCCTGATCGGTTTGGGTAAGCGGCCCTTCGAGCGTGTAACTCGACAAGGTGATGTTGTTGCCCGCGAGAAGATCGATTATCTGCTGGAACAGACTGTTGAGTTGAAATGTCGATTGGAAGTTCAAGCCCTGCTCAGTCGCGCCGCCGGTTGCGGTGACGAAGATCATTTCAGGCGCGGGAAGGTCGAGATTGTCGAAGGGCAGCCCGCGCAATTCCGGGTAGCTGTCGCTCAGTGCCCAACTGACCGGCAACCCATTCGACTCCACGAGGTTTATCGTCACAATGAAATCGATCTCGTTGTTGTCGCTCGTGAAATCTATGGTCACATCGCGCGTGAGAAGATTCAAAAACGTATCGGTCTTATTCGATGGGGTCTGTCCGCTCAGAGAAAATCCCGTCGCGGGCGGATTCGAAGGAATGCTCGATGGGTCGACTACGAGCAGGAGAGTTCCATCCTTGCGCAGGAGGTTTTCTTTTATCAGGTCGCTGATGCCCGATTGCCCAAGCGTCTGATCGCTCAGTCTGATGTAGTGCGGACTAGGAGTCGATTGCTGTCTGAGTAAAGCGGCTAGTTGCTGTAGTGTCATCTCTTTGGCTCCGATGTAGAGGATCAAATATCCATGACGAGCGGCAGATGATCGCTCGCGCCCGCGAAGTGAGCTATATGGCCATAGTTCATCACTCCTCTGAAGGCCGCGGTCTGGGCTTCGGTCGTCGAGTAATATTTGTTTATGTCGGCAATCGAGAGCAGCATTTGCGACGGGTATTCGTCCGTGCCGGTTACGGGGTCGATGATGCGCGGGTTATTGGAAGCAGGTCTGGCGACTCCTCCATCATAGCGAATAAACATATTGTCGATTCCCAGAGCGGTCAGATAGCTGGCTGGCGTCGCATCTTTTATCTGTTTTATGGCCGTCACGCCGTTGGTTCCCCGACTCGAAGAAGTGAATTTCTGGGTGAATATCTGCTTCAGCGAATAGTAGCCTTGGCTCGCCCCGCCGCCTTTCGTCTTGCCTGTGAAAAAATTGAAAGTCTCTATGACGTTTATATTGAAATCTCCGGCCACGACGACCACCTGCGGAGAGCCAGAAGGCTGAATTTCGACTATACTGGCGAGGTTGTTGACGACCGTCTTGACGTTGTTTTTCGATCCCGGCGAAGGATGAACGGAAAGAAGTTTTATGACTCGGTTGGTTCCGACTTCGGTGAACGTGGTGAAGAACGGGCGGCGATAGTTTCCGCTGAGATAAGTGAATTCTCCCGTCTGATTCGCAGGATTTTTGAAATACTCGTACTGACCGGCGAAAAAATTACCCGTCGGCAGCGCGTTCATCCACGGACTCGGATAAGCTCCCGGCGTGACTGATTGGCCGGGTTTGACCGCGACATTTCCGCCCTGAGGCCAGACATAAGGGCCAGTGAAATTCACCTTGTCGTTTCGGAAGAAAACCGCGATGCCTTCCGTGTACAGGTCGGTCGCCCCTGCTTCGTTCGCTCCGACCAGTTTGAGAGGCGGAACTACGAACCAGTTCGGGTTATAGTTGAGCTTCATCCAGTCGAGTAGAAAAAGAACCCCCTGTTGGCCCAGTCCGCCCACCAGAGAACCAAGCACATCTCTGCTGCTCTGTACTTCCAGTATCACGAATATGTCGGCTGTCGCAGCGATGTTTCTGATATAGCCGCCGTTCCAAACAGATTGCGCTATGCTGGCGAATTTCTCCACGAAATCTTTCCCGCTCGAATCGTTGAGCGTGTTATTGGAAAAGCGGTTTATGTTCCACACGACGAGTCGTGTCGGCATGAAATCATCCTCCCCGTGTCGCGGTTGTTTGCGGTATCTGTGTCTGATTCTGCCCTTGAGTGTTCGACTGAGGCTTGGCGTAAGCGGCGTACCAGCCGAGGCTCGTATTATCGCCCTGCGGATCGGGATTGCCGAACAGCACGATGTTGACCTGTCCTGTGGGAGGAAAGGTCTTGCTCAGAAAACTCAGCGCTATCTGGTAAAGGATCAGTATGTAGGCGATGTTTTCACCGGAAGTATCGACGATGATCTCGATGGTCTTGAAGGTCAGCTTCAGCACGCCCTCTATCGATATCTCGCGCTTGCCTCCGTTCGATCCCGGCAGGCTCAATCCGGTGAACACGCTGTAATCCGCCGGATCGGGCGACCACGCGGCGGTAAGAGCCGCGATGAATCCCACCTCTCCCGCCAATGCCCCGACTGTTCCAAGATTGAGATTGAAATCGAGCGAGAACCACGGATAATTGAGCGCGCTTTGATTGAGAGGACTCTGCACGCTCATATATCCCAGCCCTGTCGGAGACGTTCCCGACTTTGCCTGCGTCAGCCCCATGAACGTCAGAGGAAAATGATTGAAGAAGCTCTGCTCGCGCGCCTGACTGCCTGCAAGATCGAACGACATCTGAGAGGCATCGAATGTGAACGACTGCTCGGACGCATCGCTCGGCGAAAATGTCATATCGAGCGCGAGATTCGCGAAGCTCAACCCCGCAGGCGCGCTCGCTCCCGATTCGCGCCCGAACGAGAAGAGGTCGAATCCTTCGAGCGAGACGAAATCCATCAACCCCCAGAAGACGAAGCGCGTATCGGTTTCGGCCGAAGAAGAATCATTCGTCAACGTGATGAACTGCGCCTTGTTGATCTGAATAGCGTTGAGAACTTTGCTATCCATATCGAGCACGATGCTCGCGCCCTGCGCGGTCTGGAAGAGATAGGAATCGACAATCGTTCCGTCCGGGAGAACCTGCTCCTGAAATACGCCGAACATCTCGACTATGTTGGCTGATGCGTTCGTCTCCAGCACTACAGGCTCTCCGAACATCGAGTTGATCATCAATTCGATTTCACTCGAAAAACTCGACACCTGCGAGTTGGCGAACAACACTTTGAGCGAAGTGACGCGAAACAGATAATCCTGCCCGCCGCTTGTGAGCGGGCTTTCGTCCTGATAGTTGATCAGTCCGAACATAGTCGAGTTCTGAAGCGAGATGGGCGTGGTCGCCGTGTTGATGACCGAAGCGTTTATGCCTATGTGATGAGCGAAGAAGAGCGCCGGGTCGATGCCTGCGGCAAGTCCCGCGAGTTGCGCGGGCAGTTCTGTGAGCGGCGAGAAGGCGTTGAGTATCAGTATGCCGTTCCAGTTCTCGTCCGTGACCGCCTGGTAGAAGTAAGCGAAATCCTGATTGCCTTTGTTTAGGAACTGATCGATTGCCTGACTGATTATTTCTCCGATGATGCTGCTTTCCTGCTGAGAGGATTTATTGAACTTGTCAGCCTGAACCCACGCGGAAGTATCGGCGGCAAGATCGACGAGCTTCTTGTTATGAAACTTCAATATCATGATCGTCCCGCTCGTCCCCGCGAGTCCGACTCCCGCCCAGTTCGCGGGATCGAGTTGAAAATTCCATGCAGGGTCGCCCATCGAGATCAGCGAGTTGGCCGTTTGCAGGTAAGCCTTTATCGCCGCCGGATCGGAGATGACCAGAAAAAGTTTATTCGTCTGAAGCGCGTTCCACAGATCGGAGTTATTTTCGATATCGGTCAGCATGAACTGCTGATTATTTGGCATCTGCGCAAGCACGAGTTGAGTCCACTCGGAATAATCGCCCGTGAACTGGGCGAGCAACCCTTGAGGAGTGGTTCCATAAATCGGCTCAGAGGGGCCGGGTCTCGCGCTCAGAGTCGTGGCGATAGAGATGACCTTGTTGCGACGAACGGGGCTGATGATTTCGGTTTCAAGCTGCTGAAAAACGGAAAGCACATCTGTCTCGTCCGCAGGCGGAAAAATATCGCTCAATGTGACTCCGGCATAAGGCAGCAAAGGAAATGCATTCGAAGCCGAAGCCGAAGCCGGTAACTGATTCGACGGCACTTCGAGATAAAACAGCGGTTGAAAATTCGCGCCTGTCGATCCTGCGGGCTGATACAACACCGCCTGATTCGGCTGCGCGTAGTACGTGAGCGCGGACTGCTCGGCGCTCAAAAAGGCCCAAGATGTCGTAGGCTGACCGGGCGTATCAGTATCGGATGCAGTCGACGGCTGACCGGGCGCGAACCCCTGCACATAAGCCGGACTGTCATTGAAGAATGAGAGATAATTGACGGCCCCTGCTTCGCACGCAACGTATTCGACGCCCGACAGCCCGCCCATCACGCGCAGTTGAGGCGGCGAAGCATTTCCGTCTGCGCTCGTTGCCGGCAGTTGAATTTGAAAATCTCCCTTAGGCACGAGATAGAGAGGGTCTTGCGGGCCGGAGGGCATACTTGCGGGATTCGTGGCGAAAGCGAGCCGCGCGAAAGCGGTCGGCGCGCTGGCCGCATCCATCGGCACGAGCGAGAAAGGATTGCCCAGCGTCGAGACGTAATTCGACAGGAGCGGAGCGGGCGTTGAAGGCGCAAGCCCCGCGTCCGACGCATTGAAAGCGAAATAGCTTCGCGCATCCGCAGTCGAGAGCGGATCAAGATTGCCGTAGAGCATGAAAGAAGGCTGCGACTCGTTCAACACCGGGTAGCGCAGCGAAGTGAGAAAAAATCCGTCTCCATTGTTTTCGCTTGAAGGCGTGGGAAAAAAATATCGCAGCCCCGCATCAAGCAAAGTCAAATCCGACGCGCCCTCGGTCTGTCCTATCTCGACGGGAAACTCAAGACAGCCCGACAAGGCTCCGCCTAGCGGAAGACGGATCGCGGAGCCGATGATGAAAAGATTCTCGTCGCCCCAGCCGGTTGTCAGATAGATCGAAGTATTGGAAGAGTCGGCTTGAGCTATCTGAAAACTGTCATCGCCCGTGAGCGTGACGGCGCAGTTGGCGCCCACGATCAGCGATATGTTTTGATAGTTGAAACTCGCCGCGCGACTCGTCAGATAGGCTTTGCTTCCCACAGGTTGAAAGAGCGGAATAGTATTTCCGACCAGTCCGCTTTGAGGCGCGTTGGGATTCGCGAACCACGCGAAGCGCACCGCTTTGAGGCTCGGATTGCCGAGATAAATCCACGCCTGCTGAGCGAAAGCGGATTGATTGCCTGACGTGAGAGGGTCATCGATGAAGATGTAGACGCCTGTAGTGAACTTATTCCACGAGTCGGCTACAGAGATTTGCGCGGGCGGACTGGTGGTATTCTGCGGCAGAAGAAACCACGTCTGCGGCGCGGTCGCGCTGTTGGTGTCAGCGAAGTAAAGCTGGGGAATGGAGGATTGATTGAATTGCATGGCGATTACTCTCGACTGGCGCGATTCACGAGGCGCTGAAGTTGAACTTCACCACATCGCCGCCGACCAGAGGCAAATCATAAATCTGAAGATTGGCTATGGCTGAGCCTATCATCCCGGTGGTGAATGTCAGGCCGACATAGCTGACGCCCTGATTGCCCGTCTTGGTGCCGGTAGCGGTTTGCAGGCGTTGCATGGCCAGAGTAGATTGCAGGATGAAGATGGGCTTCCACGCGGTGAATCGCTCAAGGATATTGGCCACCGTCGTCCCGACCGGAACATAGATCATCGATAACTGGCCCTGATTGTTTATCCACACGGGAATTTCAGGAACTACTATCGCGCGCCCGCGAAAGATGGTGCTGATCGTCGAGCCTGTGCCGGAGTTGAGGTCTGCAAGCGAATTGGCCCCGACGAGCGCGACGTTTTTGGCTGTGGTCACGTCGCCCGCCGAGTTCCCGGCTATCATGTTTTGCGGATAGACGATGCGGTAATAACGGCGCGGCATACCGCTGCTTTGAAGATCGATGATGCCGCTGGCGAGAAAAGGCGAAGAACTGCTCTGAGGTATCTGCGGCGCGGCTATGTTGCCGAGAAACGGGTCCGTGGCAAGCGCGCGCTGATTGTTCGCGCCCGGAACGGAGCAGACGTAGTAATAGAATTGCCCGCTGCTGATATAGCTGTTGAACTGCGAACCGGGCGAAAGATACTGGCTCGCTTCGAACTCCACGCGCAGGCGCATCCCCGGCAGCAGATTGACCACAGGCGAGCCTGATCCGGCAAGTCCCGCGACGAAGCCGTAGCGATAAAACAGAGACTCAAGCGGCGGGGCGGGAATTGTCTCGGCTATCTGTCCTGCGATTATCGCAGTCGCTCCGGGAATGAGTATGGGCGCGGAGTTGATCTCGAATTTGCTTTCGATCTGGGTGATGAAGTCCGTGAAGTTATTCATCAACGCCTGTCGCGCCGATTGAGCGCACTTCCACACGTTGTTGGCAAGGATGGTGATGCTGACGACTAGCTCAGTGGTGTTGCCCTGACTCTGGCCCTGAACGATGGCGAACTGAAAGTCGCTGTTCTGGTATTTGAATTGATTGAAGTTGCTCCCGCCCGTGTAGAGAAACCTTACGACCAGATTGAGCGACTGGCCGTAGCCGAAAGCGGGGGGCAGAAGGATCACACCGTTTGTGCAACCGCTGTCGGTTCCGGTGAAGGGCGAAAATACCTGATAAGACCCGCTTGGGCCTGGATTGGAAATCTGTGCCATAGTTCCCCCTGATGCAGCAGACGATTGATAAAGTCGTCCGTTATGGAATGGTCAAAGAGTTGTTGAACTACCGTGATGCAAAACTATCGGGAAAAAATCGAAGCTCTTTCACAGCAGGCAGCATAGAGTTCGACATGCGACATAATGACAATGAACTGCCGGAGCAGCGACTCCGAGCGATGAGAGATTCTGCCGGTCAACACCTGCGCCCGTCTCAGCCATCGCGAAGCGATGCCAGCTTGCGCGTTATGGCAGAGTTGACGGATTTTTCATTTGCCTGAGATGATTCCAGCAAACAAGCGCGTTCAAATTATGCGGAGTTATATTACTTTTATGCTTTTTCGGTGTCAACCAAAACACGAAGCATCGCAAACCTTTTCTCGTGGCTTGAGTCTTATGACGGGCCGTCTCGCTTATGTCCGAACATCGAAACATAGTGTTGAAAAACGCTCGCCCTTCGGGTATAAGCAATGACTGTCATCATCAGTCAGGCGAATTCTATAACTATGCGTAGACGCGGCACTGCATTCCTCACTCTGACCGTCTTTCTGCTTGCCCTCGCGCCGCAAGCCAGAGTTACTTCCACCTCGCGCGCCCGCTTCGCGACGGGCGAAGTGATAGTGAAACTCAAAAACATCGCGCGCTCTTCGCCTGACGTTGATATCTCCGATCAAATGATGGCCGCCGCCCGCGCGCTTGGCGAAAAAAGTACAGGCGAGCGAGCGTTGGTCGAGCCTCTCGCTGCGCCTGCTCAACCGATCAGTGAGATCATTTCCAAACACGGACTTGATCGCGTCTTCCTTCTCAGGTTTGATCGCGACGCCGACATCGATTCGATAATCTCGCGCCTGCGTTCTGATCCGATGGTCGAGTACGCCGAGCCGAATTACCTCATCGAGCCTGCTTCCGTCATACCCGCCGACCCGGAATTCCATCGCCAGTGGGCGCTGAGAAATCAAGGCACAGGAGCCGAAGGCCAGCCCTCGTCGCTCGATTCCGATATCAAAGCGACCGAGGCGTGGGAAATAACCGAAGGAAGCGCGGACGTGATCGTGGCTGTCACCGACACGGGCGTCGATATAAACCATCCTGATCTTGTCGGAAACATCTACATCAACACGGGCGAGATTCCTGCAAACGGAATCGATGACGATCAGAACGGGTACACAGACGATGTGAATGGTTTCAATGTAGCAGACCGCAACTCGGATGTGAGCGATATAGTGGGACACGGTACGCAGATGTCCGGCATCATCGCCGCCAGATCGAACAATGGAGTCGGAATAAGCGGCATCTCGCAATCGAAAATTCTGCCGGTGAAATTTTTCCGCCGCACGGGGCCGACTCCCTTCGACTTCGAAGCCACGATAGCTGATGCCGCTCGCGCTCTGATTTACTCGATAGCCGCCGGAGCGAAGATAATCAACGCAAGCTGGCGCACGTTGCTGCGCGACACTTCCGAAAGCGAAAACAGGGCGCTCCGCGATGCCGTCCTGGCCACCCTCGACGCGGGCGCTCTGCTTGTGTGCATAGCGGGCAATGACGCATTCGACAATGATATCATTCGCGTTTATCCCGGCGCGTATCAACTTGAAAATCAGATAGTGGTCGCGGCTTCCGAATACAACGACAATCTGTGGCACGAGATCAACCACCCGGCGACTATCAAATCGGGCTACGGCAAGCGCACTGTTCATCTGGCCGCGCCCGGAGCGCTCGTCCTCACTTCGTTTGCTCGCGGCAACTGCGTGACTTGTTCGAATTCCTCCGACCCCGCGGACTGGTACGGCGCAATCGATGGCACTTCGGCTGCTGCCGCCTGCGTGTCGGGAGTGGCGGCGCTGGTCAAATCCCGATTCCCCGAAGCCAGCTTCAGCGTCATCCGTCGCCGCATACTTGAAGGCGTCGAGCCGAGAGAATCGCTTGAGCGGTTCGTCCTGACCGGAGGGCGGCTCAACGCACTCGGCGCGCTCACGGTCGAACTTCAGATAATTCCGCCTGTCATCACGAAGATCAAAGTCAAGGGAAGCGGCAAGAAGCTCTTCATCTATGGCGAGAAGATGCAGCGCGACGCCATTGCCATAATCGACGGCGTAGCCTATCCGACGAGCGTGGAGGCGGACGACCTGTCGCGCTTCAAAGCGAAAGTTCCCAGGAGCGCATTCCCCGCGGGCGTGGAAGTGACCGTTTATCTGCGCAACCCCGACGGCGGCGAGAGCCAGCGCGTCACTTACGTGCGATAATCCTTCCCGATGTCAACTGCTGAAATAATCGTACCCGCATCGACTTCGAATCTCGGCGCGAGCTTCGACGCCTGCGGCCTTGCGCTCTCGCTTCACCTGCGCGTGAGGGTTGAAGAGCAGGACGCCGGTTTCGAAGTCGCGCTCGAAGGCGAACTATCAGAAAATGTGCCGAGAGACGAATCGAATCTCATAATCCGCGTAGCGCGAATGGTGGCCGAGCGACGAGGGAGAAAACTTACGGGCGCGCGACTGACAATCGACAGTCAGATACCTCTGTCTCGCGGCTTGGGCAGCAGCAGTTCAGCCATCATCGCGGGCATCTCGGCTTATGAAACGCTTGCAGGCGAGCGGTTATCGGAAGAAGAAATTTTCAACTACGCGCTTTGCTTCGAAGATCATGGCGACAACCTCGCGCCGAGTCTCCTGGGGGGGCTTGTGGTCGCGTGCGTAGTGGAGGGAGACGATTCGCGCTCGCTCGTTACTGTCAAACGCCGGTGGCCTGAAGAGATCAGAATAATTCTGGCCGTGCCGGACTTCGAAATGGAAACATCGCGTATGCGCGCCGCGCTTCCCTCCGCCGTACCGATGCGCGATGCGGTGTTTAATCTTCAGCGCGCCGCTATGCTTCAAGCGGCGATTTCCGAAAAGCGGTTCGATCTGTTGAGCGAAGCTCTGCGAGATCGCCTGCATCAACCTTACCGTGCGCCGCTCGCGCCGGGTCTTACAGACGTGCTGAAACTCAACGATGAAGCGGATATTCACAACGGTCTTCTTGGCGTGGCCATCAGCGGCGCAGGCTCGACGATGATCGCCTTTGCAATTGATAACTGCGAGAAGATAGCAGCAGAGATGAGCCGCAGACTTCAATCAGCCGGTGTCAGTTGCCGGACTATGGAAGTCGCGGTCGATAATCGCGGACGAGTTGTGAATGGGGGTTAGGAGATGGGGGATGAGGTGAAGAGGTGAAAAGGTGAAGAGGTGAATGGGAGAATGGGAGAAATGAATCTCGATCTCCCGCTCATCAACAGGAGTAAGAAAATGCGAAAGGGGCTGATTGACTGCCTCACAGTGACGATTCTTTTTGCCGGATGGGTAAGTGCTTCGGCTCAGGCATCGCAGCCTGCTGACTCCGTGAAGGTGAGCGCGGAGTTTCAGCCTGAGATTGCGCGGCTGGCCGCCGAGGGGCTGCGGTTGAAACAGGCTCTGGAAGCCTCTCTTGAAGCGGGCGCGAATCATCTTGCCGCCATCTTCGAGCGCGCAAATCCTAAAGCTCCGAACGAAGCGATGGAGTTCCGCATCATCGAAAGCGACTCTCGACAAACACGCACTATCTTTCGTCGCGCGGAATTTTTCTTTTCGCTTCCTGTCTCGAAAGAAATCGCCATATTCAATGCAACAGACATAAACGGCGACCGGTGGAAGGAAATAATCGTTCAGAGTTCGAGCGGCGGCAATTGCTGGAGTTGCAATCCGACTGAAATTTATCGCGTGGCGAATCATAAAGTGGAACTGATCGCAGCCGGGCCGATTCAAAAGATCGCTGATCTTGACGACGATTCTGTTGCAGAGTTGATCGTTACTGATGCGCGATGGGAAATATACGAAGACCTTTCGCACGCCGACGCGCCGACGGCTGCTATGGTTTATGCGTGGAGAGAGGGTCGCTATGTTTATGCCTCGCGCGAATTCGCCATCTTTTATGGAAATGAAATTGCGAGACTGCGCGCCGCGGTCAGCGAGGCAAGAGCGCGCATAACGGGAGAAGAATTTTCAGATGACTCTTACGTGGGACGAGCGATGGCGATGGCAATCACTTACGTCCATTCGGGACTCGTGGAGCGCGGATTGAAAGAGCTTGAGGCGTTGATGAATTCAAACTTCCGCTCTCCCTCTCAGAAGAAACGTCGCGCCACGATCATCGAAGATTTCCGATCAGGCGAAAGCTCTCGCAAGCTGAGAGAGATGAAACCCGGCGATCCGATTCTGTAAAGTAAAAAGTGAAAAGTAAAAAGGCAAAAGTGCGGAAGCACATCTCAGACAGTCTCGCTCACATTTTTGCCTTTTACCTTCTGCCTTTTGCCTTCTTTTTCAGGCAGGCATTCGGCATCGAGCGCGGTAGCGATAATGCGGCGCGTCTGGCGCGCAAGATCGCGGGCGAGAAGTCTCAACTCGGCTCTGGTGATATCATCCGGTGCGCGCTCGACTTCTATGGGCGGATGATAGGTGATGGTCAGTTTCCCCGCTCGCGGAAATATTTGTCCGACGGGCCAGATATCGTGCGCGCCGCGGATTGAGACAGGAACAACTTTGACACCATGCGCGAGCGCGAGTCGAAACGCGCCGAGTTTGAAAGGTTCAAGTTTTTCCGTCTTCGCTCGACCGCCTTCGGGAAAGACTACGAGTGCGCGGCCCTGACGTAAAAGCTCGCGGGCCGAACGGTGAGCCGACACGTCGATGTTGTCGAGGTTCAACGGAAATGCGCCGAACAGTCGCATCAAAAAACCGAGCAGCGGAATTTGAAAAGGCTTGTCCCACGCCATGTAATAGATTCGGCGACGAACAGGGATCGTTATCCAGATGGGATCGGCATAAGTGACATGATTGGGCGTGATGATGCACGCCCCTTCGGCAGGAATGTTCTCCACGCCGTGAAATCGCACGCGGAAAAACACGCGGCAGAAGAGCCAGACTATCGGAGCCAGGACGGCTATGACAAATCTCATAGAGTTTTTCTGAAATGGATCAGCCTCGATGTCTCTTCGTATCCGAGACGGGTGTGAGCGGCGAGGCTCACTTCATTCGCAATCTCGCAATCGGAAGCCATCTCTCGACATTCCTTCGAGCGCGCCCATTTTTCCGCCTCGCCGACGAGCATTCCGCCGATGCCTTTCAAGCGATTGTCCGCCGCAACGTACCAGCCTTCGATGTAGCCGACCTGCGCGCTTTGGCAATCTTCGACGAAGGGCCGGATGCTGGCTTCGAGGAATCCGATGAGACGGCCTGACTCTTCAGCCACGAAGGTCTGAAGTTTATCCGCGTGGTTGAAATAATCTTCTATCTCGGATCGATGCTCTTCTTCGGAGCATTCGGGCCATAGCGACTGTCGAAGGCAAAGCCACTCTTCGAGATCATCTCTTGTGACAGGGCGTATGGACATAAAAGAGAAACGAAGAATAGAGGATCGTTTGCAAAGCGCGATTTTACCTTTCAGCGCAATCGGCGCTCAAGGCTGAAGGCGCGAAGGGTTCTTCAGGGTTCATTTTCCGATTCGAAGCGGAAGGCTGATCAGAATCGGGCTGCCGGGTTTTGCGATGACGCGATAAAGGGTCTGCGGAAGTTCATCTTCCTGAGTCAGCAGCCGCGCGCCTTCAAGTCCGGCCTCTTTCTCCGCTTTCGTGTAAGCCTTGCCCGCCCCGCCCACAAGCTCGAATCTCTCGACCGGAACCATCCACTGCTTTTCCCATTGCTCGACCTGTCTGGCGTCGAGTTTGATTATGCCCGGCTCGACTTTCAAGTCCGCTATCGGCTCTGCGGTGACGAGCAATGTAAGCACCTCGCCGCGATAATCGGGGCGCAGAGGTTTCAAACGAAACACAGATTTATCCGGCAACTCGATCACCTTGCCCGCCTTCACCGCGTTGTTCCCGCCTCTTATCCTCAAGGTCGGAAATATCAAATAAGGCTCGCTCAGAGTGCCGTCCGCATACTGCTCGCGGTCGATGACATAAAGATAGCCATCGCGCGGAGTCTCGATGCTCAGTCGCACGCGGTCTCCTGCGGTGAAAACCGTTTCGGCCTCTACCCGCTCAGGCGTCCACTCAACAGCCTCTCCGCCCTCTTCATCCTGAAGCAGCAGACGGGAATCTTTGTTGTCTGTCGTTGCAGCCTGACGCAGACGCCAGACGGTTATGCCCATCATTTCGCCCTGAGCCTTTTCATCGATGGACTGGTTTTTAGGAGTCGCGCGACGGTAAGCAGTCGTCTTTCTTTGAGTCGCGCTCTTCGACGCGCTTCTCTTCTTGAGAAATTCCGTGTCCCACAGCCTGCGCTCATCCTCCTGCGCAGAGATCGCCATAAGGCTCAAGACAACGATGATGCACATCGACAGCAAACGACGCGGTGATAGGATTGCGGATCGTGACATATCATCTCCATGAAAATTGAATTAAGGTCTGGCGACGACGAGCGGGCGCGCGTCCGCTTCGCGTCGATAAAACACTCTCGGACGCTGCACGCTTTTTCTCGTCGGGTCTTTGATCTTCTCTTCGCCTTCGACGAAAGAAACATCCTGTTGCAGCAGCAGCCTCGCGCGCATCTCTTTCTCCTGCATCTGGGGCACGCGTTCAGCCGCGTAATTGAACCACTCGCGCGCAAGCACCTGACCGTCCTTCGCATCACGGTCTGCAACGCCTTTTTTCAATCCTTCTTCGATCAGCGCAAAAGTCAAGTATCCATGACCCAGTTCAGCCGCTTCCAACGCGGCCTGATAGCTTTGCGCGGCAGTCAGTATGTACATCCCTTTTTCATAAGCCAACTGCGCAAGCCCCTTCGAATTCATCGGGCCTCGTCGCTTCTCTTCGGCTTCCAGAGCCTGTCCTGAGTTACAAGCATCGATGACCATAAGCAGTTGCCCTACGTCGAGACCTTCGACCGCCGATTCAAGCTCAGTATCGGAAATGCTGTGCGCGAGTATCTGCTGCATCGCCGAAGAGTTGAGCGAATTGCGCGGCCCCGCGTAACCGAGATCGTGCGGCACAAGATAAAAACGCGCGCCGCGAGCAGTGCCGTGACCTGCGAAATAAATTATCACCGCATCTTCGGGACGGGCAGGCTGAATCTTTGAAAGCGCGGCGGGCGCGTTTGCCGTTGTATCCGAGGATGTGAGGCGATTGAGCGCCGCCATTATGTTCGCCTTCGTCGCATCGCGGTCGAGCAGTTGAATCGCTTCGACGCGCTCGAAGTTTTGCAATCGTGTTTGCTGCGCCTGCACCTCTTCCGCGAACGAGACTGCGTCAGCCACGGCGTATTTCAGATTGTACTGCTCGTTGGCGTAGCGATTGACTCCGAAGGCCAGAACGTAAAGCGTCCCCTTGCGCTGCAACTCCTGAGCGCCCGCGACCGTAAGCGCCCCGTCGGCGCTCTTCACGTTGTCGCGGTTGAACGCATAGGCGACCAGGCGATTCTCTCCGGCAACTATGGGGATGGTCGCTTCAAGCGAAGTCTGCCGTTGACCTTTCAGCGCGTCGCCGCGCCAGACTTTTACCAGCGTACCGTTGCGGAATAATCGCACATCGCGCGCTCCGGCAGGCGTCGCGTTATTCGATTGAGGCTCACTGATATCGATTCGCACTTTGATCGCTCGCGTTGTGACGCTTGACGATTGTCCGTCTGCGCGAGCGAGTAGGACGACAGGCTGGCGGCGTTCTTTCTGCGAAACATCCTGCGATGCGCGAGGTCGCTTGCCCGAATAGATATCGGAGAGCAATCCCGGATGGAAGAATTCGTTGAAGAAGACCTCGACCGGCGACACATCGAAAATGTTGGGCGAGAATCTCCACAGTATTTGATTCCACGCCGCGGGCGTGCCGTCAAACAGCCCGTCGGGAGTGATGGCCAACCAGTCCGCGCCTTTGTTGACTGAAACCAGAATGGCGAGCAACTCGCCCGTCTGTGCGTCCCACAATCGCGCGCTGCCGTCCGCGCTGCCCGAAGCCAGCGTCTTTCCGTCAGGGCTGAAATCAATAGCATTGACTGCGAGATTATGGCCCGCGAGCATTGCCTTCTCGCGCCCTGTCTGAGCGTCCCACAATCTGATCTTCGCATCGAATCCCCCGGATGCAAGCGTGCGACCATCGGGGCTGAAAGCTATAGCCATGACGTTGTCGACATGATCGGTGATGGTCGCTATCTCGCGGCCCGTTGTCGCGTCCCATAATCTCAGAGCGAAAGTATAATATTCGCCGAAACTGTAATCGGTCGGAGGCGCGGTCAGGTTCACGCCCGATTTCATTTCGAGCAGACTGGCCGCAACCGTGCGACCATCAGGGCTGAATGCGACCGAGTAAACCTGCATACCGCGATCAGGCGCGAGCGTTGTCACTTCGCGCCCGCTCGCCGATTCGATGATTTTGATCGACCGCCCTCCGGCGGCTATTGCCAGCAATCGCCCGTCTGCGCTGAATGCAACTGTGGGCGATGTATAGCTGCCAATTCCCGACTGCCCCGTTATCGCGCGGATTTCATTTCCCGAATCGACATCGACCAATCTGACCCCTGCGGGCGGAGGCAAGGCCGAAGCGATGCCGAGGTTGGCCGTCATCTGCGAGGCCATATCCTGCGCCTTGCCTATCTCGCCGCGCTGCATTGCCTCCATCATCTTTTGCATCTCGGCCATATCAGGCATCTTGCCCGACTTCATCTGCTGCTGCATCTGCTTGAGCATTTCTTCCTGCTGCTTGCGCGCGTCCTTTTCTTTCTGCTTGTCAGTTTTCTTTTGCGCCGCTGGATCAGCGGGAGGTTGAGGCGATTGTGAAGTCTGAGGCGTCGCGCCTGATTGCGCAGACTGCGCTATCATCGCCGGGCGAGCATCGGCAAGAGCGATCATTTTCCCATCACGAGTGAGTGCCGCGTTGCCCGCTTTTTTGCCCGATGCGAGCGCGATGCTTTTCACTTCGCGCCCGGTCTTCGTCTCCCACACTTTCACCGCATCTGCGCCGCCCGCCGCGACGAATTGCCCGCCCGCGCTGAAAGCGACAGGCTGAGGGCCGCCCATCATATCTTCAATATTGTTCAAAACCACCGAGGGCAAGACAACGGTGCGGAGAGAATCGCCTGTCGTCATCTCCCAGACGTTGACCGCCTCAGAGCCGCCTACTGCAAGCGAGCGGCCATCCTGCGCGTAAGCCATGCTGGTTATTGGCATCGCCGAATTGCCGAGCGTGCGAATGACATCGGCTCGCCCGGTTGTCGCAGCCGTCGCCACGTCCCATATCCTGATCGTGTTGTCCATGCCTGCTGTGGCTGCCTGTCGGCCATCGCTGCTGAATGCGATGGATATTATTTCTCCCGCGTGACCGGCAAGCGTCGAGACGTTGCGCCCGCTTGCCGTGTCGAATAGTTTTACTGAAGGCTCGCTCGCGGTCGAAGCGCACAGCTTTCCGTCAGCGATGAAAGCGAAACTGCTGGCCGCCGTGTATCTCGTCAAAGCGCCCTGCGACCCGCCGCCTTGCGCTGATACGTTGAAGCTTTTCGCTTCGCGCCCCGTAGCCGCGTCCCAGAATTTTATCTGATTGAGTTGACCTGCTGCGCGCGGCTGCGCGGCTGCGCCGATGGTTTGCGTATAGAGCGCGTCGCGGATGGCCATGCCGATTGTGCGCGAGTCCGGGCTGAAACGGATTATGCGAATCGGCTCCGACGAATTCAGGGCAGAGCCAGCCGACGGTCTCTTATCCATTTTCTCTTCGGTGACTTTGATCGTCTGTGTGATGCGTCCGCTTGCAACGTCGCGAACCACGAGCTTTGTCACATCGCCCGTCGCCGCTCTTTCTTCTTCTCCGGTGGCGAGCATTCGCCCGTCAGGGCTGAGGGCTGCGGCGTGAAAGGAAGTCGCGCTGTCGAGGCCACCGGCGACGGATTGAATCTGCGCTCCCGTGCCGGTATCCCAAACCGCGAACGATTGCATAGTCTGACTGACGGTGACGAGTGATCGGGTGTCGGCGCTGAATGCGGCGAAGGCAAAATCTCTTCCTTTCAAAGCCGTGCTGCGAAGTTGTCGCCCTGTGAGCGCCTCCCATTGCCTGATCGTCCCTGAGTGGAAAGACAGCAAAGAGCCGTCGGGGCTGAAGCAGAAGGCCGAGTTGAAAGAAGCCGTCATCGCGTCGCGATCTCCGAGATTGATGACGAACAATTCGCGTCCCGTCGCCACTTCCCACAAATTGATCGCGCCGCCGTAGAGGCTCATCGATGCGAGCAGTTTTCCATCAGGGCTGAAAGCGATGATCGCGGCAGGCGATGTGATGCCGGTTTGCAGAACGAGTTCGGGGCGGGCAGCGCGCGGGCCATCGGGTTTTTTCGCCGCGTCTTTCTTTTGCTCTTCCTGAACGAGTATGCGCTTTTCCGTCTGCTGCGCCAGAAGGGCGGGCGCGATGACGGCAATTATCAAAATCATCGAGAAACTGCGGCGTATGCTTTTCATGAAAAGTCTCCTGTTACGACTGATGGCGCGTGTAGAGATTGAATGAGTGCTGGCTCAATGGTGTTCGAGTCTGATGAGTTTGACCAGCCGCTCGCCTTTCGATTTGACGGTGGTCTGTTTGCGCTCTTCATCCTTTTCCACATCGGGCGCAGGTGATGAACTCTTTGATAAAAATTCGCGCAGCGCGGCGACCTGAACGGCGTCTTTGATTTCGCCTTTGTCTTTCGAGTTGGCCCACTGCTTGACGGCTTCAATTTCAACGATGGCGTTTGCAGACCAGACGAGCCAGAGTTTTTCCGTCCCCTCTTCCGCGTCGAATATGAATCCGTCTCCGCGCTCAGGAATCTGAATCTGCTGAGAAGATGAAACGAGCGCCGAATGGTTGTTCGAGGTTTCGGATGGAAACAGGACATTGAAATCCGACTGCGGCCCTTCGTTGATGATGTAGAGATAACCCGCCTCGGCGAAGTTGAAAGTGAATCGCACGCGGTCGCCTGCTGAGAAAATCACTTCGCCGGGCAGTTGAAACGGCGCTTTGCCCGGATAGAGCCTGGGGTCTTTTTGAACGGTGATCGAATAACTGAGCGCGCGCTCCGGTGCGGCTTCAGTCATCGAAGGCGGTTGACTGGCGGGAGTCGGCCTCGACTCCGAAGACGGCCAGAATTTCAAACCGATCACCGATGCTGCGGCGACGAGTACGATGACGGCGACCAGAGCGATCCAGAGTTTGCCTGATTTCGCGGGCTGTTCTATTTGAGTTATTCTCGCGGGCGTGATGACAGTCGACTTGATGGGAATCGCGCTTGTGTGAATGCCTGAAGAAGATTCCATCAGAGCGCGGGCCAGTTCCTCGCCGAACGCTCGCGCATCCTGTGGTCGATTCGCGGGATCGAATGAAAGCGATTTCAAAAGTATAGCCTGCGCGGGTTCGGCGAGGCTCGGTCGCAATTGTCTGGGGCTGACGATGGATTCGGCCTGCTGCAAGGTCGAAAGTTGTTGTATTGCGACTATGTAATTCGGAGCGTCGGTCATAAAGGGCCTGCGACCCGTGATCATTTCATAAGCGATGATGCCAAAAGCGTAAATGTCGGTCGCTGCCGAAACCTGTTGCCCCGACATCTGTTCCGGGGCCATGTAATTGAGCGAGCCTGCTATCAACCCGACTTCGGTCGTAGCTCCCGCCTGCGAGTCTTTCACTTTTGCGATGCCGAAATCTATGAGCTTGATCTGTTCTTCTCCATCGCCGAGCGTTTGAAGCATTATATTTTCAGGCTTGAGGTCGCGATGAAATATGCCTCCGCGATGGGCTGCCGAAAGAGCCTGCCCCGTCTGTCGAATGAGTTGAGCGGCGTGTTCGAGATTCATTCCCTCCGCGCTCATCACATCTCGAAGCGATTTGCCCTCGACGAATTCCATCACGAAGAAAGGTCTCCCGTCTTCGGTCTGATCACGGTCGATGACGCGCACTACTCCCGGATGATTGATGCGAGTGAGAGCTTCGGCTTCCTGAAGAAATTTCTTTGCGAGCCATGCGCTACTCGAATTATCGAGCAGGAATTTGATGACGACGGGCATCAAGTGAAGCCGCTCGTCGCGCGCCAGATAGACAACGCCTATGCCTCCGCGTCCGAGTTCGCGTTCGATCAGGTATCGCCCTTTGAGTTTCAACCCCGCGCCAAGTAATTGTCTTGTGGGAGCAGGGCTGGATGGCGAAGACCATATCTGCTGAGTCGCGTCTTTCGGATCGTTGCCTGAACTCATATAGACCTTGACGTTCGGGGGTGAGTAGAAATCGAAATAGTCTGTGATGTCCGACCGGGCCGGATTTTAGCACTGCGATAAGGTCGAAGTAAACTCGCCGCCGCTGCGTCTGTTGCAGAATCGCTTGCCTGAGACCGAACAGGCCGCAGGATATCCGAAAAGTGATTCATACAACCAACGCGATAGAGTCAGTAAATCGAGGGCTGAGAAAGATCATCAAGAATCAAGGGTCATTCTCCAACGACGAGTATCCGTAAATCATTCACTGGCATTGACAAAAAGAGGCGGATCAGTAGAATTTCACAAGATTTTGTCGGGCCGTTAGCTCAGTTGGTAGAGCAGCTGACTCTTAATCAGCGGGTCGTAGGTTCGAGTCCTACACGGCTCATAATTATATCAACAATTTAGAGCCGCTTCAATGGCGGCTCTTTCCTTTTAGTCACACATCCGGTCACAAATCGTCTCGCCTCGGACTTCTTTTCATCAGTCTCGTCAAATCCCTCCTCTTCGCTTGTGCTAGGATACGGCGCGAAAAGCCAAAACATATCAAGACTAAGGAGGTGGATGATGCTCTCATTTGATGAGATGTGGAACTTCATCGCTTTGGCTCCCTACTTTATCTCTATCACATTCGCAGGCTCGTTCCTCTTGACCTTCACAACAGTGAAGGTATCTCAAAGCGACGCCGTGTACTCGTGGTTCACCGCAAAGATGGATTTGTGGAGAGCGAATCAAGCCCGCCTGATGCGCGAGCGGATGATGAAGGACATAGATTCCTTTCTTCGCAAGAGAGAGCCGAGTGACCTTGCCCCCGCCGAGCAGAAGATTTACTTCCAGATGCTTGAGTCCTATCACGAAAGGATTCTGCGTTTGTATGGAGCGCGCAACACTCAGGAGGACGTATGAATGAAACAAGAAATCAGGGAGAAGCCACAGCGATTATCTATCTCATCATCGCGGTTGTGGCTGGGTACGTTGCGATCATGGTGTTGTCAATGATCGGCGTGCTTGTCGTCATCACCCTTACCGCCGGTGCGCTGTACCTGGGTTGCAAGTGGGGACATCAACTCGCGGTCGACAGCGAGGTATGGGAAAGCCGTCGCATCGCGCGAGACAGACACATTCAGGCACAGCGAGAGCGCGAGACCCAATACTTTCAGTCTCAGGGACAGGACTGGATGCTCCCGGTTGTTGAAGGATACTTCGATGATGAGCAGAGAAAAACTTACGAGCGCAAAGACTACCTTCACGAAACCGCAAAAAGGGTGAAGAAGGTGAAGGATATGTTCAAGTAGAGAGGGCGCTATGGAACTTGGCATCATCGATCTTGACGACAAGATACGCTCCCAAAGCAACACCATCGTGTTTGGTCCCCCAGGCTCAGGTAAGAGTTTTTCCCTTGAATACCTGATGAGGCAAGACCTGAAAAAGAGGCAGCCGTTTTGTTGCATTGATAGGCACGGCTCATCGTTTGAGCGAATGGTGCGCTGGTGCGTGTACAACGGCTACTACGATCGGAACCTGATCATTCTGAATCCTTCCGATGGAGCGTATATCAAACCCTTCAATCCGTTTCGCAGAATCGAGGGACTGGATGTGGGAGTGCAAACGTCCAGTATGGTCGAGGCGGTGTTGAGTATCTGGGGAGATCGCAACGCCAACTCATATCCTGTGATGTTCAAGATTCTCAAGATCGTCTTCACAGTTGTTGTAGAAAAAGGACTGCCCCTGCACGAGGCGTTTCACCTTCTCGCAAATCGCAAACGCCTGACCGCCATGGTGGAAACCCTTTCAGACCCCTACATCAAGACGGTGTGGGAGGATTTAAGGAGGCTGTCTCAGTCTGAGTGGAGCAGGCAAGTAACGCCGACCCTCAACCGCTTATTCCGAATTGTGCAATCAAGGGCGATACAGAGGTTCATGTATGCCTCAGAAGGCAAGTGTCTTGAACTGAACTTCAGAGATACCATACTCGTGAATCTGGCAACAAGCGGCAATCTCGATGCGGATGCGGCAAACATGATTGCCGTGCTTCTCATCAATCACTTTTACCACGCGGCGAAACGAAGAAGAGGCAAGGCGGGCAAAGATCCTTCGCCCTACTTTCTCTATTTTGATGAGTGGGTTCTACCCACTCCTGATTTTTCCAGAATCCTTGCTGAGTGCCGCAAGTTCGGATTCTTGATGTGCCTTGCCAATCAGGATTTGTCGCAGGTAAAAACTGCTTTCGGCTCAGGCTTCGCCGATACGCTTCTCACGCTTTGCCAGATGCAGTTGTGCTTTGGCGGAATCAATAATGATGACGCGAGAAGGCTTGCCAGAGAGTGGGGGATTGAAGCATCGGCTCTCTTCTTCCTCAAAGACCGGCAGTGTGTTGCCCGACTTCCCCGACAACCAGCACAGGCTGTCGAGATTCCGGAGTTGAGAGATCCATTTGTGCGAGAAGAAAAGATCACCGAGTTTGAGCGACGCATCGCAGAGAAAACAGGAGCACTGCCTGTTGAAGAAATAGACCGGATGCTTGCTTGTTCGTCTGATGATCGCGGTCGATACGTCAGCGAAGATGACACCGAAGACGATACGGAAGATGGATGGGCTGTGAGAAAGTGAAGAACAAAGACGATGACATACTGTACTGGGCGAATGAGTGCCGTTTGGTTACTCGTGCTCACCTTGCGCGCCTGACGGGGCGCAACAACTCCTGGCTTCACGAGAGTCTGAGGCGAATGGTGAAGCAAAAGAAGCTGTACTGCCGGACACGAGGCAGGTGGCTGCCTATGGTCTATGCCACCCACGATATTCGAAGAAGAGAAACTTTCGATCACGATCTGGCATTGACCGATATTCACATTGCCGTGTACTCGACAGGGCGCTTGAAGGAATGGAACCAGCCGGTGCAGAAGATTGATGGCGCAGTGAACGAAGACACCCTCTTTCACCTCGCATACAAAGATTCCAGTATCAAATACTATCTTGAGTACGAGACGGGAAAGAACGCCTGGTATCAGGTTGACGACAAGTTCAGGCGCTACCTTGAGCTAAGGGGAAAAGACCGCTTCCACGTCCTTTTTATCCTCAAAGATGAAGAGAGGAAAACCGTCGCGCAATTGACCAGACGAGCACAGAAGTTCTTGAGCAAAGAGAAGCCCGCTTCTTGGAAGCTCTTCTTGTTCACCACCCTTGAGCAGATAACCGCCAACCCACAGGGTCGCATCTGCAATGTCGCAAATACCTCTGAAAGATTTCCCTTCGCTCCCAACGAATAAACTTCTGGCAGGCAGGAAGCAGGATACAACCCTGTATACGAACATGGATACATACCCGGACTCAGTGTCCAGCAATCCCGCCGCAAAACCTGTTCTGTCCCTGTCTTTTAGCGCGTTTGAGAGAAGGGTCAGCAATGACTTCACAGTATGTGAAGTGGAACGTGAAACTGGCAAGCAGGTTTCTTGCAGTGGATCGCCCAACCCCTCCATCTCCTCTCTACAAATCTCATACATCAAAATCTCACTTCATCAAAAAACGAATATCTACAAAAACATCCATCAAAACAAAAACAAAACCTACAAACCCAACAAGACCACAGACCCCCAGACAACAGGCCACGCACAGCCGTCCAGCCCAAGCATTCAAGCCACCACCCAGCGCGGACACACCACCTCGTCAACACAGCACCCAGTACCACACCACAAGCCGTAATCCAAACCGGGACTTCACACAGAGCAGGTGGCAAAGGCGCAGTCAAAACAAGCGAGCAACAAAAAAGCCCCCGGGTGATCGGGGGCTTCTTGTCTA
>DLHY01000118.1 GCA_002483445.1 Blastocatellia bacterium UBA7656
AATGCGAAGACTCCTCACTTCATCTCTAGCTGTGCTGCTCATCAGCCCTTCGCTTCTGCACGCGCAACGCTACACAGGTGCGGACGGCAGGCTGCGCGTGGCCCTCGCCAAGCAACCATTCTCCCCGACCGGAATTTCATCGGGACCAAACACCATGGCAGGCGGCGGCATTCAACAGATTCTTGCCAGCCTCGGAGCAGTCGTGAGAGTCGAGGAAGTAACGCTCACGCCGGATGAGGCTGCGGAGTATGGAGGGTGGAAACGGCTGGGTATGGCGCTGGGTCACTTCGCTGACATCGTTGCGAGGAACGAACGGGACGGATACTTCACGGTTGGCTTGCTGGCTACCTGCCCATCGATGCCTGGGATTGTCGCCGGACTGCAACATTCAGGGCCTACGCGCGAACCGATCAGGATCGGTATGCTCTGGCTCGATGCGCACCCGGGCTTCAACACGCCTGAAACGACGCGCAGCGGCTCGCTGGGCGGGATGCCGGTGGCGGTCGCGACGGGCCGGGCGCTGCAGCGCCTGCGATTGGACGCGCACCTCGATCCGCCGCTCTCAGACCGCCACATCGTGATGGGCGGCGTGCGACTGGCTGATCCGCTTGAGCAGCATCTGCTCGACCAATCCTTCATCGAGCAGCTTACGGTCGAAGACCTGCGCAACCTGACTCCAGCCGTGTTCGCCGAGCTTGATCGTCTGAGTCGCCTCACCGACAAGATATATGTGCATATCGACCTGGATGTACTCGATCCGCGAGAGGTGATGGGACACCAGAACAAAGTACCCAATGGCCCTTCGAGCGAACAGTTGGCCACATTGTTCGAGGCGATCTTCAGCCGCTATCCCAAGGCGTCTGCAATCGGGTTCGCGACGATTCCCTCCACCGACGAGGGCGGACTCTCTCTCTCGGCAGTCAATCGCATGATAGCTGGCGCGATCCGGGGGGTGAAATCACGCGAGGGCCGTCGATAGCGTCAGATGATAGCGGCTTGCATAAGTGTGAGCAGAGAAATGGGTTCCTGACGCAGAGAAGAGTCTTTGGGTAAATGAAAAGCCCATCGCTTTTTCTCTTTCCTGTTCATTCAACCGAAAGCCGCTGAAAGTCGCGTCTGTTTCATCAGGGCCTGGTATACTGGCCGCGCGCACCGGCAGGCTGGAATTCCGTTTATGTATCCCAACAACTCTGTGGTAGACTACCGCGTGCAGTGATTGCCCCCGTTCGCCCCGTGTTCATTATGAGGGGCACAACCGAGAATCAACAGGGATATCGTTCTTAGTGGAGAGCTACATGTCAGAGGAAAAAGATTCTCTTTGGATTGCAGATGAACGACGAATAGGGGAAGACAGAAGGAAGGACGACCGACGCAAGGTCGACATCGGCCCGCCGTCCGGCGTGCCGGAGCGCCGAAGCGGACGTGACCGCCGACTGTTTGATCGCCGCGCTCAGGGAAGCACAACCGGCCAATTGCTTGTTGAGGTTGGCAGATTCGCCGCCGAGAATATGACCTTCAGGCAGAAAGGCAATAAAGCAGCCGCGCGAAGGGCGAGGAAACATCTGTCAATGATTATGAAACTGGCCAAGCAGCGCAGAGCCGAAATATCGGCTGAAGTCAAAGGCATTTCCGCCGACCAGGTCGCAGCAGACGACGACGATCTCGATTCAGGCGACGAGGATTGAACGGCTGCGCGAAACCTGAAGCCTGGGGAGACGCAAAACTATTTTCATCCGCTCTGATCGATCAGAGCGGATTTATCGTCCATCAGATCTTACTATTTCAAGTTTCAGAGGTAGAAATAAAATGGGAGATGTCACCTGCCAATCCTGCGGAAACGTTGTTCGAGACACTGCGAAATTCTGCCCGCGATGCGGCGGCCAGGTCAGCGCGTGGAATCCCCCCTCGGCGGTCGAGCAGCAACCCTATCAGCAAGAGCCACATCAGCAACCGCCTCAACAACCCTTTCAGCCGCCTTACGAACAGCCATATCAACAGCCGCCGCCTTATCAACAACCATACGAGCAGCAGTCTTATCAGCAATCCTATTATCAGCAACAACAGCAACCCTATTATGGGGCTGCGCCTCAGCAATACAGTTACGGCGGAGCGATTCCTGCCGACGCGGCGACGCGGTTCCTCGGACTCCTCATCGATGCAATTCCGTCATTTTTTGTCGCTATCTTCTTCTGGATTCCGCTGCTGGGACCGATGATCTATGGTCTGCTGGCCGGAGCCTATATGCTGTTGAGAGACATCAAAGGAGCCAGCCTCGGAAAGATGGCTATGGGGACGAAAGTATTTTCCAAAAACGGAGGAGAAGCCACGACTCAATCTCTGATAATGCGAAATCTGCCGATGGCAGCCCCTTACGCATTGCTGCTGATTCCCTTCTTCGGCATCTTCATTTTCTCCCCGGTCGCTTTCGTCGTCGGAATAGTCGAGATAGTGATGTACTTCACTCAGGGCGAGCGATTGGGCGACAAGATAGCCAATACCACAGTTCTCAAAATCAAGTAGGCAGGACAGGCTGCTCATTTTCACAGCCGCGATTCGAGTCTCTGGCGCAGATCGTAGTATTCTTCGAGAAGCCGATTGATAGTTACGATGAAAGGAATCTGAAGCGCCGCCGCATCATCCGCTCTTTGCTCGATCTGGCGAGCCTCGGTGGAATCGGGCGCGACCCGCTCCAGTTCTTCCATGACTTCATGAACGTTTTCTCCGCGCGGGTGGCGGTGATAGCAGAAACTTATAAGCGCCAGCGTCATCCCATCTATCGTCGATCTTATCCGATCAGCATCCGAGAGAGAGAAGCGTGAAATCAGGAAAGAATCTTCAGGCGCTTCAACCGAACGAGCAAACGCTATGACCCTTTGCTGAAGATCGGCGTGCAGGCTCTCATTCATCGCAGCTAGATAATTCAACGCCGCGCATCAGGTTGTCAACCAGACGCGCAACCATTTATGTCACGCCCCTCATCCTCAAGTCTTCTTCTCTATCGTCAGCCCTTCCTTTATATGACAGCGGCGATGGTCGCAGGCATACTCACGGAGGCTTGGGTCGCGCCTCGATCATCGATCATATTCGCAATGGTCGCCCTCTCAATCCTCACATCGATCACTTTCTTCATGCTCAGAAAAGACACTCTGGCGACTGCGGCGATTCTCGCCGCGATTTTCGCGCTGGGAGTCGCGCTTTCCTTCGCCTCGCGAACCAGCATCGATCCATCGAGACTCAGCCGCCTTTTCGATCAACGAACACTCACACCCGACACGGCGGTTGATCTGACAGGATCGCTCGCGCTTCCGCCTGAGCCTGCCCCGGATGTCTTTTATCTCGATCTTGAAGCGGAAAGCGCGCGCACTGGCCGCGAGACGATTGCAGCAAGTGGCCGGGTTCGATTGATGGTTCATTTAAGCGATGCGCAATCGAGGGATGAATTCAATCGATTGGCTCTCGATTACGGCTCGCGGGTCAGAGTGCTGGTGAGGCTCGAACGCGCCCGTTCGTTCGCCAATCCCGGCTCGACGGATTTCAATGAGTACCTTGAACGAGCGGGCTACGATCTGCGAGGGACGGTCAAAAGCCCGCTGCTCATTGAAAACATCGGGCGTAGATCGATCAACCCGCTGCTCGCTGCGCTCTACAAAATCAGAGTCGCTTTGCTTCGGGCTATAGACAACCGATTCCATCAGCCGACTGCCGGGACGCTCAAGGCGATGCTGGCGGGCAATCGCTATTTTCTCGACGCCGAGGTGTCCGAAAAACTGCGCGAGAGTTCCACCTTTCACGCGCTGTCGATCTCAGGAATGCACGTCAGCCTCATCGCCGGGTGTGTATGGTTTCTGCTCGGAGGGTGGCGGCGGCGCGGAGGGCGACACTCAGTGAGGATCATCCTTTCGATAGTCATACTCTGGATGTACGCGCTGATGGTCGGGCTTGCTCCTCCGGTCACGCGGGCGACGGTTATGATCTCGGTCGCGCTGATGGGGCCGCTTCTGTTTCGGCGAGCGGCTTCGATCAACACGGTCGCCCTCGCGGCATTCGTGATGCTCGCCCTGAAACCGGCTCTGGTGGCCGATCCCGGCTTTCAACTGAGTTTCGTCGCCGTCGCCGCGATAGTCGCTATCGCTATGCCTTTGATAGAAAAACTTCGAATCATCGGCCAGTGGCGTCCCACCCCGGAGACGCCTCATCCGCCTTCCTGCTGGCGAGCGACGAAACTGATCGCCGAATCGCTGTTCTGGGACGAGCGCGGATTCAAAAAAGAAATGAAGGCATCCCCGATCCGTTATCGCCCGGAAAAATCCCGCCTCGCACGCGCGCTCAACCTGATCAGGCTTCAACCCCTTTTGCGAGCCTCAGCGATTCTCATCATCACATCAGCAGCAATTCAACTCGTCACGCTGCCTCTGATGGCTTATTACTTCAATCGCGTCGCTCCGGTCGGCGTATTGCTGAACGTCGGAGCGGGACTGCTGACCGGATTGTTGATGCTCGCAGGAACCCTGAGCATCGCAGCGGCGTCGTTGAGCAGTTCTCTGGCTTCGCTCTTTCAATGGCTCGCGGATTTTTTTCACCATCTGCTTGCAAACGAGATCGAGCCGTTGAGGTGGATACCGGGCGCGACTTTTCGAGTGGCGCATTATGAAGGATGGGAGACCGCGCTATACATTATCTTTTATGCGCCCGTCGCGATGCTGATCGCGCTCATCGACCGATGGCAACCCTTCCGCCTGAAAGGAAACGATAAGGGATCAACCGCAGGCAGACGCGCTTCGCTCTCTCGCCCGGTCATTGCACGAGCGATTTGTGCGGCAGCTATGCTTGCAGCGATCATCCTCGTGATTCGTCCCTTAGCGGGAGCGCCCGATGGCAGGTTGAAGATTCACTTTCTCGATGTCGGTCAGGGAGACGCCACGCTGGTGGTGTTCCCGCGCGGCTCGACTCTTCTCGTCGACGCGGGAGGCGATTTCGATTTCACCAGGGCAGAGCGAAGCGAAGATAAAGAAGCGATAGAAACTCAATATCGTGACAGTTCATTTTCCATCGGCGAGATGATCGTCTCGCGCTTCCTGTGGGCGAATAAAATGTCAGCCCTCGATTACGGTCTCGCCACACACGCTCACGCCGATCATATAGGCGGTTTCCGCGATGTGATCAGAAACTTTCCGCTCGGCCAGATGATCGTCGCTCGCGCGCCAGATGATAACGTCGCATACAATCGACTTGTCGAAACCATTCTCCAACGCAGCGTCGCGGGGGCAGCGATCAGCGCAGGAGATCGATTCGAAATCGAAGGCGTAACAGTCGAGGCGCTGTGGCCACGAAACCCTGGCGGCATCGAAGGCGATTCGGGAAATGACGATTCGATAGTGGTGCGCCTCGTCTACGGTTCTGTTTCAGTTCTGCTTGCGGGCGATATCGAACGAGAGACCGAAGATCAACTTGTGAGAAGCGCAGACCTGCGGGCAGATGTGCTGAAAGTCCCGCATCACGGCTCGATCAGTTCATCGACCGAGGCTTTCATCGATGCTGTGTTGCCGCGTTACGCCGTCGTTTCAGTCGGTGAGCGCAGCCGCTTCGGGCATCCTCACAAAACGGTCGTGGATCGATATGTTGCGCGAGGAATCAGGCTGCTTCAAACGGGGCGCGACGGCTGCGTTACGGTCGAGACAGACGGCGCGTCGATTGATGTGCGAACGTTCAAATAGGGAATGGTTGGAAGATGAAGAGGTGAAGAGATGAAAAGGTGATAAGGTGAAAAAGTCTTATCACCCCTTCACCTCTTCACCTCTTCACCCCTTCACCATCCGGTGGTATGGAATAGGTCACGGTCGCGTGAGCCACCGGCTCATCCGCTCCTTCGGAATATATCGTCACTTCGCCGACCGCAAGACGTTTGCCCAGCTTCAGCAATCTGCATCGGGCGATGACATCAGCGGGCGCAGGCTTGCGAAGGAAATTGATGTTGAGACTCGTCGTCACCGCCAGCGCGACAGGCCCGATCATCGCAAGCAGCGCCACATACATCGCAGTGTCGGCCAGCGTCATCATCGTCGGCCCCGAAACGGTTCCGCCGGGACGGAGCATCCGTTCTTGAAAAGGCAACCGCACCTGCGCGAACCTGTCTTCGATTTTTTCGACATGAAAAACGCGCCGCTCTTTGCTTGCAAAATGAGAATGAAGAAACGCTTCAAGCTCCTCGGCAGACATTCTGGGCATTCGTGATCATTCCCCTCCGAAGTGGCGCAAGCTGTTAGCTTGCGCAGCCCCCAATTCTCATGATTTCAGGAACAGCGCAATCTGACAGATTGCGCCACATCAATTATTCTTCAACCGTCACTCTCTACTGAATGAGCGCAAGCGGGAAATCCATTCCCTTCGATGAACTCACCGGATACTGAGCCTCAGTCCTGAATCTCTTCGACACTTCCGGCAACTGATCTTCGATGTAAGCCAGCAATCCTCTCACGGTCACGGTGCTTCTTGAAACTCCTGCGACAGCCTCGCCATTCAAGCCTTTCAGCAGTACATAAGTGAACACGCCGTGTCCGAGGTCTTTGACCTCTGCCGCCAACTGGTCGGAAGTGGAAGCCGCTACGACGTGAATGCCTGTCGAGCGGGCCAGTTGCGCAAGCGACTTGCGATCCTCGTATCCGCGAAACGAAGTCACCGCCGTCCCCGAATGACAGGAGTCGAACAGCAGCAGCACCTTCTGTGAACGAACCTTCACCATCTGATCTGATATCATCTTCGAAGAGATGCTGCCTGCAATCAAAGCCTGATCCTTTTCAGGCTGTGTGATTTCGTGGGGAACGAAGAACCACTGGTTCTTGCGCGTGTCGCCGTGTCCCGCCAGATAAACTATCACCACATCTTCGGGCTGGGCCGTCTCGATCAGATGTTGAAACCCTTTGAGTATGTTTTCGCGCGTGGCCTCCGCATCCATAATTCTCGTGATATCGATTGAGCGAAAGAGACTCGATCCTCGTTGCTGAAAATAATCGGCTATCGCCTGCGCGTCGGGCGCGGCGTAGTTGAGGTTGAGCGCCGCGTTCTTGTAGCTGTTTATCCCCACGACGAGCATACGCAGCGAGGCTTTCTTTTCAGGAGCGCCGAGCCTGAGCGTGACATCGAACGGGCGGCTTTCGGTCTGATCCCTGCTCATAGCCACCGCGCGAAAGACATTGTCGCCTTCCGTCAGCAGCACGCGATAGGTCGCTGAATGATTGCTTGCGGCGACAACTTTCAGTGCGCGCCCCGCAGGGTCGACCAGTTTGCCGTTGTGATAGAGACGTATTTCGCCGATCCCGCCGCCCTGGTCTTTCGCTTCGATCTTCAACTCCACCTGCTCGGAAGATGCGTTCTCATCCATTCGAGGCGAAATGATTTTCACCTCTGGCGGCACCAGCAGCCCTTTTGCGATGGAATCGAGAGAAACGACCGGCGGGGCTTTTTTCGCTTCGAGCAATTCGGTGATGACTTCAGGCTTGAAGAATCTTTCGAAGAGTTGATCGAACTCGATGACCTTGTTGCCGACCCTCCATCCCGCGAAACGGGCGCTGCCATCCGAGCCGTCGTAAAAACCATCGGGCGTGAAAGCTATCCACTCGCGAGCGTTGACGGCGATGAGCGAGGTGAGACATTGACCCGTCTCCGCAGACCAGATTTTCGTCGTCGTATCGTGACTGCCAGAGGCAAGCGTCCTGCCGTCAGGGCTGAACTCGATGGAACCGACCGGGCTTGCATGTCCTTCGAGAGTTTTCGTGAGTTTTCCGCTCGCAGCGTCCCAGAGTTTGATGGCCTTGTCGAATCCGCCCGATGCGACCGTCTGCCCATCAGGGCTGAAGGCGACCGCAAGCACATCGTAATTGTGCGCCTGCGCCGATCTCATAATCTCGCCCGTTTCGGCATTCCATACCTTGACCGTTTTATCTCCGCCTCCCGAAACAATCGTCTTTCCGTCAGGGCTGAAAGCTATCGAATGAACCTGAGATTCGTGACCTGTAAGAATGCGAATTGATTTCCCTGTCGTGACATCCCACAGCCGCACGGTTTTATCGACGCTTGCCGAAGCGAGAGTTTTGCTGTCAGGGCTGAAAGCGAGATCGTTGATTAGAGAGTAATGACCTTCGAGCGGATGGATTCTTTTTCCGGTCGCCGCGTTCCATACTTTGATCGAGCGGTCGATGCTGCCCGAAGCGATCATCTTTCCATCGGGGCTGAAGGCCAGTGCCGTGACTTCCAACGCGTGACCTTCGAGCGAGCGAGTGACGCGGCCCGTTTGAATGTCCCAGAGCTTGACCGTCTTATCCCAGCTTCCCGAAGCGATTGTTTTTCCGTCGGGGCTGAAAGCGAGGGAACTGACTTCGCCCTGATGACCATCGAGACTTGCGATCAATCTGCCGCTGCTGCTGCTGTCCCAAAGCTTGATGCTTCGCGCGCTGGCTGCGGCGACTGTTTTTCCATCGGGGCTGAAGGCGGCTTTGCGCACAAGCCACGAATGACTTTCAAGCGCGGTGATGAGTTTGCCGCTCGCCGCGTTCCACAACGAGACGACTCGCCAGCTACCCGAAGCTATCGTCTTTCCGTCGCGACTGAAAGCTATCGCGGTGACAGGTTGAGGATGGCCGTCGAAAGATCGAATCAGTTTGCCGCTTTCCGCGTCCCACAGTTTTACGGTTTTGTCCTGGCTTCCCGATGCGATTGTTTTTCCATCAGGATTGAAGACGACCGACACGACCCCGCCGCTGTGACCTTTGAAAGGGCGCAGCATCTCGCCTGTCGCCGGGTCCCACAGCTTGACCGATTTATCGCCGCTCGCCGAAACGAGGCGATCTCCCGTAGCATTGAAAGCAATGGACGTGACTTCCGCCGAATGAGCCGGGAAGCTGATGACGAGCGCGCTGTCCGAAGCGTTCCAGATTCGAATGACTTTGTTTTCGCAACCTGCGGCCACGGTTTTTCCGTCGGGGCTGAAGGCAATCGTGCGAACAGGGCCGGATTCGCTTTCGATAGTCTCGATCAGTTCTCCTGTGCCTGTGTCGAGCAGGTTGATGGTCGCATCGCGGCTCGCGGAAGCCAGCATCTTTCCATCGGGACTGAAGGCTATAGAGGTCACACTGTCTTCGTGATCCGAAAAAGAGCGAATGGGTTTGCCCGTCGCCAGGTCCCATATTTTGACCGTTTTATCGAGGCTCCCCGAAGCGATCTTTTTGCCATCGGGGCTGAAGGCGACTGAGGTGACATCATCGAAGTGGCCTTCGAGCGTGCGAAGAAGTCTGTTGCTTTCCGATTCCCATACTCTCACGATGTCATCCGCGCCAGCCGAGGCGAACAGCTTTTGATCGGGACTGAAGGCGATAGAGCGAACTGTATCGGCGTGGCCGTTCTGAATGACGAGTTCAGGTTTGTCTGGAAGCGCGGGCGAGCCGGTGACAGGTCGGCGACGCTGTTTCTGGGCCGCAACATTGAAGTCACAAACGAAGGCCGCGAATAATAATATGATTAAAGCTCGTTGTAATAGATGGTTTCTCATAATCCCCTGCTTCGATGCTCAACCTCGAATTAAAGATGGAAGCTGACGCGGGTCTGGGGTTTCCCGCTCCCATTGATGATAACAGCCGGGACGCAATCGATCACGACCGATAGTGTTGCATTAGCGTTGCTGAAAACCGGATTGCGTTTGATATTAGAAAATAGCTGGCTGTCAGATCATTATATTCTCCTCTTGCAATTTTGCTTTACAGTGGAAGTTCCGTTTGTTCGTTACTACCTCCCTAATCATTCAAGCGAAAAACAGAATCAAGTCGCCTCAGCCCGTCGAGCCTTTGCACACTACACGGGTTGGAAATGAGTGTCAATAATTGGTTTCGAAGGATTGCCTCAAAGGCCGTCCGGCTTCCCGAAATGGAGAAGGAAAAGTGCGCGCATCAACACGGATGCGACTGATTGGGATCAAATCAGTGTCAATCCGTCTTGCGTCAGGGGCGAATGGTGAGGCAATGTTTTGCGTCCGGTGGAATTGACAGGGCCGAAAACGCTGTCAGCCCCGTTGATTCGCGCGGTCTCGCATGATCTCAATTCGGGAATAAAGGAACACATCATCGATGGCTCAAACCCCGCCCGCTCCCTCGAAGTCAGCCGCCGCTGAAGCAGTTCATGATTACAGGATATGGCAGGTCATAACCGCGTCCGCCGTCGGTACGATGATCGAGTGGTACGACTTTTATATATTCGGCAGCCTCGCCACCGTCATATCGCCTCTCTTTTATCCAAAGGGCGATGAAACGCTGGCGCTCATCGCATACCTCTCGACCTTCGCCGTCGGCTTCGTCGTGCGTCCTTTCGGCGCGCTCTTCTTCGGGCGCATAGGCGACCTCGTAGGGCGCAAGTACGCATTTCTCGTCACCCTTCTCATAATGGGCGGCGCGACCGCGCTCGTCGGATTGCTCCCCACTTATTCAACAATCGGTATCGCCGCTCCTATCATTCTTTTGTTGATTCGAATACTTCAAGGGCTGGCGTTGGGAGGCGAGTACGGCGGCGCGGCGGTTTATGTCGCCGAGCATGTGCCGGATGAAAAACGAGGTTTCTATACAAGCTTCATACAAATCACCGCGACGCTGGGGCTGTTTCTTTCGCTCGCCGTCATACTCACAGTGCAGAATCAAATGAGCAAAGAAGCTTTCAGCACGTGGGGCTGGCGCATTCCGTTTCTGATCTCGATCTTACTCGTTGGGATTTCTCTCTATATCCGACTGCGAATGAAAGAGTCGCCGATTTTTCAGCATATCAAGGGCGCGGGCATGACTTCGGCCAAACCGCTCAAGGAAGCCTTCGCCCACTGGGCGAATCTCAAACTCGTGCTGATCTCGCTCTTCGGCGCAACAGCCGGACAGGGCGTCGTGTGGTACACAGGACAATTCTACGCGCTGTTCTATCTGCAAACGATTCTCAAGGTGCATCCCACGTCGGCCAACTATATCATAGCCATCGCGCTGCTATTGGGTATGCCGTTCTTCGTACTCTTCGGCGCGCTTTCCGACCGAGTGGGGCGCAAGCGATTGATGATGACCGGATGTCTGCTCGCCGCCCTTTCTTACATTCCGATCTATCAGGCGATGCAGGCGGCGGCAGGCTCGAACATAGCGACCGTCGCGTCGCAAACAGACCGGGTAACGGGCGCCATCAGCCTCGCGCCGCAGACCATAGTTGATGGCGTGATGCAGCCCGCCGCAGAGGTTCTCACTTACACGGACTTAGGCAATCTGCTCAGCAATCCGGCAGCGTGGAAACTGATCCTCCTCATATTCATTCAGGTCATCTTCGTGACGATGGTCTACGGCCCGATAGCCGCTTATCTGGTCGAAGCGTTTCCGGCAAGGATAAGATACACGGCGCTGTCGCTGCCTTATCATATAGGCAATGGAGTTTTCGGAGGGTTGCTGCCGCTCGTCGGATTATCGATAGTGGCGAAGACGGGCAACATCTATGCCGGTTTGTATTACCCGATAGCGATAGCCGCCGTCACGTTCATCGTCGGGTCGCTGCTGCTGAAAGAAACCAACAGCGTGCTGATATGGGATGAACTGGAGACCGACCGACCGGAACTTTTGACCAGCGATATCGAAGGGCCGGTTTGATGCTTTGAGTATCGGCAGCGAATCGCAATAATTCGATCCTTCCGCTCGCTCGCGTGATAGATGATCGAAGGGAAGGAAAACTCTGATGCGGGTGCTGATCACCAACAACACGCTTGCGGTGCGCGCCGGGTCTGAATTGTATGTGCGCGATCTGGCCACAGGGCTGATCGCGCGCGGACACACGCCCATCGCTTACAGCACGCAACTCGGCGAAGTGGCCGAGGAACTTCGCGCCGCGACCGTTCCTGTCATAGATGACCTTCGCGCGCTGGCCGCTCCGCCCGACATCATTCACGGCCAGCATCACGTCGAGGCGATGACTGCGCTGCTTCATTTTTCCGCAGTCCCGGCGGTTTATTTCTGTCACGGGTGGACGCCGTGGGAAGAAATCCCGCCGCGATTTCCGCGCATACTGCGTTACGTGGCCGTAGACCTCACCTGCCGCGACCGGCTGCTGTTCGAACATGCCATACCCGAAGATCAGATAAGAGTTCTGCTCAACTTCGCCGACCTCGAAAAATTCAAGCCGCGCGCCTCTCTGCCTTCCTCTCCCCGTCGCGCGCTGATGTTCAGCAACTATGCGAGCGAAAACGACTGCCTGGCAATGGTGCGCAAGGCGTGCAAGCGAGCCAATATTTCGCTCGATGTGATAGGCTCGCTCGCCGGTAATGCTACCGCGCGCCCTGAAGAAGTTCTCGGAGAGTACGACATCGTTTTCGCAAGAGGCAGATCAGCCATCGAAGCCATAGCAGTCGGCGCGGCGGTGATATTGTGCGAGACGGATCGAATGGGGCCGATGGTGACAAGCGCGGATTTCGACCGGCTGCGATCTTTGAACTTCGGCATTCGCGCGATTCGTCTTCCTGTAGACATTGAAACCGTATCGCGGGAGATAGCCCGCTACGACCCTGGCGAAGCGGCTGAGGTTTCGCGTCGTCTGCGCGCCGTAGCGGGAAGAGACGAAACCATAGATGAAATAATCGCGCTCTACGAAGAAGCGATCGCGCAACACAGAGCCACGCCTCCTGTAGAGTTTCGAGAGGAAGAGCGGGCGGCAGCGGCTTATCTTCGCTCGCTCTCGCCGCGCTTGAAGGAACGAGATCAACTCTATGAGGAAATCGTTCGTCTCAGCGGGCAACTGGCTGAGATCGATGGGGTCACCGAATCGATGGGCTGGCGGGCGCTCAGTCGCTTCGGGCGGATCAAGCATCGATTTATTCTGCCGATATGGAACCGCATCAAACAACCGTTCGCGCGGCGAAACGCCTGAAAGCTCTAATAACCAAACACAACAAATGGGCATTGACGAAATCGGCGAGTTGCTTAAAATACAACCGTTGACTGAAGCGATTTCCTTACTGCGCGCCGCCTGAATCTGTGACCGAATACTTTTAAGGCTCTCTGCAAGGAGTTGAACTATGCGACACTTGACCGCCCTTTTGATTCTTTGCCTCTCCCTTTCCGCTTTCGGACAATCACCTCAACCCTGTCAGCCGCCCCTCTCGCTCATCGCTTCGCAGGAGCCTAATATCTTCTCCGAAGAGCAGGAGGTGGATTTCGGAGACGCCGTCTCCGAACATCTCAGGCGCGACTTTCGCGTAATCGATGACGATGAGGTGACCGCTTACCTCGCGCGAATTGGAGAACGGATAATCAAACACGCGCCAGCGACGAAACTTCGATTTCAGTTCCTGCTCGTCGATGCGCCCGAAGCCAACGCTTATGCCATGCCCGGCGGAAGAGTCTTCCTCACGCGCAAGCTCATAGCCCTTGCCCGCACAGAAGACGAGGTTGCCGGGGTGATAGCTCACGAGATCGGACACCTGATAGCCCGACACAGCACAATCGATATGACTCGACGAATGCGCGAGGTGCTGGGAGTGACCGAGGTCAAAGACCGCCGCGACATCTTTGAAAAATACAATCGGCTTATCGAAAACGCCGCGCGCAAGCCCAAAGCCTTCGATAGAGGCGAGCGCCATAATCAGAAAGAACAGATGGGGGCCGATTTGATAGGTCTCTACGCGATGGCAGGCGCGGGCTACGACCCGGAGGCGTTCGCGCGCTTCTTCGACCGCTTCGCCGAAACGAAAGGCAAGACAGGCAATGCCTTCACCGATTTCTTCGGCATAACCAAACCTGAATCGCGCCGCCTGCGCGAGATGATCAAAACCGCCTCCGCGCTTCCCGCTTCCTGCATCGAAACTCGCCGCGCTGCTTCAATAGAAGATTTTCAACGATGGCAGGCAAGCGTACTCAATTACACAGGTCTCGGACGAAGGGAGTCTCTGCACGCCGTCCGCTCCAAGATCACGCTCGACCCGCCGCTTCGCAGTGAGATAGCTCGCCTCAGATTCAGCCCCGACGGTCGATATCTTCTGGCTCAGGATGATTCGGGCATATCGGTGCTGACGCGAGAGCCTTTCGCGCCTCTCTTTCGCATAGAAGCCCCCGAAGCCAGACCCGCTCAGTTTACGACGGATTCTCAGAGCATAATTTTTTATAACTCGCGTCTGCGGATCGAAACCTGGGGCGTGGAAGAGCAGAAGTTGAAATCAGTCCACGAGGTCGTCTCGCGCCGTGGGTGTTTGCAGAGCGCGCTTTCGCCCGATGGAAAAACATTCGCGTGTCTCGATTTCAGTTTCGCTCTGATTCTGTTCGATGTAGCATCGGGCGCTCAGATTTTTCAGAAAGAGTCTTTCTATTCACCAAGCATATTCGATGTGCTTCGCGTAGGGTTGCTCGATATTCTCGGTCGCGAAGGAATCGATGCGGAACTAGACTGGATCAACCTGTCTTTTTCGCCCGATGGCCGCTACTTCGCCGCGGGAGCGCGCAGCACGACGATCAACATCGCCGGAGGACTGAGCAAGGAGACCAACGCGCTCATATTCGACACAACGACGCGACAAAACGTTCCTCTGCGCGGCCCCGTCAAAAAGATGTTGAGCAAAAGCTTCGCATTTCTCGCGAGTGATCGCCTCATAGCAGCCAACCCGGATGATTACAACAAGTCCGCGATAATCTCGTTTCCTTCGGGCGAAATAATAGAACAACTCGCGCTCGGGCCGGGGAAATTCGAGGCGGCGACTCGCGGGAATCATCTTTTCATCCGCCCCATCGCCAAGTTTCCCGTAGGCGTGCTCGATCTTTCGACGAAGGTGATTTCCAGAGCGAACAAACAGTCGGCCATAGACCTCTATGACAAGGTTTTCGTGGCCGAACGTCTCAACGGCGAGATCGGCCTTTATGAAACCGAAAAAAACGAACTGATAGGAAAGGTGCTGCTGCCGCGAAACTCTCTTGGCCGATTGCGCTCGGTCGCGCTCTCACGTGACATGAAATGGCTGGCCGTCTCCGAGCGCACGCGCGGCGCGGTCTGGAACCTTACGAAAGGGGAGCGGCTCTTTCATGTGCGCGGATTTCGCGGAGCGCACTTCGCCGAAGACGGCGCGCTGTATGCCGACTTCCCCAAATTCGAAGAGAGCGAGCGAACAATAGCGCGGCTCGACGTGACCAATCGTCAGACGGCAGCAGGGCCGGACATGAACGAAGACAGCGCGCGCCAGCACGGACAGTTCGTCGTCGTCACCAAACCGGCGAAGAAGGAAGGCGTCTACTGGCAGGATGTGATAATCGAAGTTCATAATGCGCGCGATCTTTCTCTGATATGGTCGCGCCCCTTTCCCAAAGAAGCTCCCGCGGTGTGGATCGATCCTGAAAACGAAAGCATGGCGCTTGCATGGTCGGTTTCGAGCAACGCCGCCAAGTCTGAGATAAAAGCCGATCCTCAAATGGCGCAAAAGCTGGCGGCGTTGAAGGAAAAGGAGGGAGATTATTTTCTTCAGGTTTTAGACGCGCGCACGGGCAAGTTGCGAGGGCGGCTGCTGATCGAAACGGGCAAAGGTTCTTTCGAAATATCGAGGGCGCACGCGGCGGGCGACTGGGTTGTGATTACGGATTCCGAAAATCGCGTTCTTATTTATTCGCTCTCGACCGGCGAGCAGAAGGGCCGCATGTTCGGCGCGCGCGCGACGATCAGCACCGCGACTAATCTCCTGTGCGTCGAGAACGAGCGCGGGCAGTTGACCGTCTACGATTTGAAGACGATGGAAAAGCGCGACGAATTTCTTTTTTCGAGTCCGGTCGAGTTCGCGCGACTGAGCGCGGACGGAAAATCTCTCTTCGTGCTGACCGCCAACCAGACGGCTTATGTGCTCGATGTGTCTGCGCTCGCGCGATAGCGGCGAAAGTTGAACGGTATGATATTCGAAACCTCTCGCCTTTGTGTTCGAGAGTTGCACGAGGGCGACTTCGACGATCTGCACGCGATAGTCGGCGACGCGGAGGTTATGCGCTTTGTCGGCGACCTCAACCCTTACACTCAGGATCAAACGCGTCGAGCGATAGAACTTTCTCAGGAGAGTTATCTTCAGCGTGGATTCGGCGCGTGGGCCATCATCTCAAAGCCGGACGATCAACTCATAGGAATGGGCGGCATCGAAATGTCCCCTTACAGAGAAATGCCCGAAGTGTCTTACGTTTTTGCGCCCCGCTGCTGGGGGCAGGGGCTTGCGACAGAGTTTGCCCGCGCAGCTATCGATTATGGATTTCATCAGTGTGAGCTTCGCGAGATCGGAGCCTCGTTCGATCCTGAAAACCGGGCTTCGATGAGAGTAGCCGAAAAAATCGGTATGCGATTCCTGCGCAAAGGAACGGATGAATACGACCTGCCGACTATCTTCTACGTGATCCACAAATCTGTCGAGTGAGAGAGTAATAATCTGCAACCTCACGCTTGCTGCTGTCACTAACTCGCCAGCGCATCGGCGATGAAGTGTCAATCAACTTAGAGCGCGGGAGGGAAAACTGATGCAGACTTTCTTGCAGGATGTTCGATACGGCTTTCGAATGCTGACGAAAACGCCGGGATTTACTGCCGTCGCAATAATCACTCTGGCTTTAGCAATAGGAGCCAACAGCGCGATATTCAGCGTCGTCAACACTGCGCTGCTCCGCCCCTTTCCTTTCCATCAGCCCGACCGTCTCGCCGTTGTTTGGGAAAGGCAGTCGCAGAGGGGCTTGCCCTTTATGTTCGCTTCGCCGCCCAACTACGCCGACTGGCGAGAACAGAATCAGGTCTTCGAAGAGATCGCCGCTTTCGACCCGCGCGGCTTTTTTCTCAAACAAGCGGATGAATCCGTTCGAGTTCAGGGCGCTCGCGTGACAGCGAGTCTTTTCTCAACGCTCAGAGTCCCGCCTCTCGCTGGTCGCGTCTTCGATGAATCGGAAGACCGCCCCAATGCGCCGCGGGTCGTGGTTTTAGGCTACGCCCTGTGGCGCGACCGATTCGGAGCAGACCGCAATCTCATAGGGCAGGCGATCACGATCAATGAAGAGAGCCACACCGTCATCGGAGTTATGCCGCCCGCTTTCAAGTTCCCTCCCCCGATAAACCTCGAAGGCGGCACGCCGGATCAGAAGACCGATCTTTGGGTTCCCTTCGCCCTCGATATGAAAACGGGACAACGCGGCGCGCATTTCATGCGAGTCATTGCGCGACTCAAACCCGGCGTCACTCTTGATCGCGCAAACACGGAGATGAACGCGATAGCCGCGCGATTGGAGCAATCCTTTTCAGACACGAACAAAGGCTGGGACATCGCGATAGTTCCGCTCAACGAGCAGGTGTTGGGAGAAATCCGACCTGCGCTGATCGCTCTGATGGCCGCTGTCGGGTTCGTGCTTCTGATCGCCTGCGTCAACATCGCCAATCTTATGCTTGCGCGGGGGGCGGCGCGACAAAAAGAGATGGCCATACGCTCTGCTCTCGGCGCGGGGCGATGGCGAATCGTTCGACAGTTGATAACAGAAAGTCTGTTGCTTGCTCTTGCGGGAGGCGCGGCCGGGCTTTTGGTCGCGAACACGGGGATCGATATTCTTATCAGGTTTGCGCCTCGCGATGTGCCGCGGCTCGAAGACGCGGCCATCGATGGCGCGGTGATGGGTTTTGCGCTCGCGGTATCGCTTCTGACCGGTTTTCTGTTCGGGCTTGCGCCCGCGCTTCAGACTTTTTCGCTCGACCTCAATCAATGGCTCAAGGAAGGCGGGCGCTCTTCATCCGAAGGAGGGCGAATGAGATTGCGCGGCGCGTTAGTCGTCGTGGAAGTCGCGCTCTCGATGGTGCTGCTCGTAGGCGCGGGATTGCTCTTTCAAAGTTTTCTCCGATTGAGCAGCGTTGAAACCGGGTTCGAGACTAAAAACGCTCTGACGATGCGCATGACTCTTCCGCAGTCGAGGTTTTCAGAGCGTGAGCAGAAGATCGCCGCATATCGCGAGATGGAAGGGCGCATCCGATCACTAGCTGAAATCGAGGCCGCCGGGTTCGTCCTTGAGATTCCTCTCGCGGCTGATCGTCAGGGGACATCTCTGCATGTCGAAGGGAGGCCGCTGCCCGAAGCGGGCGAAGAGTCTCACATCAATTTCACATTCACGACTCCCGGTTATTTCGACGCGATGGGCATACCGGTTCTGAAAGGAAGAACTTTCAACGATCAGGATTCAACCGGAAGTCAGAACGTCGTCATCATCAACTCTACTCTCGCGCGTCGCTTCTTCCCCGACGAAGATCCTATTGGCAAACACGTCTACGTCGGATTTCAGACGCAGATTCCGCGGCTCGTCGTCGGCATCGTGGGAGACGAGCGACATATATCGCTGAGGGACGAGCCGACGGCTAACGCTTATGTGCCTTACTATCAGGTTCCGTGGTCGGCGAGCATGTCGCTTGTGGCTCGCACTCGCAGCGAGACTGCTTCCGCGCTTACGGCAATCCGCGAACAGGCGGGGTCAGTCGTGCCGGGTCTGCCTGTGTATGAAGTAAAAACGATGGAGCAGGTCATCACGGATTCGCTCGCTCACTCGCAATTTTCGACATTTATGCTTCTGGTTTTTTCAGGCGCGGCAGTTCTGCTTGCGGCGACTGGAATCTACGGATTCATCAGTTTCATCGTCGCGCAGCAGACGCGCGAGATAGGAATTCGTTGCGCGCTTGGGGCCGGACGAAAAGATATTTTCAAAATGATTCTCGGTCGCGGCGCGCGGCTCGCGCTTGCTGGCGCAGGAATAGGGCTTGCGGCAGCCTTTGCTCTCACGCGATTGATGAAGAGTTTGCTTTTCGAAGTCAGCCCATCAGAGCCGACCGTCTATATCGGATTATCGCTGTTGTTGACGACGGTCGTAATGGCGGCCTGTGTTGTGCCTGCGCGACGCGCTACGAAAGTCGACCCACAGGTCGCGCTGCGATGCGAATGAATGGGTGATGGGTGATGGGTGATGGGTGATGGGGGAATAAGAAATATTCGCCTCCTCATCTTTTCACCTATCACCTATCACCTATCACCCATCACCCATCACCCATCACTTAACACTCATCCGCCGCGAATAAGCCTGATGATGAAGAAAGAGAGCGCGGCCATAGCAGCCGAGGCCGGGATAGTCAGAAACCATGCCCACACGACTCTTCGCGCCACGCCCCAGCGCACGGCTGAGAATCGTCGGGTCGAGCCTACGCCCACGATTGCGCCTGTGATGGTGTGAGTGGTGCTGACGGGGATGCCGCCATAGACAGCCATAAACAATGTGGCCGCGCCCGCCGTCTCAGCGGCAAAACCTCCCACGGGTTTGAGTTTGGTTATGCGCTGGCCCATCGTGTATACGATTCGCCATCCGCCCGACATAGTTCCGATGGCTATCGCGGCGTGACAACTCAGCACGACCCACAGCGGAATTTCCTGCGTGGCTTCAGGGTTGAGATTCGAAGCGACCAGGACGGCGGCTATGATGCCCATAGTCTTTTGCGCGTCAGCGCCGCCGTGACCGAGGCTGTAGAGCGCGGCTGAAACCAGTTGCCCTTTGCGAAAAACCTTGTCGACCTTATCGGGCGAGCGATGGCGGAATATCCACGATATGGCGACCATAAACAGCAGGCCGAGCAGCATTCCTACCAGCGGCGAAATGAAGATGAAGGCCAGCGTCTTTATCCACCCGGAGGCTTTGAGGACTTCCAGATGAGGGTAAGCCATAAGCGCTGCGCCCGCATACCCGCCCACCAGCGCGTGCGAAGAGCTTGAAGGCAGTCCGTAGTACCAGGTGATGACATCCCAGATGATCGCGCCCAGCAGTCCGCACAAAGGCACGAGCAATTGCCAGTCCTTGTCTATCAATTTGAGGTCGATCAGGTCGCCGCCTATCGTCTTCGCCACCCTCGTCCCGAAAAATGCGAACGCTATGAAGTTGAAGAATGCCGCCCAGGCGACAGCGGCCATCGGGGTCAGCACCCTCGTAGATACGACCGTCGCAATGGAGTTGGCCGAATCGTGCCATCCATTCACATAATCGAAGGCAAGCGCGACGGCGATGATGAAAATGACGAAGGCCATATATGCTGTCATCCGTTAAACCCTCTCTGATGGTTGAGATAAATACGATCCTTGTAAGGCAGAGCGATTGTAGGCATCGGTTCGACGGGTGTCAACTTTTATGCGCTTCTGATCCAAACTATGGGCTTCGCGCAGCTTGCATCGAACACTGCTGGTCAAACAGGGCTGTTGCAAAGCCCTGGAGACGCACGCTCCAGCGCGCAAGGCTTCATTAGTATATGTTGCAATAGCTCTGCCGATTTTGAGTCCCACTTTTAATCGCACCCCAAAGGTGGAGAGCGGCCCATTCCGTTCGTTGACAACCATAAGAGTCAGGAGTAAAAGGTAGATGCCTTTTTGATTCTTATCACGCGCTTCATCAATTGACTGCAAGGAGGCCCGCCTTATGAACCTGAAAACGAGAATTGCACTTTCAATCGCGATCAGCTTTGCGCTTGTCGCGCCTGTCTGCTTCGCGCAAAAAAGCGCCTATGCCATCACGCCTATCGCTCAAAAGAAAAAAAAGAAAGCCGCAGTCGCGCCGCCTGCGACTATGACAACATCTACATCTCAACCGTCAGAACAGCCCGTCACCGCAAAACCTGAGACATCAGCCGAAGCCGCGACGGCGGAGAGCGACACTCAGCGCAACGTATGGCGAATCAATGTTGCGCCCTTCGCTGTTTTGGGAAGCGGGCATCCCGGCAAGGGCGCGTCGGATTTCGACAAGCCCGATGGAGTCGCTTTCACGCCCGATGGATTGTTGCTTGCCACCGATGCCAAAAATCGCCGCGTGCAGATTTGGGATGTCAAAAATAAAATTCACCTCGGCGAGTTCGGCTCGAAATTCTTCGGCGGCGAAATCGTCGACATCGCCATAGCTTCCGATGGAACAGTTTACATCACCGATCAGGTGCTGAATCTCGCTTATGTCTTCACGGCTCCGAAACCGGGCGCGGTGGATGATAAGGGCAAGCCTCTCGGCCCTTATGATTATCAGTTCAAAGGCACACGCTTCGGCGAGCAGGGATTCGACAAGCTGGGCGGCATTGCAATCGATTCGCGTGATCGCATTTATGTAGTCGATGCGCATCTCAACGACGTTCGCCGCTTCAACTCGGACGGCACAGTCGATCAGTCGTGGAAATTCGAGCGCGCGCGTCCCGGAGGAGACACTTACCTGCACGGATGCGAAGGCATAGCGATAGATGAAGCGAACGGCAATCTTTTCATCGCCAGCGAAAAGGATTCAGTCATTCAGGTTTTCGACTACGAAACCGGCGCGTACAAAAAGCGAATGGTCGGAGCGGCGATGGATGCGTCATTCCAGCCAAACGGAAAATCTGTATTTTTCGGCTCGGTCGAAGGGCTGACATTTATCAATCATCACCTGTTCGCAGTCGATGAAGGCGCGGGCCACATTCAGATATTCGACCTCACGCGACCCAACGCATTCAACACCGATCTGAACGGGTACGTCCGAGGGAGACCTGTCGGGTACAAAGGCTTCTTCGGTCATTCGCCGATATTCAATTTCGACGACAAGGCCAACACCCAGCTTCAGCAGCAGTTGAAATCGGGAGCCATAATTCCGGGTCAGGCCAATCCTCCGGGCTACTTCTGCTCGCCCGACGCGATTGCAAGCTATACGGACCGGGCGACGGGCGAGACCTATATAGCCATAGCGGATCAGTGCAATTATCGATTGGCCGTCTATCGCTGGTCGGATATAAACAGAGCGACTAACGCGCCTGCTCCACAGCCGAGTGAAGAAAAGCCCGCAGCCAAAGCGAAAGTCAAGGGCGGCAAGAAGAAGAAAAAACCATAGTAAAAGTTCGCGCGCAGTGGCAGAATCAGGACGCTTTCGGCGCGCTTGCCCCTGCAATGAATGGCTGAAATCAACTTTCGCATGAGGAGTCATCCCGGTCGTCAGTGACGACTCCAAATAACCGACTCCAGACTCCAGACTTTTACGGAGGAGTCGCGGATGTAGAACCGTCGGCCAGCCTGTTGACACTTTGAAGGCATGAAAATTCGGGGAAGCAGCAGGCTGGCCGACGGCTGTACCTGTTCCGAGGAGAAATTTATGAAACGACGCGGACTGATCCTGCTTGCGATTTTTTGTTTGATGCTGCCGTCACTGGCTGATGCCACACCGTCAGGAGGCAGACGCGATAACTGGGGAGCTATCGCTTATTCTTACGCTACGGGTCGATATGGATTCGCTTACGACTATGCGTCGCAGGCAGCGGCGATAAATTCGGCTGTTGACAGATGCAAGGCGAATGACTGCAAAGCGGTAGTCTGGTTCGTCAATAGCTGCGGAGCCTTTGCGCAGGGGAGCCGCGCCTATGGTTGGGGCATAGGCAATTCGAGAGCGGAAGCGGAAGAGAAAGCTTTGGCCGAATGCAGAAAGCGAGGCGGAGGCTGCGGCATAAAGGTATGGGCCTGCACGACCAGATGAAATTGAAAGGCAAGCGCGTTGAGGTCTTCACAATAGTCCTGCAACTCATTCCGCGCTCGATCTGTTTCTCTGAAATCATAGCTGCGCAAGAGTTGGAGGCTCGTTGAAAACTCCGACGGGGCGAAACATCAACACAAGCTCCGGCAAAGCGATATGAAAAACATTCTGCTTTGCCTGAGCTTGTTCTCTAATCCTGGCTTCGAGCTATGGCAGTGGTAAAAAAGTAATGCTCGACTATTTGAGTGAGATTCACCGCAGAGTCGCCGCAGAACGCTGAGTGGGCGCAGAGAAGAAAACCTCTGCGTCCTACGACGACTCTACGGTGAAAGAACCCTTCATAATAAGACCTGCCCAATTCCAGCATTACTATTTCATCGCTACCCGATCTATAAATATCGCGCTCGTGCGGAGACGATCAAATCTCCTATTCTCGAAGCATTCGATAGAGGCGATTATTCGACAGGCTCTCCTATCTCCCACTGTTCGGGAAGAGGCTGAGGGCCGGGGCGGATTCCTGCTATATCCGGGTCTTCTCCTTCTATCGCGGGGCCAGCCGTTTCGCGGCGGTTCTTCGATTCCATTCTGCGCTGCTCTTTGTCTTTCTGTTTCTGCTGACGGGCCTTCTCTTTCTCACGCTTCTGAAAGGTCTGTCTGGTCTTCTTTGCCATTATAATTCCTCGTTTCTCATTTCATCCTCGGAGAGGTTCGCGCTGCTGGCGAAGTTTTCCTCTCCGAGATCATCATAAAAATTATCGTCGTCGTCATCTTCCCCGAAAGAAACAGGCCCGCTGGTGCGCTCGCGTATGGGGCCTTTAGGCACGCGCTGATTTTTGGTCGCGCTTTTAGGCTGCTTGCGCGTTCTGCGCGGGGCATCGTCCGGGCCGAAATTGCGCTCGCCCGTCGCGGGAGGAGGCGCAGCGGGTCGCGGCGTGAACTGCGACTGCGGGCGGGGCGATGACTGTTGATCTTTGGCGCGGGCCTCGTTGACAGCTATGGGCCTTCCCATAAACGGCTGATTGTTCAATCGACGTATGGCTTCTTCGGCCTGAGCGCGCTCGACGAATTCTACGAAGGCGAAACCGCGCGGCTTGCCGGTCTCCCGGTCTGTCGGAAGATAAACGTAAGACAATGGCCCGATGGCTCCGAAGTGTTCGCGCAAATCCGCCTCGGTCGCGTTATAAGGAAGATTGCCGACAAAGAGTCGAGTACTCATTTTTGTTCTCACCTCTGCTTTCAGCGTCGCGGGCCGACGGAGCGGGCGCGGGTGCCGCGCAATCGGCCTATTTCTGTCGCGAGACTTATCTGCTGATCCGTTCTGCCATCGGAAAATCCGCTCAACCTCGACCGTTCAAGCGTGATTCCGGTTGATCGTTCTATGGTCGCAAGCATCGCTTCTTCGTTGGGGCTGACCAGTGTCACAGCCTCTCCGTCCCGCCCTGCTCGCGCAGTGCGGCCCACGCGATGCAGATAGCTTTCAACCGATTGAGGCACATCGTAATTGACGACGTGCGATATGTCATCGACGTCTATTCCGCGCGCTGCAACGTCAGTCGCCACCAGCACATCAACGCGCCCATTCTTGAAATCGGCGAGCGCCGCATTGCGCTGCGACTGACTGCGATCCGAATGAAGCGTGGCCACGCGGTGACGGTTTGCTGTAAGCACTCGCGCGATCTGATCCGCGCTGCGTTTGGTCTCGGTGAATATGAGAAACGAGCCACCTGTGTGCTGGCGAAGCAGCGCCAGCAACATCGGAACTTTCGCGTGCGCAAGCACAGGGTAAGCCTTCTGATTGAGCGTCGCGACAGTGGTGGCTTTTCGAGCCGCCTCCACGCGCACAGGGTTGGAGAGCATCTCGCGCGCCAGTCTTTCGACCTCGCGGGACATCGTGGCCGACAGCAGCATGGTCTGGCGCTGTCGGGGCAGATGAGTGATGATTCGCCTGACCTGCGGGAGGAATCCCATGTCGAGCATACGGTCGGCTTCGTCCAAAACGAAGAACTGAATGGTTTTAAGCGACACCATCCTTCGATTGAGGAAGTCGTTGAGTCGTCCAGGCGTCGCCACTATGATGTCTGCGCGGGCATCGAGCGCGCGCAATTGTTTCGATTCTCGCTCTCCTCCGACCAGAGCCGCCGTGCGAAGGCGGAACGGATGGCCTAAGGTTTTTGCGTTGGCCTCTGTCTGAAGCGCAAGCTCGCGAGTGGGAGCGAGAACGAGCGCGCGGGGCGCGCCATGACGGGCGAGTTGTTGAATGATGGGCAGCAGGAATGCCGCCGTTTTTCCCGATCCGGTTTCAGACGAGGCTACAAGGTCACGGCCTGCCAGAGCGTGCGGTATGGCTCGCTCCTGAATCTCGGTCGGAGAAGTGATGTTTATGCTTTCAAGCGCGCCGACCATGGGCGCACTCAGTCCTAATTCGTGAAAACTGTTCAAGCTAGTCAATCTTTCTTTCGGTACACCTGATTATGTGAATAGTGAGAGGAGACAAGGGACGAGATTGTTTCAGAGTGCAGACTGTTTGTGGTGTACCGTTGATGTTCAGCAGTGGCTCCGTGCAATCGCGCTATTCGAGCCACGGCGAATCGAATCGCCGTGGCCTCGGGAAGTTGATTAGTAGCGGTTTCCGAATCCTCCGCGTCCGCCGCCGCCGCCGCGTCCGCCTTTTCCTCGGTCACGGCCTCCGCCAAATCCGCCGCGTCCGCCCGAACGCTCTTCGCGCGGGCGAGCTTCGTTGACGGTCAGCGTGCGCCCGTTCAATTCTACTCCGTTAAACTGACCGATAGCCTTCTCCGCATCCGCGTCCGCCATCTCGACGAACCCGAAACCCTTCGAGCGGCCCGTGTCGCGGTCAGTGATGATACTGACTGATTCAACCTGCCCGACCTGTTCAAACAGTCCGGTCAAATCATTCTCTGTCGTTTGATACGACAGATTTCCAACGTAAATTCTTTTCATCGTGTTTCTCCTTGAAACCGGCTAAGAGGAACTTCCGAGACCTTGCGAGGAGAAGGATGAACGGGACGGATCAAACACTCTCCGAGATCAGACAGTCGCTCCTGGAACCAAACCAAACAGCAACGTTCACGTTGCCACAAGAACGGAGTGAGTCTAACAGGGTGAAGGCGCAGAGTCCAGTGATTAAGTTATATGTTTCGTCTGAGATCAATCTCGCTCATTTGCGCGCCCAGGACTCGATCTCCCCGCTGTCCAATCAAAAGGCATGGTGCTAAACTACAACTTTCAGAGGGGCTGATGAATCCTAATGACTGACACACCATTTCAACAAACATATTGGAGGCCATCATGAAAAGAATGCGCAATCTGAAATCCTCGGCGAGCGCAACTTTGATGTTCGCTTTCTTCCTGCCGCTGGCTGCGCTGGCGCAGACGAAAATCGAAGCTCCCAAGAATCCCTACAGCCTCGATAAGGATGTCCAACTAGGACGCGAGGCGGCTAATCAGGTGGAGCGGGAACTGCCTATGATGAGGGACTCGGAGGTGCAGAATTATTTGACCCGCGTCGGACGCCGACTCGTGGAAGCCATCCCGCCGCAGTTTCAATATTCTCAGTTCCGCTATTCCTTCAAGCCTGTCGATGTGAGCGATCTCAACGCTTTCGCCCTCCCCGGCGGATTCACTTATGTCAATCGCGGGTTGATGGAAGCCGCCCGCAATGAAAGCGAGCTTGCCGGAGTGATGGCGCATGAGATAAGCCACGTCGCGCTTCGTCACGGAACCGCCCAGATGGCCAAAGGTCAGAAGCTCGCCGTCGGGTCGACTATCGGTCAGATACTCGGCGCAATACTCGGCGGCCCTGTAGGCGGAGTCGTTTCGGCTGGCAGTCAGATCGGATTCGGCGCGTATTTTTTGAAATACAGCCGGGCTTATGAGCGACAGGCCGACACGCTCGGCGCGCAGATCATGGCGCGCGCAGGTTACGACCCGCGCGATCTGGCCAATGTCTTCCGCACTCTTGAGCAGGCGAGCGGCGGACGCAGCGGCCCTGAATGGCTCAGCAGCCACCCTAATCCCGGCAATCGCTACGAAGCGATCAACCGCGAAGCCGATATGTTGAGGGTTCAAAACCCTGTTCACAACACGCCGGAATTCACCCGCATTCAGGCCCGCCTGCGCGACTTTCCCCGGTCGCGCTCGATGGAAGAGATAGCTCGGAGCGGCAATCGCAATCCTCAGCAAAGACCTCGACCCACATCGACGGGAAACTCACGACCGGGCGAGCCTCCTTCAAGGTCGCTCAGAAACTACAGGTCTGCGAACGGTCACTTCAGCATGGATTATCCCACGAACTGGAATTCTTATCCGCAGGATGGCGGAGGCGCGACCTTCGCTCCCGAATGGGCCTTCGAGGGAGATGAACTCACTCACGGCTCAGTCATCGGTTATGTGGGATCGCGTCGCGCCAACATGACTTTGGACGAATCGCTCGACACGATAATAAGAGACCTGATGCGTTCGAATTCATCGCTTCGCGAAGAGAGAGGCGCGCGATACGGAGGCAGACTCGACGGCCAGCAGGCCATGTCGACTTATCTTTCAGGGCGCAACAGCCTCGGCTATGTTGAAAGAGTATGGATCATCGCGCGACCGAGCGGGCAGGGTATAATCTCGCTTCTCTTCTTCGCGCCCGAACGCGATTTCCGGCAATATCAATCCGCCTTCTCGCAGATGGTGAGAAGCTTCACCGTCGATGAACGCTATCGCAGATAGTCGTTCATCGAAAGAAAACAAGGGGCGGCTCTCGCGCCGCCTCTTTCGTTTTGACTCAGCGATCCGCAAAATCGAACCGGGCAATAGGGCAGAGCGTAATCGAAGGTGTCTTCGTGTTGTTTTCGATCAGGGAGGTGATGCGATGTACTGTCCGAGATGCGGTCACGAGCCTAATGAGAGTCTGCGCTTCTGCTCTCGCTGCGGATTTCAACTCGATGAGGTGAAAAACATCCTCGTCTCCAAGCCTGAAGCGGAGCCGGGAGCGAAGATGTTGCCGCTGCGTCAATTCGACATAAATCTCGGCGCGGGGCTTACTCTCGTCGGCGCGCTCAAGGCATACTTTCTCCCATCACTTTTATCGGCTCGCTCTGCGGAAGAGAGTTTGATCGGGTTGTATTTCCTCGCCGCCGGGTTTGCGATTTTTCTCCTCGTCTGTCATCTGTCTCCGCGTCAGCGGGGATTGAGCCTCGGAGCGACGCTGATGTTTTTAGGCTCGATGGTGGCTGCGTCCGCAGCTTCGTTTTTTGGAATAGCCGGTCTGCTTACAGTTGCCGCCATTCTCATCCCGCTCATACTGTTCTGGCTTCCTCTCCTGCGAGGCGCTTCCAGATTCTTTCTCGAAAAAGAAGCGCCCCTCCTGATACAGAAGGAGCAACCCGGCGCGCTGCCGCCTGCCAGTCAGTCAATCAACACAACTCGACGCCCAATCACTTCAGAAGTGGTGCCTGCGCCGAGCGTGACTGAAAACACGACCAGTCTGCTCGAAGAGGATTGATCTCAAAGCGACCAGCATCGCCGGGTTTAAATCGTGAAATGGAGTTATTGAAATGCGAATAAGATGGCATTGGGTTTTGGTGATTGTCACTTGCGCTGCGATGGGCGTGGCAGCCAGAGCTTACAAAGACACATCATCGAATGATTCTGAGCAGCAGAATATGGAATTCCGACTCAACTCGATTGAACAGCGGGTGTATTCCATCGAATCGAACATGCGAAGGCTCGAACAGCAGATCAACACTTTCGACCGACGCCCTCAGATTCAGACAAGCCGCAATCCAGAAATCGATGCCTTGCGAAGCGAGGTGGAAACAATGAAGGCCCGCCTGAGAGAGATTGAATGCGGAGTCGCGCATCTCGACGAGCGCACTTTATCAGCGAGCGCGAAACAGGCGCGAAGACAAACGGAGCCGAGCGACCCTTGCAGACTCAACCCGGAAACGCCCGTTAGATTTTCCCTGCGTCAATGAGCGCACGGGAAAAAGAGCGAGGAGAGAGCGCACTCGCGGCACGCTCTCTCCGATAATTTTATTTCTGCGGAAGCGGCGGCTCCTTCAACGTGCAATCGACGGAAAGCGATCTGAGAAACGCCAGCAGATCGTCGCGCTCTTCTTTGGTGATCGTCTGTTTTTGCAGATTCTTCTTGTCGAGATGCGGATTGTCCTTCCCTCCTCCCAGCATGAAATCGACAGCTTCTTCCAGAGTCTTCACGCTGCCATCATGAAAGTAAGGAGCCGACTTCGCTATGTCGCGAAGCGTCGGGGTCTTGAACGCGCCAGTGTCCGCTTCTATCTTGGTGACGGTGAAACGTCCCACGTCAGGTTTTTCCTGATCCATTCCGACGCCGACGTTGTGATACTGCTGATCGGTAAACAGCACGCCCGCGTGACAGTTATCGCACTTGGCCTTCTTGAAGACTTCCAATCCGCGCTTCGCCGCATCGTCGCCAGCCGATTGATCGCCCCTCTGCCAGCGATCATACGCGGTGTCGCCCGAAATGATTGTGCGCTCGTAAGCGGCTATGGCCTGAAAGATGTTTTCAGCAGTGGCCTCGCTGCTGAATACTTTTTGAAACTGTTGCTTGTAACCTTCGAGCGCGTTTATGCGCGCGATGATTTCCGCTTCCTTATCTTGCGCGCCCATATTTCCGCCCTTCCATGCGGCTGTGGCCTGCTTCTCCAGAGACCCGCTGCGGCCATCCCAGTAAAATTCCTTATGGTAGCCGATGTTCCACAAAGTCGGGCTGCTGCGCGGCAACTGTTTTTCATAAGCGCCGACGGCTTTCGGCAATCCGTCGGTCAGTCCCTTTTCGCACACGTGACAGGAATAGCACGAGCGCGAGTTGTCTGCGCTCAATCGCTTGTCGAAAAACAACTGGCGACCGAGCGCAACTTTTTCGGGCGTCAGAGGATTATCTCCGGGTATAGGCATTGGCTCATAAGTCGAGAGTTGCGCGGGGAGAGGCAAAACTTCGGGCTTGAAAGCGTCTTCTTTTTTCTCGCACGCGCCGAGGAGGAGAGCCACGAGCGCGGCTGAAAAAAGAACGACGGTTTTGATCTTCCGTGGGGATGATAGAAGTCTCATCTGAGGTTCTCCTTTCGAATAGTAAGCAGTCCGATCCACTGGCAATATTTGCAGGATGCAAACGAGCCTGGGAGCGCAGGCATCTTGCCTGCACGTTCCGGGAAAAACAAACTGTTAATCGCGTCAGACCTGAGCGATGGAAGCCTGCGCCCCAGGTTTAAGAATTCAACGGCACGCACTGAGGCAATACTGGTATGCCAAGTCGCGGCCCCGTGTTGTTGAGCGTGGCGCACAGAGCAAGCCTGATCGCGGGCCGCGTCTCTTCCGGAGAGATGATCGCATCGACGAATCCGCGCGCCGCCGCAAACTTCGCGTCAAGCTCAGCGTCATACTTCGCCCGCACTCGATCCATCTCTTCGCGCATCTTTTCGTCTGGCTCACGCCCCTTCTCTTTCAGCTTGTCAATCTCCGCGCTGAAGAGAGCCATTACAGCCGACTCTCCCTCCATCACGCCCATTCTTCCGGTAGGCCAGGTGAATATGAAGTCAGGATCGAACCCTTGCCCGGCCATCGCGTAATAGCCCGCGCCTGATGCGTGATTGATCGTCAGCACTATCTTGGGAACAGTCGCCGTAGCCATCGCTTCGACGAAGCGCGCGCCTGCCCGTATTATTCCTGAATGCTCCGCTTCAGTGCCGACCATAAAACCTGAAACGTCCTGAATGAAAAGGAGCGGCGTCTCGTGACGATTGCACGTCTCGATGAAGTAAGCGACCTTTTCAGCCGAGTCCGTATAAATGATCCCGCCGAATTTTGGAGCGCGGCCCGCGGGCGAGCGAATCAATCCGCGATTGTTGGCTATGACTCCTACAGGCACGCCTTCGATGCGCGCATAGCCGGTTATCATCTCTTTCGCATAATCAGATTGAAACTCGTCGAACGAATCGGCGTCGAGCAGGCAATTCAAAATGGCGCTCATATCATAAGTGTGACGATGATCTATGGGAAACAAATCGTAGAGGTCTGTCACGGGGCGCGATGGATCGCACGGCTCTTTTATCTGCACTCTCGAAAGAGGCGGCGCGGGAAGTTCTGTGACAAGCTGGCGAATTTTATCGATGCACTCCTCGTCGTTCTTCGCTCGATAATGTGCCACGCCTGAAATCTCGTTGTGAGTGAGCGCGCCGCCGAGCGTTTCGCTGTCTACGGTTTGCCCGACTGCGCCTTTGACGAGGTTCGGCCCGCCCAGCCCCATAAACGAAGTGCCTTCGACCATGATGATGAAATCCGACAGCGCGGGCAGGTACGCTCCGCCCGCAACGCACTGCCCCATCACCGCTGAAAGCTGAGGCACTTTCAGATAGCGACGCATAACCGAGTTGTAGAAAAATATTCTGCCGCCGCCATACTGACCGGGAAAGACTTCGCTCTGATATGGGAGATTCACTCCTGCCGAATCGACTAAGTAGACTATGGGAACGCGGCATCGCATGGCAGCTTCCTGAGCGCGCAGAATTTTCCTCACGGTTTCGGGCCACCACGAACCGGCTTTCACAGTCGCATCGTTAGCAACGACTATCGCTTCGCGTCCCGCAATGCGGCCAAGCCCTGTGACTACACCTGCGGCGGGAGCCTGCCCCGCGTATTTGTCCCATGCGATGAGAAGACCGATTTCCTGAAAGTAAGAATCAGGGTCGAAGAGTCGGGCTATGCGCTCGCGCGCTGTGAGTTTTCCTCGCTTATGCTCGCGCTCGATTTTATGCGCGCCGCCGCCCTCGATGAGGCGTGATTCCAGGCTTCGCAGTTCGCTCACCAGTCGTTCGAAATTCTCTCGATTGGCAGATGCAATGGTTTCCATACGTGTAAAAGAGAAAGCAAGAATAGCAACGCGCAAAGTAAAAGGCAAAACGATCAAGTTGCCGCGCATTTCGATTTATGACAACATGCGCGATGATGAATTCAGCGCAAAATCCTCGCTTATATTCAATCAAAAGAGTCAAGCTTTTGTTCCTGTTCCTGGCCATCCTTTTCGCGGTCTTCTCTTTTGCAGCGAGCGGTCAGGAAAAGCAGAGTGACCCCGCAGCCTGGGGATCGAATCACGTCGGCAAGCCTCTGCCCGAATATGTTCACGGAGACGAATGCCTTTTTTGCCATCGCAACGACATAGGCCAGACGTGGCAGAAGAATGCTCATGGAGTGACCATTCGCCAGCGCGAAGATGCGCCTGTGCTTGGAAGCCTGCTTGCAGGGCAGCCCGCGCTCAAACCTTTCGCCGCCGAGGTGGAATACTTTATGGGGAGTCGCCATCGCGTGCGCTTTTTGAAAAAAGAGGGCTATGGTCGGTTTGCGATTCTCTCCATTCAGGCCGCGATCACTGATGGCAAAGTTGAAAAATTGATCGATGGGGAAAAGCCCGCGTGGGACAAAGAGAAATTTGCTGCGCGCTGCGCCGGATGTCATGCGACGGCGGTCGATGCGAAGACGAAAGAGTTTGCAGCCTTCGGGCTTGACTGCTACACCTGTCACGGAGACGTGAACCTCGAACACACCAATGATACCTCGATGATCTGGCTGTCGAAGAAAAAGAAGGATGACAGTCGGGCTATCACATCGATTTGCGCGCAATGTCATCTGCGCGGGAGCGCATCGCGGTCTTCATCGCTTCCCTACCCCAACAATTTCGTAGCGGGCGACAATCTGTTTCAGGACTTGCAGGTCGATTGGTCGAAGGCTGATGATGAGAGTCTCAACGCAGGCGACCGTCACATTTTTCGCAATGTGCGCGATGTCGTTTTGTATGGCAAACAGACGACGTGTTTGAATTGCCACTCGGTGCATGGGAATTCGAGTTTGAAGCACCGTCGATTGTTGAGGGACGCGACCTGCGCGGATTGTCATCAAGCGGAAGGGCCGTTGAAGAACCTCAAGCCCTACACGGTTCGCAGCCCGCTGTGTGAGTATTGAAGCGCGTCCGCAGAAGTTCGGGGAGCCGAACATTCAAACATTACAGGTTTGTGTGTAAGCTCCCGCGGTCGGGCTGCGGACAGCAGGGATTATCCGATTCGCGCGAAGAGGATGTCAATGGCAAGCTTTCGAATCAGCGCCCCGCCTGTTGTACTATTTGCCATGCTGTAATCATTTCATCGATAAGAGAGAACACAAGTTTGGTGACTTCAGCTAACAAGGCCTCTGTTCCATTTCAGGAAACCGCTCTGGTTGAGATCGAATCCCTCGACCAATTTCTATCGCAACGTTTTGGCGATAGACTTGAAATCAATCCTTCGCTGACTCGCCAACTGGTCAGCTTTCAGGCCAATAAAACGAAGCCGGTTTATCGGTGGTACAAGTACAAAGAAGCGTTCTCCGCACCATTGATCGAGTATCTTATTCATAAACTCGGCATGGCTGGTAAAATACTCGACCCGTTCGCCGGGAGCGGCACCGCGCTGTTTGCGGCAAGCGCGGCGGGGCTTGATTCAGACGGCATCGAATTGCTTCCCATCGGCCAGCAAGTCGTAAAGACGAAACAATTGCTCGATTCTGAATTCACAAGCAACGACTTGGCCGCATTGAAGCGATGGTCAGCCTCACATCCCTGGACAAACTCTGAAACAAAGCAGCACATACTCGAACTCAGAATCACAAAAGGCGCATACCCGGAGCAAACGCGCGAGGCTATCGAAAAATATCTCAGCGCATTGCAGCAAGAAAACGAGCGCGTTCGATCAGTGCTGCGCTTCGCGCTGCTATGCGTGCTTGAATCAGTCAGCTTCACGCGCAAAGACGGGCAGTACCTTCGCTGGGATCATCGATCCGACCGAAGGCAGGGCAGCAAGCCTTTCGACAAAGGGCCGATACTCGATTTTGACCGAGCCGTCACAACCAAGATAAACGAGATTATCTTCGATCTTCAAAACACGAGCGAGCAAACAGGTCTCTTTCCCGTCGAAGCAACTCAAGGCAAAGTTCAACTCTTCGACGGATCGTGCCTCGATTTGATGCCTCATTTGGCGGACAACATTTATTCAGCCGTCATTACTTCGCCGCCTTACTGCAACCGCTACGACTACACACGCACTTACGCGCTTGAACTTGCTCTGCTCGGAATAAGCGAAAAGGAATTGACTGAGATGAGACAGCAGATGCTCAGTTGCACGGTCGAGAATCGCGCCAAAGATTTGCTCGCTATGAATCCGCGCTGGGCGAAGGCGATTGCCGCAGCCGACGATCAAAAACTATTACAGACCATTTTGAAATACCTTGAAGACCAGAAGGCACGAGGCAAATTGAACAACAACGGTATTCCGCGAATGGTTCGCGGATATTTTTACGAAATGGCCTGTGTGATTTGGGAATGCCTCAGAGTAATGAAGCCCAACGCGCCGTTCGTTATAGTCAATGATAATGTGCGTTATGCGGGCGCGAGCATATCAGTCGATTTGATTCTTTCAGACATCGCCGAACGGCTGGGGTTTCTTGTAGAAAAAATTCTTGTATTGCCAAAGGGAAAAGGTAACAGCAGCCAGCAGATGGGCGCGCACGGTCGCGACGCGCTTAGAAAGTGTATCTATGTGTGGAGAAAACCCTGATGACTTTGAGGAAACCATATCGTGAGCATCTCACTTCGGTCGATGAGATCATAACAACCTATGAAGCCATCAGAGCCGGTTTCGTGGCTTTAGCATTGGAGAAAAATCGACGGGCAACACCTTATCTTGAGCAGGCGCGGACACTTAAAGCATTGGCATCCAAAGCCATCTCACCTGCCGGTCTTACCGCTATCGAAGATATACAACATGCTCTGTTGACCGCATCGGGGTTGTCCGAAAAAGCAATCGGTCATCTGCAATCCGAAGACAAGGCAGAAGCGATAAATGGATTGATTAGAAACTTCCTCGAACCTGCTGGAGAAAGTTTTGTCGAAGAACTTGTATTCAGATTTCTGCTGACACGAGGCGATTCCCTCGGCGGTTCAATGCGCAATGTGGGCGGCGCGATGGCTCAGCGAAAGTTGACACGAGCCATCATCTCAACGCTCAAAATCGCGGGCAGACCCTATCAATGGTTGCATTCGATAAACAGTACATGGACGCAAATGTCTGATGACGACTCAGACATCGAGCTATATCTCAGAGGTCTTAGCTGGCGAAAGGGCAAACAATATCGAACTCTGATTTATAACCTGACTGTTCCACTGGTTAAGAACAACGTCGATTTGTGCCTCTTCAATTGCAGTCCGAGCGATCTTTCATCGAAAGAGCTTTCAAAACAAATCTACAAGTCACCAGAGTTGTACATCGCGCTTGGAGAACTTAAAGGCGGGATTGACCCTGCTGGTGCTGACGAACACTGGAAGACAGCGCGGACAGCGTTAAATCGCATACAACATGCGTTTTCAAAAGCGGGGCTTAATCCTCACACTTTCTTTATCGGAGCAGCTATTGAAAAGAAAATGGCAAGCGAAATATGGAATTTACTGGAAGAAGGAACGATTGAAAACGCTGCGAATCTGACTGATGACAATCAAGTTGCTTCCGTGTCACGATGGCTATGCAATCTTTAGAAATTGTTTGCACAGACACAACCTCTCGGAAATCCGGGCAGATAAGCAGAAAATCGACTATGAAACATTCTGCGAAGAAACAGCCATCCTCTTCCATACGTCGCTGGCGGGATGACCGCGA
>DLHY01000075.1 GCA_002483445.1 Blastocatellia bacterium UBA7656
ATGACTGCGTAACATCAGTTAATAAAATGCTTGATTACGCTGAATCCGTCACCAGACTGATCGAAGAGTTCAAGAAGCTTCCGGGCATAGGCCACAAATCTGCCCAGCGGCTTGCCTTCTATATTCTTCGCGCCACCCGCGAGGAAACAGACCACATCGTTGAAGCGATCAACGAAGTAAAAGAAAAGATAATTCTCTGCTCTGTCTGCAATAACTTCACTGATGTCGATCCGTGTCGATATTGCTCAAGCCCTTCGCGCGACCGCCGTATCATCCTCATCGTCGAAGAGCCTTTCAACCTCGTCACCATAGAAAAGACCCGCGAGTACAAAGGTCTTTATCATGTGCTTCACGGCGCGCTCTCGCCGATTCGCGGAATAGGGCCGGATGATCTGAAAATCAAAAACCTGATCGAGCGACTGAAAGCGGGCGATGTGGAAGAGATCATACTCGCCACCAATCCCAACACCGAAGGCGAAGCGACGGCGAATTATCTTTCAAGGTTGCTCAGGCCGCTGGGGATTCGCACGACTCGTATAGCGATGGGCGTGCCAGTTGGGTCAGACCTCGAATATGCAGACGAGGTGACTATGCACAAAGCTCTCTCGAATCGGCATGAGATTTGATCGCAAATTATCGCAGCCCCAATCGTTCGATATCGCTTACCTGTGAGAGTCGATAATAATGACGCGACTGGAACCTGACTGACGGAGGAGGCTTGTAGCGCAATCTGGCAGGTTGCGCTCTTTGAAAGTACGAGATTTGAAGCTGCGCAGGCTGGCAGCCTGCTATACCTTTTCCGAGGAGTCGCGGATGTACAACAGGCTGGCAGCCTGTTGACACTTTGAAAGCATGAAAATTCGGGGGAGCAGCAGGCTGGCCGACGGCTGTACCTTTTCCCAGGAGATTATCATGAACAGAAGATTGGCACTGACCATCGCCTTTTTGCTCCTTGTTTTCATTCCTCTTGCTTCAAGCCCTCTGGCCATCGGGCAGGATTCCGGCTCGCGTGAATCGAATCGTCCGTTGCGAAGAGAGCCTGTAGGTCGCTGGGCACATGACCTTCCATTTTCAGGGTCACCTTTTTTAGCGACTCTTTCAAAGGCTGAGGATCCTCCTTATCAGCCCGCGGCTCAGGAAAATGTTTTGCCTGCGATGACGCGGGTCAACACCGATCTTTTGCAGCCCGGCCCCGTGGCTCAACCTGAAACACAGGCCGAGCCTTATCTGGCTGCCAATCCTGAGAATCCCTTGAATCTCGTCGCCGCGTATCAGGAGAGCAGGTTCGTAAACGGCGGAGCGCGCGCCCTGAATTATTCCACTTCATTCGACGGCGGCGCGACATGGACTGAAGGCATATTGCCCGGTATGAGCGTGGCGGCAGGCGGGCCGTGGGAGAGAGCCTCCGATCCATGGGTGGCTTTCGGCCCGAATAATCGCGTCTACTATGTAAGCCTCCTGTTCAATCAATCGACTCCTGACAACGCCATCGGCGTGAGCCATTCGAGCGACGGCGGCTCAACCTGGTCATCGCCTGTCGAAGTCCACCGATCTACAATTGATTTCAATGACAAGGAAGCGATCACCGCAGACACTTATGCGGCAAGCCCTCATTTCGGAAACGTGTATGTCGCATGGGATAAAAATAAAAGACAGGGAAGCGAGTTCGTCGCTCAACAACTCCTCGTCGCGCGATCTACCGATGGCGGGCTGACGTGGGACAATCCGAAAAAAGTGAAAAAGAAGGGATCGAATATCGGAGCCATCCCGCGCGTCGGGCCTGACGGGACGGTATATGTCGTGTGGGCAGGCGGCGGAATCGAAGACTCACAGCTTTCAGTCTTCTTTTCGAAAAGCACGAACGGCGGGAAGAAATGGTCGAAGCCTGTGGAGTTGGCCGAGATTCGCAATGCCGGAGTTCAGGGCGTCAGAGCCGGATCGTTTCTTCCCTCATTCGATGTCGATCCTGCGAGCGGCGATCTTTACATAGCGTGGGGAGACGCGCGATGGACAGGAACGGATCAGGCGACTCTGATTCATTCGCGCGACAAAGGCGAAACCTGGTCAGCGCCGCAAAGAGTCAGCGACGGCCCCGGCAACGCCGCGAGCTTTACGGTCTCAGTCGCGTGCAATTCCACAGGCGAAGTCGCTGTGAGTTACTACAGCCTACGCAACGATCCTGAAAGAAGATTCTGGATGGATGTTTATGTGAGCATCTCGCGCGATGGGGGAGTGAACTTCGAGCCTGCCGAGAGAGCGACAGCAGAAAGTTTCGATGTGCGCTTTGCAGCGCAGGCGGGAGGTTTTTTCCTGGGCGATTACATAGGGCTTGCTGGAGCGGGCGCGCAGTTTCATCTGCTATGGGTTTCGACGCATCTTCCATCGGCGATCAATCCCGACCGGCGACAGCCCGATGTCTTCACTGCTTCGACCGAGTAGCGCGCGAAAGAAAAAGGCTCAACGCATAAAGCATCCACGCTTGAGACCATCGCATGTACGGAGTTTTGATGGTGTGGAAGCGATGCTTTTGAAAATAGAACGAACCGTTTTCATCCTGCATGTTTTCTACGGCCCACTTCAATGAGCGAGCGGCCCTTTCTTCGTCTCCCATCTCGATAAAAGTGATGATCGATTGAGCCGATGAGTGAATGTCGATTGGATACGCGCGGTCGTGATAATACCGGGGCGCGAAATCTTCGAGAAAGAAATTGTTTTTGTAAAACTCGAATCCTCGTTCAAGGTGATCCGCCCAGTCTCGTCTGTCGAGATCAGCGATCAGTCGGCGAAGCGAAACCAGAACATATCCTGTGTGAAAACCATCGATCCACTGTTGTGAACCCGCTTCGCCGTAAAACCATGAGCCATCATCGCGCTGGCGATTGAGAGTCCACATCGCGGCTTTTTGTGCGGCTTCGCTAAATTCCTCTGATCCGTTTTTTTTGTGAACGCGGGCGAGAAGTTCCGCCGCAAGCAGATTCACGTTATGAACAAGGGAGCGGTCAAGCGGCGTGTAGCTGAAGCAAAAACCGTTTTCCTGCTGGCTGCGGTTGAGATTGTCGAGCAGAAAGCGGCAACTGCTCGCGGCCCAATCGAGCGGGCTTTGACTCGCGGTCGCATCGTGCCAGTCGAGTAGAGCGTGTGCGGCAAAGACTGTGCAAACCGTATTGGGTGTGTCTCGCGGCGCGAAGAAGGCGCGCGATTGCCAGTCGAAGTTATATCCCCAGCAGAAATTTTCATAGCCCTCGCTTCGCGACGAGATGAGCGAGCTAATGAGAAATTCAAAATCCTTCTGCAAATCGTCTGTCGCGCTTTGCGCGCTGGATGCAACTTCGGCAGGCAGATTTTGCCCGCGCCGACGGGCAAGAAGCATGATCGCTCGCGCGCCTAAGGCTGCGCCTTTTGGATTGAGAGCTTTTTTGATACCGATCAGCGGGCGAAAGTTAATGGGGCTGCGCTTGACGAGTTGAATGGCTGCGGTTCTTAAAAACTTCGAATTGAAAGACAACGCTCTCGCAAGAGCCGAGTTCAATCCGTCATAAGGATCGTATCCGATCCACTTTTCTCCGCGACAATGGCGGAGAAGTTTTTCAATCGATTGCTCGCACAATCGCGCTGTGGAGGTGTCGCAGAGCATAGTCAAAACTAATGAAGGCGGAAGACAACATATCCTCCGCCTTCGATTTCGATCATTGTGGCGATTCTACTTCACGACTTCGATGGGTATATCGATATTGATAGTCGAGGGGCGAAGGCACGCTTCATCGTTGCACGCCTGAACCGTGAGTTTCCCTTTGAGCGCGTAATTGCCCGCAGCCGCAGCCCGCGCCGTGAATTTCAAAACCACTTTCCCTTCATAAACCGACATAGGCTTATCGGAGAACTTGAATTTCTGAATCTTGGCTTTCGGATAGACCACTCGCCCGATGGTGATGCCTGCGAGTTTGTCCACCTTGAGCGAAGTGCCGATCAAAAATTCTTCAGCCGGTCGATTCGAGTTGATGTGATAACCCGCATCGATATCGATAGCGATTTCAATCGGAGCCGCTACACCCTGTTTGATCTTATAGGGCGATTGTCCGACCTTCGCGTGAACAACTTTGTCTGATCCCTGAGCGGCAGCAGTCGCGCTCAAACAACCGATCAGGATGAACAATGCAAGTGTGATCTTCAGTTTCATGCTTCCTCCGTGTGAATAGCGTCTACCATATTTCCCGCAGGTCTAATTGAAATAGCGAAAGCAGTGGGTCGCCGGAAATCGTTTCGGCATTATCAATCTCCTGCACCGCCTCGCCGGGGCGGTAGATATAAACCCGTCTCTGATGGATATCGAGTAGCCATCCCAACTCGGTTCCATTGTCTATGTACTCCTGCATCCTGTCCTGCAAGTCGGCGAGGTTGTCGGAAGGAGAGCGCAACTCGATTACAAAATCCGGACACAGAGGGATGAATCCGCTTCTCTGTCCTGTCGTCAATTGATCGAGGCGCGTGCGCCTTACCCACGAGGCATCAGGCGAGCGCACTTCTCCGTTAGGGAGTCGGAATCCGGTTGAAGAATCGAAGGTCGCGCCCGATCCATCGCCTTTGGCCCACAATCTCAACTGCATCGTGATCTCAGCGTTTCGCTCTCTGGTCTCGCCTCCCATTGGCGACAGGATTATCAATTCTCCCTGAGCGTTTCGCTCGATCCTCAAATCCGGGTTGATCTGAGAAAACTGATAAAGCTCTTCGTCAGACAGATTCATTACAGGTTTCAAATGGTCTGAACGGCTGTGTTTTCTGAATAAGCTTTCACCTACATCTGTCCATTTGAATGTGCCGCCAATAATTTCGCACAACACGCTTGCTCCCATGCCGTAGTCTTGCATGATTTCGACCAGAAAATCTGTTTCGAGATCAATTCCCTCTTGTAACACCAGTAGTCTGGAGATTAAATCCGACAGCTTCTTTTTTTTTGCCCGCACCCAACCTGAAAGCGCGTCCTCAACTTCTTCTTTTGGGTCCGCAAAAAAATCCTCAATATCCCGACAGTAAATCATACAAAGGATTTCAGCATCGGTATCCCTGAAACAAATCTCCGGGTTAATCCCTTTGAGATAAAAATGAACGCTCCATCCAGTCCCGCGCGATTCAATAGAGTAGAGGCGTAATTGCAGACTGAGCCATTCCCATTCAGTCATCGTGTATAGAGAATCTTTTTTTATCACTCTATCCATTCTTACTGTTACAAGGCTCATCGACATGGATTACTGCGTCCAGCCTTGTACTCAACGGTACGATAACCCGCCAATCAATCCCGACTTATTTCTATTCGCTCTCCGCCGCGTCGCACGCTTTCAACTATAGCAAAGCAGGCGCGGCTCGTCGCCGCGAGCGATTCGATCTTCACGGGCATCTCGCCTTCGCTCACGGCTTCGAAGAAAACTCTTATTTCTGCAGCGTGACCTTTATCCTGAGAGCCGCCGCCGAGTCGCGTCTTCTTCCCCCCGGAGACGAACTCCGCGCTCTTGAAATCATCGATCAGCGCATATTGACGGTCGCAGAAAATCTCCACCCTCTCTTTTGCAACCGCGCTGTCGCCGCTCGCAGTGTAAATGATCGAAGCAATCGATCCGTCCGCAAAATTCATAGTGACCGCGCAACTGTCATCATCGAATCCCGCTTCGCCCGACATCGGAACCGCGTGAGCCGATACGCTCACCGGCATCGCATCGGCGAGAAACCCGGCGAAATCCACGAAGTGACACACCTCGCCTATGATTCGCCCGCCGCCTTCAACGGAATCCTTCGTCCAGTGATCGCGCGAAAGCTGGCCCGCGTTGATTCGATAAACAATAGTCATTGCTCCGCGACGATCTTCCATCCTCTTTTTGATCTCTACTGCCATCGGCGCAAATCGGCGATTGTAACCGACCATCAAAACGCCGTCGCTCGCTCGCACTGCCTCTATAACCTCGCGCAATTCTTCTTCGGTCACTGCCATCGGCTTTTCAACGAAAACTGATTTGCCTCGCCGCAAGGCATCAGCCGCAAGCCGCGCGTGCAGATCGTGGCGCGTCGCTATGAAGATCGTCCGCGCGCTTTCGTCTCGAAGTATTTCTTCAAAATCGGTCGTCGAGTATTCAAAGCCGAACTGCTCGGCGGTATTCCGCGCGCTCAATCCGGTCGCGGTCGCGACTCCCGCCAGTCTCACTTTCGGAGCGCGTTTGACTGCGGGCAACAACACGCTGCGGGCGAAGTTCCCTGCCCCGATGAAGGCGACTGAAATCTGATCGCTCTTTTCGCTCTTTGCCCGATGCGTGACTCGCGCGACCATCTCCCGTTCCGATTCCGCGTATCTCAAAACAACGCCGCAGCAACGCTCACGGCGGCTGACTATCAGATCATAAGCCTCTTTCGCTTTATCAATGTCGAAGCGATGAGTCGTCAGAAGATCGGTATCAACCTTGCCCTCGGCGACGAGTCTGAGGAAGGCTTGCATATTCCGATTCTCAGTCCAGCGCACGAAGCCTATGGGATAATCCTGCCCCTTCTCTTCGTACTGTGGATCGTAGCGGCCCGGCCCATAAGAACGCGAGAGGCGAATATCGAGTTCCTTCGCGTAATAGATGTGGCGCGGCACGTCCATTCCGATCAGTCCGACGACGACGACTCTTGCGCGGTCGCGAGCTATCTCGCCTGCAAGCTCTACAGGCTCGCTGGAATTCGTGCTTGCGGTGATGAGTATCGAGTCTGCGCCGAAGCCGTTTGAAAGTTTTTCGCAAAGCGCGCGAGCTTCACTCGAATCACTTGTCACAAGTTCTGCGCCGGATTTGAGAGCAAGCTGACATGCCTTCGGATCGATATCGATTCCGACTACCCGGCAACCTGCTGCCCTGAGCATCTGAACGACAAGCTGACCGACAAGCCCAAGCCCAATGACGGCGACCGTTTCTCCCAATCTCGCTTGGGCCTGACGGATGGAATGCAGGGCGATAGCTCCGACCGTCGTGTAGCAGGCCGATTCCAAAGACGCGCCTTCGGGAATTTTACAGACGAGGTTTTTCGGAACCGATATGGCTTCGGCGTGCGAGGCATAGCCCGCGCCCGCGCAGGCCACGCGGTCGCCCGCCTGAAATTCCGAGACGCCTTCGCCTGTGGCCGTGACTATTCCTGATGCGCTGTAACCGAGAGGCTTGACCTGATTGAGGCGGGCTTTGACTTTTTCATAAGTCGAGCGCAGCCCTTCGCGTTTGAAGCTGTCTATAACCTGTCTGACGAGGTCAGGCCGAGAGCGGGCTTTACCTATGAGCGAGCTTTGCGCGGTTTCGACTACGGTGCGCTCGGTGCCTGCGCTGATGAGAGAGAAAGAGGTTCTGACCAACACCTGCCCCGGTCTGAGCGCAGGCGGAGGCAGTTCTTCGACCTTGAGTTCGCCTGTTCGATAATTCTGTACGATCTGCTTCATACTGGGTGATGGGTGTCAGGTGATGGGTGATGGGTGATGGAGCGAGCAGATGAACGAACAATTCGCCAACTCTTCACTTCTTCCCATTACCTATCACCCATCCCCCATCACCTATAAGAGTGGATACTCGGCGCGCACTTTATGACGGTAGCTTTGAAGAACCTTATGCACCTGACGAGGGGTGAGATGTTCGAATCTCCCTGCGATGGTATAGTGCAATCCCTGATCGGGAGGCGCGTCGGAAGTCAGGTACTCGCGATAGGCTTCGAGTATCTGCTCCTGAATTTCAGTCTCCGGGTCAGGCACTTTGGCAAAGGAGCGCTCGTCATCGTGAAGCACATCGAGCCATCTGAGTACCTGCCAGCGGGTGACATAGCCGAGTTGCTCGGCTATGTGGTCAGGCAGTTCGCGCAGTCCATACCGCTTCTCATTCAGTTCATTCCAGTAGATTTTTTCGATTTCGAACAACTGTATGCGCGAAGGAGTCGGGGTCGGCGATTTCGAATACTGACTGAGCGACCAGTCCCGAATGACTTTGACCACCTGTTTGAACGGAACGCCGAGCGCGACGCTGATGGCGCGGCGGCGTCCGCCTTCGGGTCTGTGTCCCGTCTCAACGAATCGCTGGTACATCTCTATGGCCCGCTGTTTCTCTTCGGGCGTCAGCACGACATTGACTTTGGTGATATCGCGCAGCGCCTCAGCGACGAGTTGCCGCTTCGCCCATACTTTTTCAGCGATCTTGTTGTGAACTTCGCGCGTGGCAGGCTGCCCGTCATACTCTTCGTTGTAAAGCTGAAGTATTCGCTCGCGAAGGTCGGGAGTCATCTCGGCGACCTTTGGAGGCCGAAGAACTTTCTGCTTTCTGACGGGGCGCGGCGCGCTTACAGGTCGCGGTATGGCGCGCGGAATCGCGCGCGCCGGTTGCTCCTGGGTTCGGGCTTCAGCAGGCACATGTTTGACGATCTTCTTTTTGACGCACTTCAAACAATATGCCGCCTTGCGGTCAGGGGAGAAAAACGTTGCATTGCAAACCGAGCAGGTTCGTCGAAACTTCATTCCACTCATAGCCGTGTCCTAGTCTAATTTCCAAAGGCTGAAACATCAACCCCGCTTTGATTTTTTTTCGTATGCAATACTGCCGCTGAGAATTCACCTTTCGGCCAGTCGCTCCAGATCGAGCAGAGGCACTCGATGCCCGCCGCTGCGAAAGTGAGCCGTCGCAGGCCAACTCTCATTCATCGATTCATCTTCTTCGGCTTTCCTGCTGCGCGAAGGCTCGCTTACAGGCGTCAGGCTCACGACGCCTTCGACGCGATCCGCGACGAGGCCCATTTGCGCTTCGCCTCTGATGAGGATGAGCCGCTGCTTCTTTCCGTTTTGCGCCCTTTTGTAGCTCAGGTCGATGACGATGGTCATTCGCCCTCTGACGCTTGACACTCCCGCGAAATGCTCAGGCGACTGAGGCAGGGGCGTCACCCGAGGGCAATCGACGACTCCCTCAGTCTGCTCGACATTGATGGCAAAAAGATTTTCGCCGACTCCGAAGACTAAAACGGATATGTCGCCTTCTGTTGGCAGATCGGTCAACTCGTAAATGGTCTCTTCCATCAGATGCCCATGCTGCGGCGCGTAAGCAGTCCCGGCAGATCGAGCACCAAAGCCACGTCTCCGCCTTCGAGGTCTACCGCGCCCGTCACTCCTTTGATCCGTCGAGAGAGAGGGCCGAGCGATTTGACGATTATTTCCCTCTGCTCGCGGAACTCATCGACGGCCACCGCCACCTGGCGCTCGCCTATTCTCGCGATCAAAACAGGCACTCTCCAGGAGCCGTTCGATCCATTTGATCCGTGCGAGTGCAACACTCTCGCGCCGCCTGTACCCAGCAGGTAGCCAAGCTCGACGAGTCTTATATTGGAATCCCGCCAGCGGATGGTTCGTTTGCCGTCGCGACCCGACACGTCAGCCGGATTGACGTAGAGCAGTTCGATTATCTGTCCGACATTGATGGCATATCGCCAATGGCTGGCTTCGACGATGAAAGCTGAGATCATCACCAGCGTGGTCGGCACGACGAGTTGAAAGCGCGTTCCTTTGCCAGCTTCCGAAAAGACCCGAATCTCGCCTCCAAGCTCGTGAATCGTTCGCTCTACGGCATCGAGGCCGACTCCGCGACCTGACAGCGCCGATACTTCATCGACTGTCGAAAAGCCTGGTGAAAAAATCAGGCTGAGAGTTTCTTCATCGCTCAACTCTTCATCCTCGGGGAAGGCTCCTATCTCGACAGCGCGATTGCGAACAGCCGCCGCATCGATGCCGCGCCCGTCATCAGAGATGGCGATGATGGCGCGCGTGCCTTCGAGACCGGCTTCGATCTTTATGCGCCCTCGCGCGCTCTTTCCCGCCAGCCGTCGCTCATCAGGAAACTCCAGTCCGTGATCGATTGCGTTTCGCAGAATGTGATAAAGCGGATCGGCTATGCGGTCAGCGATCATCTTGTCGATCTGCGTCTCGCGCCCGACCAACTCCACCGAGACGGATTTTCCAAGCTCGCGGGCCAATCGTCCGGCGACGCGGGCGGCGCGCGTGAAGGTCTGAGCGAGCGAGACCATGCGCAGTTCGACGAGTCTTTCTTCAAGCTCGACGAACTCGCGCTCCATCCGCCGCGCGCTGAATTTCAGATCGTGGCGCTCTTTCGGCCCAAGCCCTGCGGCTTTCAAAAACCGGTCGGCCATCGAAGCCAGTTTCTGCGCTTCTATAGCAAGCTCGTGCGCCAGCCCTGACAGATCATCGATTTGAGCAAGCTCTATTCGCACGCTCGGCGAGAGAGGTTGAAGCGATTCCTGCCCAAAAGCCAGCGGCAGTTTGGCCGCCGGAGATTTCGACTCGCTCTCTTTGCCGCGTCTGGGCCTGCGAACGACGACGCTCAACGCCTCGCCTGCCCTGCGCCATCCTGATCGCCCCATTCTTGATGCCCGTCCGCCGAAAGATTCGACGAGTTGTCTGACCTGAGCTTCCCTGATGTCTGTGGCGAAGAGCAGTTTGAAGGCGACATTTGTCGGGTCGGCGGATTTTTCGGGCAGCGTCGTTATGAGTTCTCCTTTTTCTCCGAGGCGGGCGGCCATCGCGCGATACTCGCGGTCGAGGCGGGCGACTTCCAGTTGAACTGAGATGGAATAAAATGATCGCTTCGCGTTGTAATTCTCGATGATTCTCTGCTGCTCGTATTCGGTCAGAAGCTCACGCTCGCGCTCGGAAAGTCCTATCTCTTCGACTGCGGTCTTGTCGCGTCTTGCGCGAGCCTGCGCGCCGCGGGCGATGGAGGAGATCAACTCGCGGAGTTTTTCATAATCTTCTTCGACAGCCGATCCTTTCGCGGCGGCGGCCAGAAGCGAGGCCAGCCCCGCGCCCGCTTCCTGAAGCGAAGCGGCTGATTGTCTGTCGAGCGCAAGCTGTCCCATGCGAAGATCGTCGAGTATGTCTTCGAATTCGTGAGTGAGCGTTTGAACTTCGTCGAGCCTCATCATCCCCGACAGTCCCTTGAGAGAATGGACTGCGCGGAAAATTCGATTGACGAGGTTGATGTCGAGTTTCGCGCCCGCGCGACGGGCGAGCAGATCGAGATCCGAAAGCAGCGAGTCGAGGAACTCCTCAGCCTCAGACAGATATTCTTTCAGCAGCGCCTTGTCTTCGATCATAACTCTACCCGGAGTGTTTCAGATAAGTGTGAAATTATACAACCGGCGGGCGCAAATGAGGAAACGAGTATCAGTGGAGTCAGAGAGTCTTGAGAGTCCGAATGTTCATATCCTTTTCCCGACTCCAGGCTCTCTGGACTCTCATGACTCGCCAGACTCACTCATATTTGAGCGCGACCAGCGGGTCGCCTTGCGACGCCCTTCGCGCAGGCAGGTAACCGGCCAGAACGGCGACAGCCATCATCATCAAAACCGCGAACCACATTCACATTCAGTTGTTCGACAGGAGCGAATGCGAGCACAAGCGCCTTTGTCCGACTGAAGTTACTATCCGGATCATGGTATGCTGAAAAGGGTCGAATTCTCTTCCCACAACAGAGCATGGCTGGATTTTTCGAGATTTCATTCCATGCAGAAAGGCGTCGTGGCAGAAAATTCATTTGAAGACCCGATTCGGGAAGAGTTACTCAGCGTCGAGCGCCTGGAGCAATATGCAACTGAGTTGGCTATTGAGCATCAGGTGTCTGCGAAAACGAAGCGCGGTCGGTTGCTCCTGCCGCGATTGGAAGAGAATGGCCGGGAACTGATTGCCGCATATCGCGCGCTCGCCGATTCGATTCGCAAAGAGCTCGCCGTCTCTCCCGCCGCTGAATGGCTGGTCGACAATTTTCATATAGTCGAAGAACAACTTCGCGAGATTCGCCGGGATTTACCCAAAAGTTATTACAACGAGTTGCCCAAGCTCCAAAGTGGAGAGATGGCAGGCTACCCGCGCGTCTATGCAATCGCACTCGCGCTGATCGCGCACACCGACAGTCGCCTCGACGTTGAGACCCTCGCGCGCGTCATACGTTCTTACCAGCAGGTAACGCCTCTCTCCATCGGCGAGTTGTGGGCCATCGCAATCACATTGAGAGTCGCGCTCGTGGAAAACCTGCGACGACTTGCAAAGCGCATAGTCTCAGCGCGCAACGCCAGAGAGGAGGCCGACGAACTCGCCGACAAGCTCCTGGAGATTGCCGGTCGACAGCCCAATGCGCTGGTCGCGACGCTCGAAGCATCGGCGAGGAAAGGCAAGCCGATGGATCGAGCCTTCATCGTTCAGCTTACGCAGCGGCTTCGCGATCAGGACGCTGAAGTGTGGCCCGCGCTCGACTGGCTGGAAAAGCAACTCGCTCGCGAGTCGACGACTACAGAGCAGGTCGTTCATCTGGAGCATCAACGACAAGCCGCCTCGCAGACGACTGTCGGAAACATCATCGCGAGTATGCGTTTGCTTTCGACAATCGATTGGAAAGATTTCTTCGAGAGCGTCAGCCTCATAGACCCCATACTGGCTGAAGATCCGACTGGCGACTACTCGCGGATGGACTTCGAGACGCGGGATCGTTACCGCCACGTTATAGAGAAGATCGCCCAGCGCACGAGGTCGTCCGAGCAGGAAATCGCGCGTCAGGCAGTGAGGCTCGCTCAAGAGTCTCAACAGTCCGCGCCGGAAGATCAGCGCAGAGCGCATATAGGCTATTATCTGATCGAGCGGGGACGCGCCGATTTAGAGAAACAAACTCACTATCGCATGGGATTAGGCGAGCGGTTCTTCCGAGGCGCGCTCAATCATCCTACGGGCGCATATCTTGGCTCGCTTGCATCTCTGACAGGATTGATTCTATCTCTGCTTCTTTTATATGCCTCTCGTTCGGGGGCATCTCCACTGGCATTGATCCTCATCGCTTTGCTCCTCGTAGTGCCGACGAGCGATCTGGCATTGAGCTTATTGAACATTGACATAACGACTCTCATCAAGCCAAATCCGCTGCCGAAGATGGATATGGCTTCAGGCATACCCCCAACCGCTCGCACATTCGTCGTCATCCCGACCATCTTTACCAGCGAAGAAACTGTGCGTGGCCTCCTCGAAAATCTTGAGGTGCATTATCTGGCCAATCGCGATGAGAATATTTATTTCGCCCTCCTGGGAGATTTTGCCGATGCAGTGCAGGAAGACATGCCAGATGATGGCCGTTTGCTCGATGCTGCGATCAGAGGCATTGAAGAGTTGAATGCGCGTTATTGCGACTCAGAGACGGATCGCTTTTACCTGTTCCATCGCCGTCGCAGGTGGAACGAGGTGGAAGGCCAATGGATCGGATGGGAGCGAAAGCGCGGCAAGCTCCATGAATTCAACTGCCTGCTTCGCGGCGCTGGCGACACCAGCTATTTCGTGGCCACAGCAAACGCAGATTTTCTTTCAAAGATTCGTTACGTTATAACGCTCGACTCCGACACCCAACTGCCTCGCGATTCAGCGCGTCGCCTTATCGGCGCTGCGTTGCACCCGCTCAATCAACCTCGCCTCGACCCGCGAAACGGTCGCGTGACTGAAGGTTATGGCATTCTACAGCCTCGCGTCAGCATGACTTTGACGAGCGCTTCGCGTTCGCTTTTCGCGCGCATATTTTCCGGCCACACAGGAGTGGACCCTTATACGACGGCTGTCTCCGACATCTATCAGGATATGTTCGGAGAAGGCATCTACACGGGCAAAGGACTTTATGATGTCGAGGCATTCGAAGCCGCGCTCGATGATTGCGTGCCTGAAAACCTGCTGCTGAGCCACGATCTTTTCGAATCCCTTTACGCTCGCGCAGCGCTCGTCACCGACGTTGAATTTCTCGATGAGTATCCATCACATTACGATTCTTACGCGAAGCGGCAGCACAGGTGGACGAGGGGCGACTGGCAGATCGCGCGCTGGCTCTTGCCTCGCGTGCGAGACGCAAGCAATCGCCCTGTGCGCAACCGGCTGCCGCTCATCCATCGTTGGAAGATACTCGACAACCTGCGGCGAAGCCTGGTGGCTCCGACGATTCTGCTCTGGCTTGTGGCGGCGTGGACTGTCCTGCCCGGATCATCGCTGTTGTGGACTCTTGCCATACTCGTCATTCCGGCCTTTCCTGTTTACGCGCACGTCACCAACGCGTTGCTGCTTCACCCGCGCGGCATTCCCTGGACGAGTCACTTCTGGAGCATCTGGGGTGATCTTCGAACGAACACGGCGCAGTTCGGGCTTTCGCTCGTACTCATCGCGCACCAGGCATGTTTGCAGGCTCACGCGATTGCGCTCACTTTTTATCGCAAGCTCATTTCAAGGAAAAAACTTCTCGAATGGGCCACGGCAGCGCAGGTTGAAAACGGAAGCGCGCATGACCGAGGAGCATTCTGGCAATTGATGTGGCCCGTTGAAGTGGTCTCGGTTGGCGTCGCTGTCCTCGTTTCGATTACCAGACCATCCGCTTTCCTCTTCGCCGCGCCTTTTCTCATACTGTGGGCGGCCTCCCCGCTCATCGCCTACTGGGTCAGCCGCGAGTTGCCTAAGAAGAAAGAATCGCTTGCAGCGGACGATGAACGCATCGCGCGCCTCGTTGCGCGACGCACCTGGAAATTTTTTGAAACATTCGCCGGAGCAGATGACAACTGGCTCGCGCCCGACAATTTTCAGGAAGACCCCAGACCCGTAGTCGCGCATCGCACTTCACCGACCAATATCGGATTGCTGTTGCTCTCGACAGCCGCCGCCCGCGATTTCGGGTATCTCGGCGCGCTCGAGATGATTGAGCGATTCGAGCTTACTTTCGCCACGATGGAAAAGCTCGACCGCTTTCACGGCCATTTCCTCAACTGGTATGACACGAAAACTCTCGCGCCGCTCGCGCCGCAATACGTTTCTACGGTCGACAGCGGAAATCTCGCAGGACACCTGCTGGCTATCAAACAGATCTCGGTCGAGATCGTGGAGCAGCCGCTTTTCGACGCGCGAGTGATTGACGGACTGGCCGACACGATTTCGCTGATGCGAGAAGAGGCGGGCAAGATCGGCCCCGTTCGGCAAAGCACGGGAGCTGTCACGCTTAAACAACTGCGAGGCGAGATCGAATCCTGCGCTGCGCTCGTGTCGAACGGTTCGCCCAATACGCTTTCGGGCTGGCTCGCTCTCTTTCAATCCGTAACGGAGCGAGCGGTCGAGGTCGAAGATATTATAAATGCCCTTTCGCAGGAACACGGGAACGAACGATTCGAGCAACTGAATTCGTGGACACGCTCTTTGATACACCAGACGAGTGAGCATCACCGCGACCTCGACATGCTCGCTCCCTGGGCATCAGCCTTAACGTCGCGCATGGCTCAGTCGATCACCAGTTGCTCTGATGAAATAGCAGCCGATTGGAACGACACTCTCCGCTCGCTCGAAGGCGTGCCTGCTCTCAGCCAGCTTCCGGAGATGTGCGACGAGGCTCTTGCGAGATTTGCCGAGCTTCGCTTAAAGGTCGAGCAGTGTTCCATCGCTCAGGGGGAGAAGGCGCTCAGGGGTCTCGGCCTTTTTGTGAGCCAGATAGAACAAGCCTCCGAGACGGCGACGACCCTTGCTTCGCGTTATGCTGAAATAGCGCGCCGCAGCGACGACATAATGGGAGCAATGGATTTTCGCATCCTGTTCGACGAAGAGCGAAAGGTCTTCATCATCGGGTACAACGTCACAGACGGGCGGCGCGATAATTCGTTTTATGACCTGCTCGCATCAGAAGCGCGACTGGCGAGCTTCATCGCTATTGCAAAAGGCGACGTGCCACAGGAGCACTGGTTTCATCTGGGGCGCGGGCTGACTCAGGTTGATTCAAGCCGCGCGCTCATAAGCTGGACGGCGACCATGTTCGAATACCTGATGCCGCTGCTCATCATGCGCGGATACGCGGGCACGCTCCTCGATCAGACCCATCGCGCCATAGTCGCGCGCCAGATAGAATACGGCAGAGAACAGGGCGTCCCGTGGGGAGTCTCGGAATCCGCCTACAATGCGCGCGATCTGCAACTCAATTATCAGTACGGCCCGTTCGGCATCCCCGGTCTCGGGCTCAAGCGCGGGCTGAGCGATGATCTGGTCGTGTCTCCCTACTCGACGGCGCTTGCCGCGATGGTCGAGCCGCGCGCTGCGCTTGAAAATATGCGGCGGCTCGTGCGCGAAGGCGCTCTGGCGCGTTACGGTTTTTACGAAGCGATTGATTACACGAAAGAGCGCCTGCAACCGGATCAGAAGAGCGTCCTGATAAAAGCATTCATGGTTCACCATCAGGGAATGATTATGGTCGCGCTCGATAATCTGCTCAACGACAACGTGATGCAAAGGCGGTTTCATTCCGAGCCTATTGTGCAGGCGACCGAGTTGCTTTTGCAGGAACGCATTCCGCGCGGCATCGCCCTCCCTCAACCGCGCGCCGAAGAAGTCCGGGCTGATGGTTTCAGCCGTAGCCACACCCTGCCCGACCCCCGGCGGTTCAATACGGCGAACCTGCCGACCCCGCGCACTCAACTGCTCTCCAACGGAACCTATTCGGTGGTGGTGACGACCGCAGGCTCAGGTTACTCGGTTTGCGGCGGGCTTGCCGTCACTCGCTGGCGCGAAGATGTCACGCGCGATAACTGGGGAAGCTTCTGCTACCTGCGAGATGTGCGCAGCGGCGCTATATGGTCAGCGGGGCATCTGCCCGTGCCCGGAAAGCCGCAATCTTACGAAGTAGCTCTGGCCGAAGACAAAGCAGAGTTCCGGCGCAGCGATGTGGGCATCGTCACTCACACGGAGATCATTGTGTCTGCGGAAGACAACACCGAAGTGCGCAGAGTCTCGGTCACGAATAACACGACCCGTCCGCGCGACATCGAATTGACGAGCTACCTGGAAGTGGCAATCGCTCCCGGAGCCGCAGATGCAGCGCATCCGGCGTTCAGCAATCTTTTCGTCGAGACTGAATTCATCGCAAGCGAAAGCGGTCTTCTCGCCACGCGTCGCCGTCGCTCGCAAAAAGAAGAAGAGGTGTGGTGCTTTCACGTAGTCATAGCGGAGGGTGAGACACTCGGGGCCGTGCAATATGAAACTGACCGCGCTCGTTTCCTGGGGCGCGGTCACACGACGGCCAACCCCCTTGCTATAATGGAAGACCGTCCGCTTTCAAACACAGTCGGGGCGGTGCTCGATCCGATTTTCTCACTCAGGCAGCGTGTGCGACTTGCTCCGGATGAAACCGCTCGCATCACGTTCGCTACCGGCATGGCGCACTCGCGCGAGGAATCGCTCAGGCTCGCGGACAAGTATCACAACCCTTTCGCCTTCGACCGCGAAGCAGGATTGGCATGGACGAAGGCTCAGGTCGAAATGCGTCACCTGCAAGTAGACGCGGGCGAGGCTCATCTATTTCAACGGCTCGCCGGACGACTGCTTTATTCAGACCCGTCCCTGCGCCCCCGACCGCACACTCTGGCGCTCAATACGAAAACTCAATCGGGCCTCTGGCCTTACGGCATCAGCGGCGACCTGCCAATCGCACTCGCGCGAATAAGCGAAGAGCGGGACTTGAACCTGGTGCATCAACTTCTGCGCGGTCACGAGTACCTCAGATTGAAAGGTCTCGTGTTCGACCTGGTCATCCTGAACGATCATCCACACAGCTACATTCAATCTCTGCAGGATGAGTTGCAGCGCCTCATTCGCATGAGCGGCTCGCAGGCTTTGATGGACAAGCCCGGCGGGGTATTCCTCCGTCGCAGTGACCTGATGCCTGAAGCCGACAGAATTTTGCTGCACACGGTGGCGCGAGTCGTGATTGTCGCGGATCGCGGCCCGCTCGAAGAACAACTCGTGCGGCGGCCTGCCGAAGATGATCTGCCTGTCAGATTCATCGCGCGCGCGTCTTCGCGCAAGCATCCGGAACCGGCCCTGACAATCCCCGACCTCGCATACTTTAACGGACTTGGTGGTTTTGCCGAAGGCGGGCGTGAGTATGTGACTATTCTGAGCGAAGATCAGTGGACGCCCGCTCCATGGTTGAATGTCATATCGAATTCGAAGGACTTCGGCTTTCAGATTTCCGAGGCAGGTGTTGGCTATACCTGGTCAGTCAACAGCCGCGAGAATCGGTTGACGCCCTGGTCGAACGATCCTGTAAGCGACCCGGCGGGCGAAGCCGTTTATTTGCGAGATGAAGAGACGGGCGAGACCTGGTCGCCCACGCCTCTGCCTATCCGCGAGGCGGAACAGTATCTAATCAAGCACGGGCAGGGTTACACCATTTTCGAACACGCGAGTCACGGCATCCAACAAAACCTTTTGATCTTCGTCCCCGTGGATGCTTCGGTGAAAATCTCGCTTCTTCGCTTGCGAAACGAAACGGAAAGAAAGAGGCGCATATCCGTCACCAGCTATGTCGAATGGGTGATGGGAGTCGAGCGCAGTCGCATGGCCCCTCACGTCATCACCGAAGTGGATAAGGACACCGGCGCAATACTGGCGCGCAATCCTTACAACAACGAGTTTGCCGAGCGAGTGGCATTCGCGGATATGAGCGAGCGAGAGCGCACCATCACCTGCGACCGCAAAGAGTTTCTGGGGCGCAACGGCTCGCACGCGAACCCGGCGGCTTTAGGCCGTGTGAAGCTATCGGGGCGAGTCGGCGCGGGGCTTGATCCCTGCGCAGCTATGCAGGCGGTTATCGAACTGGCTCCGGGCGAAGAACGCGAAGTGGTTTTCCTGCTCGGCGAAAGTGAAAGCGTTGAAGAGGCCCGAAAGATAGCGGGCCTGTACAGGCAACTGGCTGTGGCAACGGAAGCGATAGCGCAAGTCGTGGCTTACTGGGATGAGTTGCTGGGTGGGGTGGAAGTCAAAACGCCGGACCCGGCTATGGATATAATGATGAATCGCTGGTTGCTCTATCAGTCGCTTTCGTGTCGCGTATGGGCGCGTTCGGCTTTCTATCAATCGGGTGGCGCTTACGGTTTTCGCGATCAGTTGCAGGATGTTTGCGCGCTCGTTTACGCAAAGCCTGAGATAGCGCGCGAGCAAATTCTGCGCGCGGCGGCGCGCCAGTTCAAAGAGGGAGATGTGCAGCACTGGTGGCATCCTCCGACGGGGCGCGGCGTGCGAACGCGATGTTCGGATGATCTTCTCTGGTTGCCGTTCGTCACAAGCTTCTACGTGAAGATCACGGGCGACGAATCTGTGCTGGAAGAAACCATGCCGTTTCTCGATGCGCCGCTGCTTGCAGACGGCGAAGACGAATCTTACCTGGAGCCGACGGTTTCATCAGAATCAGCGAGCCTCTATGAACATTGCGCGCGGGCGCTTGATCGAAGCCTTGCAGTGGGAGAGCGCGGATTGCCGCTGATGGGTTCAGGCGACTGGAACGATGGAATGAACCGGATCGGCAACGAAGGCAGAGGCGAAAGCATCTGGCTCGGATGGTTTCTTCACAACACACTGGGCGAGTTCGCGCCCTTTTGCGACGCGCGCCGGGACAAACAACGTGGCGAGCAATATCGCGATCACATGGAGAAATTGAAACAGGCGCTCGAAGAGCACGGATGGGATGGCGACTGGTATCGCCGCGCGTACTTCGATGATGGAACGCCTCTCGGCTCTGCGCAAAACGAAGTCTGCCGCATTGATTCGATAGCGCAATCGTGGGGAGTGATTTCCGGCGCAGCCGACAAGCGTCGCGCTGCGCGAGCGATGGCCGCCGTAGAAGAGTATTTGATCCGGCGCGGTGACGGGATCGTTCTTCTGTTCACTCCTCCATTCGATAAGAGCGCGCTCGATCCGGGATACATAAAGGGATATGTGCCGGGCGTGCGCGAGAACGGCGGCCAGTATACGCACGCTGCATTGTGGACGTTGATAGCTTACGCGATGCTGGGCGACGGCGACCGCGCAGGCGAACTGTTCACTCTGTTGAATCCCATCAACCATGCTTCGACGCGCGCCGGATTGCATAAATACAGAGTCGAGCCTTACGTAGCGGCAGCCGATGTTTATGCGGTGTGGCCTCACACGGGACGGGGCGGCTGGACGTGGTACACAGGATCGGCAAGCTGGATATACAGGGCAGGTCTTGAGTCCATACTGGGTTTCAAGCTTCGTGGCGACCGGCTGCAAATCGATCCCTGCATTCCGCGAGGATGGAGAGAGTACGAAATAATCTACAGGCGCGGTTCGACCGAGTACCGTCTGGTTGTCGAAAACCCTCATGGCATCAATCGCGGAGTTGCGAAGATAGAAGTGGATGGCGAGCAGATGGCCGCGCCTGAGATTGCGCTCATAGATGATGGGAAGCAACACTTTGTTCGCATCACGCTCGACAGGTGATGGGTGATGGGCGAAAAGATGAAGAGGTGAACGGGTGATGAACTTTTTCACCCTTTCACCTGTTCCCTGTCCCCTTCTCAAGCCGGGAGGGATCAATTCTTCTGCGAGGTGGTCGCGCTCGAAGCGGTTTCCTTGTCTTCGAGGTCTCGCTTGACGGCGTCGAGGATGCCGTTTATGAACTGTGTGGCTTCGAAGGTGGAAAAGCGGCGGGCTATTTCGAGGGCTTCATTGATGACGACTGTCTTGGGAGTTTCCGGCTCGTAGAGAAATTCGTAGATGGCAAGTCTGAGGATGTTGCGGTCGACGACGGCCATGCGCGATATTCGCCAGTGTTCGGCGCGGCGACGAATATGTTCGTCAATTTCCGTGAAGTGAGCAGTTGCTCCGAGCGCGAGGCGGTCGGCATACTCGCGCGGGACATCGCCCGCCTCTTCGCCGAACGACGACCAGTAAAGATCGGTCAACGCCTCGACTGCGGGGCGCGATACATCGAACTGAAAGAGCATCTGTAAGGCGCTTATTCGAGCCTTACGTCTGGCACCCATAACTAAATTCCTGCAACCAAAAAAGTGCTACAAAGTTTCGGCAGTCTCTCGACCGCCATTAAATTTCGCGATAAAGATTAGCGAGTTCCACTGCTGTCATTGCGGCCTCGAACCCCTTGTTGCCGGATTTCGCCCCGGCCCGGTCTATGGCCTGCTCCAAAGTGTCTGCGGTGACGACTCCGAGGGCTACCGGCACGCCTGATTCCAGAGAGACCTGAGCTATCCCTTTGAAGACTTCTGAGGCGATGTATTCGTTATGAGAAGTCTCTCCGCGAATGATCGCGCCGAGGCAGATCATAACGTCATAGACGCCGGAAGCAGCGACTTTCTTCACAGCCAGCGGGAGTTCGAATGAGCCTGGGACTCTGATTATGGTGATGGCATCGGAGGAAGCGCCGAGACGTTCGAGCGCATCCATCGCGCCGCTGATGAGACGGCTTACGATGAAATCATTCCAGCGGCCAGCAACAACAGCCACCCGAAGTCCTTCGGCGCTCAATCGCCCCTGTAGGGTTTTTGCCAACTGCTTGATCTCCTCTTCGCGCTCGCGTGAGAGAATCGCGCGCAACCAGTGATTCGATTAACAACCGAGTTCGAGTATATGGAGGCGCAGAGTCGATGTCAAGGATGGCCATTTTTGATCAAAGGTTGCGCTCGACATTGATTTTGCTCCGGCAACAACGAATGAAATCTATTGCGGCATCTATCAAGCTGGTTTACAGTTCCAGCTATACGGATTGGTGTTATCTCATTCTCGATCTGGTTGTTTCGTTCGACACTCCCGCTTATTTGACAGATACACTACTATTCGATAGAACCGTACACGCAGCCACGCGCTGGATTGGCGGGCTGCTCAAAGGCGCTGACAATGACGCAATCTCAGATTGACCAGAAGCGATCCGGGAATATGCTCTCCCGCGCCGTTCTAACGCCGTTTGTCCTGCGTTATGGATTGGGGCTGGCCGCATTCGCTCTGACCATTCTCATAGCCCTGATCCTCAGACGTTATTCAATCAGCTTTGATCTGAGCCTTCTGATCATTCTTGTGCTGATCGGCGTCAGTTGGTATGGCGGAAAAGGGCCGGGACTGATGGCGCTGATTCTGTTTGAAGCAACAGCGATCACAATAGCCTTGCGATCACAAACAGCGTCACCGATAACGATAAAATATATAATCACGCAGTTCAACGCAATGATTCTGTTCACCTTCCTCATAGTGCTGGTCAGCGGGCGGAGAGAGAGTGAACGCCGACTACGCGAGCAACATCAGTGGTTGAGAGTAACGCTTTCCAGCATCGGTGATGCGGTCATCGCAACCGACACACAATCGCGCGTGACTTTTCTCAACCCGGTTGCTGAGTCCTTAACCGGATGGAAGCAGGAAGAAGCCGTCGGCCAGCCGCTTGATAAGGTTTTCAGACTCGTGAGTGAAGAGACGCGCGCCAGCGTCGAAAATCCCGTAACGAAGGCGCTCAAAGAGGGCCACATCGTCGGGCTTGCAAATCACACCTTGTTGATAGCGAGGGACGGCAGAGAGATTGCCATCGACGACAGCAGCGCGCCCATCCGCAACGAGAGAGGTGAAATAAACGGCGTCGTCCTCATCTTCCGCGATATCACAGGGCGTAAAAAAGCGGAAGAGGCTATGCACGCTTCGGAAGAACGTTTCTCAAAGGCATTCAGGGCAAGTCCGGTTCCGATGAGCATAGTGACATACAAAGAGGGGCGCTATATTGACGTGAACGAGAGCTTCCTCAGCAACAGCGGCTATACGAACGAAGAGATCATAGGTCGCACGACGACTGACATCGGCATCTATGCCGACCCGGAAGAACGCAGCCGCCTCAGACAGATTCTTGAGCAGCACGGAGGCATCCGTAACGTCGAAGTCCATCGCCGCGTAAAGGGCGGCGAAGTGCGCATAGCCCTTACATCGTCAGAGTTGATCACGCTCGACGGAGAGCAGTGCATACTCACCACGACCAATGACATCACTGAACACAAACGGCTCGAAGAACAACTCCTCCAATCGCAGAAGATGGAAGCCGTAGGCCGTCTGGCGGGCGGCATCGCGCATGATTTCAATAATCTCCTGACAGCCATCATAGGCTACAGTCAGATCATACTGAGCGGTCTCGATGAAGGCGATCCGGTGCGAGATCAAATCGGGGAGATCGAGAAAGCCGGCAAACGCGCCGCCGCGCTGACCAGCCAGCTTCTGGCCTTCAGCCGTAAGCAGATACTTCAACCCAAAGTGCTGAACCTCAACGCGGTGATAGCGGATATAGACAAGATGCTCCGGCGACTGATCGGAGAAGATATTGAACTGAGAATCAACCTGGATGCGGCGATTGGACGGGTCAAGGCCGATCCGGGACAGATCGAGCAGATAATCGTGAACCTTGCAGTCAACGCCCGCGATGCTATGCCCAGGGGCGGCAAGCTGACCATAGAGACTCAAAACGTTTATCTCGATGAGCCGTATGCCAATCAGCACGCAGAGGTTCAACCCGGCTCTTATGTGATGCTGGCAATGAGCGATACAGGCACGGGGATGGATAAGGAAACTCAGGCAAACATCTTCGAGCCTTTCTTTACGACTAAAGAGAAAGGCAGAGGCACAGGATTGGGTTTATCCACCGTCTACGGAATAGTCAAACAGAGCAGCGGACATATCTGGGTTTACAGCGAGCCGGGAAGGGGAACGACCTTCAAGATATACCTGCCGCTGATCGAAGAGTCAGCCGAGATTGCAGAAACACCCGCCCCGATTGCCGAATCACTAAGGGGACACGAAACGATCCTCGTAGTCGAGGACGAGGAAGTGGTAAGAAACCTGGCCTGCGAGATTCTTCAGATAAATGGCTACACGGTGTTGGAAGCCGCCGATGCGAATGAGGCTCTTTTGAAATATGAGCAGCACGAAGGCGCGATTCATCTGATGATAACCGATGTCGTAATGCCCAGCATCAGTGGCCGGGAGTTGGCTGAACACCTGACACCTTCGCGACCGGAAATGAAAGTTCTCTACATGTCGGGTTATACGGATGACGCCATAGTACACCACGGCGTGCTGGACGCAGGTACAGCCTTTCTGCAAAAACCATTCACGCCGGACGCTCTGGCGCGCAAGGCCCGCGAGGTTCTCGACGCGCCTCGATCACAGTGACCATAGGGCCATTGAATTCTTCGAAGGTCGGACTGAAGATAAAAACCACAGATGAACACCGATGGACACAGATAGAGAAAAATCAAAGATTTCTCCGGCTTTTCTTCTCCCGTCTTATCCGTGTTTATCTGTGTTCATCTGTGGTTTCTTCCTTTCCGCTGAAAATTAAATGGCCCTACAGTGACCATACTCGATATCACCTGAAACGATTCATCTTTTTTCCGCTCGCGCTCAAATTGATAAGGCCGTGGCCTGATATTCAACCAAAACGATCTCGACAGCTACTCGAAGGGCAAAGACAGAGTTTTTTTCCTGCAACCTGATCTGCCAGAGTGACAGATAAAGAAGAATGGGTAAAACTCTTATGCGACAGGAGGTCGCCAATGCCGAAATTGAGCAAAGAGCAGGAACGCGAACTGGCGGCGCGAGCAAAGCAGGGCGACCGGGAAGCTATCGAGCAATTGATAAAAATTCATGAGCCACTTGTGCGCGGCATCGCAAACGATATTTGCAAGAGGCATACCTGCATGGACTTGCAAATAATCCTCATTAACGAAGGCCAAAGCGCCTTATTCGAACAAATCGGCAAATTCGATCCGAATCGAGGAATACGCTTTTCGACCTTCGTTTATTGGAGAATTGACGGAGCGATGCATGACTATCTGTGGCATAACAAGTACAAAGATGTTTACGGCAGCAGAACAAAATGGGAATTCGTCAGAGACGTTCGACTGGCTCACGACGAGTTGATGAACGCGCTTCCGGACATGCCTACGGTTGAAGAGATTGCCCGATATATGACGGTTTCGGTTGCCGAAGCGGAGACCGTTCTGGGGCATAAAGAGCGATTGCCCGAGGTCGACGCAAAGAGTATTGCAGAGCGAACGGGATTGCCGCTTTGGAAAGTGCGCCGCATTCTCAACAAACATTCGGCCATCAAGAGCAAAGCGAAATCCCCTGACCTCTCGGCAGAAAATGTGGCAGAGAAATTGCGCGTCACCCCGCAAGCAGTCGATGAAGCGTTGGACATCGCATCGGAAAAGATGTCTGACAACTTTTCTGCCGATAGCTCTACGCCGGAAGAAATCGCCGCGAAAAATGAGAGGCTCGAAAATCTGCATCGCGCGATTCAGGTACTGCCTGATAAAGAGAGGCGCGTAATCACTCTTCGCTACTACGAAAAATTAACGATGAAAGAAATTTCTGAAACCACAGGGATCAACATCAACGCAGTCAAGAGCCGTATGCGTCGCGCGCGCGCCAGGTTGAAAAACCGTTTGCAGGATGGAGGTGAATGAAATGTCTGACCTACAGGATGAAGAGGTTGAGAAAGCCATGAAGCAACTGATGCTGGCACATATCAGCGATGATGAAATGGGCGACTACCATGACGAAGCGATTGATGATTTCGGGCGAGCGCGCGTCAAGGCGCACTTGCGGCGTTGTCAGATTTGTTTAAGGAAATACGAGCGAATGCAGCGCATCCTTGCGGCTTCTGAAAACCTTGAATCGGCCAGTGCGCTCGCTGCGCGAATGCAGTTGCAACAAATTCTGGCAGCGGGTCTCATCGCTGTCGTCATTGCGCGCGCCAGAAGACGGGGAGCGCGCATGGCAGATGAAGAATTCCGCGAGGTTTACGATTGGCAGAGCGAAGACGGAATGCTGCGGTGGCATGTTGTCGAGGATGATTCCGGCATAGTTGCGCGCTTCTGGTCGCATCGCCTCGACCTTGAGGGCCTACAGTTAATAATCAACATTGGCTCGCTCACAAAAGAGATCACCTTCAAGCGCGTGGCGAACGATCAGGTCGGCGGGCAGGCGCGCATCGAGGGCGCAGAGCGCCAGCAGTTGCCCGATGATTGGCAGCTTTGCGTCGAAAGCGTTACTCTGCCTGAACAAATAAAAAACTCGGAGTAACTACTCAGCCGCGTAGCGGCGATTGAGTTTAGCCCGGTCTTTCAAGGCCGGGTCGTTCGCAAAGTTGATTCTCCGCGTCGCGTCAGCGACGGTTGAAGTTTGTAAACCTGATTCAATCGTCGCTGACGCGACGCGACGATTGATCCTGATCGGATGCAGGCTCTAAAGAACCTGCCTAAAATCAACCGTCCCTACGGGACGAAAGCGGCTGAGTAGTTACAGATCGGATTCGATCTGATGAAAGGCGTTCGATGGATGACGAGAAATACACTGCCGCATCCGTAAAGATTCCCGGCGAGTATGGAGACTTTAAAGATCATTGGCGCAACCTCGCCCAGGGCGGGCGATTGTTCGAGGTCTTCCGGCAATCGGTTCAGCGTCGCGCCAGCGAACAGGAGTTTCAACAACTCGTGACTGACCTCGACAGTTGGCGCGATTTCATTTGCGACTCCGGCGATATACGCGCAGGAAAGCATCAATGGAACACGGCGCGAACTTTGATCGAACTCGCAAGCCTCGCCGCCCGTCAACCCCGGCCATCATTGACGGAAGGGTTGAACGCATGGCAGTTGGACGCAGTGTGCGCCCTGCTCGCAACGCCGCGAACCGCCTTAGGTGATGCGAGGGCTTCTATCTCGGTTCTTCTCGAACAGGACAAAGCGGGATGTCTGGCGCGACTCGATGTCGAGTTGATGGCTGACGGCGCGGGCGCGATCTACGCCGATCCGCAGAGCAACTGGTTCATCGAGTTTGATGATGATTTTCTCGAAGCCGCCGCCGCCGTATGGCAGCAGGTCAAACAGGAGTTCACGCCTGATGAACAACAAAGGCTGGCAAAAATCGATGCGCGGTTTCGCCTGACTCACGCCTCTGTGCCAAATTATTTCAACTCTCGCCCTGAACATATCAGCGGCACGTCGGCGCAGACGGCTTTTTATCTCTGCCTGCATCACGCTGCAACAAGCTATCTGGGCGAAGCCGATGTTTTGTTGCTCGACCAGTCCGTAGCCGCAAGCGCAACCCTGGATGAATCGCAAAAACTCGGCGGCGTGGGCGCGCTGACGAGCAAAATAGAAGCGGCTTACTTGAAAGGTCTGGCGATGGTCATCGTCGCTGAGGGTGACGAAGCCAAAGCGCAAGCCGCGCTCGATGCAGCCAAAGCGCGGGCATCGGACAAAGAGTATGCCTCCGCAACCGAGGTCATCAGTTGCGCGACTGTTGCCGATGCGCTTGCCTTGCTGCGCGACCGTGCCAGAGAGAAAGAGGCGGTGCGCCGTCACGAGCATAAGCTGTGCAGCGAGTTGCATCTGCTCGACCAGTCTGTGCCAATCGAAAAGCTCTATCAGGTCTTGCCGCTTTTGCGTGAAGTGAAGAAAGAACGTCTGATGCGCTCAAAAGAATCACCGGAAGGCGACGGCGCAGAAGACCGCTTCACGGGATTGCGCGGCAGCGAAACGCTGCGATGGGAAGAGTCGTTGCGCGATGAGCAAATCGCTTACGAACAGCATCCGCTGGCAAAAGTCTTCACAGATTTTCGCAGCATCGTAAAAGACGCAAAAAGCGACGCGCCGCGCTTCATCGTTCTGGGGCCACCCGGCAGCGGCAAAACGACGCTTGAACAATTTCTCGCGTGGGCTTGCGGCGCAAGGCGCAACGGCGCGAACGGCAATGAAGATGCCTTGCGTTTGCGCGAAGCGTCGGGGATTGCGGCGAACCTCGTTCCGGCGCGTGTGACCTTGCGCGATTGGGAAAAGTGGGCGACGAAATCGAGCGACCCCGAACAGAGTCTCGCGGAATATCTCGCCGGGCAGTACAAAGACACTGCGAATGCGCCGACGGCGAAGCAATGGCTACGCTGGTTGCATCGCGGCGAAGTGTTGTTGTTGCTCGACGGTCTGGACGAAATTGCCGGAGATGCCTCATTCGTTACGGCGCTCAAAACGACGCTGGCAAGGTTCAAAGATTGTCCGACTGTCTTGACCTGTCGCACGGTGAGTTTCGAGCAACACCGCGCGCTTGATGCCGATTTGCCCATCTTCACGATTTCCGGTTTGAATGAGGAACAACGCAATGCCTTCGTTCGCGCTTATCCTGCAAGACACGAAGACCGCTTTGATCGTGACAAGTTGATTGAACAACTCGACACTGCCTTGCAGATGCGGCCGCTTGCCGCCAACCCTCTGCTGCTTTCGATAATCTGCTATGTCGTGGATTCGTCGAAGGTGATTCTATTGCCCGCCACACGCGGCGAACTTTACAACGAAGCGATTGATCGGTTGTTAGAGCGCGATAAAGGCGAGAAAAACCCGATGCCGTTGATTCGCAAGCGGCGGATTGTGGAGCGCGCGGCGCTGACCTTGTTTGCGGGAATGGACGAGCAGAGACAATTGACCTTCGATGAAGCAAGCCTCGTTGACGCGCTCACCGACGCCGCCGAGCAGGAAGGCTATCGCGCCGACCCTGCCCCGATTGCCGATGCGTTGTTGAAAGACTTCGTAAAAAACAGCGGCATCCTGCGCGGCAATTCCGAACGGGGATACATCTTCCTGCACCTGACGATTCAGGAATTTTTAGCCGCATCGGCAATCGCCAGAGTCGTGAACGACAAAAAGGACTGGCAGGCGGAAATTCGATTAGCCGATAGATGCGTGACGCCACATCAATTCGTTGATCGCAAATCGTGGGGCGCGCAATGGAGTGAAGTGATAAAGCTGCTTGCCGGACAACTCCGAGACCCCGCGCCGATTTTGAACCTGCTGGCAGATGAAAAGAAAGATGATGATTTCCGCCATCGTTTAGCTCTCGATGCAATGTGTTTGCCCGAAATCAAATCAGCGACACGCAATTCAAAAGCTTCGAATATCAATCAAATCACAGATGCCGCCTTCTCGTTTTGGTTGAAGCACTATAAGGCAGGTACACTCGAAGCCTTGCCTCATTTCGCTAAAGCCTTGCCGTCGCTGGCGCAAGTGAATGGATGTGTCAAAGGCGTTTCCCTTTTGACACTGCTTTGCGAGTGGTTGCGCTATGCGGAAGAGGATGTGCGCTATCGTGCGGCAGAGGCATTAGGGCGAATGGGAGAAGCGGCGGCTCGTCATCCCGATGTCTTGCCTCTGTTAGTCGCTGCACTCCGCGATGCGCGATGGCCTGTGCGCTCTAGTGCGGCAGAGGCATTAGGACGGATGATGAAGCAAGGATGGCGAGTATTCAAAATGCAATCCGATGAGTGGAAGGCGCGGACTGTGGAGGAGTTGAGCGCGTGGGAAAAGGGCGATTCCTGAAAGGCTGTCTTTCAGAAAGCCTTTCCTTGGGCTTGACCTTGCCAACCTCGTCAAAGCCAATGAATCATCGCGCCTGGAAATTTTCAAACAACGATTCGGCGAGGGTGCAGTTTTATAGAATCGATGTCTTTGCTCAGAAGATGTCCGACAAGCTGCCAGCTTGTCGAAGCCGTCCGCCTGGCAGCCCGCGACAAGCTGGCAGCTTGTCGGACATACAGCGCAGCCGATTTCTTTCAGGGCGACGGGCAGTATTATGAATGACTCTTCAAGGCTTGGCTCTGTAACCAACGCCCAACTTTTAAAAACTGCACCCATTCGGCGATTGGCAGGCAGGTGAGCCGTCAGTTGTGAGCCAATTCCCACCCGCTTCTCGAATTTACAGCGACTATGCGGCACTTCTTAATTTCATCTTGAACTCCTGAGACAAGAGAGTGGTTACTGCCGAGCAGAGCCTTCCCAGATGAGCCTGGAATTCCGAAAGCTTTTGAAGCCGATCATCGTTCATACCTGTCCCTGTCACCGCGGGTGCGAAGTCGTAGGAGTGCTTGAGCATATTGAGCAGGTGGATGATTCTTCTTACGCTATCCCCCATCCTGATTATCTGACATTCCTGATAATACTGATTAGGCTCCGGGGTGTTCTCATAATGATCTCTGAGAGTAGGCTGTAGGTTTGAGGAAGGTATTAACTCCGGGGCGCTGACATTGCCGACCTGTTCCAAGTCGTCAGCCGTTTCCCCGGCGCAGCTATCGAAGTCTCCCTCCTCGTTGTATGAGTCATCAGTCGCCAGACTTTCATCTTCAGGGCTTGAGGATGGTTCGAGCGCCTTAGTGGTATAGCGGGAGGCAAACCTGAGCGCGTCACCGCATTGACCGCAGTAATTACTCTCAGGGACATTCCTTTCACCACAACGGCACAGCAAATCCATCTGAGCGCATTCGATTAAAGATTGATTCGGGACTTCGATTTGAAGCTCACCATTTTTAACGTCAAACAATAGCTGAACTCGTATAACCATGACTGTACTCCTATTCGACATATTGAGCAGAAGACCGACGAGCGAATGTATTGAGAGACGCTTGAATCTCGACAACGCCCGTAAGGGGCAATGCCATTAAGTTAAGCCGAAAGTATTTGCGACCTTCTTTGGAGTGCGGTGACTTGTCACCGCTTTAGTTTTGAAAACAAAAGCTGCGACAAGTCGCAGCACTCCAAAATCGTTCGCGAATCCGGCTGAGATCACACTAACTTAATGGCATTGCCCTGAAGGGGTTGCGCAACGAATTGCTGCGTGTGATGCGGACTCTTGCGACTTGTCCGTTGCTGCCGTACTCTGCGCGCAGCCACCGGCCTGAAGCGATGCGCTCTGCAACGAGGATGCGCGGCTACAGCATTAAAGAAAATGTTTGGTTCGTAGTCCCGGCTTGAGCCGGAAGTTTCGCCCGCGAAGGCTTCCGCCTCAAGGCGGGACTACCAACTCCTTTTTCTTAAAATCTATAGACTCGCTGCTGACAGATTCAAACTTCTCAAGGAGCCGTTTCGCTCTACGCACCAATGTTGTCTGTCGCCCGAATAATTCCGGTTGTGATCACTCAGCAGATTTTTTTGCTGTTCGGCAATGTAGTGAGCGCGCTTTCAAAATTCGCAGGACTCCCGAAACCAATCAGGCAGTCATCAGCAGGCTCAGGGTGCAATTAAAAATGGGGCTTAAAGAAGTGAGTTTGGTCGACAGCTATTCGCTTTCTCGGATTCTCATTAACACCTCACTTTTAGTGAGGTGGGTAGAAGCGACAATGAGTTGAAACCGTTTCAACGGTTTGACTCCTGGAGTGAGAAAACCGTTGAAACGGTTCAGAGGAATTTGCCGCGTGCTGTCACCCAACTGAAGTTGGGTGTTAATGAAAAGCAGTCAGCAAGTCTCACTTCCAATTGCACCCGGCAGGCTCGATAAAACACCGTCATACATTGAGGATGCCGCCGGACGAGTGATAAAATCGTGGATTCGATTTTGAGATTTACTCCTCGCATGAGGAACAACCATTGAAAAGGGTGCAATGTCTGACGAAGTAATCAGCGTCCGGGGAGCCAGAGTCCACAACCTTAAAAATATCAACGTCGAGATTCCCATCAATCGTCTCACGGTCATAACCGGCGTGAGCGGGTCGGGCAAATCCTCTCTCGCCTTCGACACCATCTATGCCGAAGGCCAGCGCCGCTATGTCGAATCTCTTTCGGCCTACGCTCGACAGTTCCTCGAACGGATGAGCAAACCCGATGTAGATGAAGTCATAGGCATCTGCCCGCCTATCTCGATAAGACAGAAAAACTCCACCCGCAACCCGCGCTCGACGGTCGCCACTCAGACTGAAACTTATGATTACCTTCGATTGCTCTTCGCGCGCATAGGCATAACCTACTGCTCAAGCTGCGGCGCGGAAGTCACGCGCGACACACCCCAATCGATTGCCGATCAAGTTCTTCGTCTCCCGGAAGGCGCGCGCTTTTATGTTCTCTTCCCCGCCGCGGCAGGGATGGAAATCCCGGAAGCGAGCGACAACGGCAAGAAGAAAAAGCGCGCGGCCCGTTCCTCCGCATCACAGGAGACGCGCATCAAGGCTCATCTGATGAGCCTCATGCAGCGGGGATTTACGCGACTCTTCAAAAACGGACAGATCATCGAACTGGCCACGCCCGATAGTTTTTCTGATTCGTCTTTCGATGACACTTTCGTTTTAGTAGACCGGCTCTCAGTCAGCCCTGATGCGCGGGCGCGGCTGACGGATTCAATCGAAATCTGTTATCAGGAAGGTCACGGTCAGGCGGTCATCGAAACGGCGACACCGGTCGAGCGCATGGAATTTTCTCAGGGGTTCGAGTGCAAACACTGCCGCATAGCTTTCGCCGATCCCGAACCTCGATTGTTCAGCTTCAACTCTCCATTCGGCGCGTGTCCCACGTGTCAGGGCTTTGGAAACACCGTCGGACTCGACATGAATCTGGTCATCCCGAATCGCGAACTGAGTCTGGCAGGTGGCGCTATCGAGCCGTGGATGAAGCCTCAGTATGAATGGGCGCAGAAGGAAATGCTCAAGTTCTCGCGCCAGGAAAGCATTCCCACCGGCACGCCATTTAGACAACTCAGCCGCGACCATCAACGAGCGATCATTCAGGGCCGCAACGGATTCGGAGGAGTGAAGGGATTTTTCGACTGGCTCGAAACGAAAAAATACAAACTTCATGTGCGAGTCTTTCTTTCGAAGTATCGCGGATACACGCTCTGCCCGGATTGTTCGGGCGCGCGATTGCGCGCGGAAGCGCGGCTCGTGCGAGTGAGCGGCAAAACCTTGCCTGAAATCTGCGCGATGACGGTCGCCGCGGCGGCGGATTTTTTCAACGATATTCAACTCACCCCGGCTCAGACCGATATCGCCGGTCGTTTGCTTGATGAGATTCGAAATCGTTTGAAGTTCCTCAACGATGTAGGACTTCAATATCTCTCGCTTGATCGACTGGCTTCGACGCTTTCAGGCGGCGAAGCTCAACGCATTCATCTCGCTACAAGTCTGGGAGCGGCGCTCGTCGGCGCATTGTATGTTCTGGATGAGCCATCGATAGGGCTTCACGCGCGAGACAATCAGCGGCTCATTCGCATACTCAAAGACCTGCGGGAAATCGGAAACACTGTGCTTGTAGTCGAACACGAGCCGGAGATGATGATGTCGGCTGATCGCGTGATCGACATAGGCCCCGGCGCGGGCGAGATGGGAGGCGAAGTCGTCTTCAGCGGCACGCCGCAGGAACTCATATCGAACAGCCATTCGCTCACGGGAAAATATCTGCGCGCGGAGATGGAGATAAAACTGCCCAGGCAAAGACGACAGCCCGGACCGCACTTTCTGGAAATCAAAGGCGCGAGTGAGCATAACCTCGATGGAATCGATGTCCGCATTCCGCTTCGACTGATGGCCTGCATAACGGGCGTGTCGGGTTCGGGCAAATCGACTCTGGTTCACGACATAATTTATGCGGGCTTGAAAAAACAGCGCGGCGAGTGGACGGGCCGGGTCGGATCGTTCGCGAAGATCGAAGGCGCGCAGCACATTCAGGATGTCGTTTTAGTCGATCAGTCTCCCATCGGGCGAACGCCGCGCTCGAATCCCGTGACTTACATCAAAGCTTATGACGCCATACGCGATCTGTTCTCGCACACGCGCGAAGCTCAGACTCATGGATTCGATTCATCGCATTTCAGCTTCAACGTTCCGGGCGGGCGATGCGACAGATGCGAGGGGAACGGAGTCGAGATAAAAGAGATGCAGTTCCTCGCCGATATCGAACTTGTGTGCGAGGAATGCAAAGGGATGCGATTCAAGGCTGCGCTGCTCGACGTGAAGTATCGCGGGAAATCGATTCACGATGTTTTGAATATGACCGTGCGCGAGGCTCTTCAGTTTTTCTCAAGCGTCAATCGCGTCGCATCGCGCTTGAACGTGCTGGATGCGGTGGGGCTTGGATATTTGCGATTGGGACAATCGGCCACAACGCTTTCGGGGGGAGAGGCGCAGAGAGTCAAGCTCGCGTCATATCTTTCGCGGAAGGCGGGCGAAAAGACCCTGTATATTTTCGATGAGCCGACGACGGGGCTTCACTTCGACGACATCAGCAGGTTGTTGGAAGCATTCCGACATTTGATAGAAGCGGGCGGTTCAATAATAATCATCGAGCATAATCTCGATGTCATAAAGAGCGCGGACTGGATAATCGATCTCGGCCCTGAGGGAGGAGACCGAGGCGGCAGGATTGTTGTTGAGGGGCCGCCTGAACGGATAGCCGAGTGCGAGGAGTCGCACACGGGAAGATTTTTGCGACGGGCGCTCAAGTAGTTCGCGTGGTGTTGGCAAAGCAATGAAAGAAAGCGCGCGTTATGTGAAGATCGTCGAATGGTCTGACGAGGATCAGTGTTTTGTGGGCCAATGTCCCGGCATCGTAGGCCCTTGTTGCCATGGCACGGATGAAGCGCAAGTTTATGCAGAGCTTTGTCAGATCGTTGATGAGTGGATAGAAATTCTGAAGAAAGACGGGAAGCCTCTGCCACCGCCGACAGCCGGAAAGGGCATAGCCAGAAAGCTTTTGGATGCCGCCTGATATCAACTAGCGATTACCAACGAGTAGAAGAAGTTGATTCCTCTCATGGCTGTTAACGCGCTGGCTGAACGCAACATCAGGCACTTTTCGTATCTGACGGAGGCTATATTTATGAATTGGACATTCTTCATCGGTCTATTCTTAGGGTTCCTTCTAGGTATTCTAGCGAGTTTCATGGCGAACTATTTCTTCGCTTTTGAGCAATTCAAAGGCTCTCTCGCCAAACATCGGCTAGATATGGTGCAAGAAGCCACTAATGAGATCGTAGAGTTTCACAAAGCAAACAGGATACAACTCGAATCAGGTAATGAAGAAAAGGAGACAGCGGGTAACAGACTAAGAAATAGATATAGGTATTCTTTAGGGCCTATGATTGATCAGCTTAACGCTTGTTTTGGTAAATACCCATTTAGCAAAGAGGGTCCTTGGCCATGTCTTACTGAAACCAATAGGTCAAACTTACAAGGTAAACCATTATTTAGAGGCTGCGATTCCATAGATAGATGGGAGTGGTTCAATAAATATGTCAGGCCAGTTATCGAGGATATTAATACCTCGTCTTTCCTTAGCAATTCCCCAATCTTAAATCGATATTCCGAATCACAGGAGGTTCTTGAGCGGCTTGATAAACTAACGAGTCTTTGCAAGCAACTAGAATCAAGTGTTTCTGCTCTTGATGCCGTGCTAGGAAAAGAGCATATGGTTCGATTTGAAGACATTCGAATTACGGTTTTGGTAAAGCCTCAAACAGGATTGAACAAAGAAGACGAGAAAGTAATTAGCCAACTTAGCGGTGAATACCAAAAATTGTACAATGCTTGGATTGAGTGGCTACGGGTCGCTAAAACAGGTATCTAACAATCGCATCAGCAAGAGCGCGGGCAGCGAGTTTCTTAACATACCTTCAGTGTCGTCGCCCGCGCCCGGTCAACCGAGGCGTTGGCTGTCATGACGCGAGGTGCCACCCTCGCGGATGAAAATAAGCGGCTTCTATTTGAATCAACGATTTAGCTCGTGTTTTACCAATTCAGGCGACCTTCTTGCGCTGTAAGTCCTTTGATTGAGTATCCTTGGGATTTTTTCGATAGTTTCTTGATTCAACCCCTTTGAGCGCAAGTGCCAATAATTCCGCCGCGTGTATATCCAGGTGATTTGCCAGCCGTCCGGCTGTTGGCTGCGGCTTGCTGTCCCACGGCCCCATAGCCAGGGGTTCTCCGCTGGCTGCTATGGCTTTCAACAACGACCCGCTCATCAATCCCATTCCTATCCGCCTCTCTACGGCTTGCTCACTCCACGCTCTTGGCTTTTCAGTCGCTGTCGTCTCCTCTCCGACATAAAACAAGGTCTCGACTGGCCAGCGATGTGGGTAGGCAAGGTAGAGTTCCTCAAGCTTGAGTTCACGGGCTGTCGTCCCCACTATCAACGGCTTTTTGTAAGCCGGATTATCTATTCTTATCACATCCAATTTGGTCTTCTCTCTTCCTTCATAGTGCAGGTCTTTCCATCGCCTTACCCTTATCTCTCCCTTCTTCCCGGCCACATTCATTTCCTCACACGCTTCCTTCTCAACCTCTCCTCGACCAGGATGAAGGACAGGGCCGTGAATGGGGGGGCGACCTGGCAAGCCGTTGGGCGGGCGGGGCGCGCACCTCAGCTTGCAGTTTATCCTCAGCCTTCCCAATAGGGCTTTGTACTCAGTGGCAGCAGCGAACTGCTCCTTCGTGGCAATGCCTGCGTCTACTACTATCAGACAGTTTCCCTCCATTTTTGCTACATCTTTGAAAACCATCTCAACTGCTTTGTCCGAACTGAGAGCAAATCGCGCTCGCCTCAACAGGCCTACTCTCACTCCTCGAATCCCGACCACACTGACAAGCGCACAAACTATGTTGGCTCTTACGGCCCGACCTGACGAGTGAGAGTAGCCCTTGCCAAGCAGCGCGCTGTTGCCCTCTTTGGAGCGCAACCTTGCAATGGTCGAAGTGTCTACAGCCATCACTTCACGCTGCATCTGGCCTAGTCGCACAGTCTCGACTTCGAGGTTTTGCAAGCACCACTCGTAAGCCCGATCAATCAAGGAATCGAGCGAGAGTTTCCCTCGCTCCAAAGCCCGCTCGACTCTGTGCCATCCCCACTTGAGGCGAAAGACAAAAGGGAGGACGGCGCGAGCGAGGCTGCCTTTATGTTGAGCAAGCCGACCAGTCATCAACACGACAAGGAAGATGCCGATGCAGTAAGCCGTGCCTGAAGGCAGAGTGCTGATGAGACTACAAATAGCAGCCGCAGTGAGATAAACTGGATCGGCGCTCGGATTTCGGGGTTCTGTTCTTGGTTTTTGCAAACACTAAGAATCCCGAATTCGACCGCGAAACTCCAATCAAATTGGTAAAACACGAGTTTAGTCATTTATTTTCATACCAGACAGCATAGGGCGCGCTGGTCATCCGACTACATATCGTTCAGAATTCTTTTATGGCTAGAACAATTCAAGCTCAAGAAGTCGAACAAATGCTTTTAGAATGTAGGCGCTTATTGACAAGAAGTGTTACAGATTTGCCAAACTACTCAACGCCGGAAAAGATCAGGGCCAATTATCCAGATTTCATAAGGGAATGTCACAGGGCTTATAAAAAAGCTGAACATATTTTGATTCAAATGATTCTCGACTTGGAAGATGAGATTGCGCTCTTGGATGCAGGTAAGGCTGACGCCACAATCAAACAAAGAATTGGCCAGTTACAATACTGGAAGTTGCTTTTTGAATTATTCTTCAATACGTTTATTTGGCTTGCTATGGGGGGAGATCGAAGCAAGGTGAGAAAAGTATTCAAAGGAGTGAAATATGGTACGTTAGCCAACCAGAATATTGATTCTGTACTGCCCTATGTAGAGAACGAGAATAAGAATCCAGACGTTTTTATTATTCCTTTAGACTTTTGCAGCTTTGCCGGTGTTTCCGATCTCATGAAGATTAGTTTTCAACCAGAGCAGGCACGAGAGATTACTTTCCTTGAGGCTAAAGCAGGAAGAGTCAATGAGGAAATGCTTAATTCACTCTTCAAGAATGACGAAGCAGTCTACTTCAAATTCTTTGAGCAGTATGGGTCCAAAGGAATTAAACAAATCGAGCGGTTTTTTAGGCAACAATTCATAGTCCAAAAGAGTAAGGATTTGATCGATGCCGATCCTGGTGTTTACGAGCACCCGCTAAATTCTGGTGAGAAAATCGTCATAACATCTAATGAAACTCTCTACGAAACATTTACAGATAGTTTAATTGATTTACTTGAGGCATCAGACAACAGAAAATTTGCAGTCGCTGAGATAGATGAATGCCTTGTATTAGGAATTATCAATCTTACCGATGAAAAGTTTGCACTCTTAGGCGAGTTCGACTTGAGGCTTTTCGTTTATCACGTCTACATAAATCCTGCTGCTCTGAGTGAACCTCAGAATCCTACAGAGTTATCTAAAAGTCTAAAGAGAATAGAATTGATGGATTGGCGAGAGGGATTCGGTTCTGTGGTCTTAGAGCCTATTGCGGAACGCTCAATCTCAAATAAGTTTCTGATGGACTTATTGATGGGGCGCAAGAGAATAATGTACTTCTTCAACGCCGAGCGGTTTGTGCAACTGTGCAACGCAACTGGTGTTAATGCAAGGTTCACGACTGTGAAAGAAGCGAACCGCATGAGATCTCAAGGAATGGGCAAAAGCCTTCCGTTATTTAACGGTAGATTCATAAAATGCCTCTATCAAGGTATTGAATGGACAATGGGAGATGGAACATTTCATGAGATGTTCTATAACTGGATTCGGCCCATATCGATTATTACGGGTATGAAGTCTGGCGGAACGCCAATACAAGAATCTCAACCCGACGATGCTGTCTGACAATGGCGCGAACCGGAGCCGACGACGCGGATTTTATATGGTTTGTTCCAGTGCCGCGTGCGCCCGGTCATCCCAGCCGTTAGACGCTCGCGGGTGCAAGCGAAAAGATATGAATGGATTTTGCTTGACCTTATCTTGATAAGGATGCTAAAGCCTTTTTTTGGCAAACCGGCGATCTACGCATTCGTCTAAAAGAATCTTCACGCTATGCCACCATCTTGATCATCTGTTCTTGCGCCGCTTCCAAAAACGCAATGACTTGTTCTCTGCCTACGGTTGGAAAACCTTCGAGGAAATCATCAATGGATTCTCCGCCTTTGATGTAATCGATGAAGGTTTGGATAGGCACTCTCGTCCCGGCAAAAACCGGAGTCCCACCCATCACATCAGAAGATGCGGATATAATCTGTTTGTTCATAAGCCTATCGTATGCAAAGCCAGTTCTAAAGATCAAGAAGGCTGTAGCGAAAAAGATACGAAGCAAGGGCTAGGGTAGGGCCATTTAATTTTGGGGAATAGAACGCGGATGACACGGATTGGACGGATGAGTGCGGGTCTGATCCGCGTAAATCCGCCTGATCCGCTCAATCTGTGTTCTATTCTTCTCCCTCAAGCAGAAAATTAAATGGCCCTAAGCAAGGGCTATGCGCTATGCCCTCCCTGACGGTCGGGCTACTGACACAGGGCTTTATCCTCTGCGACTGGTCAGCGTCAGGAATCACCCAATCAAATGATTTCTCTTTATTCTCTGCCTTCATTCTTTCTCTGCCCAATGAAGCACGCCCCTTCCGTCGCTGAGACTCTTTCGCGCAACTTGGCGAGGCAATCGCTCTTGTGATATTACCTTTTAGTGCCGGCATTGCTGCAAAACCGCCTGAAGAATTAAG
>DLHY01000023.1 GCA_002483445.1 Blastocatellia bacterium UBA7656
GGTCAGTTGGTTGTCGGAGATGTCGAGTTGCTGAAGCTGAGTCAACTGGCCGATTGATTCAGGCAAGGCGGTCAATCCACGATTAGACAAATTCAATTCAGTTGCGCCTTCTTTGCGCGCTTGCTCAATCAGAGCAGCCACATCGTCTGAATCATCGTCGCGTCGTTTGCTCAACTGCTTTACCCCTCAGAAAAGTGGCGCAAGCTGACGGCTTGCGTGTCCCCCGATTTTCGTACTTGCGGGGCGAAGCGCAAGCTAACAGCTTGCGCCACATCGGAGATGAACTTCGAGGCGTGCAATGATAATTCAAACTGCGCGGCGTGACAATTGTGATACGAATAGTCCGGAGTGTGGAGTCTGGAGTCTGGAGTCTGGAGTCAGAAGGGTCTGACAGGCTGCAAGGTCATTGAAGTTCTCCCGACTCTCGACTCCAGACTCCAGACTCCAGACTTCTTATTTCATTTCCATTACCCACACGTTGCCCGTAGTTTCGGCCTGCTCATAGACGATCTGATTTCCGAGAGGCGACCACACTGGATAACGGACATAAGTGTTAGGCTTTGTGTAAGCGGTCAATTGTTTCTGCTCACCTGTGCTGCGCGAGACCCAGTAGATATTCCATACCCCATCGCGCTCGGCGGCAAAGACTATTTTATCTCCGTCAGGCGACCAGCCACCGGGCCAGTTCTGCCCCCTCTCCGATGTCAGTTGCCTGGCTTCGCCTCCACCCGAAGGCATGACCGCTATGTGCGTGTCGTCTCCGCGCTTCATCTCAATCGCAAGCCAACGTCCATCGGGCGACCAGCAGGCAAAGCCCATCATCTCGCTGTCGAATGTCAGTTGCCGAGGCTCTCCGCCTTCCACCGGGGATATCCATACGTTGACGGTTCCGCTCCTTCTCGAATTGAACACATACGATTTGCCGTCAGGCGAAATTTTAGGATTGAAGATATCGCCGTTCACTCGCGTGAGTTGTTTTTCTCTTCCATCCTTGATGTTGATCGAGCATATAACTGGGCGGCCTTCGCGCCACGCCCGTATCGCTATCGCGTCTCCGCCCGGAAGCCAGTCGACGAGGCCCAACCCAAGAGGATCGGTCGTCATCTGCGTGATATTTTTTCCGTCAGCCTCCATCACCCATACGTTGAAAGGCATTCCTGCGCGCCACACGTTGAAAGCTATCCATCGACCATCGGGCGAAAAGGCCGCGTTCGTTTTCCTGTAGCTCGTGTCGTTTGTGATCGCGCGAGGCTCGCCGGTCACTTTGAAAGAATCCTTCGAGATCGTTAGCGATGCGAGATCGCTCGTCTGATTGAGCAATGTGTAACTGAGCCTTTTTCCATCGGGCGAAATCGAGAGATGCTTGGCGAGTGAAAGCCCCGTGTTCACTATCTCTACCGGCTGTCCTTCGGCTTCGCCCGTCTTCGAAATCTTCAGCTTCCACAATCCGAAGTTGATCGAGCCTGAAGACGCGCTGTAATAAATCCATTCCCCATCGGGCGAATAGACCGGATCGAATTGAAGTTTGTGAGCGGGCGCGAGCCGTTTCAAATCGCCGCCTTCCGATGAAACCGTCCACATCTCGGAAAGCCCCGTGTCGCTCGTGACGAAAATCAGCCGCTTGCCGTCGGGCGAAAAACAGGGCGAGCCGTGTCCGCCTGATGGCTGGCCGACCTGTGTGAGGGGCGCGGGGTCTCCGCCTTGAAGGGGAACCCGCCAGATAGTCGAGGGCGGCATCACGAAAGCAGTCGTGCCGGTATCGGCAATCGTGCCTGACTGAAAAGCTATCGCGCTTCCGTCGGGCGACCACGCGGGGCGCGATCCGAATTCGGAGAGTCGTCGCGCAGACCCACCAAGAGAAGGGATGACCCAGATGCCGCCGCGCGTCTTCGAGTGATAAGCGATGAGCTTTCCATCGGGCGACCACGCGGGCTGAAGATTCCGCTGGCCGTCTGAGGTGAGTTGTATCTCGCGCCCGCCGGGGGCCAGCGGTTTGACATAAATTTCAAAGCTCCCCGTGTGATCGGAACTGTAAGCGACTGAGCTTCCATCGGGCGAGAGAGTCGGATAGATATCAAGCCCCGTCCATGTGGTTATCTGCGCGGTCTTCAATGGAGTCAAAGGGGCGGTCGGAACTTCGCCGGTCGTGAACTTCCAGATGGCGAAGGCGATGACGATGATTGAGGCAAGGGCGATTGCCGATACAATCAACGCAGCGCGGCTCACTCTGATATCATTTCCGCCAGCAGCGATTGGCTCAATGATTATCGGTTCGACGCGAGCCGGATTAGCTTCGATAAAATCCGCGTCTTCTTTCACGTCACAGATGAAGCGATAGCCGCGACGGGGGACGGTTTCGATGTAGCGGGGAGAGTCGGCATCATCGCCAGTCGCCTGACGAATTTCTTTGATGGATCGCGTCAATGCGTTGTCGGTGACGAAAGCATCCTTCCATATTCGTTCGAAGAGTTCCTGCTTTTCGATCACGCGCCCGCGATTCTCTATGAGGAAGAGAAGCACGTCGAAAGCGCGAGGTGTGAGAGCGCGGGTCTCTCCATTCTTTTGAATGCGGAAATTGTAGCAATCGATCAGTACATCATCGAAATGATAAGAAGCTGCGCGAGGTGGATTCGATACTGCCATATTTTTCATTTACTCACTACGGACACGGAAAAGTCACGCTTTGGTCAGGCATCTGTCATTACCGGCTGGCCTCACTCGATTATAGTCCCGCTCGGTGGATGAACAAAGTCCACGGCCCTGATTGCAGGCTCATTGAAATTCAGTTTGGGAAGGCAGGTGATTTCACGCTTGCTTCCGCTCTTTGGGTTGTGCCTCTCAGCGGAGCAGGTCGCCTTCCCTATTTTTACTCAATGCCGGATCGACGGCAACCTGCAATCCGGAATTTGAAAACGAGGAAGGAGACGGTTATGAAAAAGCAAATCATTCTGACTATCGCTATTCTGTCTTTCGTCGCGGCGGCGTCATTTTCGGTATTGGCTCAGGCGCGGCAGTTGACAGTCAACATACCTTTCAACTTTACGATCAAAGAGCGCGCGCTTCCCGCAGGGCGTTACACCCTCGAAACGATTCGCCTTGCCGGTTCGGATGCGCTTCGATTTGTCAGCGCCGACGGGCGCATCAGTGCTACGGTCTTCGTCAGGGCAGAGCGCGCAGAATCAGTCAAAGAGGAGCCGCGTCTGATTTTCAATCGCTACGCGGATCAGTATTTCCTCGCCGAGGTTTTCGGATTCGAGCGGGGGACTGCGCATGAACTTACGAGGTCGAAAAAGGAAGACCATCTTGCAAAGAGCACAGACATGTCTCGCGTGAAGGTCGGGGCTTCGAAGACGAGATAAAAATGAAAAGGCAGCAGGTCACGCGGCCTACTGCCTTGAAATAAATTCGCAGCTTCTTGTTTGATAAGGCGCATCGGCTGAAAGGCAAAAGCTTGAACAACAACTTTTGCCTTTTTACTTTTGCCTTACTGCTGTACGGGCGCGCCTCGTCGCGGACGCGGGCGAGTGGGAGCCGTGACCGGTCGGCCTCCCTCTTCAGGAGCGTTGGCTATCGCTGTATTGATCACCTTCTGATATATCTTGATCTTGCCCTGCTGCTGAAGCTGCTTTTGCGCCCACGCGATGTAAGACATAAACATCGCATTGCGTTTGGTCGCCAGCAGACTCTCTTCTATCGAGCGGCGCTGATCCTGAAACGGCTTGCCCATATCGGCATCCACGCGCTTGACCATAGAGGCGACGAAATAGCTGTCGCCCTCTTCGAGCTTGAGAGGCTCTCTCAGCACTTCGCCCTCCTTGAGCTTGTATACCTGCGCGCGCTGCCCTTCGTTCGAAAGAGAGCCTATGGAGTCAGCGCCGGAGAGAACTCTCTGATCAGGCTTGAGCTTCTGCGCGTCAGCGGCAGACTTGAGCGCGTCGGGTGATGCCGCCTGCGCAATCTGGCGGGCGAGTTCGAGGGCGCGCTCGCGGGCTTTATCCGTGCGATAGCGGTCTTCGACTCTCGCTCTGACTTCTTCGAGAGCCGGGTCGTGCGGATCGCGTTTTTCGGTGTACTGAGGAATGGCGAACCCGTTGTTGACGTTGAGGTATTCGCCGATGTCGCTGGGGTTTTGCAATTCGAAGACCGAATCCTGAAATCCGACAGCCGCGCCGAGATCGGGGAGCGAATCGCCCTGGGTGAAGAAAGGCGTTTCCTTTATCTCGGCCACCTGCGCGCCGTACTTCTGATTGATCTCAGCGACGGTCGCTTCGATGTTGTTCGTCTCTTTGAATTTCTGCTCCGCTTCGATGGCTATGTCGACGGCTTTCGTATAGCCCTTCTCCGCGCGAATCTCCTTGATGAGTTGCTCGCGCGATTCTTCAAAGGTGGGCAGGCGTCGGTCAGTGACTTTGAGGATATAGAATTTGTCGAGCTTTTTGATCGGCTCGCTGATCTGGTCTTTCTGCATGTTGAAGACGCGGTTGAGCGGGTCATCCGTCTCGCGTTTGTCTTTTTTGTTGACCCATCCGATGTCGCCGCCCGCCGGTTTGGTCTTCTGGTCTTCGCTCAGTTCGCGCGCAAGCTTTGCGAAGTCCTCGGCAGGTTTTCCTTCCGAGCCGCGAGCGCGATTTACTATGTCGTCGGCCTTCTTGCGGGTCTCTTCTTCAGGAGTAGGTTCCTCGTCGTCTTCTTTCTTTTCGGCGTCTGTTTTCTTGTCGGTCGCGGGTTTTTCTTTGGGGATATTGAGCGCGATCTGGCTCACGCGAACCTGCTGGACGTTGCGTTCGGGATTGAACTTCTGTTTAAGCTCGTCGTCTGATATTTGAATCGCCTCGCCCGCTTTCGTCTGATTGATGAAGATATATCGGGCGCGTCGCTGATCGGTGTTGATGCGGAAGTCCGATTTGCGCGAATCGAAGTAAGCGCGGATGTCGGCATCTATGAATTGAATCTTGTCGCGGAAACTGTCGGCTCGGACTTCGACCCATCGCACGGTGTATTTGGAATTCTTGCTGCGATAGTCTTCCTCGATCTCGCTCGTTGGGGCTTGAGCGGCTGCCGTCACATAGCTGCGCAATTTCTGCTCGGTGACGCCTGCGCGGACGTTCTCTTCGAATTCGAAAGGGGTCACTCCTATTTGAGCGAGTTGCTGTCGATAAGCTTCCGGGCCGGGCCAGGGATTGAGACCGGGCATCTTTTTGAGATTTTCCTGCACCTCGCTGTCCGTAGTCTGGAGATTGAATCGATCTGCTTCGTAGAGGATGATCTTCTGGCGGATGAGTTCTTCGAGCACCTGCTCGCCGTAAAGCTCATAGACTTTGGCCGGAGGGTCGCGCCTCACGGCCCCCTGTCCCTGAGCGAGTTGCTGGCCGTAGCGCGAGAGCGCATCGCGGTATTCCTTGACTGTGATTTCGAAACTTCCCACGCGAGCCACTACCGAACTATTGTCATCGGCTCCGCTCAGTCCACTCCAGGTCGGAGTGAAAAAACCTATCAGGCCGAGCGCAAGCAAAGCGATAAAACCCCAGAGAAGAATTTTGATCGAGCGCTTGCGACGACTTAAAAATTTCAACATAGCTTATGCCTCCCAGCATCGAGGAATAGTAGGTTTGAGGAAAAACCGAATTCTAGTTGAACGGAGCGGAGGTTGACAACCTGAGAGGGGGCCGTCCGAACGGATGGTCGAAATCAAAAATAAGGGCTTGACAAAGGCTTCCGAACAAACAATCATATTGCCCGTCGGGAATCTCTCTGAAGTTTTAATCAAGGACAAGACTGCTTTGCCTGGGCCGCGGGCCCTTTGAAGTTCATCGCCGATGCCGGATACGAGGTGACTGATTCTGGTGGGATCAGAGTCTTTGTCCGAATCAGGTGCAACCCGTGTGATACAAAAAACAATTCAGGCTCAACCCGTTTGGGCACCTATCCGCCTGGCAGGAGTTTGAAAGGAGAAGAGGCTATGCGAAAAAAGATCAATTGCTTGCTGCTTCTGATCACAACGCTGACACTGGTGGCAAGAATGAGTCTGCCCGTCCTGGCTCAACAGAGTCCGACCGGCTCTATCAAGGGCACGGTGACAGACGAGCAGGGAGCGATCATCACTAAGGCCACCATCACGGTGACCAACAAAGCGACCGGCGAATCGAGGAAAGTCAGCGCCGGTGACGATGGCATATATCTCGTCAGCACTCTCTCGCCCGCAGAATATGAGGTGAAGATCGAGGCTGAGGGATTCTCAACCCATATTTTCACAACAACCATCGAAGTCGGAAAGACCAATTCCGGCGACGTGAGCATGAGGGCGGGCAGTCCCAGCGAGATAGTAAACGTCGAGGCCGGGGCTACTGTCATAGACAAGAGCAGCAACCGCGTTGAAGGAGTCATCTCGCGGCAGAAGATCGATTCTCTTCCGCTCAACGGGCGCAACTTCCTTCAACTGGCGCTGCTCGAACCGGGCGTGAGCGTTTCGACTTCCAATCCCGGAAACGCCAACAACCTGTTCAACGTCTCGTTCGGCGGCTCCAACTCAGCCAGCACCCGAATAACGGTTGACGGAGGGAGCGTACTCGACAATGTGACGGGCGGGGCTGCGCAGAACTTCTCGACCGAAACGATTCAGGAGTTTCAAATCTCCTCGTTCAACTTCGACCTCTCCACAGGAGTCACCTCGACCGGAGCGGTCAACATAGTTTCCCGCACCGGGACGAACGACTTTCACGGATCAGGAATCTTTTTCGCCCGCGACGATCAGTGGGCGGCGGTTCCTACGCTTCGTCAGGGAACGCCCGATTTTCGCCGCTACCAGTACGGCGGCTCTCTGGGCGGGCCAATAAAGAAAGATCGCGCATTTTTCTTCGGCAACGCCGAATGGCTCGATCAGGATTCGATATTTTCGACCGTCACTCGCGGGTTCGACGGATTCCGCCAGTTGGATAACAACTTCGGCAGCCCGTATGACGGACTGGTCATCAACGCCCGCTTCGACCTGCCCAGGTTCATCAGCGACAAGAACAACCTGTTCCTCCGCTACAGCTATGACTGGAACGATACCTTCGCGCCGGTCACTTTGAACACCTTCCCGTCGAACTGGCGAGCCAACGAAAATCGCGACCATAACGCGATAGCGGGAGTGACGACGGTCTTCAACCCGAACTTCGTCAATGACCTGCGCTTCAACTATCAGCGCATCGATAACGACAGCACTATCCCGACCGAAGCGGATTGCCCCGCGACCAATCCCGGATGTGTAGGGCGCGGCGGCGTGCAGGTGATAGTGCTTGACAGCGGCATACAACTCGGCAACTCAACCAACGCGCCTCAGAGCCGGGTGCTCAACCGCTATCAGACGACCGACAATGTGAACTGGCAGAAGGGCGCGCACCGCATCCGCTTCGGCGGCGAGCATGAATTCAACCTCGGCAAGGGCGGCTGGGCCTTCCTCGATCCGGCGCTTGTAGTGCTGCACAATCCTCTGGTCGTGCAGGGCGTCAATCAGGCGATAGCCTTGACTCCCGGAATCCCCACTCCGGTCAGGCAGGCGCTCACGATCCCGTTGCCTGCGGTCTTTTCAAATCCGACTCTGCCGCTGACGATCAACGATATCCTTCAGCTTCCCATCGCAGTGGCTTTTATAGGAATCGGCGATCCGATTCAGCCGCAGCCGTTCAATCGAGAGCAAGCGCGCCGGAGCCATCGCTTCCGCTTCTACGGGCAGGATTCGTGGCTGGTTCGTTCGGGGCTTACCCTTAACTTCGGCGCTTCGTACATGTTCGAAACCAACCTCTACAATCACGATCTTGCCAAGCCCGCTTTCCTCAGTTCGCTGGTCGGCGATCTCGCGCCGTCTAAGAAGGACAAAGACAACATCGGGCCCTCCCTCGGATTTGCCTGGGATGTCAAAAACGACGGCAAGACGGTCATTCGCGGCGGCAGCGGGATTTACTACGACACAGCTTTGTTTGTGACCCGTCTGCGCGAACGCAGCTTCATCGCCCCGTTGCTCAACGGGCGAGTTCCCATCACAGGCGATTTCTATCGCAACCCGTTCACCTTCGTGCCGCTTCCGAACATCCCCGCGCTAGGGCCGTTGAACCTCATCAACGTGGCTCCCGGCACGCCGATCAACTTCCAGGTCATCCCGACCAAGTTCACGGGCGCGAACTTCCTCCAGATACTCGGCCCACAGAACGCTGCCATCAATTCGGCTCTGAAGCAGTTGGGCAGCGCGGGATTTACGGGGATAGATTTCTTCAAGAGCGGCGAAGAGATACTCGATCCTCAAAACGACACGCCCTACACGATCCACTATAACCTGGGCGTCGCTCGCCAACTGCCCTGGAATATGACGCTCTCGGCTGACTTCGTGGTGCGCAAGTCGGTGCATTCGCAGTTCATCACCGACTACAATCGCTTCAATCGAGCGCCTGCAAACGGAGGGGCGAAGATACGCAAGTGCGCAAACGCCAATGAAGCCATCGATCCGACAGTCCGATGCTCGAACGGCGCCATCAACTTCGTTCAGCACGGCGGTCGCAACGAATACCGCGCGTTGCTTATGAAACTCGACAAGCGATTCTCGAATCGCTTCCAGTTCACGGCAAGCTACGCGCTGGCTCAACTGCATGGCTACGACACGGGCGAAAATCTCGACAACCTCTTCGAGAGGGTCATTGATCTGGGTGGAGACGCTCGCCACAGCCTGGTTTTCAGCGGCATACTGGAACTGCCGTGGGGGATTCAGGCGTCTCTGATTTCCATATACCGCAGCCGTGGGCCGTTCAACGCCCGCGTGCCTTCAACCATCGACATCAACGGCGATGGATCGCGCGGCGACACGCTGCCGGGGCTGACGCAAAATTCGCTCAATCGCGGGACGAGCAAGGAAGAACTCTTCCGGCTCGTCAACGAGTTCAACGCTCAGTTTGCGGGCAAACTCGACGCGCAGGGCGGTCTCATCCCGACGCTCACGCTGCCGCCCAACTTTGAATTCGGCGACAACTTCATGGCCCACGACGTGAGATTCGCGAAGAACTTCAAGTTCGGGGAGAAAGTCACTGTTCAAGGCCTCGTCGAGGTATTCAATATCCTCAACACTGCCAACCTCGGCGGATTCGGGACCACCATCAACTCGAACTTCGGCCAGCCTACTCAAAGGGCCGGTCAGGCATTCGGATCAGGCGGGCCTCGCGCAGTTCAGCTCGGCGCTCGCGTAACCTTCTAACCTGAGCCTGCGGCTCGAAACCGGGAAAGGGGCCTCTGGCCCCTTTCTTTTTGACCTGAAATCCTGTAACCGACCGTTCGGTCACAGCCGTATCGCCAGTGACGCGCGGATAGCCGCGCGCTTGAACTTACTGCGGAAAGTCAGTAGACTCGGCTCATACCTTTAACTTCACGCGACCGAGCATCCGCCGATTGCAGCAGGCGCTGCGAATCGAAACGTCGGGTCTCTGTCATTGAAATTCATCTGATCGAAAGGAGCGCGCCATGTGGGTTCGCAAGTGCTACGTTGATGATGATTCGGATATTCAATCGCCCATCCCTGACCGTATAGTTTCCAACGAGGAATTCATACCTCCTCCGCAGTCAGCCAAAGAGCGCGAAGTCGTAGAACGCCTTCGCGTGATGGCTGACCGCAACGCGAAGAGACTGGGCCTTTCGCGAAGAACATTCCTTCAGACTTCGTGCGGCATGGCTGCCACGATGCTCTGCTTCAATGAGGTCTTCGGCAAAACTTACGAGGTCGACCCGCTGGAAGCTCTCGATCCGGCTGCCTCCGCGGAGAAGTGGCCGAAAGATCAGTTCATATTCGACAATCAGACCCATCACATCGATGTCGAGTCGCGCTGGTTCGAAGAGACTCAGGCGGGGCGAGAAGCCTACAACTTCCTGCGCCGCTTCCGCCCGAATGAAAAAACTACGGCTGATGTGCTGGCCGCTTTGAACGAAACGCATTATGTCAAAGAGCTTTTCTTCGACTCCGACACCGTTATGGCCATCATCAGCGGCGTGCCGACTTCCGAATGGAGAGAAAACATTCTGCCGCCCGATAAGATGGTCAAGACCCGAAACGATATCAACGAGTGGGCCAAATCCTCGCGCATGATCAGCCACGGACTTCTTCGCCCCAATATGGGATCGGCGGAATTCGAAGAGATGGAGCGACAGGCCAAAATACTCAAGATCAATTCGTGGAAGATGTATACAGGCTCGCTCATAGGCGGCGGCCCATACTGGCTCGACGACGAGAAGAACACCTATCCCTTCTGGGAGCGCACGCGCAAGCTCGGCATAAAGAATATCTGCATCCACAAGGGACTTCCGCTCGGACTCTTCAACGAAGAGCATTGCCATCCGAAAGACGTTGAAAAAGTGGCGAAGGATTTCCCCGACCTCAACTTCATCATCTATCACTCAGGCTGGCACCCGACGGCTCGCGTCAAGGAGACAGACCGGGCAAATCCGCAGTACATCCCGTGGGTTTCCGACCTGATCGATATAGTCAAGCGCAACAACCTCAAGAATGTTTACTTCGAGCTTGGCTCGACCTGGAACGGAACTTCTTCAGGGCGGCCCGAAGTGGCGATGCACCTGCTCGGCCAGATAATGAACCTGCCGGGAGGCGAAGACCGCATCATCTGGGGAACCGATTCTATCTGGGGTGGCAGCCCGCAGAGTCAGATCACCCGCTTCCGCAGTTTCCAGATTCGCGAAGACATAGCCGCCAAATACGGCTACAAGCAACTGACCCCGGAGATCAAAAACAAGGTGTTCGGTCTGAACGCCGCGCGGATTTACAAAATCGATGTCAAAGCGAAACGCAATGCGATCAAGACCGACCGCATCGCTCAGTTGAAAGAGGAATACCAGCAAAATCCCAAACCGAGCAACACGCAGTTCGGCTGGGTGTGGGCTTAGTCGGTGATGTCTCCGCTTTTTGACTGAGACACGCGAATGCTCGACCTGGGGCGGCTGAGGGCCGCCCCTTCCTACACCTGCCGTCAGGAGGAGCCTCATAATGCGAAAGACCAAAGTATTGCTGCTCGCCCTCGTCCTCTCGCTTGCCGCGCTCGCGCCCGCGTTTTCTCAACAATCTGCCGTCCGTCGCGCGGATGAGATGATGCCGATGCGCGATGGGGTGAAGCTCGCCACAAGCATATACCTGCCCGAAGGCGAAGGCCCGTGGCCGGTAGTGCTTGTTCGCACGCCTTACGGAAAAGACACACAGGCGTCGGGGAACTCCGCATGGACTAAGCGAGGATTTGCGCTCGTCACGCAGGATTGCCGCGGTCGCTTCAAAAGCGAAGGTCAGTATCGCCCGTTCCTCGATGACCCCGAGGACGGATACGACACGGTTGAATGGATAGCGAAACAGAAATGGTCTAACGGCAAGGTAGGCATGTTCGGCGCGTCGGCCATGGGCATAACATCGAACCTTGCGGCGATGGCCAACCCGCCGCATCTGGCGGCCATCTTCGTGATGGTGGCCCGGTCGAGCATCTATCATCAATCGGCTTTCAACGGCGGAGTCTTCCGCAAAGAGCTTAACGAACTGTGGCTCAAGCGCATGAACGCCGACGACGTGTTGCTGGAAACTTTCCGTCACAACGTCTACGACGGCTTTTATGATTCGAACGAGATGTCGAAGCACTGGCAGAAAATTCATGTGCCGGCCTACAACTACGGCGGATGGTACGACATATTTTCGCAGGGCAACGTCAGCAGCTTTGTCGGGCTGCAAGCTAAGGGGGCAGGCAAAGCGCGCGGCAATCAGAAACTTATGATGGGGCCGTGGGGTCACGGCGCTATCGAAGAAGTCAAGTACCCGGCCAACTCCGTTATAAATGTGAATGAAGAAGCGATGCGCTGGTTCGAATACTGGCTCAAGGGCATAGATAACGGAATCATGCGAGAGCCTGCCGTGAAGTATTACGCCATGGGCGACGTAAGCGACCCGAAAGCGCCGGGCAATGAATGGCGCACTTCGCCGACATGGCCCGTCGCGTCGCGCATCACGTCTTACTATCTTCAGCCCGGAGGCGCGCTCGGCGACAAATCGCCATCGGTGCAGGAGAGCGCGGACGCTTATCAGTATGATCCGAAAAATCCAGTGCCTACGATTGGAGGCTCGAACCTCTTCATCAAAAAAGGCCCGATGGATCAGCGCGCCGTGGGAGATCGCAAGGATGTTTTGAAATATATGACTCCTGTGCTTGATTCTCCGGTTGAGGTGACGGGCCAGATCGAAGCTGAAATCTGGGCCGAAAGCGATGCGCCCGACACTGATTTCATGGTCAAGCTGATCGATGTCTACCCGGACGGGACGGAAAGGCTGGTTCTGGATTCAGCCTTTCGAGCGCGATTCCGTGAAGGATTTGATCGAGAAGTTTTCATGAAGAAAGGCGAGGTCTACAAATTCAAAATCGATTTGTGGTGTACAAGCCTCGTATTCAATCGCGGCCATCGCATAGCGGTTCACGTGACAAGCTCGAACGATCCGCGCTATGATCCGAACCCGAATACAGGCAAACCCATGCGCGCAGATTCGGAAACGCGCGTTGCAACCAACGCGATCCACCATGATCGAAAGCATCCGTCGAGGATACTGCTGCCCGTAGCGCAAAACGGCAACCGGCCCTGACTTCGAATGCTTATCTGAAAAAACAAACGACGCTGCATACTCGATGCGCAGCGTCGTTTGTTTTTTCAGTCTATCGGCTTGCGTTTATCGAGGCGCAAACTTAGGGAAGAGGAACGAAATAAAATCCCATGTCGAATTTGGGAAATGTCCGACAATCTGCCAGCTTGTCGTGGAGTGCGAAAAGCCTCGGCGGCGGGAAACAACGACAATCTGGCAGATTGTCG
>DLHY01000122.1:0-2014 GCA_002483445.1 Blastocatellia bacterium UBA7656
CGGTTAAGACTACCGCTCTGCAGCCTTCATTCGCTTCGTCAAGTTGGATGAGTCCACGCCGATGCAGACGACGGCAGGCGCGAGAAAGTGAAGCCATCGCACTGTTGTATCTGTTCTCGCCTATCTCGACGGGTGAAAAACCGCGCTTGTCTACTTTCGACGGCTCAAAGCCGAAGAAGGAAGCGAGCAAATCGGAGTATGAGACGCTTTCGCGCTCTGCTGCTCGAATGATGATGAATTGCTGAAGTTCTGAAAGTCCTCTGGCCATCCTTCCCCCTTTTATTTCTCTGCGCGAATTTCCGCGCGCTTAACCGTTACCTGATCCGCTTCGTCTTCTCCAGCGTGGCCTGAATTATAATTGGGCGCGAGTTGATCGCCTGCCAGATGAAGCGCAGAGGATCACCGCGACCGACCAGCGCGGAGAGCTTCGACAGAAAGCGCGATTCGCTTTGAGTCAATGGCTGTGTTGTGTGTTGCCATTCAATCTTTCCAACATGCGCTCGCTTGTGCCGGTTCACCAGCGGCAACGGTTGCCGGTCTACCCATATTTCCTCTTGTGACAAATCTGAGACAAATTTTTATGGATATGTGGTGACATCCAGTGATACTAATCCTTTCGCTGATGGCTGCAACTCGTTTAGAATCTAGGCGAGCATCATCAGATGTCGCCGGTATGGTAGGGCGTGGAAGCGGCTGTGGATCACGAGGCCGTGGGTTCAAGACCCACTAGCCGCCCTTCAATCCTTTTCCTCAAATCCGCTCATTGACCGCCTTTCATCCGTGCCATAATATACCTCTCTCGAAATCGAAACGAGGAGGATCCCCTTTATGAGCGAAGTCGGATTGTCCGACATCAAGTCACGCGAGATTCAACCGGCGACCGAGACGACAGGCGAGTACCTGCCGCTCATCGTCGGGCAGACCGTCTGCACCGTCAAAAACGAGAAGGGCCAGAACTGCACAGGTCATGTAAAGCAGTGGAACCTCGCTCCTGCTGACGCCGTGAAAAAAGCCGCTCCGGGTAACACGCTTCATCGCTGTCAGCGATGCTTCACTATATATGAAGGCCCGCCGCAGGAGTATCTGCACCCGACCGTCAGGAAATGAGAGAGCCATTATGTTCAAGCACGATTATATGGAAGTCAATGGCGTCCGATTGCATTATGTCTCTTCGGGGTCGAGCGAAAACAAACTGATAATGTTCGTCCATGGCTTTCCCGAATTCTGGTATGAATGGAAAGATCAGCTTAGGGAATTCGGCAAGGATCATTTCGCTGTCGCGCCCGATATGCGCGGCTACAATCTCTCTTCCAAGCCTGAAGATGTCGATCAGTACCGGGTCAAATATCTGATCGAAGACCTGCGGGCTATGGCTGAAGGACTCGGCCACAGAAAATTCATACTCGTCGCGCACGACTGGGGCGGGGCCGTCGCCTGGGCTTTCGCTCTGGCGCACCCCGAATGGCTCGAACGTCTCGTCATCATCAACGCGCCTCATCCGGCGGTGTTTCAACGCGAACTGCGCGATAATCCGGCGCAGCAGAAAGCCTCTTCCTACATGCTCATGTTTCGCACCCCGCAGGCCGAGCAGATTCTTTCAGCCAACAACTACGAGCAGTTGGTGAAGATCGTACTCGGCGACGGACTCAGGCGAGGCTACTTCACCCAGGAAGACAAAGAGGCTTACCTCGCTGCATGGTCGCAGGCGGGCGCGCTTACGGGCGGGCTGAATTATTACCGCGCCGCCCGCATAGGCCCGCCCACCGAAGCAGACAGTGAAGCCACAAACTTCGCCGCCGATCTCTCATCGATGACAGTCAGAGTGCCGACGCTCGTGGTCTGGGGCGAGAAAGATACAGCATTGCTCACGGGCAATATCGAAGGGCTTGATGAGTTCGTTGAAAATCTCACTATCAAACGAGTCCCCGACGGGACTCACTGGGTCATTCACGAAGAACCCGGTTTGGTCAACGACTACATACGCGAATTCATTTGAAGGCAGGGGTCAGGGGTC
>DLHY01000122.1:2035-16782 GCA_002483445.1 Blastocatellia bacterium UBA7656
GAGAGCGATTGAAGCAAATCAACTGACCGCTGATGAACCGACCCCCGACTCCCAACCCCTGACCCCTGACCCCCGACCCCTGATCCCTGATTGAGGAGTGTCATCGTGAAATCAGCACTCGACCTTTCAACGCAGCCGGGTCGCGATCTTCTTCACAAACTTTTATCCGAGCGCAATCAGAATCCTGATCGAATCGAAGAGATCGACCGGAAGTTGAAAAAGGCTTTCGAGCGGCGCGTGGCCATCGTCGCGCTTGATATGTGCGGGTTTTCGCGGCTCACCAAAGATTACGGCATCATTCACTACCTCGCCATGATCCAGCAGATGGAAGCCGCCGCGCGACCGGCTGTCCGACAAAACGGCGGCATCGTCATCAAACAGGAAGCCGATAACCTCTGGGCCATATTCGACACGCCGACAAGAGCGTTGGAAGGCTCGCTCGATATCCTTCGAGCCTTCGAAGCGATCAACAGCGTAGTCCCTGTCGAGCGCGACATATTCGGAACCATAGGCATAGGCTACGGCGACACGCTGATAATTGGCAGCGATGACCTGTTCGGGTCGGAGATGAATCTCGGCTCGAAACTCGGCGAAGACCTCGGCGGGAGAAACGAAATACTCATCACCCCTGCGGCTTATGAACTCCTATCAAGTGATCGCTACATCTGCGAACCCGCGAGGTTTTCAATAAGCGGAATCGATATCGATTGCTACAAATTCAAGGAGAAACTCTATACCCGGAAGCGCAATCGCCAGGAGCGTAATCGCCAGGAGCGTAATCGCTGAGGAGTCGCCCGACAGGCCAGCCTGTTCGCACGCGGAGAGTATGATAATTTGAGATACAGCAGGCTGGCAGCCCGCTGTACATTTGATTTCAAAAACCGCCTGACTGATGGCGGTCTTCATTTTTGAAGGCGTCGAGCAGAATTCTTTCAACCCGTCGCACCTCCGGGACTCCGAAAAAACCTATCTGGTTCAACCGGGCGTTCCCCTTGCGGTCTGTTGTTTCTTCAGTGCGAAAGACGATGTTGCCGCTTCCGTCTGCGCGCTCCACGCGGCTGATGTCGCTTATATCCTGCTCGAAATAAGACTGAACTCTCTTCGCTCTTCCGAAAGATATCACCAACGCGCGGCGATTGGTTATGGCGTAAACCGTGCGCTTCGCGCTCCTGTATGCCCAGTAGGGCGCGGTGAACATCCCCAGGCCAATGAGTACGAACGGAATGCCGAAGAGCGGAAACACAGCATGAAAGCCATCTGAAAAAGAACTGAAAGTGAAGTCTGGCAGCTTGAATCCGGCGGCGGCCACGACCCAGAAGAGAGCGAACGCCGTCCAGGGAATGCCGAAGAGCGAAATGAGGAGGGCTTTTCTCGAAAGTCGTTTCGGATCAGGCTGGCCCGACCAGAGCATCTTTTCACCCGGCTCAAGCTCGTCCTGAGTTTTAGTATGAAGATCGTAATCTATCATCTCACGGTTCCGGTTTGTTTTCTTCTTCTTTGTTCTCGCCCTCGTTGCCGTCGAAGAAGTGCTGATCTTCCTCGATGACGCGCCGCTCGTATCGGGTGATGACATAAACCGCGATGATGATGACGAGGCCGACGAGCAGAGCTATCTGAACCTTTTGCAGATCGCCTATGAGCTTTTCGACTCCCGTGGCGAAGGTGAAGCCCAATCCGGCAAGCAGCGCGACCCACACGAAACAGCTTGCGAGAGTGAGCCACGCGAATCGAACGAAACCGAACTTGGCCAGCCCCCAGAAAATCGCGCTTGCCGTCCTGAGACCCCAGACATATTTCACGATGAATACGGAGAGGACTCCGAACTTGTCCATCAGTTTTTCTATTCGCGATCGCGATCGCGTGAACAGCTTGAGCCTTTGAGCCTGCCCGCGAAATCGCGCGCCGAGGAAGTAACTGATCGAGTCGCCCACGAATCCTCCGGCTGTTCCCCAGAGCAGAACTTCTTCTATGGTGAAGATGCTTGCGCCTGCGCTCACTCCCGCGCGGGCGATGACTCCGGCGAAAAGCAGCGTGAGATCGCCTTCAAACATAACGCCGAAGAAGATGGCCCACACGCCGTAGGTTCGAAGCAGTTCTTCCATAAAAGACCCGTCTCCGAAGACGCAGACTCCGTCGAGCGGCGTCTCTCAGGGAGGAGGGATTTTAACGCACTTTGATGAAATTGACACCAGTAGTTTGAAAGCATCAATCGAGGCATCCGTCTGATTGTAATCGTTGCCTGCCTGCAAAGCCTTTGCCCGGTCGTTGGCGCAAAGGAAACTCTTTTGACAGATCGCTTTATCTGATATATTGCTGCTGGTTCGCCTCAAAGAGAGAAGTCTCTCTGAAGAGGCGAAATTCGTCCCCCCTGTCGTATCAGACAGACGCTCCCATGTTGTTCAATCAGGTCAGGCCGAGGACTGACTCAGTGATGTGAAAAGAGAGCAGGATGATTTTCGCCTGCCGTTTTTCATCTGCAAGGGGCCGTGAAATATATATAGCGCAGGCTCGTCTTGCGTCGGCGTTTTCACTCGTGGCGAGTTTATGGAGCTTTTTGCCAGCATAAAAAGGCGCAGGCAGGATAAAGCCTCGCTTGCGGCCATAGAGCAGGGAAGCGCGTTTGCTCGCATGGGCCGCTATGACGAAGCGATAGAAGCCTACCGTCAGGCCGTCCGCTCTGCGCCCGATGACCTCTACGCGCGCCATCGGCTGGGCGAAATCTATTCCGAGACTGGTCGCTATGGAGAGGCTGAAGAAATCTACCGCGAGACGATCCGCATCGCGCCCGACGATGAAAACGGTCTCTATGCGCTCGGCGATCTTTTAGTCGCCGCGGGCCGGGACGAAGAAGCCGTCGAAATGCTCCATCGGGCCATAAAAATAAAGCCGAAAAGTTTCAGAGCGCATCACCGACTCGGACAGGTTTATGAAAACGCGAACCGCATGGATGACGCTATAGGCGAGTACCTCGTCGCCCTGGATATCCAGCCCGCCTTCATCGAAGCGCAATTCGGGCTGGGGAACGCATATCAACAGCTTGGCCGATTCACTGATGCCATACGCTCATTCAGGCAAATCATAAGTCAGAGACCCGACCACGCCGAAGCTCACTACAAGCTTGGAGTATGCTACTCCAAATCGAATCTGCCAGAAGAGGCTCTGGAAGCCTATCGCGAGGCGATACGATGCAATCCTGATTATGCCGAGGCTCACTATAATCGGGGGGTCGTCTATCACAAGCTGGGCCGATACAACGGAGCTATAGAGAGCTACAAGCAGGTCGCGCGCATCAAACCCGACCATACGGAAGCGCACTATAATCTGGGCGCGGCTTTCTCGAAACTGGGCCTCTATGAAGAAGCGGCTGAAGCCTACATTCGGGCCACACGACTGAAGCCGGAATTCGCGGACGCTTATTACAATCTCGGCGGAGTGTTTCGTTCGGCGGGTCGCTTCGTGGAAGCCAGCGAGGCTTATATTCAGGCCATTCGTTTCCGACCCGATTACGCCGAGGCTCATTACAAACTCGGTCACACTCATCTTCAGATGGGCGACAAGCGCGCGGCCATGGAGGAGTACCGAATACTCAAGGGCATAGATAATGATATGGCCGAAAAACTCTTCAGAGAAATTTATAGTTAAAGTCTGGAGTCTGGAGTCTGGAGTCTGGAGTCTGAAGCCAGAAGGTGACAGGTAACAGATGAGAAATCTCCGGGTCTGTTCCCTGTTCCCTGTTCCCTACACCGGCCACTGCCTTCAGTCGCTCCTCACGGTTTCTTTTTCTTCTCTTTTTCCAATCTGCGCTGCCTGTCGATTTCCTGTTGGATTTCGAGCGTCGAAGGCGGAGGCGGAGCGAAGACGATCTCTTCGCTGTAGGTGGCGTGTACCGACTTGCCGTTGAGAAGCGCGGGCGAAAATTTGTACTGACGAAATGCCACGACTGCTCTATCATCGATCACCGGATCGATTCCGCGAACCACTTTCACGTTTATTATCTTGCCTTCGGGCGTGACTATCCCTGAAAGCCGCACCGATCCGCGCACGCCTCGACCTGTATCGAATCTCGGCGCAACCCGATCAAGCGCGACGGGAGGCGTGAACTTGTCGCTCTCGCTCGTCCTGACGGGAGAGCCATACTCATCCACAGGATGCGATAGTTGTTCGGGGCGGTCGCGCAGACTTGCAAGAGGCGCTATCTCGGTTGTGACCGAGATGAGCAGTGTGCGCTCCATCGGCGCGCTTTCCTGACGGCCTCCCGCCCCCACGAAATACTTGACGCCGAACAATCCGCTGCCGCCTTTGAGAAGCACCGTTTCGAAGTTGCCGAACTCAACGCCCTTAGCTTCAAGCAGAGGCTGATTCGCGTACTTCACTCTGAAATCCAGTTTCATCTGTCCGCGCACGATTTCATGCGGGGTGACTCGAAAAACCATGTATTCAGGGCCGAGCAGCACGGCGTCTTCGAAAACTTCTTCGCCGCGAAGCCCGACCGACCGTATGTGGCGCACGGCGATTTCTTCGAGCTTGTATTTATCTTTTATATGAGCTATCTCTTCATCCGCGCTCGAATATGTACCGGCGAGACGAGTGACTTCCTCAAGCGAAGGCGAACGCGCCGCGTCGTACTGATAGACGGCGAAGGTGAGATTTACTCCGTAAAAGCGGCTGCCGCTGCGAACGGGCGCGGCGCCGCTTTGCGATAGGGCCGCAGCCGACAAAGCCGCGCAAATAAAAGCGAGGGCTATGAGTCTTTTCATGGCTACTCTCCATCTGTTTCTTCACTGCCCGCTTCTTCGAGCAGCAGTCGATATGCTTTGCTTTTCGTTATTCCGCGCAATCGGGCTGCGCGTTTGAGCGCGCTCTTGCGATCAAGCCCCTCAGCGATCAGTCGCTCGACCTCTTCGGCTATCGATGAATGCTCCACGCGCTGAGAGCTTGCGCTACCAGTATCTTCGTCCTGCGGGCTGATGAGCAACACGATTTCGCCTCGGATCACGCGGTCGGCGATATCCTCTATCAACTCCGACAGAGAGCCGCGCAGAAATTCTTCGTGGATTTTGGTCAACTCTCGCGCAATGACTGACTGCCTATCTCCCATCGCGGCGAGCGCATCCTCAAGCGTCGCTTTGATGCGATGCGGAGCTTCATAAAAAATCAACGTCGCACGCGCGCCGACAAACTCAGAGAGGCGAGCGCGCCGCTGAGTTTGTTTCGAAGGAAGAAAGCCCGCGAACAGGAATTCGCTCGTCGGAAGCCCGGAAGCCGCAAGCGCGGCAATCAGAGCGGACGGGCCGGGAACGGGTACGACCGGAATACCTCTTTTGATAGCTTCTTCGACCATCCTGTGACCGGGGTCTGAAACGAGCGGCGTTCCCGCGTCCGTGACGAGCGCAACCCGCGCGCCTGCTTCAAGCTTATCGGCAAGCTCAGTGGCTCTCGTTCGCTCGTTGTGTTCGTGATAGCTCACCGTGGGTTTTGAAATACTATAATGCGCAAGCAGTTTTTTCGTGCGGCGCGTATCCTCACAGGCGATCAGGTCGACTTCCTTCAGCACACGGAGCGCGCGAAGAGTTATGTCTTCGAGATTGCCTATCGGCGTTGCTACGAGGTAGAGCGTGCCTGTCATAGTTCGTTTGCGCTGTTGCGCCTCGCGATTATAGCGTCTTTTCCTGGCAAGGTTGACTTGCCTGCGCAAAACAAATAACCTCGCCTCTGGAAACTGCCTGTCAATTTCAGTCAAGGAGCTAAACGGATGAGTACACGCATCTACACTCTGCCTGTCGAGCAGACTCAGTGGAAAGTCGAATCTGCACAGACCGAGACCATCTTCAACTGGGAATATGACGAAGGCCGCGACAAACTGCTCACGCTTTATGAAAAGGGCAAAGACAAACAATGGAACGCCTCAGAGCGCATCGATTGGTCTCTGGATATTGATCGCTCGAACCCGCTCGGATTCGCGGATTACTACATCCCGCTTCACGGCTCGGAAATATGGAATCAGATCGACGAACGTAAGCGCGGCGAAGTGCGGCTTCATCTCGATGCGTGGCGATTTTCTCAGTTCCTTCACGGCGAGCAGGGCGCGCTTATATGCGCTTCGAAAATAGTTCAAACCGTCCCCGACATCGATTCGAAGTTTTACGCCGCGACTCAGGTCGTCGATGAAGCGCGTCACGTCGAAGTTTATTCAAGGTATCTGCGTGAAAAACTCGGCCTCGCTTATCCGATCAACATTCATCTGAAAACTCTGCTCGAACAGGCCATAACCGACTCGCGATGGGATTTCACCTATCTGGCTATGCAGGTCATCATCGAGGGCCTTGCGCTTGCGGCGTTCGGGACTATCCGCGATCTTGCGACCGAGCCTTTGGGCCGCTCGATCAACGCTTACGTGATGCAGGACGAAGCGCGTCATGTCGCTTTCGGACGATTGGCGCTTCGCGATTACTATCCGCATCTCTCAGATCGTGAGCGCGGCGAGCGCGAAGAATTCGCCGTCGAAGCGTGTTACCTGATGCGCGACCGTTTTCGCGGCGAAGAAGTGTGGGAACGCACGGGGCTGGATGTCGAAGGATGCTCGACCTTCATGCGGGAGTCGCCGTTTTATCAGCAATACCTCAAGCTGCTCTTCTCGCGAATAGTCCCTACGCTCAAGGACATCGGCCTTTGGGGAGAGCGAATACAAAACACTTTCATCGATATGGGCGTGATCGAATACGCCGCAGGCGATGTCGAAGCGTTGAGCGCGGCTGATGAAGATGTGGCCGAAGAGTTCGACCGCCTGCGCGCCGCGCGCGACAGTCATGTCAATCGGGTGATCGCCTCGGCTGAATGATTCGATGACTAAGAAGAAAAAAATCCTGCTCGCTGTAGTCGTCTTACTTCTAGCGGGGCTTGGCATTTTGTTTTTCGTCGTTCCGGCTCAGATCGAAAAGAGCATGAACGTCACGCTCAATCCGCCGCCCTACCCGGCTTCGGAGCGCGCGCAGAAGCTCCATAAAAAACTGCTCATCGCAGACCTTCACGCCGATTCGCTGCTCTGGAACAGGAATCTGCTTGAGCGCGCGTCGCGCGGCCACGTCGACGTCCCGCGCCTCGTCGAAGGCAATGTCGCGCTTCAGGCTTTCACCATAGTCACCAAGACGCCTCGCGGCATGAACATCGATAGCAACGACGATTCGACTGATAACATAACGCCTCTTTCAATCGTTCAACTCTGGCCCCTCTCGACGTGGACGAGTCTGAGGGCAAGAGCCGTCTATCAGGCGAGAAAGCTCAACGAGTTGGCCGGGAAATCGAACGGGAAACTGACAGTGATAAAAACCGCGGCAGACCTTGAAACCTATCTTGAGCGACGCCGCGAAAACTCTGATATTACCGCCGGGTTTCTTGGCATTGAAGGAGCGCACGCGCTCGACGGCGATCCCGCGAATATCGATGTGCTGTTTGACGCGGGCGTTCGGATGATGGCTCCGACTCATTTCTTCGACAACGACATCGGAGGCTCGGCGCACGGAGTTGCCAAAGGGGGACTCACGGAAAAGGGCCGAGGGATGATCCGCCGCATGGAAGAGAAGCGAATGCTAATCGATCTCGCTCACGCTTCCGCCAAAACCATCGATGATGTTCTGGCGATGGTCACGCGCCCTGTGGTCGTCTCTCACACAGGAGTCAAAGGCACCTGCGACAATCAGCGCAATCTGAGCGATGATCACCTACGGGCGATAGCGCGGACGGGCGGAGTCATCGGCATTGGTTACTGGGAGACGGCAACCTGCGGGCGGGACGCAAAGGCAATCGCGCGAGCGATCCGCTACACGGTCAACCTCGTCGGAGTCGATCATGTCGGATTAGGCTCTGATTATGATGGCGGCATCGAAGCGCCCTTCGACACGACGGGGCTTGTAGAGATAACCGACGCGCTATTGGAAGAAAACTTCAGCGAAAGCGATATCGAAAAAATCATGGGCGGAAACGTATTGAGATTGCTGCGCGAAAATCTGCCTTGAAAAGTCTGGAGTCTGGAGTCGAGAGTCTGGAGTCAAAATGTTCAGACTCCAGACTCTCGACTCCAGACTCCAGACTAGCTTTTACGCGAATGCTTGTTGACGTACATTGCGCCGTCGGCTTTATCAATCGCCTGCTCGATCTGGTTGACCGCCGAGAAAGCTTCCACGCCGTAGGAGACTACCAGAGGGATGGTCGATGAGTGGTCGTTGAGTTGAATGCTGTTGAGGGCGGCGTTCATCTTTTCGATTCGTTTGTGCGCGTCTTGTTCATTCATATTGAAAAACAGTATGAGGAATTCATCCCCGCCCCAGCGAAAGAGGAGATCATCGGCCCTGATGACCGAGCGTATGCGGCGAGCCACTTCACGGATAGCCGCGTCGCCCACCGTGTGACCATAGCGGTCGTTGATGGGCTTGAGATTGTCTATATCGATGACGACAGCGCAGCCGGAACTGTGATCGGAGAAATCCTGCTGCTTTTCAAACAGAGAATGAAAAGCATGGCGATTGAGAGCTTCCGTGAGCGGATCCATGCGGGCGAGAATTTCCAGGCGGTCGCGCGCAGCTACGAGTTCCCGATTCGTCGCTTCGACTTCATGGCGGGCGTCTTCAAGCACCAGCATGACGGTTCCGAATCCGAGCAGGATTTCAAGTATAAGATCGACTACGGCGGTGAATCGCAGGTATTGAAGACTCTGATCGATCCAGATTATGTAGGACACGACGGCGACGTAGTGCATGAAATCGAGCGCGAGGAGCAGAAGAGCCACAGCCATAACTCTCAGGCCGAGACTTCGCGGGTCGCGCCCGCGCGCCGGTCTGAGCGCGATGAGCGCGCCGATGAAAAAACCAGCCAGCACTGCCGCATGAATGATGAATCTGCGATTGAAATCAGATTTGATCAGCGCGAGCACGAACGCCAGCAATCCGAAAGGTATCAGCGCCGAGAGATGCCGGCGCACGAGTCGCGCTCCGGTCGCATAGTTGCGGCACCCGGCTATGAATAAATATCCGAAGGCATACTCGCCGAAAAGATAAAGCGCGAGGAAAAACCCTTCCTGCGCGTAAGCGCGAGTCGATATGGCCAGGGAGATTAGAGATAGAGACAAACATATCCAGGCAACAGTCCAGTAATCGAGAAAAGTTCTTCTCACCGACCGCGCCACGAGAATCGACAAAATGGTGATGAGCAGCACGCCCACGCACTGAACGATGAGCCATGTCATGCTTTGAAGGCTGTTTATGAAATCCTGCCAGTTCATCAGAAACGTGTATTGAGAGCCTCTGTGCTGCGGCTCTGCTCAGGGAGAGAATACTGCGCAACCGCCTCTGGAACGCGCACGCAAAGGAGACAGGGCGGGTGGCCGTCGGAAGCCAACGCTAGAAGGGGCAGAGCCTCGGCGCACGGTAGAATACTTACACATCGCGGGGCTGTCAACTCTTCTTCCCTGATTTCGGATGGGCCACAGATCAGTCTGCGCGGCACTCTTCGAGCAGCTTTCGGTATTTTTCAGGTATGTCGATTTTCTCCAGCGTGTCGATCCGCACGCAGACTTTCACTTCCGATGATTGCGCGAGCAACTCTTCAGAGCCTTTCCTGTAAATCCCGAATTCGAATGTGGCGGAAGAGCGGCCCACGCGCGAAATGTGAACGGCGATTTCGAGCAGGTCGCCATACTTGAGCGGGGTGTAAAATTCGGTCACGGTCTTTACGGTTGGAAACCCGATGCGCTCTTCTTCGATCAATCGGTGATAAGGAATGCCTATGTAGTCGGCGAAGAAATCTTCCTGCGCGATGTGAAAGTAATGAAAGATGACCGGATAGTAAACTATCCCTGCCTTATCGACATCGCCGAAGCGAACCGGAATCGTAGTCCTGTATGCCATCCGTGTTCGAATCCCTGCGTTTATTCTTCGATAGACTCGCGCTGCTGTTTGTATACTTCGGGATCGTGTATTTCCATGTGGTTTTCAGGCCGCCTGAGATTTGCGAATCCGAATTGTCGATAGAGACCGTGCGCGTCTCTCGTGGCCAGCGCCCATCGACGCAAGCCCTGAAGATCGGGGTGCGAAAGTATGACTTCCATCATCCACTTGCCCAGCCCTCGGCCCTGAAATTCTTCCAGCACGAACACGTCTCCGATATAGGCATAGGTGGCGCGGTCGGTGATGACTCGCGCGAAGCCGATTTGCCGCTCGCCTTTATAAACGCCGAAGACGAGCGAATGCTCGATGGATCGGAGGACGACTTCTACCGTGATGCCTTCGGCCCAGTAGGATCGCGCAAGATAGCCGTGAACCGTTGCTATATCGAGTCTCGTTTTATCCGTGCTTATGGTGAAATCGCTTCTGTGCCATTCGCGGTTCATTCTGAAAACTCCTCAAAACAGGTACAGCAGGCTGCCAGCCTGCTGCTTCCTCAAATTTTCATGCTTTCAGGCGAACAGTCTGGCCGACGGTTGTACCTGGCGACTCCTAAGAAAGCGCCTCGATGACGGCGGTGACTATCATAAGAGAGAGCGCCTCGAAACTTGCTTCGCCTTCATCAGGGGTGGCCGAGCGCGGGTCTCCGAAATAAGCTTCGCTTCCGCCCGCTTCGGTGAAGGTCTCGGCGCCCTCGCGAATTTTTTCGGCTATCGAGATCGGAACTTTTTCAAGCTGCTCTCTCTCGTCCTCGCGCACAAGGTCAGGGCGGGAGGCCATCACGAGAGAAGTTTCATAACTTCCGGCGTGACAATCTCCGCGTCGAAATTCTTCGGTCAGCGTCACGGCCCATCGCTTTCGCCTCTTGTCAGGAAAGATGACCGTGCGGCCCGTCTCGGCTTTGACCTGCTCGATAGCTTCGTTGATCGAGGCGATGTGTTCAGGTTCAAGGTGCGAGTTGGCCACAACGACGAGCCGCGCGCCCTGGTTGTAAAGCGACAGGCAGATGTCGCGGAGGAGCGCGACGGCGGTTTCTTTTTTGATCGAGATAGTGCCTGCGAAATCCGCGCTGAAATCGGTCACGCTGTAGGAAATCGCAGGGAGTACGAACGAAGCGATTCCGCGCTCATCAAGTTTTGCAGCGGCCCGACGGGACATCTCTTCCGAGATTATCACATCAGTCGCAAGAGGCAGGTGCGGCCCGTGCGCTTCGGTCGATCCCACGGGCAGAATGAAAACTGCGCCGCGGGCGATTTCTTCTCTGGCTTCTTTCCATGTGAGATGGTGAAATGCGCTCATATCTCTTTCAGCTTTCCAGCGCACAGTTCATATCATTCTCTGCGCCGAATCCTGATCGATCCTTGTGAGATAACGATGAAAGTTTGCGATAAATCTTCTTTATGATCGCGGAAAAATGTGGCTGTCAGTTCGGCTTTGTTTTCTGGAGTCATTCCAGCCAGTCGTAGCAACGCTATGCCGCTCGCATTGAGCCGGTTCTGATGAAATATCAACTCGCCGAAATCTTTGTCGGCAGTAATCAACAACGCGCTATTATCGTTCGCCCGTTTCAGAACGAGATCGTCCGATATTCCCGGCTCCATTTCCGCAACATACAACACACCATGTCCATCCTGGCGAAGGCGTTCGACAATCTGTCGCTCGACGCTCTCATCCGCCAGAAGATTCATGCTGCTTTCTCTGGGGGCGGGTTTCGCACCGACTGGGCGGCAAAGGCCAGCGCCGCGAGAACCCCTTCTCTTGTCAGCCGCGGATGAGCATCAAGGATTTGCTCTATCGTCTCTCCGGCGGCCAGCCTTTCCAGTATAAGCTCAACCGTGATGCGAGTGCCTGCCACGACCGGCTTGCCCATCATAATCGAAGGGTCGGATTGAATCAGATCGTCGTTCATAATGCCTCGATTATAGCGCGGTGGTGTTCAAATATCCGCAGCAGTTTATTGCCTGAGCGATTTTCTCTCGCGCTTCTCGCCATGTGAGATGGTGAAAGGCGCTCATATCTCTTTCGGCTTTACTGCTCGCGCCCTCGGATGTCATTACAGGTTTTTCGGGATGGGGAACCCATCAAATACCCTCTCTTAATCCCAGGGAGGCTTATCCGGGCCTGAGTTCAACTCCACGAAGCGCACTTGAGAATGCTTTGCCGCCTGTTCTTCAAACGAGGCTGCGTCTGCCGTCAGGACGACTGCATAAGAGAGCGCAGTATTGACACTCACGACAGTGCCGTTGAGGAATGCCGTTCCCTCCGCCAGCCCTTCGGGAACGCGACCGAAGCCGACGATGAATTCCGCCCGCGCTGGCGAACGAGTGGGGGTTTCCGGCTGCCTCTCCAACTCCCGGACGGCTGTGGCAAGACCTGGAAGCGGGAAGCCTTCGAGCGCCTTCCTGGCGGCCTCTCGTTCGGCCCCGTAACCACGCATCAGCAGCGCAAGCCAGCGCGCGGCGATCTCTTCGCCATCTGAAGAACTCACACTGCCCCAGCCGGTCATTCGCTGATCGAAGGGGCAGACGCCAAGCTCAGTGGCGCAGCCTTTACATATCTGCATGGTGTTGCTGGAAGTGCCGCCGCCGCAACGGCTGCACCTGCCCATTGCGCACGTGCCGATATGTCCGGGTACAACACAGATGCGTCGCCGGAACTCCGCGACCTCGGCATCACTGAGCGCATCGGCGCGCGTTTTCCATTCCATGGGTGTCATCAGTCTGCCCCTCCCATAATGGGATTCGTTTCGCTAGTTTATCATCTCCGTGCCAGAGCATCTATTGGTCGTTCAGCCTGATTATTGTCTGAGCGATTTTCTATCGATCTTGCCGCGATCATTCTTTGGAAGATCGCTTCTGAATTCGATCCATCGCGGATACTTGTACGGCGCGAGGTTCCCTTTCACGAACTCTTTCAATTCGCGCTCAAGCTCATCTGTTGCTTCAAAACCTTCCACGCTTTCTTTCAGCTTAACTGCGCGCCTTCGAACAGCATCACAATTTTTTCAGGAGAGCGAGAGTTCATCAAATATCCTGATCCTGCTCCTCGCTTTCAAGTAGCGCGATATCGGCCTTGTCTTTTGGTCGCCCTGAAGCTCTTTTATTCTGAAGCAGGTGATCACGCCCGATGACCGGGATGATCAGTCCCTCCAACTCGATCTGTTTGCAATGAGGCCACGCTTCGTCAAATTCCGCACCGTCGATAGAAGTCAATATGTCGATGCGGCGCGGCGCTAAACCTACCTGAAAGACAATGCCGGGTGTTTTGAGGTCATTGATCGATAGACTGTGCGTTGGCGCTCCGAACCGCTTCAACGCTTGCAGCACTCGCTCGGCGTTTTCTTCTGAGCGACGAATCCACAGATCGATATCTCCTGTTGCGCGAGGGAATCCATGAGCGGCAAGCGCGTAAGCTCCCACAACCATGAAATCAACTTGCTCTTCGCAGAACGCGGACAACATGTCTCGGAAGTCTGGATTCAGCAACGGGGTCTCCTTTGAATGCCCAGGCATCAATCGCCAGTTGCCACATCATCTCCACCCGTTCAGCCGGTGTGGTCGTCTGAAGATCGGTATCCTTTCCCTGATCAGACAGCTTTTGGATTCGAATCGTAGAGGTACGCACAGTCATATCGCAAACTTATCACAGTTCTCTTTTGAAGAACAGGTTTCGCCCATCGCTCAAACCGATCTTTATGAGTCATTGGTTGAATCCAATGACTCGTTGCCTTTCTGCGACTTCATCGGGCGAAAGGAACGCTCCAACTGTCGTGCGGAGAACCTCGGCGAACGCAAGAATGTCTGATGGCGGCGAATTGAAGTCGATACTCGGCAACACATCAAGCGAGGGTCCAGAGTGTATAGCGGCGAAGGCCGCATGCAATTGCTGAAGCGATTTGACTGTCGCCGGACCCGGTGCCAACCCGCATGAAAGTGCATGCCGCAGAGCGGCGCAAATGCCATCCAGTTGGAACGCGATGATGAACAAATTGCTGCGATCAATTCGTGTTACTTGCTGACTCATTGGTTCTCCTTTGTCCGTGATGCTCATGACGCATAACTACTGCCTGAGCGATTTTCTATCGATCTTGCCGCGATCATTTTTTGGAAGATCGCTACGGAATTCGATCCATCGCGGATACTTGTACGGCGCGAGGTTTCCTTTCACGAACTCTTTCAATTCGCGCTCAAGCTCATCAGTCGCTTCAATGCCTTCCGCAAGGACGATGAACGCTTTGGGTTTGACAAGCCCCTGCTCATCCGCCGCGCCGATGACTGCGCACTCGCGCACCGCCGAGTGTTCGAGCAGACAGTTTTCTATCTCGGTCGGCGAAACATAGATGCCGCTCACTTTCAACATCTCGTCCGTGCGACCGCAGTACCAGTAATATCCCATCTCATCGCGGCGAAACTGATCGCCTGTCGTACACCAGTCGCCCGCAAAGGTCGCTTTCGATTTTTCGTGCGCGCCCCAGTAACACAAAGCCGCTGAATCGCCTTTGACCTTCAATGTCCCCATCTCGTCGGTCGCTACCTCGCGCCCTTCCGCATCGACTATTTTGGCTTCATAGCCGGGAACTATGCGGCCCAGTGATCCGGGTACTACGTCGCCGGGATAATTCGTTATGTAGATGTGAAACATCTCAGCCGACCCTATGCCGTCGAGTATCTCCACGTCGAAAGTTTCTTTCCATCGATTATAAAGTTCAGGCGGGAGAGCTTCGCCCGCAGATAAACAAAAGCGCAGAGACGAAAGATCATATTTTTTCGCGCCTTCTACCTGAAGCATCGCGTTTATCATCGTCGGCACGCT
>DLHY01000122.1:16791-21806 GCA_002483445.1 Blastocatellia bacterium UBA7656
AGACCTTTCCGAAAACAGCGCGGTCGCCCCGCCCACTGCGAACGGAAACAGTAGGTTCGTCCCCGTCGCGTAACCGAAGAAGAGCTTAGGCACCGAAAGCGTGATGTCACGTTCATCAATGCCAAGCACGCGCTTGGCATAGCATTCGGTGTTGTAGGGAAGATCGTGCTGGAAATGAACTGCGGCTTTCGGATGACCCGTCGAGCCTGAAGTGAAAAGCCATATCGCTATATCATCACGCAAGGTCGGAGCCGTCTCCAACTGATCGGACGCCGCACGAGTTATCTCTTCGTAAGAATGAACTGCCGACCTTCCTTCTATCCCCACGAGGCTCCCCGATGAAGCCCCGTCGACAACTATGGTGTGTTTGAGATAGCGCGAAGTCGCGGCAGCGGGAGCGAATCGGCTCATTACTGACGAATCGACGACGGCGACTTTCGCCCGCGTGTAGTCGAGGTAGTATTGATAATCCGCAGTCGGAAGTATGGTGTTGACCATCGTGATGACTGCGCCGACTTTGGCTATGGCGAACCATGCGGCGACGAACTCAATCGAGTCGGGCAAGACCATCAGCACGCGGTCTTCCATCTCGATTCCAATCTCGATCAGTGCATTGCCGCAGCGGTTGGCCATCTGCTGCACCTCTGCGTAGGTGTACCGTTCGTTGCGATAGTAGACGGCAACCTTGTCGCCGCGTCCTTCCTCGATGTTGTGATCGAGGAAGTATTGGGCCATGTTGAACTTTTCGGGAAACTCGATCATTCCAACGCTCCGTGTGATGATTTCGAGATTACTTTACATCAAATCGGGAAACTCGGCACAGCCCTGCTTATCCGCGCGAAGAAGCGATTTTAGTGGATGAGATTTTTTCAACCGCGCGCTCAATCGCTTCGGGGCTTCCCAGCAGAACGATTATGTCCTGAGCCGCCAGTTCGAATTCCGGGCCGGGATTTATAAACGTGGTTCCGCTTCTGACCGCCGCTATCACTGTTGCTCCGGTCGCTTTTCTCACTTCCATCTCGCCTAGCGTCCTTCCCACAGCCGAGAAATCAGGCTCTATGGAAAGCGCCTCAGTCGAAGCCGACTCTAAAATCCCGGCTATGTCGGTCATCTCGATGCGGGTTTCGACGGGCAGGCGCAACAACTGATAGCCCTCTTTCCTTATGCTTTCGACTTCACGCTGAATGGCCTGTCGAGCGACGCCGTATTCACGCAGCACGCGCGAGAATATCTCCACGCTCGTCTCGAATTCTTCGGGTATGATCTGATCCGCTCCGAGGTCGTAGAGGTCGGCAAGCTCAGAGACGTATCGGGTTCGCACGATGATGTGTATGTCAGGATTCATCTCGCGGGCAATCGCCGCGGTTCGCCGCGTGGCTATCGGATCGGAGATCGCCACGACGAGTATGCGCGCGCTTTCGAGGTCTGCGCGATGGAGAACTTCTCTTCGCGTGGAGTCGCCATAGCTGATCGATTCTCCCTGAGCCAAAGCCTGTCGAACGGTCTCGGCGTTGAGTTCCAGAACGAGATAAGGTATGCCGACCCTGCGCAGCACCTTCGAGAGATTGCGGCCATTCAATCCGTAGCCGACGATGACGACATGGCCTCTTCGACTGCGATCTTCCGAAGCAAGACCTATCAGGCTCGGCTCAAAGAGCGAATCGGGCGAGAGCTTCGATTGCACCCAATAGCCTATGCGCGGCGCGGCGTTGATTAAAAACGGCGCGGCCATCATCGAAAGAACGGAAGCCGCGAGAAAAATCTGATAATCGCTTTCCGCGAGCAATCCCTGTCCGATCCCCGCTTTCGCCAGAATGAAAGAGAACTCGCCGACCTGAGCTATGCCGAGCGCGGTCATCGTCGATACGCGAAGCGAATGGCCGAGCAGTCGCGTCACCAGAAGCGCAACAATCGTTTTGCCCACAGTCAGCGCGATCACCAGAGCAAGAACCGTCAGCGCGTTGGCGGCAAGAAACTTCACCGAGAGCAGCATTCCGATTGACACGAAGAAGACGCTGTTGAAGACCTCGCGGAAGGGCAGTATGTCGGCCACTATCTGATGGCTGTACTCGGATTCAGACAGCACAAGCCCCGCGATGAACGCGCCCAAAGCGAGCGACAATCCCATCTGCGACGTGAGCCAGGATGTGCCGAGGCTCACGAGAACTATGAAGATGATGAAGACCTCGGAACTTCGCAATCGGACGATGTAATAAAGAGCGCGCGGGATGATGATTCGCGCGGCGAGGATTATCACGGCGACCGCTCCGAGAGCCGCGCCCAGAGTGAGCGCGATGTTGACGGCTGATGCTCCCTCTTTGCCGCTCAGGATGGGGACCAGCAGCATCATCGGCACGATGCAGAGGTCTTGAAAAAGAAGAATGCCTACGGCTGCGCGCCCGTGCGGAGTATCTATTTCAAGCCGGTCGATGTAACTGCGAAGCACGATGGCCGTGCTTGAGAGCGCGAAGAGAAATCCGAAAAAGATCGATTGGCTGACGGCGCGACCCAAAGCCCAGGCCACAACGGCTACCAGCAGTGTGGTTATGACGACCTGCAATCCGCCGCCCCCGAAGACCAGCCTTCGCATTTCGAGAATATGGCGCAGCGAGAATTCCAGACCTATCGTGAAGAGCAGCAGCACGACGCCTATCTCGGCCAGAACTTCGATTGCCGCCGTGTCGCCAATCAGCCCAAGCCCCGACGGGCCGATCAGAACTCCTGTGATGATGAAGCCGATGATCGCAGGCAGGCGAAGTCGATTGAACAAAAACGCTACGGGGACGGAACACAACAACAGTATGAGAAGGTCTTCAAGTAAGGGGATGCTGTGGGGCATAAGTCATTTCCCTTTTTCCTTGAACTTATGCCCGCAGAAACGACACTTATAAAACTGCCCCGCTTGCTTTTTCTGATAGGTTGACGCCTTCTTGCAATGCGGACACACTTTCATCACATCTCTGATCGTGTCGTTGATGATGTGCGCCCAGATGGGATTCATACCGGGCATTGTACTATCTGTTCAGGGCGAACTTCCATTTATGAGAAGGCGGAATCGGATTCATAATGAATTCGCAAAAAGTGAGAAGGCTTCTCGAAAGAAGTTTATTTCTGCCAGGTGATATAAAATTCGCAGACTGCATTTCCGCGAGCAGAGCATCGCGCGTGCGTCACCTGAGCCGCGCGCGCGCCGCACAACTCAATGGCCCTGCGGAAATAAGACGCGCCGCTTGCGCAGAAGCTCGCGGGCGGGGCCGTTTCGTATTCAATAGTAAGCAGCCCGCTCGTATCGCTGAGAGCGTCGTATTTCGCCACACCGAAATCCTGATATGAATGGTGAATGAGCGCGGATTGCGAGAGGAAGCTGTGAATGTCCGTGTTGAGCAGACTGGCGAAAGGGCCTGAAAGACTCGTCGTCGCGGAAAACTCTCCGAGCGCGGCGAACGCTTCGTCCTCGCTTTGGCCAAGCTCTTCGACTACGGCGTGATCCAATCGATCAAGAAGATCGAGCGAGTACCATTTCTCAATGTCGATTTCCGCAAGCGAGAGTCGGTCTTCTTCCTCAAGCCTTGCCAGAGCGCGTACCCAGGCATCAGGGCCGTAATTGAGCGCGACAAAAAGAAAGCGCGCTCGCGGCAGTCCGCCTTTGACGCGCATATCGGGGTGAGTCTTTTGTGATGATTGCATACCAGCGCCTCCACAACTGCGCGCGGGAACCTGACCGCTGGATTATAGCACGACTCAGGCGGGAGTAGCGCGAGTGAATTCGGCGCACTTGGGGTCGCGCGGCCCGCGATCAACCGATATCTCTCTCAGATGATGATCAGGCGGCACTCCGCGCTCGATCATCGAAGCGAAGTACTGATCGATCTGATCGAAAATTTCGCCGATTGATTGAGAATGAAAAACGCGCTCGCGAAGGCGCGCCCCTCCCGCCAGCCCGTGAGTGAAATAGCCGCACATCTGCTTGAGCTTGCCTGCAAGGGCGCGCTCAGGCATTTCATCCCTCAGCAGTTCATTGTAGCGATGCAGCACTCTTTGCTTTTCCGAGAGAGTCGGCTGATAAACCGTTTCGCCAAGCATAAGCTCTGCGGTCTGTCGGAAAATCCACGGATTGGCAATCGCCCCTCGGCCTATCATCACCGCATCGACTCCGGTTTCGTTGAGTCGTTCGAGAGCCATCTCAGGCGAAGTGATATCGCCGCATCCCACCACAGGGATAGAGACGGCGCGCTTTACTGCCGCGATCACATCCCAGTCGGCCCGACCGCTGTAGCCCTGCACGCGGGTGCGCCCGTGAATGGCGACCATATTTCCGCCGCAGTCTTCGATGATGCGGGCGACTTCGACGGCGTTGATCGAAGCGTGATCCCAGCCGGTGCGAATCTTCATGGTCACAGGGATAGAGACGGCACGGCGTATGCGGCGAAGAATTTTTTCAAGCTGGGGCAGATCGCGCAGAAGCGAAGAGCCGCCGCCGCCGTTGACGACTTTTTTGGCCGGACACCCGCAGTTTATATCGATGATGTCCGCGCCTACCTCTTCGATTATCTCCGCTGCTGCGACCATGCGATCAACGTCGTAGCCGAATATCTGAATCGAGAGCGGACGCTCTTCGGGCAGGAACTTCATCATGCGGTGCGTGCGCATATTGCCGCGCGTGAGTCCTTCGACCGATATGAACTCGGTGACTATGAGTCCCACTCCGTCCAGTTCTTTTATCAACCGGCGGAAAGAAGAATCCGTCACGCCTGCCATCGGGGCAAGCACGAGGTTCGGGCTTATGCGGACATTGCCTGCCATTACTTCGCCAATCATAGACCCGAAGTTTAGCACAACTGCAGGACTCACATGAATGAGCGATGTCGTTGAAAAAAAGAAGGCGCAAAGGGGACTCTTGATTATCTGATAGCAGATCGAAAGCCCTGGCCAATCCTCCTCGCTCGCCGCAGCCCCGACGGTTGAATTTTGTGATAAAATAACGGCGAGGTTTTCAAGCCATGTCAGTAAAAATC
>DLHY01000158.1:0-418 GCA_002483445.1 Blastocatellia bacterium UBA7656
GCGGAGTGCGGAGTGCGGAATGAGGGAAAGGGAAGTTTGAATGAGTAAGCAGAATTTGAAAGCAAGCGACAAAGCCTTCTTCTCGCGGGTCATCTCTATATTCTGCACTCCGCATTCCGCATTCGAGAGCATTCATTTGTTTCGTTTTGCTGTTTTGATAGAGGAAACGACTATAGAGACCAACTCATCGGCTTCCTTGATCAAGCTGGCTAAGAGTTCAGGGCGAACCAGGCGGGATTCAATCAACAATTCCATCCAGTAAATTGATTCGTCAGCTTCTTCTTCAACGATCCCCATCTTGGCGATAAAATCAGCCTGTGATTTGGCTCTGCACGAAGCTCGATAGTTCGCTCCTACCTAAGTGCCGCATCGCAACAATTGCTTGCCGATAACATCAACCGTCCTTCCGCGCGGCAAC
>DLHY01000158.1:461-13319 GCA_002483445.1 Blastocatellia bacterium UBA7656
CCGCACTCCGCATTCCGCATTCGAATCACTTCCGTCCGATCTCGCCGAGCAATGGGACTAATGCTTCTATGTAACCCGCGAGCGGGGTGTCGCGCTCAAGGGCGGGGACGATCTGGCGCACGCGGTCATAAACTTCCTGTAGTTGAGGGCCGGGCCTTAGCGGTTTCAAAAATTCCAAACCTTGCGCGGCGCACATCAACTCTATTGCCAGAATCCGTTCGGAGTTCGCAACGACCTGAGCGAACTTGAGCGCGCTGGTCATTCCCATGCTGACGTGATCCTCTTTATTGGCCGAAGTCGGCAAATTGGCTACGGAAGCCGGATGCGCCAGCACGTTGTTTTCAGCGATGAGCGAAGCCGCCACTATCTGAGCTATCATCATCCCCGAATTCATTCCCGGATCGAGGGCCAGAAAAGCGGGCAGCCCCGATAGATCGGGATTGACTAATCGCTCGACTCTTCTTTCAGAAATCGTGCCGAGATCGGCCACAGCTATCGCGGCATAATCGAGCGCCAGCGCGATGGGTTCTCCGTGAAAATTACCGCCCGACAGAACTTCATTCGAATCGGGGAAGACCAGAGGGTTGTCGGTCGCGCTGTTGATTTCGATTTCAAGTATTCGGCGCGCGTGCGTGAGCGCGTCTCTGACGGCTCCGTGAACCTGCGGCATACAACGGAGCGCGTAAGCGTCCTGCACTCGCGGGTCTGTGGCCGAGTCTCGATGTGATTCGCGAATCTCGCTGCCTTCGATCAGTTCGCGCAAACGCCGCGCGCTTTTGACCTGACCCGGATGAGGGCGCACGGCCTGAATCTTGTAATCGAATGCGACGGGCGTGCCTTTTAGAGCTTCGAGCGTCATCGCGCCCGCGATGTCGGCTGACGAGACGAGTCGTTCAGCGGCAAGCAGGGCGAGCGAGCCGACGGCGCACATTGCCTGCGTGCCGTTGAGCAACGCCAGACCTTCTTTGGCTTCGAGCGTGAGCGCCTCTATGCCTGCCCATTTCATAGCATCGCCGCCCGCCATGCTTTCGCCCATATAAATGGCTTCGCCTTCGCCAATGGCAACGGAAGCGAGATGAGCGAGTGGGGCAAGATCGCCCGACGCTCCGACTGACCCGCGCGACGGTATTACGGGATGCACGCGGGCATTGAGCATTTTGAGAAGCGTTTCGATGACTATTGCGCGGCAGCCCGAATAGCCTTTGGCCAGGACGTTCGCGCGCAGGAGCATCATGGCGCGGACAACTCTTTCCGTGAGAGGTTCGCCGACCCCGCACGAATGCGAGCGGACGAGATTGAGTTGAAGCTCGCGGAGTTTATCTGCGGGTATGGTTACGTCGGAGAGCGCGCCGAAGCCGGTGTTGATGCCGTAGACGACCTGACCGCGAGAGATGATGTCTTCGACGAACTTCCTTGCGCGATTGATGCGCGGGATAGCAGCAGGCGTGAGCGTGACTTCAGCGCCGTCGGCGACTTTTTCTATCTGTTCGAGCGAAAGCGAAGCTCCATCGATTTCTATCATTGTTCTTTGTCCGTTGTCCTTTGTCCCTTGTCCTTTGTCATTTGCTTGTTTTTTGGAGCGTTGATGAATCGTGCCAATGACCAATGACCAATGACAAAGGACAAAATCAAAGCGATTTGTTCTGAAAAACCTGTTGCCAGTTCAAGGTGCGACGAAGCACGGCGATTTCTGATTTCGATTTGTCGCCGAACAATTCCTCAAGCTGATCGAGAACCGCAAGCAGAAGTTGCGGCGCGAACTGGCGCGCGTGCGTGATGACCTGTGAATAATAATGCAGCGCGATGCGCTCATCTTTTTCCGCATGAAACCGCCGCACTTCTTCATCATTCATCAAAACTATTTCAGAGTTCACCGCGATTACTTCGCGCGGTACGCCTTGATGAATCGCTGAACCGGGATCGATCCAGCCGACCATCAAGATGCCTATCAACACGCCCTGTTCATCGACAAGATCGGGACTGAAAACCTGATTCATATCCGCCGAACTCGAAAGGCGCGGCCCCAGATCTTCCATATTCGGGATTGATGAGTTGCGAATTGTAAATCAAGCCTACTATCTTCGATGCGCCGCTCGAAATCGATACGAACTGACCGAACCGATAATGCTCAGGCGCGGGCGGCTCCGGGCATTCAAGTCGATCAAGCACACGCCCGATATAATCAATATGCGAATTCGATTTTACTACCTTTGCTATTCTCATAAATAGATGTCAGATGTCAGATGTTAGATGTTAGAGAGCGAAGCAGACCGTTTACGATGCGGCATACTTCAGAAACCTGAGCCTGCAAATCTGAGTGTTGCTCTGTTTTCAGGTAGCCGAGGCGCAAAGCCAGTTCCAGATGTGTGTCAAGTTCAAGGAGCGATCCTCTGGCATTACCCAGGAATTGAATAAATTCTCCTGGGAGTCTTCGCCCCTGACCTTCGGCTATGTTTGCCGGGGCTGATACGGCTGCCCGCTTGATCTGGCTTGTAAGGCCATATAATTCATGTTTCGGAAACGTTTCAGTAGCGCGATAAATCATAACGACCATATCCATCGCTTTCTGCCACGCTACCAAATCCCTGTGACTCCTGATCTGTGCCTTAGCATTTGACATACGACCTCCTTTTCTAACATCTAACATCTGACATCTAACATCTACGTCACCGCCTCTGCGCCTTGCTCGCCGCTTTCCGCGCGATTCTCAAATCCAGTCCTTCGCGTTCGGCGAATTCCTGAAAGATCGCGTAAAACATCTCACGGTCACGCTGAGAAATTACCGCCGTCTGATCGGCTGATTCAATTGCGTAAGGATACCCGTTGCCTACGATCACTTCACCGCGCACAGTATCGATGACATATTCGAGCAGACCGCGCTCGTATACCCACATCGGCAGATCGATACGCGATGGCGGCCCTTCGCCCGTGGTTTTGAGATAAACAAAACCGATGCCGCGCCGCCATTCGTCCGGGTATGATTCGAGTATGCCGCGTCGCGCGCAGCGAAAGAGCCTTGTGCGGTCGCCCCATTTCATTCGATCCATAAGCAGTGGCCCGTCGACTATTTTCTGCGAATCGGCGAGGTCGAAAGCCGCTTGCAGCATATTCACCAGATCGCGCGCAAAGCTGGTATCGATGTAGCCGATGAGCGGAATGCCTGTCTGATGCGATGTGTCAAGAAGCGAGATGATTTCCGAAACGTAAAACTCGCGCTGGTCGGGCGGCAGAAGTTCGGCGAATGAAATCACGAGCAGGCTGTCGAAAAAAACTACCGGCGGGCGGGTCTCATCGAATCCGCCGCTGCGCTTCGCTCGCATGTAATTTTTGATCGCCGAGGCTTCCATCGCGTAGCGGCGATTGTGAACCATCTGCTCCGATACCTGGGTTTCGCCGCCTGTGCGAACCATCACCTCGGACGGAGTGAGTATTTCAAACGCGGCGTCTTTGACATAAGGCACGCCGGGGAGGTGATGATTTTCAAACCAGCCTGTCTGAACTCCGGCTACGGGGAGAGAATAATCCTTGCTTGGAAGAATCTGGCTGCCGTCTGCGGCAAAAGTCGTTCGACCGATGAGCGTATCGTAAGCCCACGCGCGAGCCTCTTCGTGATTTCGAAATTCCTTCTCGAATGGGACGATGACCGAGCCTTTGAATTCTTCGACAGGCAATGCACCGGGCGAATCTGATTCTTCGAGCAACTTCGTAAGCTGATGGCAGTCCATCTCCGTCAATCGATCAAGCGCGCGGCGATACTCCATCATCTGCTCGCGCAATTCGTTTTGAAAGAGCGCGAACTCAGCTTTGTTTGCGTTGAGCGCGGCCAGAATTTTTTCGCGATAGATCATAATGAGCGAAGCTGGAAAGCGTATTGAACCCGCGCGGGGAAGTCAAATTGTCGCAGACAGCCCAAGTTGCGTAGCGTATAATAGGGCTGGCCCGCCCGCGATTCGGTTTCGATGTGGGATTCAACGATGTGGCCAAGGCGGCGAAAAGATAAAATCTCCGAGTCTGTGATGCAACCTTCGATCTCTGTGGTCGAAGGGATGACGCCTGTCGATATCAACGAGTGCTGGCATCTGGATCAACGCTGCTTTTCGGACGGCGAAGCCTACGACCGCGAAACCGTCCGCTATCTCCTCTCTCACACTCAATCGGTCTGCTACAAAGTCGTCGCTCCCTCGCGCAACATGATAGCTTTCGTCGTCGGGATGATAGAGCCTGACGGCGTGGGCCATGTGGTCGCGCTCGGCGTAGGGCCTGATCATCGTCGACTGGGGCTTGGCCGCCGTCTTATGGGCGCAGTCGAGCGGGGGTTTCAAGCTCGCGGAGTCAACACCGTTCGATTGGAAGTCCGCACCTCGAATATCATCGCTCAAAGGCTCTACTTCGATTTGGGTTATCACATAGTTCGCCGTATGCCAAGCTACTACACGAACGGCGATGACGGCTACCTGATGATAAAGACCCTTCAGTGAATGGAAGCAGGCGCGCATTCGTCATTTCATCGGATTGAATATGCGCAATCTCTCTCTGTCACAAAACGCGCGCAACTTCTCAGGGATGGTTTCATAGTGCAGGCCGAAGGTCGGGATCACTCTTCACAGATAATCCGCAACGTGTTGATGAACTGGATGGCGTTTGCCGTCACCATCCTTGCCGGATTTCTGATGTCGCCTTTTCTGGTGCGACATCTCGGAGATGCGGTCTACGGCGTGTGGGTTCTGCTCGGATCGCTCGCGGGTTATCTCGGACTGCTCGATTTCGGGCTTATCCCTTCGATGGTCAAATACGTCGCCGAGTATCGCGCCCGCGACGATCAACACGCGATCAATCGATTGATGACCGTCGGTCTTGTCATCTACTCGCTGATGGGAGCGATCTCGCTTCTGGTCAGCCTCATCATCGCTTTCACATTCAACGACATTTTTCATACGCCCATAGACGACCGGACTGCGGCCACTATCGTTTTCATCGCGGGGCTTAATCTCGCAGTCACTTTTCCATCTTCAGTTTTCGTGGGACTGGTTCGCGGCTATCAACGCTATGACATCGATGCGCGCGCCACTTCGCTTTTGATAGTCGTGCGAAATCTGTTGATCGTGCCGCTCATCCTTCGCGGTCACGGGATACTGACGGTCAGCCTTATGGCCTTCCTCTTCGATATGGCGCGACTCGTCTGGCTGATCCGCAAGGCTTATCAGATCAATCCCGCAATCAAATTCGCCCGCGCTTATTTTGATCGCAAAGAATTGCGTCAACTGTTCGGCTTCAGCATCTTCGTCTTCATCATCATCGTCAGCAGGCACCTGATCTTTTACACCGATTCGATAGTCATAGGCATCTTCCTTTCGACATCGGCAGTGACGGCTTACTTCATCGCCAGCCGACTGGTCACTTATCTGCTCGTTCTTGTATCGGAAATGGTCGGGGTGCTTGCGCCCCGCGCTTCCGAGCTTGACGCCGACAATGACGCGGAAGGCATAAAAGAACTGCTCGTCGTCTCGACCAAATACATGCTGCTGATAGCTCTGCCTGCGGCGACAGTATTTTTAGTGATGGGCGAAAACTTCATCACGCTCTGGATGGGAGAATCGTTTGCCAGCAGCGCGCAGATTTTAACCATACTGACGATAGCTATACTGAGTCATCTGATGCTGATGCCTTCGGAGACCATACTACTCGGCATGGGTCGCCATCGCGTTATCGCGCGTTTGATGATCGCGCAGGCGGCAGCCAATCTCGCTTTGAGCCTCGCGCTCGTGCGCCCGATGGGAATAAAAGGCGTCGCGATTGGGACTCTCATCCCGATGATTTTTTTCATGTTCGCGGGACTGTTCATTTATTATCGCTATCATTTCCACTTGTCGCTCGGAGAGTATCTGCGACGCGCGGTTCCGCTGCCCGCGCTGGCGCAGATGCCTTTTATCGCGACCGTTTTTTTGATGAAGCGATATCTGCCGCCCGCCTCGCTCGTGATGTTTTTCATAGAAGTGGCCGCCGCCTTCATCCCTTACGGCGCGCTGGCGTTTTTCTTCTTCCTCAATTCTGCGGAGCGGCGGCCCTTCCTCAGACTCGCGGAAAAATTCGGACTCAGACTCTCGCCCCGTTTTTCGTGACTCACGCCCGCCTTTTCAATCCGCGCGACGCTTTGTTAATATCTCGCTCGCTCAACTCATAGTGATAAGAGGACTCATAATGCAGAAAAAAGGCATCGCGCTGGCGGCCTTGCTCGCGCTAGTGCTTGGCTTCTCCAATTGCAAAAACACGGCGCAGAACTCCAATCAGCAAGGCGCAGGTCAACCATCTCCGCCAGTGAGCAAGGCCCGTTGGGTCGCAAAATTCCGCTCGCCGTCATCGCGGAATATGCAAGGGGTCAATCTGGCGGTCTTTTCCTACAGTTCGATTTCCATAGTCTCGCCCACCGTGATATTCGCCGCAGGCGATATGCCGCATCCGACACGGAAGGGTGATAACCGGGTCGGCGTCGTCGTTCGCACGACCGATGGGGGAGATAGCTGGAAGGAATTTCTCATCGAGCCTACAGGCGCTTCCATCCCTGTGCTGAACGCCATTCATTTCGTCAGCCCGACAGTCGGGTGGATAGCCGGGGCGGACGCGGGCCAAAGCGGGGTCGTGCTGAAAACCACAGACGGCGGAGAAAGCTGGGTTTTCTCGCGACTCGCATTCAAACAGATTCCGACCTCATTGTTTTTCGTCGATGAGCAGACCGGATGGATGGGCGGCGTGAGCGCATCGAAAGATGAGGATGAAGACAGCCGGGGCGAAGCGAGCGACCTCCTCTATACCAGCGATGGCGGACGCACATGGCAGTCTCAGCGGCGATTATCGATCTCGATCACAGACATTTTTTTTCTCGACCATAAGACCGGGTGGATATCCGGTTACAGAGGCGCGATCTATCACACCGCAGACGGCGGTCGCTCGTGGGACACGCAAAGGAGCGAGCTTGAAACCCCTGATAACGTTCCCAACCGCCCGGAGTTCGACGCTTCGAATTTCATCATTCAGGGCGTCTGGTTCTTCGACGCTCAGAACGGTTTTGCCGCCGCAGCCAACATGGATGGAACCGCCGGTCGCGCGATTGGAACGAACACGGGCGGAAAGGTCTGGTCGCAGAAATGGATCGTGCCTGATTCGGGCGTGAAAGATGTGGCTATGGTAAGTCCGAGTGAAGCCTGGGCCATAGTTCAGACCAGCAACGGCTATGTCTATCGCACAGTCGATGCGGGGCGCGCGTGGCTGGCCGAGCCTGTCGAGTTCGACCAAACGCCGCCTCTGTATAAACTCGCCGCCAGAGGGTCGGACGTGTGGGCCGCAGGCGGCGGCGCTGTATTCAAACGAGTTGAATAGATCGCAGGAGTCCGTGATGTAGCGCGACCTGCCAGGTTGCGCGCGCATGGAAAGTCGAAGAATTGGGGAACTCGCAGGCTGGCAGCCTGCTGTACGATTTCTGAGGAGTCGCGGATGTACAACAGGCTGCCAGCCTGTTGACACCCTGAAAGTATGAAAAGTGGAGAACCAGCAGGCTGGCAGCCCGCTGTACATTTTCTGAGGAGTCGTTGATGCGCCCTTAAAGTATGAAAAACAGGTGACGACTCCAAATAACGGACTCCAGACTCCAGACTCTCGACTCCAGACTTTTCGAAGGAGGAGAATTACCGTGAGCAAAAAAAATATTTCTCGATTATCAGCGTTGTTGATCGCTCTCTTTTTGATCGCGCCCGCAGCAGAAGCGCAGCGCGCGCAGAAATCGGCTGCGAAGACGCCCGCGCCTCGCGATCTGCTCGGATTCACTCCGGGCGATGATCGACGTCTGGCTTCGTGGGCGCAGATAGTCGATTACTTCAAGCGGCTCGATCAATCAAGCGACCGCATGACGCTGGAAGAGATAGGGCGCACCACGCTTGATCGCCCGTTCGTCGCAGCGACGTTTTCATCGCCCGCAAACCTCGCCCGAATCAGTCGCTTCAAAGAGATTCAACGCCGTCTGGCAGACCCGCGCATGATCACAGACGCTCAGGCCGAAGAACTCATACGCGAAGGCAAAACCATCGTGTTGATAACTCTTGGGATTCACTCGACTGAAGTGGGCGGGCCGCTCGCGTCTATGAACATCGCCTACAAACTCGCTTCGGATGATTCCCCCGACACGCGCGAGATACTCGATAAGTGCATAATCCTGATCGTTCCCTCGCTCAATCCCGACGGAGTAGATATCGTCAAGAAATGGTACGACCGCACTCTCGGAACTCCGGCGGAAGGGACAGGGCCGACCGAGCTTTATCATCACTACACGGGCCACGACAACAACCGCGACTGGTACGCATTCACGCAGGTCGAAACTCAACTCACCGTAGATAAGCTTCACAACCAGTGGCACCCGCAGATAGTCCACGACATTCATCAGCAGGGCGAGGGAGGGACGAGATTTTTCATACCGCCTTACACAGAGCCGTGGGAGCCGAACGTCTCGCCCATACTTCAGGCCGGAGTCAATTTCATGGGATCGAGCATGGCGTGGGAACTCACAGCCGAAGGAAAAACAGGGGTAGTGATAAACGCGATCTACGATGCGTGGACTCCTGCGCGAGCCTATCAACATTATCACGGCGGCATCCGCATACTGAGCGAGACCGCCTCGGCTCGACTTGCAACGCCGACGAAGGTTGAGTTTGCGAATCTCACGAATCAGATCAACGTCGATACGAAAACGCGAAGCTGGAATTTCCCCGCCCCGTGGAAAGGCGGCGAGTGGAAACTTGCGAACATAGTCGATTACATGCAATCAGGCGCGTTCGCCCTGATGCGAAACTCTGCGCGCTATCGAGAGCGTTGGCTTCGAGATTTTTATTTCATAGGCCGCGAGGCCGTGCGCGAAAGAAAAGCAGGCGAGGCGTTCGCTTTTCTGCTCCACGAGCCGAAAGAGCCGGATGAAACTGCCGCCTTTAAGAACCCCGCTGTTGAATGGCAGAAGCATGGGCTTGAACGAATCGAAGCGATTTTAAAACGCGGGCAGGTTGAAATAATAAACGCGGCTTCGTCTTTTGAAGCGGCAGGAAAACAGTATCCGGCGGGGACGCGGATCGTGATGATGTCGCAGCCTTACGGATCGTTCGCTAAGACATTGCTCGAACGTCAGCGGTATCCCGATCTGAGAGAGTATCCCGGCGGCCCTCCGCGTCGGCCTTATGATGTGACCGCCCACACCTTGCCGCTGCTGATGGGCGTCGATGTCACCGAGATAGATCAGCCTTTCCGCGCGCCGCAGCATCGGGGCGATGGACTCAGCGTCACGGAGAAGGAAGGACGAGTTTTCTTTTCGCAGTCGAAGGCGCGGACGGGTCTTTACAAGAGTTACTCGGCCTCGATGGATGAAGGCTGGACTCGCTGGATATTCGATCAGCACAAAATGAAATACACTTCACTCGTCGACGGTGACATCCGCGCAGGAAATCTTCGCGCTAAGTACGACTGTATAATTTTTCCCGAACAGGGCGCGCGTCAGATAGTCGAGGGACTCGCGAAGAATCGCTATCCGGCAGAAGTTGCGGGCGGGATAGGAGCGGAAGGCGTCGCGGCGATAAAGAAATTCATAGAAGAAGGCGGCACAGTCGTCACGCTCAACGATTCCTCCGAGTTTGCGATTGAGCATCTCGACGCTCCCGTGAAAAATATTCTGCGAGGGGTTTCGAACAGAGACTTCTACTGCCCCGGCTCGATACTCAAAATCGAATTCGATGCGAAAGACCCTCTCGCCACGGGCCTACCCGCGCTCGAATCGAAACAGGGAGAAGGCATCGCGTGGTTCGAGACCGGTCCGGCTTTTGAAACGACGAGCAGTGATGCGCGAATAGTTGCGCGTTTCGCCGCGTCGAAAGATGTGTTGTTGTCGGGCTGGCTGCTTGGTGCAGACAAAATCGGCGGGCGCGGAGCGATTGTCGAAGTCAAACGAGGGCAGGGAAGAATCATAATGTTCGCATTCCGCCCGCAGTATCGCGGCCAGACGGTGGCGACTTTTCCGCTATTGTTCAATGCCATTCAGACGAGCGCGCCGGAGCGTTGATTCAGGGATGCTCACCGATTGCACGGAGCGCGCGGCGAAGGTTGATGAGCGATTGTCGATTGAGATGAAGAGCCTCGACTGTAGCGCGGCCTGTTGCTGTGCGACCGATGATGAGTAACGAATCCGCGCTCCACTCGAAATGTTTCGACCACTGCTGGCGGCGCGGATTGAACAGAGGGACGAGTTTTCCCGTCCGTGGGTCGCGGGCATGAGTCTTCGTGTACTTGTGATTGTTGCAGGCTGCGCAGGCCCAGGCCAACTCTGAAGGATCGTCGCTACCGCCTTTCACGCGCGGAAGGATGTGTTCGCATACAAACGGGGAAGAGGAAAACAAATCAGGCAGTCGGCAGTATTCGCAAAAGCCCGCAGCGCGCTCCCGCACCATACGCCTCACAGGGCGAGAGACCGCTTTACCTTTCATCGCTTCCGCTCTTCCATCCGATCTCTTTCATAACTATGCGCGCGGGTTTGCCTCTGAGCTTGACCAGTTTGGCAAGAGCTTCCACTCGCCTGAGAGTGATCTGTTCGGCCTTTTCCACAAGAGCGCGGCGCTCTTCGATCTCCTTCTTCGTCAATGTGCCGCGCTCGCTCTTAGCTGCGAGTCGTTTGAGTTGCCGTTCGTCGACTGCTGGCAATCGCTCTCTAGTCGCTTCGATCAGCTTCGCTTCTTCCACCTCGCCGTTGCCGTTTTTCTTCTGCCATCTGTCGAACTGGCGCGAGAACTCGCGCAACTCTTCCGGCGACAGATGGCGGACGGCATCCATCAGATGCTCGACGCTCAGTTGTGCGGGAACCTGCACTATAGGCATAATCGTCTTCCTTTCCGTTCAGCCATTTTACTCCACGTCTGCGAGCAATAAAAACATCTCACAAACTGAAAGGCGATATGAAAAGTTGTCTGACTGGCGCGAGGCATGATATTCAGTACATATCCCAATGGCAAAGAGGTAATACTGATGAAACGATTCGCTCTCTCGATTTGCGTTGTTTCGCTGATCGCATCTCTCGCTTTCTCATCACTGGCGCAAAAGCGCGCCGCCGACCCGACCGCTGAAGCAGGCAAGGTCATTACCACCGACGGGTTGATGAACCATATAAAGACGCTTGCTGCGGACGAATACGAAGGCCGCGCTCCAGGCTCTCGCGGCGAAGAGAAATCGATCAACTACATCGCCGATGAATTCAAAAAGATCGGGCTTCAACCGGGCAATACCGATGGCTCTTACTTTCAAAAAGTGCCGCTCGTCGGAATCACCACCAACAAAAACACTGAAATGAAAGTCTCCGCCGCGGGCAAAAACATGCAGCTTCGCTTCGGCGATGATTTCGTCGCGCGCACTGTTCGCGTGGTCGACCGGACGAGCTTCGACGCCGAGATGGTTTTCGTGGGCTACGGCGTGGTCGCGCCTGAATACAAATGGGATGACTACAAAGGAATGGATGTGCGCGGCAAAGTGCTTGTCATGCTAGTGAGCGATCCGCCCGTCCCTGACCCTAAGAATCCGAAGCAACTCGACTCTCGAATGTTCAAGGGCCGCGCGATGACTTACTACGGGCGATGGACTTATAAGTATGAAATCGCGGCTGAAAAGGGCGCGGCAGGCGTACTGGTCATCCACGAGACGGGGCCGGCAGGCTATCCGTGGTCTGTGCCTCGCGGCAGCTTCACGGTTGAAAACTTCGATCTCGTTTCGAAGGATAATAATATGTCGCGAGTCAACATCGAGGGCTGGATAACGGACACGAAAACGCGAGAGTTGTTCGCCGCCTGCGGCAAGGATTTCGACGCGCTTCGAAAAGCCGCCATCAGCCGCGACTTCAAGCCCGTTGCGTTGGGCGCGAGGGCCAGCCTTCAGATCGAAAACACTCTGCGCCGAATCGAATCCAATAACGTCGTCGCCAAAGTCGAAGGCTCAGACCTCAAGGACGAGTATGTGATTTATACCGCGCACTGGGATCACCTCGGCATAGGCGAACCTGACGCGAAGGGCGACCGGATTTATAACGGCGCATTGGATAACGCCACAGGCACGGCAGGCTTGATCGAGATAGCGCGAGCGTTCAAACGCCTTGCGAAGCCTCCGCGTCGTTCGATACTTTTTCTTGCCGTGACTGCCGAAGAGAAGGGGCTGCTGGGGTCGAAGTACTATGCCGAAAACCCTGTCTATCCGTTGGAGAAGACGCTGGCCGCGATCAACATGGACGGATTGAATCAATGGGGGCCGACGCGCGACGTGACCGTGATCGGGCTTGGCAATTCTACGCTCGATGACGTTCTGCGAAAAACGGCGGCGGAAAAAGGACGAGTCCTCATACCTGACGCGGAGCCTGAGAAGGGATTTTACTATCGCTCGGATCACTTCAACTTCGCAAAGCTGGGCGTGCCTGCGCTCTACCCGTCGGACGGAATAGATTTCATAGGCAAGCCTAAGGAGTGGGGCCGCCAGAAGCGCGACGAGTACACGGCCAACGATTATCACAAGCCGTCGGATGAGATTAAGCCTGACTGGAATCTGTCAGGCGCAGTCGAAGATTTGCGATTGTTGTTCACTGTCGGTTATCGCGTCTCGCAAAGCGCGATCTGGCCCGCGTGGAAGCCGGGAACTGAATTCAAGGCGCGCCGCGAAGAGATGTTGAGGAAAGCCAAAGGCAAAATGTGAAGCTGCATAAAAATCAAAGGCCGGGATCGCCCCGGCCTTTTTTATGTTTTTTCTGACGGAGCTACCAGCGCGGCTCGCGCCTCTGGCCACGCCCGCCGCCGCCAAAGCCAC
>DLHY01000026.1 GCA_002483445.1 Blastocatellia bacterium UBA7656
CATAGTCAGATACTTTCATTCAAACATAATGGGCGAAGGGGCAAAGCTTGGCGGCATCATATAAACCGCTTCCGGGTTTTGTCAAACATCGGTTGAGGATTGCCCTCTTTGCTCGCGGCTAGTAACATAGCCTTCGCTTTTCAATCTCTCAGGCGAGGTGAATTATGCTCAAGCGATCTTTCGGCGCAGTCGCTCTCGTGATGGCGTTTTCTTTTTCCGCCGCGGCTCAGACCGAGCCGGAAATCACAACGCCTCTCGGCGCGAAGTTCTACTCTCAGCCCGACGACAAAAACACCATAGCCGAAGCTGAAAAGAAACTGGCCGCTGATCCGAAAAATATCGATCTTATAATCGCGCTCGGTCGCGCGCAGGCTCAGGTGTGGCGCTACCGCGATGCGATCAACACCTACACGCGCGGCATCGAGATCGATCCCCGAAACGCGATCTTCTATCGCCATCGCGGACATCGCTATATCTCCACCCGACAGTTCGACAAAGCTGTCCTTGATCTCGAACGCGCCGCGAGTCTCAACGATAAGGATTATGACATCCTCTATCACCTCGGCCTCGTCTACTACCTCAAAGGAAAATTTGATAAAGCCGCCGCCGCTTACGAAAGATGCCGCGCGGTCGCCCGCGATGACGATGGAGTGATAGCCGTCTCCGACTGGCTCTATATGACCTATCGGCGCATGAAAAAAGAGAAGGAAGCCGCAGGCGTGCTTGAACGAATAACGCCCACGATGAAGGTCGTCGAGAACAAGTCCTATTTTGATCGCCTGCTTTTTTACAAGGGACTCAAAATGGAATCCGATATCGTCACTGACAAGCTGACCGATCCCGATATTGCGACCATCGGCTACGGGATGGGCAACTGGCATCTCTACAACGGAAACCGTGAACGAGCGAAAGGGTATTTTCAAAGAATCGTCGGGGGCAAATACTGGCCCGCTTTCGGATTCATCGCCGCTGAAACTGAACTTGCGCGAATGCGCTGACGGAAGGGAGTTCCATTATGAAATCATCTCTGCGAGCCTTGCTGGTTTTCTCAATTTTTTTGACGGCCTGCGAAGGCCCGCCTCCGAAAATAATTTCCTCCGAAACGCCGCAATCATCCGTGCCGCAATCATCGGGCGGTTTGAAGTATCGCGCGCCCGAAGGATGGGCCGCAGAGCAGCCGACATCGAGTATGCGCGCGGCGCAATTTCGACTGCCTCGCGCCGAAGGCGACGGGGAAGACGCTTCGCTCGTCGTGTTTTACTTTCAGGGAGGAGGAGGATCGGTTCAGGACAACCTCGACCGATGGGCGAGCCAGATGCAACAATCAGACGGTTCTTCTTCGAAAGACAAATCGAAGACCTCGACGCTCAAGGTCAACGGGATGAATGTGACGCTGATGGATGTGTCAGGCACTTACACTGCCGAGATGACGCCCGGCGCGGGAGACCGTCAGAACAAGTCCGGCTACCGAATGCGCGCGGCGGTCATCGAGACTCCGCGCGGCCCCTATTTCGTCAAGCTCACAGGCCCGGAAAAAACCATCACTCGATGGGATCAGTCTTTCGATGCGTTTATAAATTCCTTCGAATTCAAGTGATGCGCCATCGCGCATCGCTTCTGAAAAACTCACGTCGATTGCGCAGCCTCTCTGCGCGAATGAGCGAACACGCGCTCGATCATCGGCTCGAAGTGCGCGAGCGGAAGCGTGTCATACAAGGGGTCGAATGAAGTCTGATCCCATTCGTCGGTGAATCGGACAGCAGCGGCGTACCACGATTCGTTTTCGTACTGTCGTCGCGCTTCGGGGTCTTTGCCCATCAGGGCGTAATAATGCCGCCCCTGAAAATCCTGATGCGAGCTAACTATCTCGTAAGTATCAGACGAGACGTAAGGCTTGAGAACTTCCGCAGCTATCGCCGGGTGATTCTCCACTGAGATGACTTTGCCTATGTCGTGACAAAGCGCGGCCACGATCATTTCTTCCGATGCGCCGTCGCGTTCGGCTCTGGTCGCGGTCTGAAGGGCGTGCGTGAGTTGATCGACGGCGAATCCATCGACCTGTTCTTCAAGTTGAAGGAGGAGCGATTTGATTATCTGAGGCATACGCGATTGTCGCCTGCCCACTTCTTCGCCTATAACGATCCACTCTTCTGCTCGTCCCTCGTCCATTCGTGTAAATGACATCTTCCCTCTCGCGTTTTGGTTTTGTCGGATGATCGAGGAATTTAGCTTGAGAAGAGCGCGAGCGCAAGCCGGAACCATGCCTGGAGATGGGAAGACCTACTAAATGCGATGCCTCTTTCTTTGTCGGGTTTAGTCATTCTAGCCCTTTACGTGGTCGCTTCATAATTTGAACGACTACTCCATAATGACTACTCTCTACCGCCTCTAAGGTTTGATGCTGAATATCCCACCAGTCTCCCAATTTGCTAGTCCAAATCCCATTACTTAATTGACGTGCCATATGACGAGTTTCCTTAGTCGTTTGATCTTCGTATATAGCCACTTTCTCAAAACCATCTTCGTATTCTGGGCCGCTACAAGTTTCATATCCAAATAGTTGAAATGCCCTTATAAAATTCTCTACGGAATCCACAAACGGCATGCACTCAGGCCAATAATAATCCCTAGCAGAGTAACGAGGATCAGCGGGCCACCAGGGTTTCTTACAGCCCATGTTGCCTGCGTATGCAATACAATTATATTCGTCAGTGCATTCACTCCATATCTCATAATTATCAAGTGTCAGATTTGGAAAGAAACGTTCGAGTAATTGATGAATGGCATGTTTTTCTGATTGAGATAATAGCAGTGGGGGCATTTACACCTCATAGCCATTGTTTTTACCCCATCTCAGCCACGCTTCAGCCATTGTTCTTACGCTTTCAGCATCTTCTGGCGCAACAGGGTCTTGTCTAGTTATAGCTCGCAAAGCCAAAAACCAATTACCAGAAAGCTTCTTAACTTCTCCAAGTAAGAAAGGAATAACAGACTTTCCCATACCGATGATTTCTAAGTACGCTGGATGCAAAAACTTCGCGCTGGGCGATGAATGAAAACCTGTTTCCATACGCCATTGTTGAGCCAGCGAAACGAACTGTTCTTCTATCACACGGCTTGCTTCTTTTGCTTGCCGCTCCACTTCCTCTTGCGCCTCCTGAAGACGCATTGCATGTTCACCCAGTCTTCGGGCCTGAGCTTTAAGAGCGGCAATTTCTGCGAGTCGTCTAGCGCTCAACTCCGCTAGTCGGCGCGTGTACTCTTGAATTTCTTTCTCTCTTTCTCGTTCTACTTTTTCTGGCTTTTCAAGCTCATCCAGCCATGCCTCTTTGGCCGTAAGTATGCCCTCTGGGGATTTTGTTAACTTATATCTTGCTGACATAATTTACATCACCCTATCTCTATAGGAGTCATGTTTGCCAAAGAGGCAAGCGAATTAAGTGTTTCAGTCTTTTTCTTAGCACGTTCTAACGTATCGATCAACTGCTGAATATCCTTTGTATCCAATGCAACAACAAACTCTCGCTGCTCTTGATCCTTGAAATAACTGATCTTTAGCATGTGTACGATCACTGCCGATTGTGGTGGCTGGTCTATGTTTTCTCCGAACACCGGTCTAATATCGCTTAAAATGCGAGCTGTGCCATACGTGCGGGCATTTTCTCTAAGTATGTCGTTAGATTTAACAATTAATTTCGCCCTATCTATGCCGAGGAGATCGTTTAGGCGCTCCTTAAACCGACCAATAAATTCCTCTGACCGCTCTGATTCATCCTCATTCTGTTCTCTTAGAGATTCGGCAATCTCATTAATAATAGATGAGAGCGGTATACTAGAACCCTGTTGACTTATATAAAGAGGAAACAATGCGTCTTTAACTAAGCTAAGTTTGTCTGAAGGGATAGTAGAAAGCTGAAAGCTCGAATCGTCAAATATACGATCCTGCGGTATCCTTAGTGGAATGTTTTCAAGTGCAGAATGAAGTTCTTTATATTGTTCCTCTGTGAGTTCCGCAATATACGCTAGTCCCGCTTTGATTGGTGTTGGAATATTTAATCTTGCCATTTACTAACCTCAAGAGGGTGGGGAATTGAACCCCTGCTAATCCTGCGCGCGCAGTATATCATAAGCGTCATTATAACAACTGTAAATTATTTACAGAAGGGTAATGCCTCAGTTATGGGAGGAAAATCGGGAGGCGCAGATTGAAACTAAAGCACTTGCTCACCTTTCGCCTCCCATAACTGAGGGATTACACAGAAGGCCACCATCAAAATACTAACAGGACAATACCCTAAGCCGGGAAAAATGGCAGAGACAGTCGGAAGTGGGGGCTTTCGCCGGTCTCTGCCTTCTGAGCATTACTATGCAGTCATGAGAGAGGGAGTGTAGGGGCTTACGGCTCAACTGAGAAAGCCTATGTTTTCAAACCGCTGGCCGAGTATCATTTCGTGATCGACTCCGAGCCAGCCATCGAGGATCGTCCCGTAGTTGGCGCGAAAATCTACGTTGAACTTCAGATTCCCGACCTCATCTATGTCTATGGCTTCGAGCGAAGGCTGCTGGCCTTAGATGCCGCCCCGAACAGGATCGCCCATCACGAACATCATCGAAGCCGCGCCGTGATCTGTTCCTCGCTATCCGTTCTCGAAAGGACGCCGCCCGAATTCCGACCACTGCATAATCAACATCTTGTCGGCCAGCGACAGGATTTCTTCACGCGAGCCGCCGAACCCCGCGCGGCGAAGCAGATGTGCAGCTTCATCGTAGCTCAGATTCTTCATAGCTTTTACCTCTCAGGCGAATTGATCGAGGTTATATCAAACGGGATATAAAAGGTCGGCTCCATGTCCTTAGCAATTCCCTCGCGGCGACTGCGGAGTCGCCTCCCGGACATTCCCGCCGTCGGTCGGAGCCGACCTCTTCTTCCCTGTTTACATGTCGCGCGAGCGAGGGATGATCTCGAATCAAAAACTGTATCTGACTGAAAGCTGAACGTTGCGACCGGGCGCGGATGAAGAAACCTGCCCGAACTGAGATGCCTCCACTCTGAGTGAGAGCGGATTGAGGAGAAAGTGCGCGCGATTGAAGAAATTTCTTATGTCCGCTCGAAAAACAAGTCGCTGACTTTCCGACAGATTGAATCTCTTGATTACGGAAAGCGAGGTGAGATTTATCCCCGGCCCGTCGAACAGATTGCGACTGAGCGTGCCTGCTCTCGCGTTCGATTCATCGATTATCTGCACGTTGACGACGCGAAAGGCGCGCGGGTCGAACAGAAAATGCCCTGTCCGGCTCGCGCCGTCGACGACTATGGTGCGCTCCTGTCGAGGATCGAGCCGGGTGAACCCGCTGACGATATCGGGCCTGCCAAGCCCGCTGGCGATTCTCCCCGTAAGGGTCGAATCGAAATTCTGACTTATATCGATTGGAAGCCCCGAGCGCATCTCGGTTATGCCGCTCAATTGCCAGCCTTTAGTCAGAGCGCCGAGAGCGCCGCCGAGTTTCGTATCAGGGAGGGCGTAAGTGTAGCTCATAACAAAATTGTGACGGCGGTCGAATGAAGACCTGGCCCATAGGAAGGGGTCTGTCTCGGCGCTCGATACGGGACCTGACCCGTCATCAAGCGATTTGCCATAGACATAAGACAGATCGAATTTCACGCCGATGCGGAATCTGCGCGTGGCTCTCAACTGAAAAGAATCGTAGCGCGCTCGACCTGTGCTTTCCTGCGAAGGGATTCTTGCGAACTGCTGATATATACGGCGCGACTGAACGTTGAAGAAACGCGCGCCCTCGGTGAGAAGGGCTACGTTTAGCTCGCGCTCGCGATTGAGCTTGAAGCTGCTGTTTCCGATGTAGGCCAACTCGATGAGCATCGACCACGGCAGTTCGCGCTGAAGTATGAAGTTATAATGAACCGCGTATGCGGTGCGGAACGAGGGATCGAACGGTTGAATGGTCGGGGTTCCGGTGAAGAGTCCTTTCCTCAAATCGATGGGCCAGGGATTCGGCCCCTTCCCGAACGGGTTTGCGAAAGCGCCTGACACCCCCCTTATCTGATCCGACGATAGACTCTGCGAGACGGAAAACGGTTGAGTGAGCGAAGCCTGAGAGAAGCTGAACCCGTAGGTCTGATCATAAAAAAGGCCGCTGCCCATGCGGAGCGCCGTTTTGCCTTCGCCAAAAATAGTGCGAAGCCAGCCTCGTTTGAATTGAGGCGACCACCCGATTCCTGCTCGCGGAGCGAAGTCGTTGAGGTCTGTAGGATATGCTCCGCGCGGCACTCGCCCCAAAACAGGGTCAGGGTCTCCGGCAAAAAGAATTCCGCGCGGAGCGTTTGGAAATCTCTCCGACTGAGCGCCGGGGCGAAAGACGCTTATCTGATCGAGTTTGTCGGTAAAGGGAGGCGAAAGCTCGTAGCGGAGTCCGAAGTTGATCGTGAGGTTCGGTTTCACTCGCCAGTCATCCATCGCGTAAAAGTAGTAAGCCCGCTGGCGCAGGTATCGCTCATTGCCGCTCGTCTGCAAGTAAGAGCCGGGTACGCCGAGCAGGAAATCTGCAATCGCATGGCGTGTGCCTATGGTCGAAAGGCCGAGGAAAGAAAACGATCCGTTGTTGCTTCCGTTGCGCGTATTCTGAAGATAGTAGCGAGTCTCGGCTCCGAATTTCAGCGCGTGGTCGCCGCTCGTGTGCGAGAGGTCGTCTTTGATCTGCAAAGTAGCCTTCTCGCTCGCCGCATCGCCTCCCGTCGAGATCCTCACTCCCGTGTTGGATATTGTCACCGAAGGCGCTCCCAGAGAATTCTTCGATTGAGGATGAACTCCGGTGAAGCCCAGTTCGCTCGGAGAGATGCCCGTCGCGCCCGGAGCTATCAGTCGGGCGGTTTCCTCCAACCTTGTCGCCGCAAACGTGAAATGATTGACTGTGCGCGGAGAGAAGAGGTGCGTTTCGCGAACTATGAGGTTGTGATTCGAAGCCTCAGAATCGATCCTCGATCCTACGGGCAGCGTCGCCGTGCCTGATTGAACGTCGGATCGAATGAAAAAATAAGTGAGGCTCAGATTGTCCGACCGCGTGATTTTCTTATCGCCGCGAAGGGTGGTCTGATCGTTCGCGAAATTGGTTGGGAGCATCTGGCGAAAGATATTTTCACCGTCATTAGCAGACGGGATGAACTTGTCAATATAAAGGCGGGCGATGCGATCTATTCGCGGGTTGGGAATCCTATCGTTGGGGAAAGGCATATTCTTGTTTCTCGGGTCGAACGGCATAGGATCGACAGGACGAGGGAAGCTTTGGCTGAAATCTCCTATCCTCTCGCGCTCAGTCGGCACGAGAATCGATGAGAGAGTTTCGCGGCTGGCGCGAGCGCCTTCGTAATCTAAGAAGAAGAACGCGCCCGAAACCTTAGGCAGTTTCACCGGCCCGCCCAACTGTCCGCCGAAGGTACTCACTCGGTCGCGCGGCTTTTCCTGGTCGAAAAACCCGCGGGCGTTGAACGCCTCGTTTATAAGAAAGTACCTGAGATTGCCTGTGACCTGAGTGGTTCCTGACTTCGCTACCGCGTTGACTATCCCTCCCGAACTCCGGCCCAGGTCGGCCTGATAGCTGCTCGTCACTATGGTGAATTCCTGAAGCGCGTCCGGGTTCGGGAAAGGCGAGGCTGAGCTGCTGAATTCGTGATCGTTGTTGTCTCCGCCTTCGAGGTTGAAGGCGACCGATGATGGGCGCGAGCCGTTTATGCTCATCTGATTGCCGCGACGGTTGGAATCGGCCTGGGCCGAACCGGCAGCCGAAGAGGGGGAGACTCCGGGGATGAGAAACGAAAGCACGCCGAGCGTGTTTCGACCAAGTGTGGTCGTCAGCACGGGCAGGCTTATGACCTGCTCGTTGGTTACTGAATACTTCACCGCCGCGTTGGTGATGTCTACGCGATTGGTTTCAATCGACACGCTGCCGCTGGCCTGCACTGTGATCTCTTCATTGATGGGCTTTGGCCGCATTATGATCTCGACCGAAGCGTTGATGCTGGCGTTGATGGCGATGTCGTTTATAGTGAAAGCTGAAAATCCCGGCATCTCGGCAATAAGGGTGTAGTTGCCCGGCGCGAGCAGCGGGACGATGAAATAGCCGTTGCTGTTGGTAGTCGTCTCGCGCTGAAATCCTGTGGCGGTGTTCAGGAGCGTGATTCGCGCGCCGGTGACGACGGCATCGGTTTCATCGATTACTGTCCCGCTCAGATTAGCGGTCGTCACCTGCGCAAGGACGGCTGGCTGGCAAACCCTCGCGCACAAAACGAGCGCGACGAGGAGACGGCGGGGAGGGTAAAACATTTCTTTTACCTTCATCGAAAAAATTGTAAAACTAATCGTGATGCGTCAGTCGTGGCGAGTAAGCGGCCCGTCTCATTAACACCCTGCTTTAGCCCGGCGAGCCGCTAACTGAGCGATTACAACTAATTCTCGTTCTGAATTCTTCGCGCCATCTTCCGGGCCGCCGCGAGCGAATCCCAGAACTGGCGCGTGCTGACGAGAAACGACTGCGCGCCATCGTTTGAAACCGTAAAAGCCTGACGAAGAACTTTCTCATGAAATACGGCGGCCTCAAATATCCGTTCCGCAGCCTCGGATATATTCAAACCGTCAACATTCGAATTTTGTTCCATCGCCTGCCCGAACACCGGACTCAGCCCTTCGGCCAGAGCCGCGCTTTCCTGCTCGAAAGAGCGCGCGTGATCCGCGCCTATCTGCCTGAGCCTCGACTGCGCATTTGCGTCAAGCGCGGACATCTCTGCCGAAGAAAACTCCAGAGCGATCTGTTTGAGCGCCCAGGCGTGAAGCAATGCGCGACGCGAATGGCTCATCATCCTGCTGGCGAATCGTTGAATCTCCTGGTCGATTTCGCCGCCCCGCGCCGAGAAATGGCTCCGCAGATGTTCATAAACGGGTATGCGGTCTCTGCGAATCTCGACTCTGCGCGACGCGACAGGCCGAGCAGGCAGGCTCATCTGCTGCTTCAAGGCTTCATCCGCGGTCAGTATCTCAAGCGACACTGCCGAACTGTCTGCCATCGACTGAAGCGCGTCCAGGAATTCGCCCCTGCGCTTTTCCGAATCGACTATGGCCTGGATTCTCAATCCTCCGTCCGCTCGCTTCACATCCGTCTGCTCGCGCAGGCACGCGCCTATCGAATGAAGTTGATAAAGAGCCTCAACCTCAAGCTCCATAATCGCCGCCGCGCTCAATCGCGCAGCCTCCCTCACTTCAGGCGCGACCGGCTCAACCGTCTCTCGCCTGATCATCGCCGGACGATAGGCGCTGAGGATTTCACGATCAGGCTCGAAAACTCTCGGAGCTATTTCGTTCAATTGATGCCGCTCGAACGAGCTTTCAACGAGCCGGTATTCATAGACGCCTTCCTGCCGTCGCAGTTGCAAAACCTGCTCTACCGCGTGCAGGTCTGCTCGCTTGAGGCGAAGGGCGGCGCTTACAAGTTTCCCCGAAGGATCGACCGGCTGGTAATTTATCACATAAGCGTTCGATTCCTGCTCGACGCGGGCCTCTTCGATGTTCGGGACGATGGCAGCGAAACTCTTTGCTGAAGGATCGAGCCGCCATAACTCGTTGAGTGGTTCACCGGTCGCTTCAGGCGCGAATATCTCGACGCCTGCGCCCAGACGATAAACAGTTCTCGCCCCGTCCGCCGCAGTCCATTCGGCGGCTATCATCTGTCCTCTTTCGGTGTAGACTCTACGCGCTCGCGTGCCTCTGGTCGTGTTCGTCCACACCTCGACTCTCTGTCGCGAGACGAGTTCCGCAGATCGGCGCTCTTCGAGATTGAAGACGCGATGCACGGCCTGATCGGGCTTTTGAAGCGCGGCGTCTTCCGTAGCTCCCGCGCGCCGCAGGAGATCAGTCGCCGAAACGATGGGCGGTCGCACGCGCAGATAAACTACCAGCGCGATCAAAAGCATTGCCAGCACAGTGGTCACAGCGCCCGGTCTTAGCAGCGCGCCGAATCCCGCAAACAATCCTCGCAGCCGGTCACGCAAAGGCAGGCTGACAATCTGCAAAGTGTCGCGCTCGCTGATCACCACTCCCACGTCCTGCTCACTGACCACTGACAGAGTCGGATCGCAGTAGAGCGCCTGCACTTTAGGCCACGATTCGGAGAAACTGATATTGGCTTCTATCGAACGTCCCTCGCTCAACTCGATTCTCGCCCCCTGATCAGCCTCGCCGTCGGGCGGCGACTCGACGTTCATGAAAAGCATACGCACGCCCTGCTCGCTCAACACTTCGACGAATCCTATCTTTTCAGCGACGTTGACCGATAGCGTTTGCTCGTTGATGTCAGAGCCGATTTTCTGCGAGCCGAGTATGAATCCGTTGACCGATACGTGAAGTTCCGAAGGAGAATGCTCGAAGACTTCTCTTTGCCGACGGTGGAGGCTGCGCACAATATCCGAGGGCGGGCGCGAGCGAGGGGAGCGATCATCAGGGCCGAGCATATCGGTCGGATATCGATCCGAGAGGGGCGGCAGTCCGAGCATTCGATTGACTTCATCGAGGCAGCGAGGACAACTGACCAGATGCGCAAGCCGTGAACTGTCTAAAGAGTCGCCTTCCTGTGAAGCGTAAATCTGCTGCCAGTCTTCGACGCTCGGACACTCGCCGTGTTTTGCGGCGAATATGGCGCGGCGAAGCGAGGCGAGAAATTCCGTCGAAGTTTGTCCGAACAGGATTTCGGAAAGCGCGGCTGCGGGGGTTTCTCCGGCGATGCTGAGTCTTCCGGGATTTTCGATGTGGAGTCGGACTTCGCGTCGGGCTATTCGCATCCAGTCATCGACGGCGCGTCGCGGAGAGCGAAGAAGGCGGGCGATCTCTCCGGGAAAGTATCCGTGAAAAAATCTCAGTATCAGCACGCTGCCTGCTTTGGAGGTGACTTTGCGGATCGAGGCGTAATGACAGATGTGGCGAAGCTCATCGCGCACCTGAGCCTCGGAGCGCGGGTCTATGGAACGAAGCCCCATCTCGGCTGAATCGAAATCGATGAGCGAGAGTTGAGTCAATGAGTGTCGGGCGTCGCGGCGAACCTGCGAGAGGTGAAGGTTTCTCACTATCGCGTAGAGGTAGCCTTCGAGGTTCTGAATCGATGCTAGATCAGGGCGGGAGAGCGTGAAATGAATGAAAGCGTCATGGAGTAGGTCTTCAGCTTTTTCCTGATTTTGCGTCAGCCGCAGAGTCCAGCCCATAAGTCGGTCATATCTTTCTATGAAGATATCTTCGTGGCTGTGAGCTATTTTCCACGGGTTGAGCATAAACGCCTCTACTATATGACGCCCCTGGGGAGAGTGATATCGAAAACGGATCAGAAAAATTTACAGGTAATTTCGTCCGTGTGCGAGGGGAGAATGGTCGGTTGCGGCTGATTTGCTGAGAGAGAGTCGGGATAGAGGGAATTCCAGTCAGGTTGAACGGATCGCTTAGATTCAGAAGGGTGGAAACCGCGTTTTGCGATCTTCCCATAGTTCGAAGGGCCGGGTTATTATCAAGCCTTCATACGGAGCGAAGGATGCTCCGAATCTGTTCGTCTCTATTCGATAAAACATGGAAAGACAAACAACATACGCGTCGACGAGTCGCCTTGAAACTTCAGCGACCGAATCAGTAGTGATTCATTGCAGCGATCATCGTTTTCAAAGCGGCTTTCGCGAATTTCTCATCGATGGTTTGAAACTCGACTCTTATGCTCTGCTCGCCGTACCGGGCGGAGGGCATTTTCTTTCGCTCGAACCCTACATGCCCAAGTTCACGAAAGCCAATCTGCAAAGTCTTTCTTTTCTCATCAAACGAACCGGCGCGCGGCGGGTCATACTCATAGGCCACGATGACTGTCTGTTCTTCCGTGACCGCGCCGAGTTCCTGTTCGCCGAAAAGGAGTTCCGCCAAAAGCAGATAGCAAATCTGCGAATGGCGCGAAACCGGCTTCTGGAGCGGTTTTCGCTCTTCGCAGCCGAAATCTACTTCGCTCAGGCGGGCGCGGATGGAATCCTGACTTTCGTCAAGATGGAGTGATTGTCATTTGTCCCTATTGTCCGCCGTGGTGGGCAAAAAACGACGTACAAGGAACAAGGGACAAATGACAAAATCAATGCTTGCCGGGATCGAGAGGCACGCCTTTTCGCTGGGCGGCCATGTAGGCTTCGACTGCGATCAATCGCGGATCGTCGAGCGGGAGAGGTTTGCCCTCCATCGGATTTTCTATGCACCAGTTGATCATCTCCCGAATGCTGACCACCTTTTTTATCTGAGTTTGAAACTTGGGATAGGTTTCGGCGTGCGTGTTCGAAGCGTTCGGATGGCACATATCGCATGAAATCCCGATGGTTCCGCCGAGCGCCTTCCAGTCATGAAAGAGTTTATCTCCTTCCTCGATCACGCGCTTCTGCTCGCGTTCCCACGTCAGGCGATCCCGCTCCGTCCATTTCGAAGTTTGCCGCGACTGCTCGGCAGCGACGGCGGCCATCATTTTCGCGGCCACCTCGCGCGCCTTTTCGGGCGTCAGGACTTCGCCTTCGCGAACCCCGTCGATTTCCATGCTCGTCTTGCCATCGCAGAGTTGGACGACGAGGTTTCCGCTATCGCTTTTCGCTTCAGGGTGCCGCGGCTGATTCTGTTGCGCGACGGCGCTGACCGCGCCGGGGCTGATAGCCTGCCCCGTTCGGTCTGAGAACGAAAACATAAACGCGGCGAGCGCGAATGCTGCAAGAGTAACAAGCTTGTAGGATTTATTGATCATCGCTTCCTCCAAACAGTAGTGATGAGTGATGAGTGGCGAAAGAGGTGATGAGCCTGCAAACAATTTCGGAAACCTCATCACTCATCACTCATCACTTTCAGTAAGACTTGAACTCAGGCGCGGGCGGCACGTTCGTCCTGCCCCACGATTCCAGATAAGCGCGGCTGACGGTCAGAGGATTGCGACTCCACAGGTTGTGATTCTTATCGACGTAGCCGCCGCGATAAACGTCAATCGTTCCGTCGCCCGTCCCGTCTGCTTCATCGAACGGATCGGCGCGATCCATCTGAACCGTGAGCTTGGGCAATCCTTCCGGCGCATAAGGCCACGGCCACGCGGTCGAGAGCATTCCATGAAAATGAATATTGCGGATGCGATGCGTGAGCATCTGATGCGTGTGGCCGTGAATGACGGTGACTGATCTGAAAGGAAAGAGCATCGCCTGCACCTGATCAGCATCAGCAGTCCAGAAATTCCATGGCTCGTAGTATTTGTAAAGCGGCGAGTGCGAAAAGATCACCACCGGCGTCGTCCGCGGCACCTTCGCAAGATCGCGACGGAGCCACGCCCGCCCCTCGTCGCCAACCTCGAATCGACTCTGAAGCGAGTTATCCAGCCCCGCGACCGTGAGCATTCGCTCCATCGGAGTCATTTTTCTTTCAGTCCAGAAATCCTTTTCGTTGACGCTCATCAACGTTATGAAATGAATTCCCTTATGATCGAACGAGTATTGAGGCTGGCCGAAATGCTCGCGCCACCGCTCGCCCATGTCCAGAAACCAGTCATGCTCTCCGACCATCATTTTGATCGGCGCTTTCACTTCGCGGAGAATCTCCTTGCCAAGCTCAAGCTCGGCGGGCTGGCCCAGTTGAGCGAGGTCTCCTCCGAAGAGTACGAAATCGGGTTGCGGATCAAGCGCGTTTATGTCCTGAACGGCTCTGAGAGTCGCTTTGACGAATCGCTCATTCAGAGTGCGCTCGTAAAGATGTGTGTCTGAGATGTATGCGAATCGAAAGAGCGGCTTTTCCGCCGTCTGCGCCTCGACCACATCGACGAGTTGAAACGAGTGAGGCGGCAGAATCGATTGCGCGGCGGCCAGGGCGCCAGCCGTGCCAGCTATTTTCATGAACGAGCGGCGATCAAGCCTGCCGACTGCCTGAAAGAAGTCAGCGCGCTCGCGTCTGTATTCCTGTTCTCTTTTTTTCCATTTGAGCGGCCACATATCAACCTCCGTTGTCAGTTTTCAGTTTTCAGTTTTCAGTTTTCAGTTACCGGAAAAGCGATGAAACCTTCATCAACTCATTCTTGAAAAACGCTTGAATACTTTCTGACTGCTGAAGACTGAAAACTGAAAACTGAAAACTGGCTACTGCCTTGAGTCAGACGACGAACTCGTTCGCTGGTCAGACTCTTCAAGTATGCTTCGATATCGCTGATCTCCTGTTCCGTGAGATCGAGTTTGCGAATACCGCCATCGAGATTGGGGTTCCCCTCCCCGCCTTTGTTGTAAAACTCTATGGTCTCGCGCAGAGTCTTCATCGAGCCGTCGTGCATGTAAGGAGCCGTAAGCTCTATGTCGCGAAGCGTCGGCGTTTTGAATGCGCCGACATCCTTAGGCTGGCGCGTGACCAAGAATCGCCCAAGTTCGGAAAAGCCTTCCGTGAGCGAAAGCTTGTCCAGAGCATCGGCATCGAGTTTGCCTGCCTGAGCCATCTGCTGAACCTGACGAGCGAGTTGCTCGAAATTGCCTGACGCTTTCATGCCGATGCCGATGTTGTGATATTTGAAGTCAGTGAAAAACGGCGACGAAGCGTTGAACTCGTGACAGGTGACGCATCGCCCCTTGCCTTTGAAAAGCTCGAATCCACGTTGCGCCTCTTCGCTCAACGCCCCGCGGTCGCCCGCATTGAAACGATCAAACGCGGAATCGCCCGAAAGCTGAGTGCGCTCGAAAGCGGCGATGGCGCGCGCAAGGTCATCGATATTGACGGGTCTTGCGAAGACTGCCTGAAATCGTTTCGCGTATTCAGGGATTTTTTTCACCTTGGCCACGACCGCTTCGTGCGAAGGCATAGCCATTTCAATCGGATTGATGAGCGGGCCTTTGGCCTGCTCTTCGAGAGATTTCGCGCGCCCGTCCCAGAATTGCTCGACGTTGAACATCGCGTTGAGAACGGTCGGCGAGTTGCGCGCGCCTTTCTTGCCGCCCACTCCCTCGGCGACGCTCGTCGGTTGAGCGAAAGCTGTTTTCGGATCGTGACACGTCGCGCAACTGACGGTGTCATCGACCGAGAGGCGTTTATCGAAGTAGAGGTCTCGCCCCAAAGCGACCTTCGCTTCGGTCATCGGATTATCTTTCGGTATGAGCAACTCCCACAGGTCGGCGGGAATTGCGGGCGGCAGGTCAGGTTTGAATTTCTGCCCGACGGCTGAACCGTCATGCGCCAGCGCAAGGATCATCGATCCGAGCGATACTGCAATGAGAAAGATTTTCAGTTTTTGAAATCTCGTTTTCATCTGCAAGACCTCGCTTGCGCTTTGGGGTGGCGACAGGAATGACACGCCTGACGCGGGTTTATTCCATTGCGGAGGATTTTCTTGAGGAAGGAATACTTGATCCGATCACGTGTTATTCTATAGTGGTTCTGTGTCGGGAACCGTCCCTTATGCAGGAAGGCGATCAAAAGGCGAGTTTTTCGGAAGCGGCGATTGAGCATCTGGACGCGCTCTACGGATTTGCCATGGCGATGACGCGCAACGAGACGGAATCGGAAGACCTGGTGCAGGAGACTTATCTTCGAGCCGTCCGCGCCTTCGGCCAGTTGATGCCGGACAGCAATCTGAAGGGATGGCTGTTTGCAATAATGCGAAATGTATGGCTCAATCAACTGCGACACGCGCGCAGCGGCCCCCATTTTATAGAGATTGACGCGGAAGAAGAAGGGATGGATTTTCCCGATGTGAGCGGGACTGATCCGTTTTCGATCTATCTGAAAAAGGTCGAGCGGCGCGAGGTTCACGCTGCGATAGAAAGCCTTCCTCTGCTTCATCGCGAGATCATACTGCTTCGCGATATAGAAGGCTTCAGCTATCAGCAGATCGCAGGGATTCTCGGATGCCCTGCCGGAACGGTGATGTCGCGTTTGGGAAGAGCGCGGGAGAAGCTGCGCGAGTTGCTCGGCTGGTGGCGCAGGGAATCGGACAGGAAAACGCTGAGGAGTAAAGAAGCATGAAGTTGTGTGAAGAGATTCGCGGTCAGATAAATTTTTATCTGGATGATGAACTGCACACCGAAGAGCGGGCCACGATTGAATCGCACCTGCGCGCCTGCCAGACTTGCAGCGAGACGGTCGACCGTGAGCGGGACTTTCTCGAAATCGTGCGCGAGGCGCGACCGCTCTACACTGCCGGGGACGAGTTGCGCTCGAAGGCGGAAAAGATTCTGAGCCGCGCCCCTGTGCCTCTCCTTGCGCCTGACCGGGTGCGCGCCCGTCTGCGCCGTTCGCTTGCTTCTTATGGAAGATTCAAATCGAGCCGCCGCTCTCTCGCCGCTGCTGCGATTATCGTCATTGCAGTGATGGTCGGTTTATGGTTTGCGATGAATCCGACGCAGACCCCTGAGCGCGGCTCTCCCTCCGCGTTTGCAAGGATGGCGGTCGAGGCTCATGAACGCCATCTCGCGGGACGCCTGCCGCTGGAAATAGCGACCGCATCGCCTGATGAAATCTCCCGATGGTTTGCGGGCAAAGTGCCTTTCAGTTTGAAACTGCCCGATTATCAGGGATCGTCCGGCCAGGAAAAGTTATATGATCTCGAAGGCGCGCGGCTGGCCGCTTTTAATAATGACTATGCGGCTTATATCGCCTACCGTATGCGCGCGCGGCCCATCAGCCTCGTGGTCACGAGTGAAGCGACGGCCCGACCATCGGGCGGAGAAGAAATAGTATCAAAGGGGCTGACCTTCCATTACGACACGATTGGCGGACTCAAGGTCATAACGTGGTCTGATCGCGGGCTGACCTATGCTCTGGTCTCAGACCTCGAAGAGCGAGGCCAGCAATCCTGCATGGTCTGTCACGCAGGCACCAAAGACAGGGACTTCATCGAAGGACTCAAACCGAAAGGGTTTTGATTTGGTCCCTTGTCCTTTGTCATTTGTCCTTTGTTGGTTTGCGAAAAGCAAAGGACAAATGACAAAGGACGAAGGACAAAGGATGAAGACTTGACTTGAGTGGTGTTTGTGGTGTTTCATTCGTTCAATAAGGAGCAGGCCATGCGAAAGAAAGCACTTATCTTTATCGCGGCAATCGCCTTCATCCTCGCGTCGTCGACAGGAGCTTTGACGCAAAGCGAGCGATCTTTGGTGGGCGAATGGATAGTGACTTCCACTCCTATAAACGGCGAGATTTTTTCGCGCATGGGAAACACTCTCGGCTTTCCCGTCCGCGACATGACTTTTCACGAGGACGGCGATATTAAAACGGGAATCGTCGACCGCGAGGACGCCGGATCGAATGTTCACCCTCTCGGCGTGTGGAGAATCGCTGGCGACCGCTTCAGCGCATCGTTTCAACTCTGGTGCCCTGACGGAAATATGCCGTGCGGCACTGTGATTATGCGAGGCCGCTTCACCGACGACGACAGGATAAGAGGCACGATGACGGTCTTCTTCGATGAGCGCGACCCGACTCGCCCGACGGGCTACGACACATGGGTCTTTTCATTCAGGGGGGATCGCAGATGAAAAGCACTATGAGCAATCGGTACAGGATCGCGTTTTTGCTTGCGGCGATTTCTCTCACATTGATTCTTTCGTCCTCAAGCGGGCTGGCCGCGAAATCATTCGAGGGCAAATGGTCATTCACCGTTACGATCCCGGTCGCTCCGGGCAGCAATCAAAATCAGACATTCACGCTGACCATCGATGCCTTTCCGCGCCAGGGATTGCACGGGCGTATGTTGATAACGGACGCCGAGAACAGGACGCTGCCGGGCGTGTGGCGCAAGGCAGGAAAGAAGGTTTCGCTCACTTATGAACTGCCATGCTCAGGCGACGAGCAGTGCGCGTCGCTCGTGCTGCTGGGAAAAGCGAAGTCAAGCTTCACCCGCATCAAAAACGGCGACGTGATAGTGATGTGGGACAGCGACGATGACCGGAACCCCGCGCTCTTCGACACCTCCAACGGCTCGTTTTCGGCAACGCGCCTGGAGTAAAACAAGCCGTGATCAGGAATTATGCGACACGCTCTAATGAGAAGGTAGCGTTGATGAAGTTCTCCTCGATTCAACCTGTTCATCCCTGCTCAAACCGCTATAACCTCAATCATCTCCACTCGCCCTGAATTACGAACCCGGCCCAGTAATAAGGCAAATCCCATTTGCCCTTCTTCCACATTTTGATCTGAGCCGCGCGCAGGGCAGCAGCAGGCGGGATGCCTTTTTTCAGCACGCCCTTGTAAAACTGCACCATCAAGTCAGCCGTCGGGCGGTCGGCTACGCTCCACAAACTCACCACCACCCGCGCCGCGCCCGCGTACATGAACCCGCGCGTCAAGCCCACTATGCCTTCGCCTTTCACCTCTTCGCCCAAGCCCGTCTGACACGCGCTCAAGACGACCATCTCGACCGGAAGATTCAGATTATAGATTTCCGGCGTAAGCAGAAATCCGTTTCGCGCTCCGCCTTTTTCATCAAATCGCGACAACACTATGCCTGAAAGCTCAGGCTTGCGCGTGTTGAAAAATCCGTGCGTGGCGATGTGTATGTAGCGATACTGCCCCAACTCCGAGCCGAGCGCAGTCTCGCGGCTGGCGTTGAAATCTACGGCCTGCAAAACCGGCCCTTCGGTCGCATAAGCCAGAATCTCTTCGGCTTCCTTGCGCGTACTCCTGAGCCGCGTGAATGTCGTCTCCTCTCTGAGCGTTCCCAGATCGGACACGTTGGCCGCGATGTTGACAGTCTTGATGACCAGACCGCGCTCATCGCTCGTCTCTTTTTCCTTTCCGCTCGTTTCCTCTCCCGGAGCCACTCTCTCATCCTTCGCGTTGAAAACCGGATCGGCTATCACGGCGATGAGTTTGCTGGCCGGTTTTCGCCCCGCCGTCTCCTGCCGTTGAAGAGCGACGGTCGTCGCGGAAGGCGCATTGACTATCTCGTGATTGACTATCAGTGGTTGGGAGACAGGTGATGGGGATTGGTTTGCTTTATCCCTGTCACCTGTCACCTGTTCCCTGTTGCCTGCCGAAGGATCAGGAAGCGCGGCGAATGGAACATAGTTGAGCGCGCCGTCTGCGACTATGAGCAGTCGCTTGTTTGATAGGAGCGAAGCGGCGGGAGCTATGAGCATCCGGCTCAAAGCGTCTGCCGTCTGCGCGAGTTCCTGACTGTTGCTCGCTTTTTTGTCCGTCTTCTTTTCCTTATCGGAGTCGCCCTTTTTCTCTTTCGACTTCACGGGAATCGTCGAGAGCAGTTCATGAAATCGGCGCGCTGTTTTTTCTATCTCCGCTCGCGCAGGCAGCACGAAGCTGTGAACAGAATCGACAGTCACCGCCCAGAGGAAACTTCTCTCATCGCCAAGCCAGTATTCGAGCAGGATGGTATCGCGGTCGAGTACGCGCTTTTGAATATCCGTGATAGTCACGGGCTGCGGCTGAGTGAGCGAAGCGTAATGAGGGCTTGTGGCGCGTATCTGCGATTCGACTTTTTGCAATTCGGTCTTGAGCGATTCGATCTCTTTTTCAACCGCCGCAGCTTCCGTCGTCTTGCGCCTCGCGGTGAGCAGAAGAATCTGTCGCTCGCCTTTGGCTACAAGCTCGCGCTGAAGCGATCGCTCTTTTTCTAACAGCGCCGGGTCGACTCCGCGCCTGATATCGGCTCGCGATTCTGTCAGAAGCTCGATAAGACTTTTGGCCCTCGCCCGCTCGCTGGCTTCGACGGCGCGGGCGTCGAATCCTTTGCCCGCGCTCTGCTCGTGGAGTCGCATCAGCAGTTCTATGTAAAACCGGTGATAGTTCTGCACCGAAGCGAAATAACGGGCGCGAAGTTCCTGACTCAGAACCTGCGCGCGAAGCGAATCGATCATACCGAGCGCCGTTTCGATGTGTTCGCGCGACTCGCTGGTCTTTCCCAGTTCCGCCTCGGCGCGTGCGAGCGAGTAAATAGCGTCGGCTTCGGCGCTGCGGTCTCCCGTAGCGCGTGTGAGCGGAAGCGCCAGATTGAAATGATCGATTGCCTTCTGATAATCCTTGAGCGAGTGATGAGTCTTTCCGATGCTGATGAGGGTGATGGCTTCGAGCCTCGGATCCTCGATATCGCGGCACAACAGAACGGCCTGCGCGTAATGATCCAGCGCCCTGTCCGTCTGGCCGAGCCTTCGATAAGCTTCGCCCACATTGCCGAGCGTTGCGGCCAGTCCCGTTCGATCCTGAATCCTGCGCCTGATCTCAAGAGCCTGATTGAAATATGTGAGCGCGCGTTCCGGCTGATTCATTCCGTCGAGCGCCAGCCCGATATTGTTTAGCGCATAAGCTTCTCTTCTTTCATCTTTGAATTCGCGAAAGATTGGGAGCGCCTGTTCGTAAAGCTCGACTGCTTTTGCAACATCGCCGATGTAATAATAGGCCAGCCCCATGTTGTTTAGTATCTGCGCCGCCGAGCGACGTTCTCCGAGGTCGCGGTCAAGGGCGAGCGATTCGTTGTAGAGATCGAGCGCCTTCTGCATCTCGCCCCACACGCGATAAACGAGAGCCTTGTTGTTGGTGACGGCGGCGATGGCTCGTCGGTCGTCGAGTTGCTTGAAGACGGGAAGCGCGAGGTCGTAGTAATCCAAAGCTTTTTGATTATCGCCCAGACGGCGATGCATCTCTCCGATCTGCGCGAGCGCCCCGGCCTCGCGGCGCTGATCCTTGAGGTCGCGATAAATCAACAGAGTCTCGTTATAAAATTCGATGGCACGCGCTCTTTCTTCCATCGAATCATAAGTCGCTGCGATGTTGTTGAGCGCAGCGGCTTCGCGCGAGCGGTCGCCGATCTGACGACTTACCAAAAGAGCTTCGTTGTGATATTCGAGGGCGCGTTCTCTCTCGCCCAGAGCGCGATAAGCGATGCCGATATTGTTGAGGGCTACCGTTTGGTCGCGGCGATTATCCGAGGCGCGAAATAACTCAAGCGCGCGGGTGAAATAATCGATTGCTTTTTTATATTCCTGCGCCGCGCGATAGCAGAGACCTATGCTGTTAAGGGCGTTGGCTTCGCCTTCTGCGTCTGCTAGTTCGCGTCTGATGGCGAGTTCCTGAATGAAAAACTCTATGGCTTTTTTCTGATCGCCCGCTGCGCTCACGGTGTCGCCGAGGCGATGAAGCAGGGCGGCTTCTGATTTCCGCTCTCCCGCCGAGCGAAGGAGCGCGAGGGCTTCTATGTATTTTTCAATCGCCCCTGCGCGGGCATCCGGTGTGCCTTGAGTACGCAGGGCGTCGGCCTCCGCGACGAGCTTTTCCGCTGCACTCTGCGCGGCGCGGACGGGAAAAGTTACTGAAGAGAGGATGGCTGCGAGGGCTAATGCGAAGCGAATCGTTTTCATAAGCGGCTCCCCCACCTTTGACGTTCAAGGCGACAATAATCAAAGCCCCGTGCGAAGTCAATCTTCGCCAGTCTGATCTCATTCAAGCTTAGGCTCCTCTGATGATTAACCGCTTTGCCGCGTTGCGCGAGGGGTTCATTCACAGTCGGGGCACAGGAAGCGATCAAACTATGCAAGCGCGCGGTTGAATTGATCAATCGATGAAGCGGCTTGCGCAGTGAAGGTGAAAACAAACTCGAACGCCAGAATCAACGCAACTCGTTTTTTCATCATGCCGCCTCTCGATGAAACTCAACGCTGTCAGCCGGACGATGAAATGGAACGCTCACGGGGCTGTTTCAGGAAAAGCGATTATATCGAAGTTCGGCAGGAGTGAAAGGCGGAGGCAGGATTTTTTGATCAGATCAGTCCTTCTACTATCTTGTAGACGTGAGTTCCGGTGGATGAAGGCCATCTCTCACTTGGGTTGGAGTGCAATCCTTTTGCCCTTCTAATGGCAGATGTGACGAGCGGTCTGTAAATCTCCACATCGAGATTCGTCTTTTTATAGCCTCCCAAATGTTTACGCAATAGCGCGACTATTTTTTGGCAAGAGAGATTCGGGCTTCCGACATCGAGGAAGTGAAGGTAGAGCCATATTTCAAAACAGGGATTACTGATTGCCAGTCCGTAGCCTTTCTGAGAAGTCCGAGAGCTTATGTCGCTCAATTTGCTGTCGGGCCAGCGATCAACATCGAGCATCACCCATAATTCATCTTCGTCGCCTATCTGATATTGATCCACGAAAAGCTCCAGTTGTTCGAAAACATATTCAGGCGCGGATCGCCCTTTCTGAGCAGGAAGAACCTTCACCTGAATCCTCGGATTTTTGAACATGCTGAAGTAAAGCTTCTCAGTGTATTCACCCTCGGTGGCTATGACGCACAATCGGGTATCGCGAAGATGAGGGATGCTCCGATTCAATGGTCGCTTGCGTCTCGATGTTAGTGGCATAACCGCTCAGGCTTCTCCGTCATCCTCTGACCATCCTAACTTGCGCAAATCTCCTATGAACGGGATCGCGCCAAAACGTCCGTTGAGATAGCCTTTCTGAATCTTGAGGTCGGGGCGGATTTTGAATTCTGCAAGAGAATAAATATGCGAAGCTCCAGACTCATCCTTTTCGACGAACCATATTTCATCCCGTCGCAAAAGGTCGATATCCAACAGATTCGTATCATGGGTGGTGAAAATAAACTGCCAGTTCTGATTCGCGCCCTTAAAATCCACGACTGCCTCCAAAAACATCTTCGACATCAGTGGGTGGAGTCTCCGATCCAACTCATCAATTACGAAAACTCTTTCGCTCGTTCTTATGGCATATAAAGCAGGAGCTAGATTCATCAGGCGTTTAGTGCCATCCGATTCTTCCTCAACATCGAAACTGACCAATCGTCCGTCTTTGGTTCGGTGCTGAGTTTTGAGAAGAACGAGCAGAGGCTGTCCCTGCTCTCCGCGCACTATAGTATACTGCTCGCCTTCGGGCGATCTCAGAACAAATGCGGGCCCTTTACCAAAACTAACAATCTCTTTCCTCATATCATGAGGCATATCAGGAATATATTTATCAAAATCAAGAGGCACTTCTTCTGTCGCTATACCATCAACTCCTGCTCCAGTAGTTGCCAGGAAATCCCCGAGGAATCTGGTGAAAGATTTATCCTGATGCGCTCTTAGTCCTAATGCCTCATGCTCTGCCCCGGCAGTAATAACAATCAACACATCCCTGAACCAATCCATCAATGGCTTGAGTTCCTTTACATTTCGTTCGATGGCCTCTGTAAGGAAAAGCTGATTTGGCCTGGTGCCTTGCGCAACAAACTCTAAAAACTGTTTTCCTTTGGAACCATTGCTTATGAAAGAGGGGCCGAACTCAACCCGCACTTTATCTTTTCCTGAAGTGATGCGCTCGAAGTAACGCACTTCCCTCTTTGCCGGTTTTGCAAACAGCCATTCTTCCAGCACCTTTTCCGAATTTAGTTTGAAACCATAAGTGTATATGACGCCCTTTCTTTTAATGACGAACTCGAACATGCTCGGTTTCTTCAAGGCATCCTCGTCGAGTTTGAATGGCGTTACCGGGATCGTCTGATCGCTTCGCGTTCCTCTTATAATGAGCTCCCGCGCAAACCCGATGGCTGTAACAAGGTTGGACTTCCCCGACGCATTCGCCCCGTATATCGCAGCGGCATGAAGCAACGGCGCTTTCTCATCGTCATTTCCTTTTACAATATGATCGGCGTGATTCCCCTTCTTTGCCGCAACCATGCTGAAGGTGATCTCTTCTTTGAAGGAAAGAAAATTCTCGACACTGAATTGAACCAGCATATTAGCCCTATCAATCTGACTTGAGGCGAAGCTTATTGAGAAATCTAAAGATAGACTTTTGATTTCCAAAAGTCAAAAAACGACGAAATTTCCGATGAATATTCTATTTCAATCTGCGAAATATAAAGTTAAAAGAGTATCGTCAAAACTGAAATTATCGGCCCGCCTCGCGGATGAACTCCTGGAGACGGGCGCGTATCTCATCCCTCACGCGGCGAAAGACTGCAAGACGCGCTTCCTCGTCTCCCATTGCCGCCGCAGGGTCTTCGAAGCTCCAGTGAATCCTTTGAGTGCGAGCCGGAAAAACCGGGCAGCTTTCTTTCGCGTTGTCGCAGACTGTTATGACGTAATCGAACTCTTCATCAAGGAATTCATCGACTGACTTCGAGCGATGCGCCGAGATGTCTATGCCGATTTCTCTCATCACACGAATGGCTTCCTCTCGCACGCTTGAAGGATGAGTGCCTGCGCTCGCGACCTCGAAGAGCGCGCCGCCCGTGTCGCGAAGCAATCCTTCAGCCATCTGGCTGCGCGCCGAATTGCCTGTGCATAAAATCAAAACTCGTTTTTTCATACGGTTGCTATAGCTTTCAAAAAATGGGGAGCGGTGTTTAGAGCCTTGAGGCGGCAGGTTTTGCATCCCACGCCTGCCGCCTCAAGGCGGTGCTCTGAACTTCCAACATCTAATCAGGCTTGACCGCATAAACCCGCACGCTCGCCGCATAGTCATTGACATTGTAGCGGCTCAAAAGATCGCTGAGGCGCGTGTCTTTAGACGAACTGCAGCAACTCGATTCAGCAACCGGCAGCGAAGATACGGATTCCGCTTTCGAGTAGACATTCAGATCAGAGCCGGTGTCGATTATCTCCACATGCTCGAATCCCGCTTCTGCGAGTCCCTGTCGATAATCTTCTATCTCAATCGCTCCGGCTATGCAGCCGACATAAGCTATCACATCCGCGCCGACTTCAGCAGGGAGCTTTTGCTTGAGCGCGATATCGCTGACAGCCATGCGGCCACCGGGTTTGAGAACACGGGCGATTTCGCGAAAGACCGCGCGCTTGTCCGGCGCAAGGTTGATGACGCAATTGCTTATGACGCAATCGACCGACGCGTCCTCAAGAGGAAGTTTGTCGATAGTCGCCAGATGAAATTCGACGTTCGCGTAAGGCTTGCCGTCTATCCCGCGCTCGGCGTTGTGACGCGCCCGCTCGATCATCTCCGGCGTCATATCGATCCCGATAGCGCGCCCCGTCTGACCTACTTTCGCAGAAGCGAGAAACACATCCAACCCTCCCCCGCAGCCGAGGTCGACGACCGTTTCGCCTTCGTGCAGATTCGCATAAGCCGTAGGGTTGCCGCACGAAAGCCCGAGATTGGCTTCCGACGGAATGGCCGCCAGTTCTTCCGCCGTGTACCCGAATGCCTGAGCCACCCGGTTGATGCCGCGGTTTTCATTCGACAGACCGCTTTCGGCAATGGCTCCGTATCTCGATTTCACCGCCCTTTCGATTTCTTTCATGATTTGACTCCTCGAAAAAGGTAGAGCAGGCTGCCAGCCTGCGGGTTTTCAACTTTTCATGCTTTCAGGCTTAGAACAGGCTGGCAGCTTGCTCTACCTGGCGACTCCCTATGAAAGTTTGACTGTCGCGCAGCACCCCGATTTGGCTTCGACCTTTTCAGGAAGATTGTCCTTTAGCACGACGAAGACTTCCCACTCGTTGCCGTCCGGGTCCTTGACCCACGCTTTGTCCTGAATGGCATAACAACAATCGGTCTGCATCTCGTCGCGCGGAATCAGTCCAGCCGCAATCCAACGCTCGCGCATAGCCATCACGTCTTCGGTCGTCGCCACCTGAATCCCCAGATGCGACAGCGCACCCCGCTCGTTGAACGCCGTTTCGTTGAGCGTGAAATTGAGCGGCGGTGTAGCTACATCGAATTTCGCATACCCGCTTCTCACCTTGCTCGGCTCTATCCCAAGCATGCGACGATAAAAATCTATGCTCTTTTCAACATCGCGCACGTTTATCGCCAGATGCGCCTTCAATACGTTTATCGAATCCGCCATTTCCTTTCTCCTTCCCTCTATTTTTCATATTCGCCGAAACGAATATGACCAGATGATACATCCGACGAACATATACGTCAAGACTTATGTGTTCTGATGTGTTAGAATTTCGTCGTTATGAGAGACGGACTTCAGGAGATGGAGCTTTTATTCCGCGCGCTTGCCGACCGCACGCGGCTGAGACTGATCAATCTGATGGGCGAAGGCGAGATATGCGTATGTTTTCTGGTCGAGGCGCTAAGGACGAGTCAGCCCAAGATATCGCGGCACCTTGCGTTTTTGAAGCGGGCCGGGATAGTCGAAGCGCGGCGCGATGGCAAGTGGATGCATTATCGACTGATCGATCCGGCGGATGAACGAGCCGTCGAGGTGATGAAAGAGGTGCGCCGCTGGCTCAAAGAAGATTCTGAAATGCAGCGCGACAGCGCGCGTTTGATGAAAGTCTGCTGCGCTCCTCAGCTTCCCGTAAGATTGAGGCACGCGCCGCGCCCCGTGATGCCGAATGCGTGAGCTAGAACCAGTAATCGCTCATCTTTTTCAAAAACTCTTCCGTTATGGGAAAGCCTGAGTCAGAACCTATCACGGAATCTATCCCGCACTTAGGGCATAAAGCTGTCTGCTCTCTGCCGGTTCCCTCTTCGATCCACTGAGTTATTTTTTCAGGCTTGAAGATCGCCAGACAATAAAAACATCCGCACAGATCGCTTTTCAAAATGGCCTTCCGGTGCCTGATGGAAAACTCGTGGGCGCGAATGTAGTCCGGTTCCATCATCACCTTCCCGGCGGAGAAAGCACCCGACCCGGCAGCCGTCCCGTTATCTTTCCCCCGTCGACGACCAGTTCGCCACTGACGAAAACGAAAGGCACTCCGTCTGCGTACTGATGCGGATTGGTGAAGGTGGCGCGGTCGGCGATTTTTTCGGGATCGAACAGGGTGATATCCGCCCGGTAACCTTCTTTTATCAAGCCGCGATCCTTCAAGCCGATTATCTGAGCCGGAAGCGATGTCATCGAACGCACGGCGAAGGGAAGCGAAATTATCCCGCGCTCGAAAACATAGCGGCGAATCTTGCGCGGGAACGTCCCGTAAAATCTCGCGTGCGGAATCCCCGCGCCCAGAGCTACGGTTCCGCCGTCGCTGCACGTGGCGGTGAACTCCTGCTTCATTATATGTTCGATATCGATCTCCGACAGAGAAAACCCGCGCATCCTCGCCCCGCCCGGTCGCGCCAATCCGTTTAGTTGAATCCATATCGCCGCATCGATGGGGTCTTCACTGCGAAGGGCTGCGATCTCGCCGAGAGATTTCTCCACGTAATTTTTATCCGTGAAGTCATAGACGATTATGTTCCGCGCCCCTCCGCGCCGGTCTATTTCGTGCGCGATATCGAGTCTGATTTTGTCTCTCGTTTCGGGCGATTGGAGCCTTCGAGTGAAATTCTCTTTCATCCTCGCGAAGCTCAAACGGCCCGCGGGCAATTCGCCGAGTTGATCTCCCGATTCCGCTCCTTCGTCCGCAAGCGACCACATAGGAATCAGCACAGTGTTGCCGTCCGACCCGGAAGTTGTGTACGGATACTGATCGGCGTATATCTGAACCCCGCGCTCTCGCGCTTCGGCTATGAGCCGAGTAGCCGCGTGGCTGCTGCCCCAAAACATTGCGCCTTTGGCTTTGAGGTGAGATGCGACTACTCTCGCGCCGCTCTTTTCGCCTATCTCGATGGTCTCTTTCACGGCCTCAAGCAGATCGACCGAAGGCGTAGGGTCGGAAGCGGTCTTCCACATAGGGTCGCGCCCTTCGCTTCTTTCGTGAGAAATATAAAACCCGCCGTAAGGCGCAATCACTCGCGCAAGCTCGACCACCTCATCCGTCGCGCTCCATCTTCCCGGCACGTATTCAAGCCCTGCGCTCAGACCCCACGCGCCTTCTTCCATTCCCTGCCGAACCAGTCGCTTCATCTCTTCGATCTCGGACGAAGTAGCGCGGCGTTTGAAATCATTCTTCATCGCCATGCGCCGGACTGTTCCGTGTCCGACCATCAGGATGGCGTTCGTGCCTATGCCCTGTTGTTCGTATTTCTTTTTCTGTTCGGAGAGCGGCCACGGCGAGCGACCGTCCTGATTGATGACGACAGTAGTGACGCCCTGAGTGATGAAGTTCGGATTGGTCTTCGTCGCCGACATTCCGAGACCCTCGTCAGCGTGCGAGTGAATATCGATAAATCCCGGCGTGACATAAAGTCCGCGAGCATCGATAGTGCGCGCGGCTGTGGCAGCAGCGAGATTGCCTATCGCGGCTATCTTTCCATCTTTGATCGCGATGTCGGCTGCGAACCACGGGTTTCCTGTGCCATCAAGAATGCGCCCGCCTTTGATCACAACATCGTAAGACGGCTGTTGAGTCAATCCCTCCATCGGCAGCGACAAAAACAACGCGCTGACGAGACAGGCCGCGATCATTCTTTTCATAATCCCCTCCAGGATGAGTGATGAGTGAGACGGTTTTATCGCCTCATCACCTCTTCAATCAATAAGGCTCGTCCCACCTGCCCGCGAATGCGATCTCGGCGGCGGGCTTGCGCGAGCGCGGAGCCAGTTCCTTCTTTCGCTCATCTTCAGGCAAATCATCCGTGCTGCCCCGATAAGGATAGCCGATGGCTATCATCGCAACGGGCGTGTGGTCTTCCGGAATTGAAAACTCGTGACGCGCTTTTTCCAGGTCGAACCCGGCCATCTGATGCACGACCATTCCATACTCTACAGCCTCAAGCACGAGGTTTTCGCTCGCAAGCCCGACATCGTGTTGAGCCGTTCGATTCGGCTTGCCGTTGTGAGTGAACATTTCTTTGGCGACTGAAAGCATCAGCACCGGAGCCTTGCGCGCCCACGCATTACCCTCGACCAGACACGCTCGCGCCCGTTCCCTCGCTTCAGGGTCCGAGCCGTCGAAAATCAGATAACGCCACGGCTGCTCGTTGAAACACGAAGGCGCCCACCGCGCGGCTTCAAGCAGCGTGCGCACGAGATGCGGAGAGACGCTTCTCTCCTCGAATACCCGCGGGCTCCATCGGCGATAGATCAGATCGTTGATCAGATAATCCGTGTCAGCGGGCTTGTCGGGATAAATCCACTCGCGCTTCTCGAAATCACCCTTGCCGAGATCGCTGGTCTCGATTCCGATATGGCCGAGATGATCGAGCATGTGATCGATATAGCTGCCGACAAGCGCGCTCAGTGTCATGGGCGCGGAATCGCCCACCGTGCAGGTGCGCTCCCAAAGATCGGTGGTTATGGTGTCGACCACGCAGAGAATATGCTCGTTGATCGCAAGCCATAGCTTTATCAATTCCGTCCATTGACTGCTCTGATACTCGTGAAGCGCAACCCATCGGTCTCCGTCATAAGACGTGAGCGCGGGCTGGTCTTCGAGTATAGTCCTCACGATTCGCTGATGATTGACCGTGGCGGAATCGATGAGGTGGCCGAGTTCTTCTTTCCGCGACCAGCGATCAGGCGCGCTTTTTTCGGCGGCCCGCTCAGGCGCAATCGCGCCCAGACGAATGCTTGCTTCGTAAACTATCGAGGCAAGTCTCATATGTGTATCCGAATCTGCGAATTTCCGAGCTTCACTCATATTACCTCCTCCGGGCTGTCATCTGGCAGCCGTTTTTCTTTTGATATTCATCGACGGAATCGAAAAGCCTGTCAGCAGTTCGACGAATTTGTGCAGGTATGGCGGGATGGTTTTATTTTTTATCATCGCCGCGCTCCAATGGCGATGAAGTCCCTTCTTCGTCAGAGGCACGGCCCGCAGCGTTTTTGCTTCTATCTTCGGCGCAACCGCCCACTGAGACATCACGCTTATGCCAAGCCCTGCCTTGACCATCTCGATTATCGCTTCCGTCAGTTCTATGTGAGAGACCTGTCGCGGAAGGACGCCGGCAGGAAGCAGGACTTTTTGAAAAACAGTCAGTTCTTCTTTGGGCGCAGAATAAACGATCAGATGCTCGTCGGCGAAATCCTTTGCCGTGAGATAAGGCCGACTGGCGAGCGGATGATCCGCGTTGAGTATGACGACCATTTCATCGCGAAAGAGCGGCTTGAACATAAGCTTTCGATTGCGGACGACGGTGCTGGTGATGGCCAGATCGAGCCTCCCGTCGAGCAATGCCTGAATGGGGCGGCGCGTGGCTTCGGCCACTATGCGAACCTCCACGCGAGGAAAAGCCTGATGAAAACTTTTAAGCGCCGTCGGCAACCAGTGATAGCAGGTATAGCATTCGGTGCTGATGCGAAGCACCCCCTCGCGGTTGAGGGCTATCTGACGTATGTCTTCCTCGACGCGCTGGAGTTCGCCCAGAACTCCGCGCGCCGAAACGAGCAGTCGCTCGCCCGCCTGGGTGAGGATCATCTTTTTGTTCATACGCAGGAAGAGCGAAGCTCCGAGCCTGCTTTCGATGTCGCGCAGTTGATGCGAGAGGGCGGATTGAGTCAGATGCAACCGATTGGCGGCGCGGGTCACTCCTCCTTCTTCAGCGACGGCGGTGATGAGTTTCAGATGGCGGACTTCGAGACTGAGCATCTTTCCTCCTCGGAAAAGGTACAGCCGTCGGCCAGCCTGCTACTTCCCCGAATTTTCATGCTTTCAGAGTGTCAACAGGCTGGCCGACGGTTGTACATCCGCGACTCCTCGGGAAAAGTGGCGCAAGCTGTTAGCTTGCATAGCTTCAAACTTCGCTCTCTCAGGACGCGCAATCTGACAGATTGCGCTCCCTGGCTCCTCTTTCAACAGATGAGTATTATTCATCAAAACCGTGAGAAGAATCAATTTGCCTTGTCAAACTCAGTGACTATACCATAAGAGAGCAGCGATTTAACCAGTCAGGAGTTATGCATAATGGAGTATAGAACGGACGCGGCGATTGAAATACTCAGCCGCACGCCCGCCACCCTCAACGCTATTTTGCGCGATGTCCCCGACGAATGGCTGATGAGCGACGAAGGCGAAGGCACGTGGCGCGCTTATGACGTGATAGGGCATCTGATTCACGGAGAAGAAACCGACTGGATGGTGCGCGCGAAGATCATTCTCGATCATGGCACCGACAGGCCCTTCGACCCTTATGATCGCTTCGCGCAGTTCGAATTGTCGAAAGGCAAAACCGCAAACGAACTGCTCGACACCTTCGAAAGGCTGAGACGGAAAAACCTCGAAGAGCTTGCGCAAATAGCGACGCCCGACAAATTGCAGTTGCGAGGCGCTCATCCTGCGCTGGGCGAAGTGACCCTCGCAGAGTTGCTCGCAGCGTGGGTCGTTCACGACCTCGACCACATCGGCCAGATAGTCCGCGTGATGAGCAAACAGTACACCGAAGCGGTCGGCCCGTGGAAAGCTTATCTTTCGATACTGAACTTCAAAGGAATGACGTAAATGAAAAAGAAGTCGTCTGCCGTCAATCCATATCAATCTCTCATCGAAGGCAAAGACCCGATGAAGATTCTCGCTTCCACGCACTCGCGCGTAGTCAGGCTCGCCGAAGGGCTGACGACGCGACAACTCGGCAAGCGCGTGTCAGAGGACAAATGGTCGATTTATGAAATCGTCGGGCATCTGGCTGATGTTGAGACCGTTCACAGCGGGCGGTGTCGCTGGATTTTGTTCGAAGACAACCCCCCGCTTCCGGCGTTCGATGAGGCGGCGTGGACCGAAGGGTGGCTGCGCGAGAAGGAATCTTTCAAAGAGGCGCTCGAACGATTCCGCGCGCTGAGACAATCGCAGATGAGATTGTTTCGCAATCTCAAACCTGATGATCTTCATCGCGCTGGCACGCACAGCGAGCGGGGAACGGAACAGCTTGAGCTTTACATCCTCAAATCGGCGGGCCACGATCTCAATCACCTCCGGCAGATCGCCGAGCGGCGCGAAATGCTTCTTTCAGAGAAACGGAAATGACGATGGTTAATCGCTGTTGATTTTTTGAAAACTCGCGCGAGTAATATCGCGCCTGCGCCCTTCACAGAGACTTATTTCAGCCGATCTCAAGGCGGCAACCGTCGTCGAGGAGAGGCGTGTTTTCAAACAGGGAGAAAAACATGAACGATATCAAAGTAGGGATAATCGGCGACTTCAATCCAGGCTATCCGCCGCACAAGACCACGAATGAATCTATAACCCATGCGGCTCGATTCCTGTCTCTCAATGTTGAGGTCGAATGGCTGCCGACCGATCTTTTCGATACAAAAGCAGGCGTGAAGCGGTTGGAGCAGTTCGACGCGCTGTGGGCGAGCGCGGGCAGCCCATACAATAGTATGGACGGCGCTTTGAGAGCCATCCGCTTCGCCCGCGAGAAAGACTGGCCATTCATCGCCACCTGAGGGGGCTTCCAACATGCTCTGGTAGAGTATGCGCGAAATGTCTTAGGGATAGAGGATGCCGATCACGAGGAATCAGCCCCAATGGGATCGAATATGTTCATCAGCCTGCTGGTCTGCTCTCTGGCCGGACAAAAACAGATGATAAGGCTGACGTCAGGCTCAGTGGCTCATGAAATTTACGGGAGAGAAGAAGCGGAAGTAGAGGAGCAGTTCTATTGCAACTACGGCCTCAACCCACAGTACAGAGGCGAACTTGAAAAGGGAGAAATGAAAGTGACGGGCGTCGGGCCGGATGGAGAGGCGAGATTGATCGAATTGCCCGACAATCGTTTCTTCATCGGCACGTTGTTCGTGCCGCAGCTTTCTTCAACCCTCGACAATCCCCATCAACTGATCGTCGCGTACCTGAAAGCCGCCTTTGAATTTCAGTCTGAGAGGCTGGGTCGCCGCGATGATCGATAAGGAGTGTGAAATATGGCTGGCTACGTAATTGTAAACCTGGAGGTCACCGATCCTGAACGATTTGCCGAGTACGCCAAGGCCGTTCCGGAAACCATTGCCAGATATGGCGGGGAATTTCTGGTTCGCGGCGGAAGAGCGGAAAAGCTTGAAGGCAATTGTAATCCGAAGAGGGTGGTGGTTCTGAAGTTTGAGACCTACGAACGAGCCAGAGAATGGTGGATGTCGGATGAGTATAAGGCTCCCAAGGCGTTGCGCCAAAGCTCGTCTGTCGCCGATATCATTCTGGTCGAAGGGGTTGACTAGAGCCGTTGATTCAATTTCTCGAAATGGAGGGAACTTATGCAGATTCAACAACTCGAAGCGGACATCTACGCGCTCGTGGGCGAAACATTTCAATCAAACTCTGTCGCCATAATCAATGGCGACGAGGTTCTGCTCGTCGACGCGATGGGCGACCGACGCGACGCTGAAAGCCTGCGCCGCTTTATAGAGGATGATCTGAAAAAGCGAGTGCGACTCATCCTTTGTTCTCATTACTTCAGCGATCATCTGGCTGCGCTCGATCTCTTTCCGCAAAGCCTCATAGTCGCGCACAAAAACTATCGCCACACTTTCGATTCCGAGTTGTTCCGCACGGAATCGGAGCGCGCCCATTTCGTCGAGCCTCACATCCTGATCTCGGATGAAATGACGATCAGGTGGGGACGCTACAGGCTCGACATCTTTCACAATCCCGGCCACACGATGAGCACCCTCAACATCGATATCCCTGAAGCCGATCTCCTGCTCACAGGCGACACCGTTGTGGGAAACGTCGTTTATCTGGCCTACTCCACGCCGCAGATGTTTTTCACTGCGCTTGAGCGGGCGCGCAGGCGCAATCGCAGTTGGCTCATCTCAGGCCATCTGGGCAGGCGTGAAGGTCGCGCGATTGACAATGCGCTTCACTACCTCACCGCGTTGCAAAACCAGGTGCGCGCCGCCCGCGAGACGGGCGATCCGCCGGAAGCGATTCTCAGTATCGAATTGAAAGACTGCCTCGCGTCGGGCCTCGTCGGCTCTTCGTTCGAGAACATCTTTCATAAGCGGAACCTTGCGTCGATAGTCGAGAGAAATCTTTTTACGTAAAGGGTAGCTTGCCCTCGTCAACGAACAGGAGCGAACGACGATGCGTAAATCATCCGGTCATGTTTTGAGTCGCCGCAGTTTTCTCGAATGAGGCTGGCGGCACACATTGACTGACGGGCCTTTCGGTTTGCCTACAGGGACACACATTCAAGCTAAGGAGAAATCGTATGACAGCGCAATCACTGCCAGAGAAAAACAAAGCTCTCATCCGGCGTTTGCTCGAAGAGATGGATAAAGGCAATCTGAGCGTCATCGATGATTACTATGATCCGAACTATGTCGATCATAATCCGACTCCAGTGCGCAGATTGGCCGTCGGAATTGAAGGAATCAAACTGGCCTTCAGGATTTTTTACACTGCATTTCCCGACACAAAGCATGTCGTCGAGGATATGATCGCGGAAGGAGACAGGGTAGCGGCTCGCATTTCAGTGCGCGGGACACACACTGGCGAACTGATGGGCGCTGCTCCTACCGGCAGGCAGGTCTCGCAGACCGCCATAGCGATCTATCGTATCAAGGACGGCAGGATAGTCGAGAAGTGGAACCCTCACGATAACGGAATTCTTGAGCAACTCGGCATTCAGTTGCCTCTTGAACACTCTGAACATTGAGCCGAAAGCGTGCGGCTTTGGCCTTATGACTTCCAATCATGCAGATGATGAAGCGGCCTTCGTTGAGATTATCGGGAAGCGCAATCTTCCCGTGGAGATTGTAAAACGCGGAGCGCGTCTGAAGTAGAAAGCCAATGCCTGATCGCAAGACAGCGGCGAGCAGTTTGATCGGAGCTATGGTTTATGGAATTTTTTTTGCAGGATATTCGCTACGCAATCAGAATGTTTTTGAAGCGTCCATTCTTCACCGCAATCGCCGTGCTTACTCTCGCGCTCGGCATCGGAGCCAACACTGCGATCTTGAGCGTGGTCAATGCTGTGCTGCTCTCTCCCTTGCCTTACGAAGAACCTGATCGATTGATGGGGGTGTGGGAAAATCAGGCCAGCACGGGCCGCAGAGAACAGCCCGTTTCCATTCCGAATTTCACCGACTGGAAAGAGCAGAATCGATCTTTCGAACTGATGGCCGCCGTCAGAGCAGCCATCTTCAACCGCACCGACGACGGTGATAGCCTGTTATGTGCCTGCGCGCAGAGCGACGAGAGTCGATCCGTTGATCGCGCTGAGGCATTAGAGCAGACGAGTCACTTCTGATATTTTGAAGGCGATGGAGTATCAACTGCTCTACATTCTGCCGGTGGTGTTTCTGGCGTATTTCTTCAAAGGCACTACCGGCTTCGGCTCGGCGATCATACTGGTGGCGCTCGGCTCGGCGATTATAGGCCCGGTGGCGGCGGTGACTATGGTGACGCTGCTCGATGTCGTCGGGGGCGCGGCTCTTTTGCGAATAGATCGGACGCAGGATTCGCGCAGGCTGTGGATGCCTCTTGCATTGGCTCTGATAGTGGGAGCGGTTGCAGGCGCGTTGCTTTTGAAATTGATCTCGCTTGAAAACTTCAAGCCTGTGCTTGGCGTGACGCTCATTTTTGCGGGCGCGTGGATGATCTTTCTCAGAGGTCGCGGCCCGTACACGGGACAGGAGCTTCCAGAAACTTATCGACCGAGAGACCTTGCCGTTTGCCTTGTGGCTGGAGCGGCGGGCGGGCTGACGGGACTGAGCGGCCCGCCGCTTATTTTTTCCTTCGGCGGATGGCTTTCAAAAGAAGCATTCAGACGGATACTCACGCGGATATTCTGGGCTGAAGCTCTGGCGAAGGCTGCGACCTACACGGCCACTGGCGTTTTGAAATGGGAAGTTGTCGTCGCGGCTGTGCTTGCCGTTCCGGTTTTATATCTGGGATTGTACGCGGGCAATCATGTTTTTTTCAAAATATCCGAAGTCTGGTTCGGTCGCGTCGTCGGGACAGCGATATTAGTGATGGGCGCGCGGTTGATTCTGTGAGTCTTCATAAAAGCAAATCGCTGATTCTGAAACGCGGTTGAGTCGCGATGGTCGTGAAGAGTTTTTTGCTTTTCACCACGATTGATCGCGGTGTTGATGAGAAGGTCGCGCTGTGGAGACAAACCGCCTTCTTTCATGCTACAAACCCACAATGCCGGGGTCACTACAATAATTCAATGAACTATGGCTGAAGCGAACTACAAGGCTGATGTAGTCATCATCGGCGGCGGGCTTGCCGGACTCGTCGCCGCTATCGAACTGCTCGAACACGGCAAAAGCGTCGCGCTCATAGAACGCGCGGGCGAAGACAGATTCGGCGGGCTTGCCCGTGTCTCCTTCGGCGGCATCTTCATCACCGGCTCTCCTGAACAAAAACGCGCAGGTATCCGTGACAGTCCTCGGCTTGCCCTCCGCGACTGGATTCGATATGGAGAACTCAGCGAAAAAGATATCTGGCCGCGCCGCTGGGCCGAAGCTTACGTCAACTGCTGCAAGGATGACGTGAGCCGATGGCTTCGTGAGCGCGGTGTCTCGTTCTTTCCGGTAGTCAACTGGGCCGAGCGAGGTCTGAACGAGCCGGGAAATTCCGTCCCGCGATTTCATATCGTCTGGGGAACCGGTCAGGGACTCGTACTCGCTCTGCTCTCTCATCTCGCCGCGCATCCGCAACGCGAAAAACTTAAACTCCATTTTCATCATCGCGTCACCGCGCTCACCGAAACCGCAGATCGCTTCACCGGATGCGCGGGCATCAACGAACAAACTGGCGAAGAGTTTTCAGCCGAGGGCGAAGCGATCATCATCGCCGCAGGCGGCATTGCGGGCAATCTCGATATGGTGCGCCGCAACTGGTACAAGGATTGGGGCGAGCCGCCTGAACTGTTGCTCAACGGCTCTCACCCGGAAGCTGACGGATATCTTCACGAAGTCGTGCGAAACAGTGGCGGCAACATAACTCATCTCGACTGGATGTGGAATTACGCAGCGGGTGTGCATCACTGGAAGCCTCGTCATGAACTTCACGGACTGTCGCTCGTGCCTCCGAAATCCGCGCTGTGGGTAAATTTCGAGGGCCGTCGGATGGGGCCGCCCGCCATGGTTACGGCTTTCGATACGCGCTATCTGGTCGAGACCATCTGCCGACAGAAAAAGAAGTACTCGTGGCAGATTTTGAACTGGAAAATCGCCCGGAAAGAATTTGCCGTCTCAGGCTCGGATTTCAATCACGCCATCCGCGAAAAGCAGTTTTTGAAATTCCTGCTCTCAACCATCTTCGGCAACCCGGAACTCGTGCGCGAGTTCATCGCCAACTGCGAGGATTTCGTCACCGCCGATTCCGTCGCTGAGCTTGTCGAACGTATGAACGCGCTTACAGGCACACGGGATGTCGATTTGAAAATTCTCGAAGAAGAGATTCGACTCTACGACGCGCAGATCGAGCGCGGGCCTGCGCTTCACAACGACGATCAGTTGCGAAGGATCGCTCACGCGCGACGGTATCGAGGAGACCGCGTGAGGACTTGCAACTTCGCAAAGATAGATGATCCGCGCTCGCGTCCATTGATAGCCATTCGCGAATTCATACTGACGAGAAAGAGCATGGGCGGAATCCAGACCGATCTCGATTGTCGCGTGTTGAACACCGCGGGCGAGCCGATGCCGGGGCTTTACGCCGTGGGTGAAGCCGCAGGTTTCGGCGGAGGCGGCATTCACGGACTTCGCTCGCTCGAAGGAACATTCCTCGGCGGTTGCATATTCACAGGCCGCCGCGCTGCTCAATCGATTGCAAAAAAATAATCTGCAAACGGCCCCTTGTTTTCAATCGCCCGCTGTTTTGATCCTCCCGACAAAGACATTCCCTTTACAAGTGACATCGAGGCCGTCTCTTCGAAATTCCTGTCCGGATTAAGAGCTTTTAGAATTCTCTTATAACTCTTTTAGGCGTTCTTAAAAACTTATAAGCGTCCCCCAGATTATCTTGGGCAGCGTCAGCGACAGTTTCAGCCTGGAGGCAAAACTCCTCGCAGCTAATGGTCGCGCACGGAAAGGCGAAGCAGCGAAGTTCCGAAAATAACACGCTCACGGAATTGATGATGTAGGAAGATGAGAAGCTGTTTCGGGTGAAGATGTCCGGCTTTGCATGGTTTTTCCGGCAAGCAGTGATTCGATGTCGGCAAAACGGCTCGAAGTTATTGCATACGATGTTTCGCCGGTCACGACTCAGAATGAACCTAATCAGTGAGGAAGTCTTATGAGATCATCGACTATTCGAATAGTAATTGCAGCTATCCTTATGCTGGCCCTTGCGTCAGTCATTAGCTGGACGGCGCTTGACGCATCAAGCGACGGATCATCAACGGCGACGACTGCCTTCTCAGGGCAGGACATCGGGGCGGCGCGCGCGGCTCTCGGTCAGGCAATGTCAGAACATAAGGCTCGCTTTCAAAAAGGCAAAAGCCCGGAAGTGACCGATGCTTTTCGCGCTTATAAAACAGCCGTCGACGAGCGCAAGGCGGAAATTTACGATAGACTCAAGCAACTCGACCTGTTCATTGCCGAGCCTGCGAGCGATTCCGTGATTGATGACCCGACTCGAAGCCCTTATCTTCACCCTCGGCCTGAAGTCAGCGCATTCGTGGCCGAGTATGATTCTTACAGGGCTGAACTGAGCGCGCTCATACGCGACTTCAAATCCGTCAACGATGAAGTCAACCTCACGCTCGGCGTGCAGGCTGCCAGTTGCCCTCCTTTGACAACGATCAACGGGACGGTTGGAAGCGGCAGTCAGGACTTTCCTGCCACATCGGGGCAGCAGACGGGACGAATTCTCAACGGGCTTGGCAACGTAACGTGTGGCAGTTCCAATCCCTGCACTCTCAACACTGCGACCGGCCTTCGCACATTCGATGCTTACACCTTCACCAATCCCGGCTCTTCGACTGCCTGCGTGACGGTTGACTTCACCATGACGGGTTGCAGCCTCGGACAGGCGTTGCAGTTCTCGGCACGAATTGGCAGCTTCGATCCTGCCAACCCCTGCGCGAATTACGTTGGAGACGGAGGAGCGGGATTCGCCGGTGAGTTCGACGGCTCATTTTCATTCAACGTTCCGGCGGG
>DLHY01000166.1 GCA_002483445.1 Blastocatellia bacterium UBA7656
CTGTCTACGAATCGGGTGCCGGTAGCGATTCCGACCGGCCCCGGCATGGTGACTTCGACCATCACCATCCCCGGCAACCCGCGTATCGAAGACCTCGATATTCGCATCAACCTGAATCACACCTTCATGCAAGACCTCGATGTGCATCTGGTCTCGCCTGCGGGCAATGACAACGGCCTGTTCACAGACATCGGAGCGGCGACAGTAGGCGGCGCGCAAACGCTGATGGATATCGTTATAGATGAGGATGCCGCGCTGCCACCCGCCTTCGCGCTGTCTTCGAGTTTCCGCATCCAGCCGGAGTTGGCTTTCCGCCTCGGCTGGTTCAAAGGCGAGAATGCGGGCGGCACCTGGACGCTGGTCATACGCGATGACGCAACCGGCGACGGCGGCACGCTCAACTCTTGGAGCATCACTGTCTGCGAACCGCCTGCCGCGACAGCCTGCGGGCCGGGAACCGAAGAGAGTACAGTATTCAGCACTGACTTCGAATCCGGCGCGGCGGGATTTACGCATTCCGGCACACAGGATGAATGGGAGCTTGGCCTTCCCACCTCCGCGCCGATTACGACCGCTAACAGCGGAGTGAATTGCTGGAAGACCGATCTCGATAACACCTACAACGCCAGCAGCAGTCAAGACCTGCTCTCGCCTCCCATCGATTTGACTGGTTTGAGCGGGCCGGTTCGCGTCAACTGGGCGATGCGCTATCACATAGAGTCAGCCAACTTCGATCACTTCTTCGTGGAGGCTCGCGAGGTCGGGAATCCGTCGAATGCCGTGCGCCTCTTTGATTGGCTGAATGCGACGATGAACAATACGGTCGGCAATCCGGGGGTCACGATTGCCGAATCCGCCGGATGGGGACTCTTTTCGGGCGACATCAGCGCGCTGGCGGGATTGAATATCGAAATCCGCTTCCATTTCGACAGTGACACGACCGTCCAACTCACAGGCGTGGCTATTGATGATGTTTCCGTCACTGCCTGTGCAGAGACCAGTTGCGCGATCACCTGTCCTGCTAATGTCACCGCCTCGAACGATCCGAATCAATGCGGCGCGGTCGCTACCTACGATCCCCCGACAACCGAAGGCGATTGCGGCACCATCACCTGCTCGCCGCCATCGGGCAGTTTCTTCCCTGTCGGCACAACCACTGTCACGTGCCAGGACGACAGCGCAGAGCCTGCGAGTTGTTCATTCACCGTCACGGTCAACGACACGCAGCCGCCTGTGATTAACTGTCCGGCAAACGTCGTCGTCGTAACGCCAACAGGCGGCACGACGGCAATCGCCAACTTCACGGCGACGGCTTCGGACAACTGCCCCAATGTGATGGTCGTTTGCACACCGCCTTCGGGTTCGGCGTTCCCTGTCGGCACGACCACTGTTACCTGCACGGCGACCGATACCAGCGGCAACACGGCCAACTGCTCGTTTGCGGTGACGACCTTTGACTCCCGCTTGCAAGATGACTCCTCATCGTCGAGAGTCGTAGTCTTCAACTCCACAACCGGCCAGTACATCTTCTGTTGCGATTCCATGACGCTGATGGGTACAGCCTCGAAGATCACCCGCAAGGGCAGCGAAATCACACTGGAAGACAATCGCGCAGATCGCCGAGTCCTCATCAAGTTGTCAAAGGCGACCTTCAGAGGCACAGCCTCGGCGGATCAGTTCGCGCCGCCGAACTTCCAATGCCAGATAGTAGACCGCGACATCCGCAATGACACGGCTGTCTGTTCGCCGGCCCCGCCGCCTCAGTAGTGGCAGCAGACCGGCAAGTTTAGAAAATCCAGCGAGTCCGTCACGGCGGGTTCGCTGGATTTTTTTTGCGCCATCGAGAAGAAAGTGCCGTCATTGCGGAGCGAATCATCTTCATCTAAGCTACTCGACGTTGCAATAAAACATCTGCAAATTCAGGAGGCTGATTGATTATGTTGCGACGAGTGACCCTTAAAGGCTTCAAGTCGATCAAGGAGATGGACATTGAGTTACGCGCTCTGAATGTCCTGATCGGAGCGAATGGAGCAGGCAAGAGCAATCTCGTTTCGTTTTTCAAAATGCTCAATGAGATGATGGCCGGACGCCTTCAGGAATACATCGGCACGTCAGGGCGCGCTCAAACCCTCTTGCACTTTGGCCCCAAGGTGACTCCGCAGATAGAGGCGCGACTTGAGTTCGAGGTCAATCCTGAGTTTAAGGCCGATCAGGGTATCGACGCCTATGCCATGCGTCTGGCCCATGCCGCGGGAGATACGCTCGTTTTCGCCGAGGAAACGTTTCTGCGAGAGGACTTCTTGATAGCTAATGCTGTTTCGTTGGGTTCCGGACATGAGGAGACACGAATCGGCGAAGCCGCAAACACAGGGCAGCCAACGATCAAGCAAACGGCCAGGGTGTTCCAGCATTTGCTCAACCAATGCCGGGTGTACCACTTTCACGATACATCGCCAACTGCACGGGTTCGCCAATATTGCTACATCGGCGATAACCGTGTGCTGATGCCGGATGCCGGAAACTTAGCCGCAATCCTCCTGCGACTCCGCAATGAGAGCAGTTCGGCTTATCAGCGCATAGTCTCAACCATCCGTCAGGTTGCGCCGTTTTTTGATGACTTCGATCTTGAGCCAGCAGGCCCAAACAAGAAAGATGTCATTCTGAACTGGCGGGAAAGGGGTTCGGACTTAATATTCGGCCCGCACCAGTTTTCGGACGGCACACTGCGCGCCATTTGCCTGATCACGTTGCTCCTTCAGCCGGAAGATGAACTGCCGAACCTCATCATCGTCGATGAGCCGGAAATCGGGCTTCACCCTTACGCCCTCAATGTCGTGGCCTCGCTGTTCAGCAAGGCTTCGCACCACGCGCAGGTTCTCATCAGCACGCAATCCAGTTCCCTCCTTGACAACTTTGATCTTGAAGATGTGATCGTTGTGAACCGTGAGGGCAAAGAGTCGCGTTTCGAGCGGCCCGAACCAGAGAAGTTGGAAGCATGGCTCGATGAATACAGTCTCGGCGAAGTGTGGGAGAAGAATGTCATCGGCGGAGGGCCGCACTAATGGCACGCCTCTACCTTTTTGCCGAGGGGAGAACGGAGCAGACATTTGCCGACAAGTTGCTGAAGCTGCACCTTGCTCAACATGGTGTGTTCATGCACAACCCCGTACTCATCGCTCACGCCAGGAAAAAGCGCAGGACGCATCGTGGCGGAGGCCGCAGGTATGAGCCGATGAAAAACGACATCCTGCGCCTTCTCGCTCAGGAGAAGGATGCAGATGTTTTCTTCACTACCATGGTCGACCTTTACGCCCTTCACCCTGATTTTCCGGGACTGGACGAATCCGAGAAGATGCGCCACACGCCCGAAAAGCGAGTTGAGTTTCTGGAGCGACAGTTCGCCACTGATATCGGCGATCCGAGATTCATCCCTTACATTCAATTGCACGAATACGAAGCATACCTTTTCGCTGACCCCGTTCAGTTCGAGTATTTTTACGATCATCACGCCAATGAAATCGCCGCCCTCAAAGCCATAGCTGATGCTCATGCCACACCTGAGTTGATTGACGATGGAGAATACTCAGCCCCCAGCAAGCGCATTATTGCCCAGCTTCCCGATTATGAATATGCAAAGTCTTTAGTCGGATCGCAGGTGGCCGAACTGATCGGCCTTGATGTGATTCGAAACAAGTGTCCACACTTCTCCGCATGGCTATCACGACTCGAACAACTTGGCGCGGAGATGAACTGATGGATGATTGAGGAAACCTCCTGTTACGACTTCAAGTAGCGAGAAGGTTCACATTCCTCACGAACATCTAAAATCTATCCTCTAACATCTGCCTTCCCTCGTTGATTCGCCTCTGTCGCGCGGTTATAAAGAAGATGTGACCGACTCTGAGCGAGCCAAAGGTTCGACCGGATACGCGGAGCTTCTCGGCGGCAATCGCGAGTTCCGAAAACTTTGGACCGGGCAGTTGATCTCGCAAACCGGCGACTGGTTCAACAACGTCGCGCTCTTCACTCTCATGTTGAGCCTCACCGGAAAGAGCGAATCCGTAGGCTACATACTGATCCTCAAGCTGCTGCCGACATTTTTCGTCGGGCCTTTCGCCGGAGTAGTCGCCGACCGATTCAATCGCAAAGCGATCATGATCCTCTCTGATGTGCTGCGCGGTTTTCTCGTACTCGGATTTTTATTCATCAAAAGCCCCGATCAGGTTTGGATCGTCTATCTGCTCACCGCGCTTCAGGTCGCGGGGACAGCCTTTTTTGAACCGGCCAACGCGGCTTCCATCCCTCTGATAGTTCCGCGACGCGGGCTTATCACGGCCAACGCTCTGGCAAGCGCATCGTGGGCGGTCACTCTCTCGCTGGGGGCGGCCCTAGGGGGACTGGTGACGGACTTGCTGGGCCGGGACACCGCTTTCATCATCGATTCCATATCATTTTTCATATCAGCCGCTTTTATATGGTTCGTGCGGTTTCCTCGAATGCCCGCGAAAGAACCTCGCGCGGAGAAAAAACTTTCCTTCGCCGATCTCACAGGACTCACCGATATGATCGAAGGGGCCAGGTATCTGAGATCGAACCCATCGGTCGTGGCGGTGTTGCTGGTCAAAAGCGGCTGGGGCGTAGGCGGAGGGGTGCTGCTGCTGCTGACCATCTTCGGCAAGCAGATATTTCCCCTGGGGCGCGACGGCAGCACATCGATAGGACTGCTTTATGCTGCGCGCGGGCTGGGCGCGTTTATGGGGCCGGTGATAGCGAGGCTCTTTACCGGAAGCTCTCTTCGAACCATGCGCCATGCCATCACCATCGCGTTTTTCGTCTCGTCGGCGTTTTACCTGATGTTCGCGCATTCTCCTCACCTGGCGGTCGCCGCTCTCTGCGTGATGGGCGCGCACGCAGGCGGGAGCATTCAATGGACATTTTCGACGACGCTGTTGCAGATGTCTGCCGAAAACAGATTTCTTGGCCGCGTGTTCGCAATCGAGCAGGCACTGGTGATGCTCGTGATATCGGCTTCGACTTACCTGACGGGCTGGGGCATAGATCGGGCCGGGTTGAGCGCGCGGCAGATGGCGACACTGCTCGGACTGGCGTTCATCATTCCCGGATTGATGTGGCTGATCGCCGAACGAAAGCTCAAAATCGAGAGCGAAGAAGCGGAAACCGCGCCTATTGTCACAGTCGAGCCTGCCGATTGATATCGTTTGCGGGCGCGGCTCGCGGGTGTATAATCCTCGCAGATTCGGCTTATGGAACGCGAAGAAACACAAATATTTCATGAACACCTCAAACGCGAGCGTTTGAAGCGAACCGTTCAGCGCGATCTGATACTCGATGTGTTTTTGGAAACCGAGGGCCATGTGTCGAGCGAAGATATGTACGCGCTGGTCAAGGCCAAAGACCCGACCGTAGGATTTACAACCGTTTATCGCACGCTCAAATTATTTAAGGAGTGCGGGCTGGCCCGCGAGCTTGAGTTTCACGACGGTCGTATGCTCTACGAACACGACTATAAGCACACGCATCACGATCATCTCATCTGCACCGGGTGCGGCGCGCTGATCGAGTTTTACAGCGAAGATATCGAACGGATTCAGGATGAGATAACCCGCAAGTACAAATTCAAGCCTCTCCATCACAGCCACCGCATATTCGGCATCTGCGCCAACTGTCAGAAGGCAGAAAAAGCAGCCTCGCAGAAAGCGAGCGGCAAATAAGCAGGAAGGAAAAAGTAAAAAGGAAAAATGAAAAAGTGGGAAAGCCTTCGCCACCAAATGAAATTGCAATAGCTCAAATCTCTGTTTTTGCATTTTACCTTGTCTTAGCGCGTTGCCCGATCCGACTCGGCGACTTACTATTCACTTATGCATCACTCGCTGGTCATAGCGCACAGAGGCGCGTCGGGGCTTGCGCCTGAAAATACGCTTGCGGCTTTCCGCCTCGCTATCGAGCTTGGATCGGAAGGCATAGAATTCGACGTTCAGATGTCGGCTGATGGCCAGCCCGTAGTCATTCACGATGCCCATGTCAATCGCACAACCGATGGCGTTGGCCTTGTCGCGGGCTTCACCGCAACGGAGCTTGCGCGCCTCGACACGAGCCTGTGGTTTCAGAAAAGACTGAATCGAAGACCTCGAACTCGCGCTCTGGTCGAGCGCATCGCAGGAAACGAATTCACCCATCAGCCGGTGCCTACGCTCGAAGCCGCGCTCCGTATGATCGCTCCCGCAAACCTGAAAAGAATCTATATCGAATTGAAGAGTCGCGCCGCGAGCCGTGAGGCTTTGCTTGAATCGACTCTGGCGCTTGTGCGCAAATTCGATCTTGAATCGGCAGTCACGCTGCTCTCATTCGATCATGACGCGATCCGTCTTGCGAAAGAGGTTGCGCCTCATGTTCGCACGGCGGCGACTTTTCCTGTCACTGGCCGCGCGCTCGTTACCGCGCGCTCGATCATAGCTTCAGCAAAAAAAGTGGGAGCGGATGAAGCGGCCCTTCATTTCGGGATTGCTACGCGGCGGTCGGTCGCGGCTCTTAGGGAAAACGGACTCGCGGTGTCGGTGTGGACGGTGAATCGAAAGATGATGATGAAAAGGCTGATCTCGTTCGGCGTCGACGCGATCATGACCAATTTCCCGAATCGATTGATAGAGGTTTTGCAATCGCTCTAACGCAGGTGTATCGAATGAATCGAACTGACGCGATAATCGATAAGCAATCGTCGTCCGCGCCGCCGAGCGAGATTCAGAGGTTTATCTCCCGCCCTCAGTTTTCAATTCGTCACACTCGTTGCGAAGGGTGCGAGTTTCATCTCCACTCGCATTCCGCGTTCACCGTAACGGCGATTCTCGCGGGCCGCATGACGACAACGATAGGCGCAGAAAGTTTCGACTTATCAGCGGGACAGATTGCCCTGACCGACGCGAATCAAAATCATTCTGCAAGCGCGTCGGCGGTCGAGTTCGTCTCCATCGCTATCAGTCCGATACTTGTGGGCGAGATGGTCATCGAGACCGGCCTCGCTCGCGCATCGGCTGAAATAAATTTTCGCGCGAGGGCGGTGACGGATGAAGCGATCACTGCGGTGTCTCATCAGTTGGTTGAAGAGATGGCTGCTCTCAGTCCCGGACATGAAGCGATGCTTGACGCGCTCGCGCGCCAGATGGTGATTCATCTCCTGCGGCATCATTTCACTGTGCGCGAGTCCGCGCGCATAGAGTTATCGCGAGCGGGGCCGGTCGATAGAAGGCTTCGCCGCGCGATTGAGTTCATGCACGATAATTACGGGCGCGAGCTTGCGCTCGAAGAGATAGCCTCTGCTGCATATCTTTCGGAATATCACTTCGCCCGCGTGTTCAAACAGATCACGGGCCTGACGCCTCACACATATCTTGCGAATATAAGACTGGAGCGAGCGCGCAAGCTTTTGTCAGAGACCCTGCTGCCCATCAGCCAGATAGCCGCGATGGTGGGATATCAAAGCCAGAGCCACTTCACAAAAATCTTCAAAGCCACGACCGGAGTCACCCCCGGCGCATTCCGCGAAGTCATGTCAGCAAGCAATCGCTAAAAGAGAGCAACATCCGACAAACGCTCACGCGCGCCGTCTGCTTTAATCGAGATCGATACAGAAGCGCAGTGACCTACGGCTTTCAGAAAAGGAATCAATCATGTCTAAAACTATCGAAGAACCAAAAGGAAAACTCGGAGTGTTGCTCGTCGGGCTTGGGGCCGTCAGCACAACTTTCATCGCAGGCGTCGAGGCCATCAAGAAAGGTCTGGCCGAACCCATCGGCTCGCTCACTCAGATGGGAACCATTCGATTGGGCAAGCGCACAGACAACCGCGTTCCGAAAATCAAAGACTTCGTCCCTCTCGCATCGCTTGAGGATCTGGTCTTCGGCGCGTGGGACATCTTTGAAGAAGACGCTTATGAAGCGGCTCTGCACGCCGGCGTGCTTGAGCGCGAGCTTGTCAATCAACTCAAAGCGGAACTGCAAAGCGTCCGCCCCATGAAGGCTGTATTCGATCAGCATTACGTCAAACGTCTCAACGGCACGCACATCAAGCAGGGCGCGAACAAGCTGGAACTGGCCGAGCAGTTGATCGAAGACATAACGAATTTCAAACGCGCAAACGAGTGCGACCGGGTGGTGATGATATGGTGCGCTTCGACTGAAGTGTTCATGAAGTCGGGTCGCGACCACGAAGATATCAAATCATTCGAGCAGGCTATGCGCGAAAACTCTCCGGCCATTGCGCCTTCGATGATTTACGCTTACGCTGCGCTCAAAGCCGGTGTGCCTTTCGCCAACGGAGCGCCCAATCTGACCGTAGATGTTCCCGCGCTCACGCGCCTGGCGATCAATGAGGGACTTCCCGTCTGCGGGAAAGATTTCAAGACCGGGCAGACTTTGATGAAAACGATTCTCGCTCCGGGACTCAAATCGCGACTCCTGGGACTTCACGGGTGGTTCTCGACCAACATTTTAGGCAATCGCGACGGCGAAGTTCTGGACGACCCTGAATCATTCAAGACCAAAGAAGAGTCGAAGCTGTCGGTTCTCGAATACATCCTGCAACCCGACGTTTACCCGACGCTCTACAAAGATTTCAGCCACATCGTGCGGATCAACTACTATCCGCCGCGCGGCGATAATAAAGAAGGATGGGACAACATCGATATATTCGGCTGGCTCGGCTACCCGATGCAGATCAAGATCGATTTTCTCTGCCGCGATTCCATCCTTGCCGCGCCGATAGTTTTAGACCTCGCACTGTTTTTGGATCTCGCGCATCGAGCCGGTATGCGAGGCATACAGGAGTGGCTGTCGTTTTATTTCAAGAGTCCGATGACCGCGCCTGAGCTTTACCCTGAGCATGATTTATTCATTCAGTTGATGAAGCTCAAAAACACTCTTCGCCATCTGCGCGGCGAAGAACTGATAACGCATCTGGGGCTTGAGTACTACGACTGAAAACAGGTTGAAACTCGAAGCGGGAAGGCCGCCGGATATCTGGCGGCTTATCCTTCGTATGCGCACATTCCGGTGCGGGGAGAATTGACCACAGCGAGAAAAGCTTCTTCTTCGCATTTGTGTTTGCGCTTGCACTTGTTACACACCCAGCCTCCGCCTTCAAAGACGCAATAGGAGCAGATTTTCTTTGCAGGAGCGCCGCAATAATCGCATGGAATTTGCGGGTCTTCGTTCCTCGCCAGAATCTCCACAGGCTTTTTCAGCGGGCGACTGGCCTGACGCGAGATCACCTTCAGCGTCAAGTCAGTCGTCGTGCCGAAGTCGTACTCATAATCGATCTTCTGTCCGGGTGCGAGCGTGTCGTCGAGACTGACATCCATTCCTTCCACTTCCTCTTCTTCACCCATGAATCCCCAGGAGTCGTCTTCCCTTACTACATCGTATCTTTTTGCGTTGATCGTGAAGGCGCTCAGGTGACCGCAACATTCCAGCCAGACATGTCTGAGCAGTTCATCTATATCCCTGAGCGTGGCCTCCGTTCGCGCTTCGAGGTGCATCCAGTAATGGGGCAGATAGCGCCCTTCGACCGAGAGAAGGAAAGTATCCGCAGCTTTGGCCTTCCTGTCCGTAGCGGATTTTGGTGAAGCAGACTTTTCGATGCACGATTTGAGATGCCGCGACATCGCCTGTTTGCTGAAAGTTTCATTGCAAAGCTGACACTTGCCTGATGTCTGCGCTCGTTTTTCTTTCTGTTCGCTCATTTCGAATTTCTCCTGATTTGATCAAAGCGTTTTTTGCCCGCGATGATTCTATAATGATATTGCCTCAATGATATTGCCTCACCTGAAAAGGTATCGCCCTTGTCGGTCGACGCTGACAACAGGCAAGCGATGGTCCTTTTCAAAGAAGTCATAACCTTCTTTGATGTTCGTCCAGAAAGCGCGCCGTGCGCTGTCGGTTGTCTGCTTTTCCAGAAATTTCATTCCGCTGTCATTCATTCGCGTCGGAAAGAGGTGGACAGGGATTTCTCTCTGTCCAGCCGAGCGCGCTTCGACGGCTATGATGTAAAGCTCTTTGATGAGGTCGTCTGTTATGGGAATGCAGCCGATGGTGACGCAATCGCCGTGAATGAAAATGTCCCCGCCCAGTTTGCCGCTCGCTCCGAGAAGGCGATCCGATTGATTCGGGTAGTTGAGTCCGAGCGAAAGGTAAAAATTGCTCGCAGGGTTGAAGCGATCAACGCGGTAGAAGCCTTCGGGTATCTGTCCGTCCCCCTGTCTGCGCTTTGGGCCGAGCGCGCCTGATGAAGCGCAGAATGAATACTCTTTGAGCAACTCGAACGCGCCGCTCGCAGTCCGGCTCACCCACAATTCAATGACGCGCTCACGCTTGAATGCGCGAAGAAAAACGCGACGCGGCGGATAAGGAATCTTTTTCTGTCCGAAGAGTCGTTTTATGGAGGCTTCCTTTTCGGCGAGCGCGACCTTGACGCGGGGATGCTTCAATTGCGCGGATTTGAAATCCTGAGCCATAGATTTGCCCGTCGATAGAGTAATCGCCGAAACAAGAATCAGCGAAATGAGTTTGAAGTTCATGGCTATCTCTCGCGATGAGAATTGAAGAAAGATTCAAAACTCTTTCTGCTCGAAGATATGCCGACAGAGATCAGATGTCAGCTATTACCACCGATGGTTTTGACTGACATCTGAACTCTGACATCTGACATCTCTTCAGGCTGCTGCGTGCTCGACCGTTTTGCTTCTGCCTGCGATGGCTGCGGTGATGCTGCCGGTAAGCGAGCCGGTCACGAGTGTAAAAGCTATCCAGATGAGCATCTGAGGCAGAAAGGCTATCTGAATGTAGGTCGACCAGAATCCCTGACCGGTCGGGAAGTCGGGAGGCAGCACATCATAATGAGTTCCCCACTCGCCGCGAATGGCGAAGAACATCACGATGGCGACAGGGATTCGCGCCGCGTAGCCGTAAGCCAGCAGCGTCTTGAAGAGCGCGCTCCATCCTGCAACGGGAATGATCGCGCCTGCCAGTGCGAGCAGCAGCCCGACTATCTCCTTTCCCGGAAAGGTGATATCTTTTGCGAAAGCCAGCGCCGCGCCGCCGAACAAAAAGACCAGACCAAGCACGGAATACGCGATGGCCTTGCCTGCGCTCGCCGGAGCATGTCCTGCCTGAGAGAGCTTCAGCGCAAAGTAGACTCCGAAGATCGGAGCAAGCCAGGTGATGCCGATGACCGAGCCGAATCCTCCGGCGCTGCGATTGAAGAAAACTTCAGACCAGCCCTGTAATTCGCCGACGAGCCGGAGCAGGGTGATGACCAGCGAGATGATGCTCGGGATCAGAATCAGCCGGATGATGCTTATATCTGAGCGGGAGTTTGTTTCAGTCATAACGTTCTCCTGTAGAGGCAAAGATCAGAAGTCACACGGCGACTCCTGTTATTGAGCGGACAAATCGAATCGGGGTTTCTGCTTTACAAGCTTAATATCACAATGCCTGAGTCTGAACAAGCGCGAGGGGGTTCCTTGCGCCTGAAAATATCTGAATGCTACTATCCGGCATTACGTCAGCGATGAAGGAGCAGCCCTTAATGAAAAATGTTCGCAGAGCCAAAATCACCTCGCTCGGTCGATACGTGCCTCCGAAAGTTGTCACCAATCACGATCTTGCAAAAATAGTCGATACGAATCATGAGTGGATAGTCGAGCGCACTGGGATAGTCGAGCGCCACTGGGTGGAGCGCGGCACGCCGACCTCCGAGCTTGCGGCGCAGGCCGTCGGCGATCTGCTCCGCAGTCGCGGCATAGAGGCTGATGAAATAGAGATCATCATAGTCGCTACGGTCACGCCCGACATGTTTTTCCCTTCGACAGCGTGCATGGTGCAAAACAAAATTCGCGCGTCTCGCGCATGGGGATTCGACATTTCAGCAGCCTGCTCAGGGTTTCTTTACGCGCTGACGGTCGGGGCGCAGTTCATCGAATCGGGTCGTCATAACAAAGTCGTCGTTATAGGCGCTGATGTGATGTCATCGATCATCAACCTTGAAGACCGCGCGACGTGCGTGCTGTTTGGAGATGGCGCAGGCGCAGTGCTGCTTGAGCCTAGCGACGATGAGACCGGAATCCTCGACTATATGCATGAAATCGACGGCGCGGGCGGGCAGTCGCTTTACATGCCCGGCGGCGGAAGCCTCAATCCTCCATCGAGCGAGACGGTCGAGAAAAAGATGCACTATGTTCATCAGGAAGGGCAGGCGGTTTTCAAATACGCCGTGCGCAAGATGGGCGAATCCAGCCGCGGCATACTTGAGCGCAACGGCTTCACGGGAAAGGATGTCGATTTGTTCATTGCGCATCAGGCGAATCTTCGCATAATCAACTCCGCCGCGGAAAAACTCGGACTCGATGAAAAGCAGGTCGTCAAAAACATTCACAAGTACGGAAACACTACAGCCGCCACCATACCTCTGGCCATTGGCGACGCGCTCGATGACGGAAGATTGAAGAAAGGCAATCTGGTTCTCTTTGCCGCTGTGGGCGCAGGCTACACAGTCGGCTCCGTGCTTGCGCGCTGGGCTTTCTGAAAATATAGAGAGGCGATCTTGCAGTGATCGAATTAGCTCGCCTTTCCTGACATCAGTAACTTTGAGAAGAGTGTCCGTTTGAAGCTAAGGGCTTTCCGATGGCTTCCTGAATGATCTTCACGCCCACGCTCGCGCCGATGCGCGTAGCGCCCGCGCGAATCATCTCCTGGGCCTGCTTCAAATCTTTCACGCCGCCAGACGCTTTCACCCCCATCTGGCCGCCGACCGTTCTTCGCATCAGCGCGATGTCGGCTGCTGTAGCGCCGCCTTTGCTGAAACCGGTCGAGGTCTTGACGAAATCCGCGCCTGCATCTCTGGCAAGCTCGCACGCCTTGATTTTTTCTTCATCCGTAAGCAGCGCCGTCTCGATTATGACCTTGACCAGGGAACCGGCTTCGCGAGCCACTTCCACGACGCCGGCGATGTCTCGCAGGATGAGCGCGTAATCTCCCGACTTGAGCGCTCCGATGTTGATGACCATATCAAGCTCGCTGGCTCCATCGAAGAGAGAGCGCCTCGCTTCGTATGCTTTCGTGTCGGGCGCGTTCGCTCCGAGCGGAAAGCCGATGACAGTGCAAACCTTGACTCCGCTTCCGCGAAGAGCGCAGGCGGCCTCGCGCACCCATACGGGGTTTATGCACACGGACGCGAACCCATAGCGCGCGCCTTCTTCGCAGAGTTTCAATATCTCATCGCGCGTGGCGTCGGGCTTGAGCAAGGTGTGATCGATATAGAGCGCCACGGCGCGCGCAGCTTCGCTTTCCGCGCCGCTCAGTCCCAGCCGCACACCTCCGTCCGCGATGATCGCCTGCATTCTGTCCGGGCATTTGATGAAGCACTCGTCGTGATACAGCGCGCACTCGCTTGTTGTCGACCCAAGTCGCGACATAATCACATCGGTGATTTGCGAAACCAACTCTTCTATGTCGAGATCATTTTGCATTTCGAAACCATATTCGCGCGTTTGCTGTCCGCGGATGAATCATCAATGTCGTTCAGGCATTGCGCATGAAATAAAAAATCGATATCGCCACGATATTATCTGCGCCATCAAAGCAAAGTCAAACAACCCTCCTCGATGCAAAGCGAGATCGAATATTCCGCTTTTATCAAGTCTCCATGTGTGCGCCGTGAAATAGGCTCTGGAAGCCATTTTCACGACACGTGTCACGAAACAGGCTCTGGAAGCCTTTTTCACCAGACAAAGAAAAATGAAAACCGCATGACGATGAGTACATAGTCATGATTTGAAAGAGCGGGTAACCTCGTTGCATATTTTTTTGCGTACCCTGAAACAGGCTCCTGAAGCCTGTTTCAGGGACACACGATGAGACAGAGGTTTTTTGACGATGTTTTCAAAAAAAAAAGTTGACAAGAAAGTTTCAGACACATATATACAACAATATGTTGTATATCATTTAGACTAGTACACAAGAGAGTGAAAGCCACTGTATCTTGTGTACTGGCGAAATCTCAAGGAAAGGAGAAGCACACACTATGGCAACTGCAAAGAAAGGCGGCGCAAAGAAGGCTGCTGCGAAGAAGCCTGCTGCGAAGAAGGCTGCTGCCAAAAAGGGCGGCGCGAAGAAGAGATAACAACCAGCCGCCACGCAAAACGGGGGTTCTCTGTGTGAGAACAGGGGGATGGGCAACCGTCCCCTTTTTCTTTTATTCCTTCCCCGAATCGATCTGCCGCGCGTTTCAAAAATCACTCTTCAATTCAATCGTCATTGAATAAGGGAAGTGTCATCGGCTCTTTATCCGGCATCGGTTTCGATTTCAATCGTTGTCCGGCGGAGTAGCGCGGGAGGCTCCGGGCCATAGAGATCAGATTCGCCTTCCGGGCGCGTGCGCCATCGCTTGTGAACCCACAGCCATTGATCAGGATAGCGACGGGCGACCTGCTCTATGATCTGCGTGAATCGCGCGGTGTTGACTTGCACCTCTTCCTTGAAGTCTCCCGTTCGAATCAAAGGCACTTCCGCTTCGAATATGAGGCGATGTATTTTCTCCCGCTCGTCCCAGATTAAAAAACCCGGAACGACCGGCGCCTCGGAACGAAGAGCAAACACTGCCAGTCCCGTCGTCGAACAAGCGGGTATGCCGAAGAAATTGCAGAACACTCCCTGCTCAGGAAGAGTGTTGACGTCGATCAACAGTCCGACATCGCGCCCATGCCGGAGCGATTCAAGCACGTGTCTGACGGCTCGGTTCTTGTCTATCGCGCGATTGCCAGACCTCTCGCGATAGCGGCGGATCAATCGATCAAGAAGAGGATTGTCAAGCGGGCGTTCGAGAAAGCTGAGTGGATGGCCATAGACAGCGTGCGCGAATGCGCAAAGTTCCCACGCGCCGAAATGCGCAGTGAGCAGCAGCACGCCGCGGCCGCGCTCGGCGGCCTTCGTGTAATTTTCCAGCCCGTCATACACAACAACACGGCTAATGTTTTCTGGAGTGAGCTTTGGAAACCGGGAGAACTCCGCAAGCAGGCGGCCCATATTGCGGAAGACGCCTTTTATTATCTCTTCGCGCTCGCGCTCGCCCAGTTCAGGCATCGCCATCGACAGGTTGCGATGGCCCACGCGACGCAAACGGCCATGCAGACAATAAACAATCCGCGCGATGATGCGACACGCAAGGAGCGCGACTGTGCGCGGCAGGATGCCCAGTGCGGCGAGCAGTAAGCGGGCGGGTATGTATTCTATAAGGTTGCGAAAGGAACTTCTCATTGGCCTGACGCCCAAACTAGCACGCGCCTGTTAAGGTGTCAAACCTTGCCTCGAATGCAGTTCGGAGCAAACTCTTGCGTCGGAGGCGAGCGTGGGGTATCCTCTCCCCAGCCTGCCCCTACGGGCGTAATCGTCCAGCCGATACCGGAGACAATCATGAAAAGCAGTGATTCGATGATAACCAGTTGGGCCAGAACCCTTCGCCAGGTCTTTGCTCTTGCTCTGTTCGCCGTTATGTTTTCTCCTTTTGCGTTCGCTGCGCAGCAGCAGGCTCAACCTAAGAAGAAAACTCCGACACTGACCACCGAGGATGTCGTCAAACCGAAAACCGAGCAGGTGATCGAAGAGGGGGCAGAGAAAGCCGCAGATGAAAAGGCCGAAGGAAAGAAGACGGAAGCGGCATCTTCGCAGACTGGTAAGACCAAAGACGATCAGGAAGAATCCTCCTGGCGAGATCGAGTCAAACAGGCCCGCCAGCGCGCCAAAGAAACTGAGCGCGTTGCCGAAGAGACCGAGCTTCGCATCACCGATCTCAGAAATCAGCTTGGCGTCTCAGGACAGACGTCTCAAGGGAGAAACTCAACCGCTGCCGAGCTTGAAGAAACCGGCAAGAGGCTCATCGCGCTTCGCGCTGAGGCTCGCGCTGCCGCTGCTGATCTCGAAAAACTGCTTGGATACGGCAGAGAAAAAGGATTCGCGGAAGGGGCCGGACCGAGCGCGACTACTGAAGATGGCAAACCGAATGAAGATTATTTTCGCTCTCGTCATCAAAAGCTTCTCGAAGAGTTGCGCACAGCCGAGCGTCGAGTCGATCTTTACGAAAATCGCCTGCGTGAACTAAATCAGAAGATCAGAGTCAACAGCGGATCGGGCGACAATTTCTACATAGCCCAGCTTTCGCAGGATCGCGACGAAGCGCAACAGAAATTCAATGAAGCGCAGGAGGCTCGCGACAAGGCCCGGAAAGAACTCAACGATCTGCTTGAAGAAGCGCGTCGCGCAGGCATACCGCCCGGCCTGTTCAGGCAAAACTGATCAAGGCCCTGAAGAGTTTGCGGTTTTCCATCTGATTTGATCGCAGAGCGCAGCCCGTGCAGTTGCGCTCCACAGTGCATCTGATATGCCCGCCCCTCGATTGAGAACAAGTGTGAAACTTGAGCGATATTTACATGGCAGAGATACTCCTTGTCGAAGACAAAGAAAGCCTGAGGCAGATGCTTCGCCTCACCCTTCAGAGCGCAGGCTACTCGGTCGATGAAGCGTGCGACGGCGCCGAAGCGCGTCGCAAACTCAGCGCATCCCGTTACAACATCGTTCTCACTGATCTCAAGATGCCGCGCGCCGATGGACTCGAAGTGCTGCGCGCAGCCAAAGCTGCGGACGCTGACACGGTCGTCGTCGTGCTTACTGCCTACGGCACCATCGATGAAGCGGTGCAGGCGATGAAGGATGGCGCTTATGATTTTCTGCAAAAGCCCGTCGACAGCCGCCACCTGTTGCTCATAGTTCAGCGCGCTCTGGAAGAAGCCCGCCTTCGCGCGGAAAACATTCTGCTTCGCGAAGAATACTCGCGCCGATACGGATTCCCGCGCATAATCGGTGATTCGCCCGCGATGCAAAAAGTCGGGCGCGAGATTCAGCAGGTCGCTACAACCCCGACCTCGGTTTTATTGCTCGGAGAATCAGGCACGGGAAAGGAACTTTTCGCCCGCGCCATCCATCATCTCAGCCCGCGCCGCAATGCGCCATTTATAGCCATCAACTGCGCTGCCATCCCTGACACGCTCATCGAAAACGAACTCTTCGGCCACGAAAAAGGCGCATACACGGGAGCCGATCAGCGGCGTGTGGGAAAATTCGAGCTTGCCATGCGCGGCACGATTTTTCTCGACGAAATAAGCGAGATCGCGCCGGCTGTTCAGGCCAAGCTTCTCCGCGTGCTGGAAGAACGAAAGATAACGCGACTGGGCGGTTCGGCTGATATAGAAGTCGATGTGCGAATCATCGCCGCTACCAATCGCGAGTTGAAAGCCGCTGTCGCTGCAAAACAGTTTCGCGAAGACCTCTATTTCCGCCTCGCGGTCTTTCCTGTGCATATCCCTGCGCTGCGCGAACGCCGCAGTGACATTCGGCAGTTGGCGGAATTTTTCGCCGCAAAATATGGCCGCGAACTTCGCCGCGCTACGTTCAAGATTACGGACGAAGCCCTTCGCGCGCTTGAAGAGTACGACTGGCCGGGCAATGTGCGCGAGCTTGAAAACTGCATTGAGCGCGCATGTATTCTGGCGCGCGGCAACGAAATCGTGCTCGCCGATCTCAATATCAGTTCTCCAATCGATCTGTCTCCCCGCGAACAAAACGCCCTGCTCGACGGATTCGACCTCAGAGGGACGCTCTCGGAAGTCAGCGCGCGAGCGCAACGCATGGTGGAACGACGCAAAATCGAGATGACTCTCAAAGAGTGCGGCTACAACAAATCGCGCGCAGCCGAGCGATTAGGCGTCAGCTATAAAACATTGCTCACGCGAGTAAAAGAGCTCGAACTCGAATAACCCCCGCGACTGTCTACCTACTGCAACTCAAACCTTATTTGCAGCAACCAAGCCTTTTCGTTTTGATTTCAGATTTCAATCTCTAATTTCAGATTTGAGATTTCAGATTTCAAGAATATAGAATCAACCCCGATGAACGAACAGCAGCCGGATCGAATGCCGGAGCCGCACACTCCAAACGATCAGCCCGACGAAGCAGGCAACAAAACCGAAACCGCCCCGCCGCAGAATCGTCGCGCAAGCGTCGCCCGCTCGGCCAGCATAGTGAGCCTCGCCGTGATGTCGAGCCGCGTGCTTGGACTTGTGCGCGAGATGATCTTCGCCTACTTCTTCGGCGCATCGAAAAGTTTGGCCAATGACGCTTTCGTAATCGCTTTTCGCATTCCGAATCTGCTGCGCGATCTCTTTGCCGAAGGCGCGCTTTCGAGCGCGTTCGTCCCGGTCTTCTCCGATCATCTGGTCAACAAGGGAGAGAAAGCGGCTTTCAGATTATCCAATCTGGTCGCCACAGCGTTGATAGTTCTTCTCGGCGCGATAGTCCTGCTCGGAATAATTTTCGCTCCGCAACTGGTTGCCGCCATAGCTCACGGATTTCAGAGCGACCCGGAAAAATTCGCGCTGACCGTCAGACTCACGCGAATAATGATGCCGTTCATACTGCTGGTCGCGCTCGCGGCTCAGGCGATGGGCGTGCTGAATTCGCGCGACCGGTTTGCGATACCCGCGCTCTCCTCGACGTTTTTCAATGTCGGCTCGATAATCGGCGGAGTGCTTTTCGCGATCTTTCTCGTCGATCCGACCTTCTCGCATCCGTTTCGCTCCATAATCGATAATCCGACTGATGGAATAATCGGCATGGCTTATGGCGTGCTGATCGGAGGCTTTCTTCAACTTGCCATTCAGATGCCGAGCCTCCGCCGCGAGGGGTTTCGATACAGGCCGGAGTTGAGTTTTACCGATCCGGGCATGAGGCAGATATTCAAATTGATGGGGCCTGCCGTTTTAGGAAGCGCCGCAGTTCAGATCAATGTTTTGATCAACAGCAACTTCGCTTCTTCCATCGTCAATCCCGCTACGGGCTTGATCGATAACGGCCCCGTCTCGTGGCTCAGTTATGCGTTTCGTCTGATGCAGTTTCCAATAGGAGTGTTCGGAGTGGCGATTGCTACCGCCACTCTCCCCGCTATATCGAGAAGCGCGGCGCTCAAAGAAACTGATGATTTCCGTCACACGATAGCAGGCTCGGTTCGGCTGGCGTTTTTGATGACGATTCCTTCCGCCGTGGGCCTTGCTGTTTTGAGTCGCCCCATCATCGCTTTGATTTACGAGCGCGGAGGATTCACTTCCATCGATACAGATCACACGGCAGGCGCGCTCACTTTTTATGCCGTCGGGCTTGCAGGATACGCGGCGATCAAAATTCTCGCGCCCGCGTTTTATGCCCTCGGCGATGCGCGCTCGCCGATGATCTTCAGCATTGCGTCGATTGCGACAAATTTTCTTTTGAACTGGTCACTGAGAGATGTGCTTCAGGAGCGAGGGCTTGCTCTTGCAACTTCAGTTTCCGCGCTTATGAACTTCGCGCTTCTTTACTTCACCCTCAGCCGTCGCATTCATGGCATGGAAGGCCGCAGGACAGCCGCGGCTGTCGCAAAAATACTCCTCGCATCGGCGGCAATGGCTGCCGTTTGCCTCGTCTTGAGCATCGGCATTGAAAAAGCGATTGGCCACCGATTCGCCGCGAGAGCCATCAATGTTTCAGCTTCGGTCGCAGCAGGGGCAGCGGTATTTTATTTTGCTGCATACCTGTTGAACGTCGAAGAATTGAAAGCCGCCACCGCTGCCATAAGACGCCGATTCCTCAAGCGAAGCTAAAACCATTCGATCCGCACTTCGATCATGCGAGCGCGCTTGACCGCGCACAGTCAGAGGGCTATCATTTCGTTAATCAAACGTTTATAGATTGTTGCATTGATGGGTTCACCCTGCTCGATTGAAAAACGGGCGATTCTCAAGGGATTTTGGCTCTCGTAACCATATCGAAGGTGAACCTAACAGCGCAACGACCTATAATTAACGGAGGCGAAAGTGGCAAGGCCCAAAACAGACGATCCGGCGGCGAGAGCCAGAATACTGGAGGCGCTGAATCGCTGTTCGCCGCCCGCGGGTTCACCGGGGCTGCCGTTCGCGACATAGCCGCCGCTGCTCAGGTCAACCCCGCGATGATCCATTACTACTTCGGCAACAAGGAAAGCCTCTATCGCGCGATACTCGAAAGCGCGGCTGCCAAAGTCCGCTCGCTTCTGATCGAAACGGCGGCGAGTGACTCGACCCGCGAAAGATTGACGCGATTCGTCGATTCTTATGCCGCTTACATCCTTTCTCACCAGAATCTCGCTCGCATCCTTTTCAGAGAAATGCTTGCAGGCGGCAAGCATTTCAAAGCGATTGCGCAGAAATACGCTTCTGTCAATTATGGCCTTGCGCGCGAGGCCATAGCCGACGGTGTGCGTCGCAAAGAGTTGAGAGCTATCGATGTCGATCTTGCGCCGATCAGCCTGATGGGGATGATCGTGGTCTTTCAATTCTTCCGCCCCATCATATCGGTCGCGCTTGGAAAGAGCGATTACGATGAGCGATTCATCAAAAGAATTTCAGCGCACACGGTAGATCTCTTTCTCAAAGGGGCCGAATCGGGTAAAACTTCTGCGAGAAAAGCCGCCGCAAAATCCAGGAAGAGCGCAAAGCGGCAAACGAAGGTGATCGGATGACAGGCAGTTTTCGAAAAATAATTATCCTCTCTCTCTCAGCCGCAGCGATTGTTGCCGGGGCTGCCCTCTGGAAGTATCTGAGCAGTCGCGCCGCGTCAGACGAGTTTGTGCTTTCCGGCACGGTCGAAGCAGACGAGATACACATCGGCTCGAAAGTGGGCGGTCGAATCTCTGAGGTGCTGGTGAGAGAAGGCCAGACCGTCAGGCGCGGCGATGTGATACTGAAATTCGAAAGCTTCGACCTCGACGCAAAACGCGCCGACGCCGCTGCCGCTGTCGCGCAGGCTGAAGCGAATCTCGAAAGACTCGTCAACGGATCGAGACCCGAAGAAATAGCTCAGGCTCGCGCGCAGGCCGAAGCCGCGCGGATAAGCCTTGAGATGGCGCGCAACGGGCCGCGTCGTCAGGAAATCGAGGCAGCGCGAGCGGAGCTTAACGCGGCTCAGGCCGATTTCGAAATCGCCCGAACGAGCCTCGCCCGCATTGAGCAACTCACAGCGAGCGGCGTCACGTCGCGCCAGGATTATGACAACGCCAAATCCGTGTTTGATCGCGCCGCAGCCCGCCGCGAGTCGGCGCGTCAAAGGTTGGCTCTGCTTGAGGCAGGCACGCGGAGCGAAGAAATCGAGATGGCCGAACGGCAGTACAAACAGGCTCAGGCCAATCGCGAGATGGTTGAGCGCGGCTCTCGTCGCGAAGACGTCGCCGCCGCTCGCGCCGCTGTTGAGCGCGCACGAGCCGCGCTTCAACAAGTCGAAACTCAACTCGGCGAGATTGAAGTTCACTCGCCTGCCGATGCTTTCATCGAAGTCCTTCAGGTGCGCCCCGGCGATCTCATCCTTCCCAATTCCCCGGTCGCCACTCTGGTCGAAGTCGACCGGCTGTGGGTGCGCGTTTATGTGCCTTCGCCAGAACGCGGCCACGCGCAATTAGGCAAAGAGGTTGCTGTCTACGTTGACACATTCGGAAGGGAGGCATTCTCAGGCCGCATAGAGCATATTTCGAATCGCGGCGAATTCACCCCGCGAAATGTGCAGACGCGAGATGAGCGCGCGCATCAGGTATTTGCGGTGCGCGTGCGCGTAGATAACAGTAGCGGGCGGCTGGGCGCAGGCATGGCCGCCGATGTGGTGATCAAAAAGTGAAGCGGTGAGAGGGTGAAAGGGAGTGTGGGGTGATGAGTCATCGCTCCCATTCTCCCACTCTCCCATTCACCCATTCCCTATCTCCTGTCGAAGATCATGGATGTTGCTATTGAGATAAATGAACTGACGAGGCGATTCGGGCAATTCACCGCCGTCGACCGCGTGAGTTTTTCGGTCGAGCGTGGAGAGATATTCGGATTCCTGGGGCCGAACGGTTCGGGCAAATCGACGCTCATAAGAATGCTCTGCGGGTTGATCGCTCCCTCAGAAGGCGGCGCGCGGGTGGCCGGGTTCGACATACAAAAACAGATCGATGACATTCGACAGAACATCGGCTATATGTCTCAGCAGTTCAGTCTGTATCAGGATTTGACCGTGTGGGAGAACATAAACTTTTACGCGCAGGTCTACGGGCTGAAGGGCCAGCGATTTCGCCAGCGACGAGAGGCAGTCATCGATCTTACTCACATCGGTCAGTTCACTGATCGACGGGCGGGCGCGCTTTCGGGCGGGTGGAAGCAGCGGCTCGCGCTTGCGTGCGCGCTCGTGCATGAGCCGAGCATCATTTTTTTAGACGAGCCGACGGCAGGCATAGACCCTGTGGCTCGGCGAGAGTTGTGGGATTTGTTTTTTCAGCTTTCGAGCTCAGGGATAACTCTGTTCGTCACTACCCACTATATGGACGAAGCCGAGCGATGCGCCCGCGTCGGCTACATCTATAATGCGCGGCTGATCATCTGCGGCCAGCCCGATGAATTGAAGCGATTTCCCGATGTGACTCCCGAAGGCACGAAGTGGGCTGAGGTGAATTGTCCCTCGACGACCATCGCGCTTGCCGAGTTGAAGCGAGCTTCCTTCATTCGGAGCGCGACTATTTTCGGCCAGTCGATTCATCTTTTGATGGACTCAAACGAGCCGCTCGCGTCGATTGTAAAAACACTTTCGGCGACAGGAATCGACGGCGCGGAAGTCACTCCGGCGCGGCCTTCGCTCGAAGATGTGTTCGTGACGCTGACGAAGAAATTTGCCGAAAACGGAGGAAGCAAGACATAAGGTTTTGCGCGCGGAAACTATGTTCAAAGGGTTCGGCTCGATTTTTTATAAAGAGGTCATTCAGATAAGTCGCGACCCGCTCACGCTTTTGCTGATGCTGGTAGTGCCGATGATTCAGTTGATGATCTTCGGATATGCCATCAACACCAACGTGCGCGATGTCCGAACCGCAGTCTACAACCTCGACCCAGGGCCGCTTTCACGCGAGCTTATCGATGCTTTTCAGAACACTGATTATTTTCTCGTCACCGAGTCTGTCGGATCAGACGATGAACTCAATCAAGCCATCGTTGCCGGACGTGTGAAGGTCGGCATAAAAATCCCGCCCGATTATTCTGATCGCCTCTCGATGGGCCGACAGGCTACGGTGCTTGTTTTGATTGACGGATCGGATTCGAACATCGCCACTCAAAGCATGACCGTCTCGAATTCGGTAGGGCTGAACAAGTCGCTCGAACGTCTGATCCAGCAGCAAGGCAGCGAGCCGCGGCCTCTGATCGAAATCAGGCCCAAGATGCTCTTCAATCCCGATGGGCGTTCGGCCAACTTCATGGTTCCGGGGCTTGTCGCAATCATCCTTCAGATGATCACAACGCTCCTTACGGCGTTTGCCATCGTGCGCGAGCGCGAGCGCGGAACGCTGGAACAATTATTAGTGACTCCCATTCGACCGTTCGGATTGATGCTCGGCAAGCTGGTTCCCTACGGATTGATAGGCTGCTTCGAAGCCTGCACAGTGCTGACTGTCATGCGGGTGATATTCGATGTGCCGATCAACGGTTCGGTCATCCTGCTGCTTCTGCTTTCAATTCTGTTTTTGTTCACCGCGCTTTCGATAGGGCTGTTGATTTCGACGAAGGCTCAGAATCAGGTTCAGGCTTTTCAACTGGCTTTTCTTATCATGTTGCCTTCGGTGCTGCTTTCAGGTTTTATGTTTCCGCAAGCCTCGATGCCTGTGGTGCTGCGCACGATAGGCTATGTCATACCTGCGACTCACTTCATCGAGATCATACGCGGGATAGTGCTTCGCGGGGCGACGCTTATGGATTTGATTTTTGAAGTCGCGACGCTTGCCGGGATGGGAGTGTTATTGCTGGCGTTGAGCGCGTTGAGGTTTCACAAGAAAATTGCGTGATAAAAAATATCGGGCGTTGCGGCTCCTTGAAGGAGAATGCCGTCACAGCCGCAACGCCCGGTGAGTAATGGAGGAGGATTCACCCAAAGCGACAACGCCTTGTTATAGTCAACAAGTCAGCGACTCTCAGGCGCATTTCAATCATCGCTGCTCGCTGCTATAGGTCACTCACACCGATAATAACGTCAGTCGAATTCTCCGGTTTCAAAAATAATTCGAGTTTTTTTCCTCTTCAAAATTCCGGTTTATCTTCGTCAGGTTCAATACAAAAAGATTCAAAAAATTGTATAGTTGTCCGACATGCCGGACAATCGTCTCTCAATGTTGACGAGGATATGTTCATACAAATGGTCGAGCCTATTCTCTGTTATGATCCTCTTCCTGGAAGCGCGGGGCGAGTCGATTTGAAATCGCGTGAGGTGATAAATGCCTGTAAAAAATCGTCGCGACATATCCGAAACTGCTGCGCGGCGGGAGCGCGTGGCCGAATCTCTGGGACTCAATCGCAACGTTGCTGCGGCTTCGGCGGCTGTTTTCCTGATTGGGATGGGCGAAGAGTTATGGAAAAAATTTCTTCCCAAATATCTTGAGGCTTTGGGAGCGACCGCTTTCACAGTGGGGCTGTTCGGCACGGCGAAAGATTTTCTCGACGCCATCTATCAGTATCCGGGAGGGTGGCTTGCCGATCATCTTGGGCGAAGAAGAGCTTTTCTGTTTTTCATCGCTCTGGCCTGCATCGGGTACTTGATTTATCTGTTCAGTCCTTCATGGCCTTTCCTGTTCGCGGGACTCGTCTTTGCGATGGCGTGGAACAGCATGGCGTCGCCCGCGATCTTCGCCGTCATCGGCGACGCTCTGCCCAGAGAGCGACGCGCCGCAGGCTTTACGGTTCAATCTCTGCTCAAGCGCGTGCCTATGGCTCTATCTCCACTCATAGGGGGGATGGTGATTTCGGCCCTGGGGCTTGTGTCAGGCATTCGGTTGAGCTTAACTATCACGCTCGCGCTCACTGTCATCGCAGTCCTTACAGTGATGATGATAAACATTCCTCTGGAGGTCGGCGAGTCAGCAAGCATCGTCGGCGTGTGGCGCTCTTTTCACGCGGGACTCAAACGCCTTCTCATATCCGACATCATCATCAGGACGTGCGAAGGGCTGGCCGAGGTGCTGATAGTTCTCTATGTGACGAACATTTTGCGGGTGAGCCTCTCGCGTTTTGGCGCGCTTGTGGCGGTGCAGATGATAACCTCGATTCTGGTCTACATTCCGGCGGCAAGAATCGCCGACCGCGTGGGGCGCAAGCCTTTCGTCATAGCGACGTTTCTGAGCTTCGCTCTTTTTCCCGTGGCCGTAGCGATGGCGAAAGGCTTTGCTATGCTGGTCGTGGCTTTTATCATTGGCGGGTTGAGAGAGATCGGAGAGCCTTCGCGCAAAGCGATGATCGTCGACTTCGCTCAATCACATCTGCGGGCGAGATCGGTCGGACTTTACTATCTTGTGAGAAGCCTTTCGATCACACCGGCAGCCGCCATGGGTGGCCTGCTTTGGAATATAAACCCGCAGGTTCCTTTTCTATGCGCGGGCGTCGTTGGATTGATCGGAGTTATAGTTTTTGCGGCTACGGTCGAAGAGCGATACGCGGGCTGAAGGATTCTGAAAAGTTTTTAATTCAGGATTCATCCTCCCTTCATCTTTCTTTGGTAAACTTTCCGGCGATCATGCGCATACTGCTTGTAGAAGATGAAGAGAAAGTTTCCCGCTTCATTGCGCGCGGGCTTGAAGCCGAGCGGCTGGCCGTCGATGCTGCGCGCGACGGCGCGAGCGGTCTGGAACTGGCCAACGCCTATTCTTATGATCTGATCATTCTCGACCTGATGATGCCAGGGATGAGCGGCGCGGAAATGCTTCGCCGCGTTCGCCGAGTCAATCATCACGTTCCGATTCTGATCCTCACCGCCCGCGACGCCCTCAAAGATAAGGTCGAAAACCTCGAAGCAGGCGCGGATGACTACCTGACCAAGCCTTTCGCCTTTGCTGAGCTTCTCGCGCGGGTGCGCGCGCTGCTGCGTCGCGGCGCGGTCAGCCGCTCGAACGTGCTTCGCGTGCATGATCTGGAGCTTGACAGGCTCTCGCAGCAGGCGCGAAGAGGAGGACAGAGGATCGAACTGACATCGAAAGAGTACGCCCTTCTGGAATACCTCATGGCCAACGCAGGCCGGGTACTCTCGCGCACGATGATAATCGAACACGTCTGGGATCAGAGCTTCGACGGTGTGACCAACATCGTCGATGTTTACGTGCGCCACCTTCGCAACAAGGTCGATGAAGGCTGCAAGCGCAAGCTCATACGCACGGTCAGAGGCGTGGGCTATGCGATCAGCGATGAGGAAACCGCGTGAACAGGCGCTCCATCAGATTTCGCCTGACTATCTGGTATGCCGGTCTGCTCGCCGGTCTGTTGATGCTTTTCGGCGCGTCGGTTTACATAGGACTTGAAAACCATCTTCAATCGACTCTTGAGCAGTCGCTCGGCAATCAGGCCCGACAAATTGGCGAGACGTTTCTCGCAGCCGTCGGCGTGAGCGGCGAGGATTATGTGATCGATGAAATCAGAGAACACTACGCGCCGGAGATCAATAACCGATTCGTGCGAGTGACCCGCGCAGATGGAAGCGTGATGTACGCTTCCCTCGCGCCGGAAGACAAAAGCTTCGATCCCGCGAGCCTGCCTGTTTTGAGATCATCCGTCAGCCTCGCCTCTTCGCGCTCGCAAAGACTGGCCGACGGCAACAGGATGTTGATTTACACGCTGCCCTTCAGGGCGGACGACGGCGAAGGTTTCCTGATCGAAGTGGGCGCGGCTTACGGGCCGATAGAGCGCACGCTGCGGGGGTTGTTCATCATACTTTTGCTGACTCTTCCGTTCTTCGTCGTCGTGGCCATAGGCGGCGGATATTTCATCATGCGCCGCGCTCTCTCTCCGCTCGACGAGATGACGCGCAGCGCCGAGCGAATTACCTCGCGCAATCTCAACGAACGCCTGCCCGCAGCCCGGACGGGCGATGAGGTGGAACATCTCTCCGCCTCGCTCAATCGAATGATCGCGCGGCTCGACGAGGCCTTCGAACACATCAGCCGATTTTCCGCCGACGCATCGCACGAACTCCGCACGCCGTTGACGATTCTGCGCGGCGAGCTTGAAGCCCTCGCTCAACAGAGCTTGCCTCACGAGGCGCGCGAGACCATAGCCAGCGCGCTCGAAGAGGTCGAGCGGTTGACGAGGATAGTCGAGAGCCTTCTCGCCCTTTCGCGTCTCGACGCGGGCGAAGCCCGAATGGAGCGGGCGCGGATCGATCTGGCCGAGCTTGCCACGACGACGACCGAACAGATGCGACTGCTGGCGGAAGACAGGAGTATATCTCTGCGTTGCGAATCCGACGGTCGGATTGAAGTCGAAGGCGACCGCGCGAGGCTCAAGCAGGTCATAGTCAACCTGCTCGACAACGCGATCAAGTACACGCCCGAAAACGGAGCGATCAGTATCAGAGTTCGCTCGACTAATGGCCGCGCTGTAATCGAAGTCGAGGATAACGGCGCAGGAATACCGGCAGACGCGCTCGCGCATGTGTTCGAGCGTTTCTACCGCGTCGATAAAGCGCGCTCGCGTCAGATGGGCGGGGCTGGGCTGGGACTTTCCATAGTCAAATCGATCTGCGCGGCTCACGGCGGGAGGGTCGAGGCTGGAAGCGAAGAAGGCCGCGGCAGCCGCTTTCGCGTCGAGCTTCCTTCAGCGAATCAACTGCACGACGATGGCGAATGAATTTCGTGTCGGGGAGAAGAGGCTATGAAGAAACTGTTTCCGATTTTCTGCTCGTGCGCAATCGCACTTGCATCGTGCGGCGGCGAAACCTCTGACGCAGCAAGAAAGGGCTCGACTGAAAAGAGAAGCGTCGCTCCCGAACAGCCCGCCCCGCTGCAACCGTCGGGCAAGGAGTTTTTCTACAACTTCGATTCGGACACTGCGGATCAGATGCCCGCCCGTTTTCACGGCGCGCTCACGGGGCAAGGCCCGATGGGAGAATGGAAAATCATCCGCGACGAGAGCGCGCCTTCTGCTCCTCATGCGCTCGCCCAGATTTCGACCGATGACACAGGCTATCGCTTTCCGCTCGCCATCCTCGATGAAGGATCATTCAAAGACCTTGAACTGAGCGTCCGCTTCAAACCCGTTTCAGGAAGCGAAGATCAGGCCGCAGGAATAGTGTGGCGCTACCGCGATCAGGACAACTATTACATCCTTCGCGCCAATGCGCTCGAAAACAACGTCGTGCTGTACAAAATGGAAAATGGCAAGCGAACGGATTTGCCGCTCAAAGGCGAAGGCCGAACTTATGGCAAAAAGGCGAGCGTACCTTCACAGCAGTGGAGCGCGCTGAGAGTCACAGTCACGGGCAGTTTGTTCGAAGTCTTCCTCAACGACGAAAAACTTTATCAGGTCGAAGACGAGACTTTCAAAGAAGCGGGCAAAGTCGGACTGTGGACGAAAGCTGATTCAACAACTCACTTCGATGATCTTCGAGTGATCGCGAAATAAATCAACAGGAGGCAGACACCATGACGAAAAGAATCACCAGACGAGAAGCCATCACTGCGATGGCAGAAGGAGGAACGGGACTCGCGCTCATCGGCGCGTCAGGCGCAGGAGTTTATGCCAGTGGAAATAAAGTCATGTTGGAAGAACAGGCAGGAAATGTTGCGCAATCGGCAAGAGCCTTTCGCGGCCAGCATCAACCGAAACCGCTGCCCTTCGATCCGGCCAAACTCAAAGGGCTGTCGGAGAGGCTCATCCGGTCGCACTGGGAGAATAACTATGGAGGCGCGGTCAAAGCTCTCAATGCAGTCGAGCAAAGGCTCGATTCGATGATGAAAGACAAAGACCTGCCTGCTTACATCTATGGCGATCTGAAGCGCGAAGAGATGGTGCGCACTGGCTCGGTCGTTCTGCACGAGATTTATTTCGCCAACCTCGGCGGCGATGGCCGCGCAGCAGGCAAGGCACTCGATCTCGTCAAGCAGTTCTGGGGCAGCTACGAACAGTGGGAAATGGAATTCAAAAAGACTGCTCAGGCGCTGGCCGGAGGATCAGGCTGGGTCATATTCGCTTACAACTTCCACACTGCGGAGGCGCACAACTACTGGGCGTGGGATCATATGCACAATGCGCCGATGAGCCGCCCGCTGCTCGCGCTCGATATGTATGAACATGCATATCACATGGACTATGGCGCGGCGGCGGCGAAATATGTTGACGCTTTTATGCTCAACGTCAATTGGGAAGAGATTAATCGTCGGGCCGAGGCTGCTTTGAAGGCAAACCTGGCCTGAGACGCGCAGAAAAAAACGCTGTCAAAAGGAAAGACCAAGATATGAAAGGGTTGAATCATTCATGGGTCGTTGTGGCTCTGGCTCTGGTCTTCAACCCTTATGCAAATGCACAACAAGGGACTGCAAAGATGAAGAACTCCGCAAAGCAAGCGCCGGTCGTCGTGTTCGTTTGTGAACATGGCTCAGCAAAAAGCGTCGTCGCAGCAGCGCACTTTAACCATCTGGCCAGGGAAAGAAATCTGAAGTTGCGAGCCATTTCGCGAGGCACTATCCCGGACGAGGAGATAGCGCCAAATGCCGCAAAAGGATTGCAGGCTGATGGTCTGGCCGTGGGGAGAGAGAAGCCTGAGAAATTGTCCAAAGCCGATGTTGGCCGAGCCGTTCGCGTGGTTGCGTTCTGCCAGTTGCCGGAAGCTTACTTGAGCGTTGCTTCTGTGGAGCAGTGGGACGATATACCGCCTGTGAGCGAAGACTACAGCAAAGCCCGCGACCGAATAGTCGAGCGCATCCGTCATCTGCTGGATGGATTGCAATCAGCAAAATAGGCGGATTCAATAAAAGCGCAACAACCCATGTGTGAGATCGGAAGAGGTAAACAGATGAAAAGACTGCTTATTCTATTCTGGCTGGTTTCTTTTTCGACAATCGCTATCGCTCAACAGCCGGACGAAAAGTTGCGCGAACTTGAGCGGAAGCTCGATCAGGCCGCAGGTCATATTGAGCAACTCTCATCGATCATCGAATCGCTTCGCGCTGAGATCGCAAATCTGAAAAGTGAAAAAGGCGAGACGACTACTGCGCGCAAATCTTCTTTGAAGCCGGATGAAAAATCAGATGGAGAATTTATCGAGCGGATAATTGAGCCTCAGCTTGGCCGAAGCGAGCGAGGCCGCGTCATCGGGCCGAAGCCGGAGGTTTTCATTCAGGCTCGATATTCAGTCGCGCCGATTCGCAACGCCGATTCGGAGTTCGAGCCGAACATCAGCCTCACGCGAATCGAAACGAGATGGGCGGGCAAAGTGTCCGAGAGACTGGGCGCAGGCGTCGAGATTCAATTCCATCCTGCCATCGATGGCAGCCCTGAAGAACTGGTCAACGACGCTTTCATCGAATACTACCTGAGCGACCACGTGACCGTTCGCGCCGGCCAGTTCATCAAGCCTTTCGGATTCGAGATTCAGCAATCGAGTTCAGCGCGCGAATCTCCCGAACGCGGCATCTTCGCGGGCTATTTCTTTCCGGGCCAGCGAGATCGAGGGGTGATGCTGATGGGAGACCTCGACTTTCTCGACCATCGGGCATTCAGGAACATCCATTATTTTCTGGGCGCGTTCAACGGCAACCGCTTCTTCGCCGACAACAACCGTCAGATGAATTTTCTGGCCCGCGTGCGCAAGCTCTTCGACCATCCGCGCCTTTCAGTCGGATTTTCCTTGCAGGCGGGCAAGCAGGTATTGCCCGATGGCGTGAGCGGAAACGATGACGAAAACATCGTCGGCTTGGACGTTCAATATGCAGTCGGTCGCCTGGGGCTTCGCGGCGAAATAGCTTCAGGCAACATGCCTTCGACGCTGCTTTCAATCGAGCCGCAGTTCGCGCCCGCCTTTCGCCCTGGGGCGCATTCTTCGGGCGGATACGTTTTTGCTACCTACAGTCTCACGAGCAGAGACAACATCTATGCCCGATACGATCAGTTCAACAATGATCCGGTGACAGGAAAGAATACACGCGCTTTCAACTTCGGGTACTTTCGCTCGATTGGCGAGATGTCGCGTTTGAGCTTCGATTATCAGTTCAAGAATCGCCCGTCTTTCAACGACGACGCGCTCAACGGCAGATTTCACATAACCTGGGACATCGAGTTCCAGTAGAGAAAGGAGCAGATGAAATGAAAACGCATACGCTGTCGTCAGCTATCGCGGTTCTCCTCTTTGCATCGGTCGTTTTCGCGCAGACGAAGGCGATCAATTTCGATAATGATAGGGTCGGCAATCCTCCCGCAGGTTTTTCTTTCGCGCTCACGGGCCTGGGCAAAGCGGGCGTGTGGACGATTGTAAAAGACGACTCAGCCCCCGCTCAAAAAAACGTCCTTGCGCAAACCGACGCTGATCCGACAGGCTATCGCTTTCCAGTCGCAGTCTTCGACTCCATCAGCGCGAAAGATGTCGATGTGAGCGTCAGATTTCGGGCAGTGTCGGGCCAGAAGGATCAGGCCGCAGGGATAGTGTGGCGCTATCGCGATCAGAACAACTATTACATCGCGCGAGCCAACGCGCTCGAAAACAATGTCGTGCTTTACAAAGTCGAAAACGGCAAGCGAACCGATTTGCCCCTCAAAGGCGAAGGCCGAACCTACGGCAAAAAGGCCGATGTGCCTAAAGCCGCGTGGAATACTCTACGAATAGTCGTCGCAGGCAACCTCTTCGAAGTCCACTTCAACGGCGCGAAGCTCTTCGAAATCGAAGACGAAACTTTCAAGGAAGCGGGCAAAGTGGGGCTGTGGACGAAAGCTGATTCAGTCACTTACTTCGATGATCTGAAAATCATCGTCAAATAGATGCGAGGAGCCGAATTAAGAGGACATGAAAGACAAGCTCGAAACGAAACTCAGAGAGGCCGGACAGAGTGTGTCCAGGCCGGACAATTTTATCCGAACTGGCGTTATCTTTTTTCATCGCGTCGTTTTCGTGTGGCTGATGCTCACGCTTGTCGCAACAAACCATGCCCAGGAGCGCGCGATGGTCAGCCTGATGCAGGATAAAACGAATGGCGGCGCAGCGCCTTCAGCCAGCGTCCCGCGCGCCAGTTCCGGCATCACGCTTGACGGCGCGCTCACGGAATCCGACTGGGCGCAGGCCGCCCCCATCGGCGACATCATTCAGCGCGAGCCTAAACCCGGAGAAGCTGCGACCGAGCAAACCATAGTCAAGCTGCTTCACGATGATCAAAACCTCTACATCGGAGCGGTATGCTACGACTCCGAGCCTGATCGAATAATCGGCACCGAGATGGCGCGCGACGGCGACCTCTCAGCCGATGATCGGGTCGAAATCATAATCGATACTTTTCACGACCGCCGCAACGCTTTTTATTTTGCGACCAACCCTCTCGGCGCGCTCGTCGATGCGCTCGTCATTGAAAACGGACAGGTCAACCGCGACTGGAACGCCATCTGGTATGTGCGCGCGCAAAAGTTCGACAAGGGGTGGAGCGCGGAGTTTTCCATTCCCTTCAAGAGCCTCAGCTTCAACCGCGGCAGTCGAACCTGGGGATTCAACTTTTCCCGCTCCATCAAGCGAAAACTCGAAGAAGGCCGATGGGCCGCCGCTCGACTGGACGTGAGATTTTTTCAGGTGTCGGAAGCGGGCGAAATACACGGACTCGACGACGCCCGACAGGGGCGCGGTCTCGATGTGCGCCCTTATGTTTCGGGCAAATGGACGCGCGATCATATTAGCGATAACAGCGATGCGGATGCCAAAGCCGGAGTCGATATCTTTTACAACATCACGCCAAGCCTGAAATGGACTTCCACGATAAACACAGACTTCGCCGAAACCGAAGTCGATAATCGTCAGATCAACCTCACTCGCTTTCCGCTCTTCTTTCCCGAAAAGCGGTCGTTCTTTCTCGAAAACGCCGGAGTGTTCAACTTCTCAAACACAGGGAGCGAGCTTCTGCCATTCTTCAGCCGAAGGATAGGATTGCTCGCGGGCCGCGAGGTTCCTATCTTGTTCGGGACGAAACTCACTGGCAAAGTTGATCGCTTCGATATAGGAATTCTCGGTGCGCGCACAAGAGAGACTGACTTCATCGATGCGAAGAATTTCTTCGTCGCCCGCGTCAAGCGCAACCTCTTCGAACAATCCTACCTCGGAGGGATTTACACCGAAGGCGATCCTGCGCGACCCACTTCGAGCCGCACATTCGGCGCAGACCTCCGTCTTGCCACCTCGCGCTTTTTAGGAGGCGAGCGCAATTTCCAGATAGACGCCTTCGCCATCAAAACCGCTAACGAAGGCATCGAGGATAAAGACCTCGCTTACGGTTTCAGCGTGAATTATCCGAACGATCTTTGGGAGGCTCAGTTGGGCTGGCGGCAGGTGGGAGAGCGTTTCCGCCCCGCGCTCGGATTCGTTCCGCGTCCGGGTGTGCGCAGACTCAATCTGGGGCTGGAGTTCAAACCGCGCCCCAGGAATTTTTTGAACGTCCGGCAGATGTTTCACGAACTCTTTTTCAATCGCTTCACCCGGCTCGACACCCGCAGGGTTGAAAGCTGGCGATTGTTCACCGCGCCTGTCAACTGGACTTTCAACTCAGGCGACCGTGTGGAGTTCAACTATGTATCTCAATTCGAAAGGTTGTTTGCGCCCTTCGAGATAGCTGACGGCGTGGTCATTCCTGCGGGCGATTATCGCTTCACCCGATGGAGGGCCGAGTTCGGAACATCTTCGAAGCGAAAAGTGAAAGTGGACGGGACCTGGTGGCTCGGCTCTTTTTATTCGGGTCACTCGGATGAAGTGGAGGTTGAAGTTCAGTTCAAGCTTGCCCCGCACTTTCAGATGAGCCTTGAAACCGAGCAGACATTCGCCCGTTTGAAAGAGGGAAACTTCGTCGCCCGCGTCTTCAGCCTGAGAGCGAATTATTCAGTCTCGCCTTTTCTGACTTTTTTCAATCTCATTCAGTACGACAACGAGTCGCGCGATCTTGGATGGCAGAGCCGCGTGCGCTGGATACTTCGTCCCGGCAACGAAGTTTTCATAGTGTTCAATCAAGGGTGGCTTCGTCATCAGGACGGCAGCTTCCGATCTGCAAGAACGGGGCTTGCCGGAAAACTTCAATACACTTTCAGATTCTAAGCGGGAGGCGATATGAAAACTCATGCTGCTTTGATCGCAACTCTGGCCCTCGTCGCGCTCAACGCCTGCGCGCCCGCGACATCGATGGATGAAGTGGTCATTTACGTTTCTCAGGATCGGGTCTTTTCAGAGCCGGTGCTTCTCGTTTATGAGCAGAAAACGGGAGTAAGAGTCAGAGCAGTCTACGACACTGAAGAGACCAAAAGCACAGGGCTTGCCAACCGGCTGCTTGCGGAGAAGAACAATCCGCAGGCCGATGTCTTCTGGTCGAACGAGCCTGTGCGAACTCTCGTACTCAAAGAGCGCGGCGCTCTTGCTCAATACATTTCGCCGCAGGCCGAAGGCATCCCTTCGGTCTTCAAAGACCCGCAGGGTTACTGGACGGGATTTTCGGCGCGTATGCGAGTGATCGTCTACAACACCAGACTGGTCAAAGAGACGGAAGCGCCCCGCTCGATCTTCGATCTCACGGATTCGAAGTGGAAAGGGCAGGTGGCCATCGCCGATCCGCGCTTCGGATCGACTTCCTTTCATGTTGCGGCTCTCTACGCTGAACTTGGCGACGAGCGGGCGGATGAGTTTTTCCGCAAACTCAAAGCCAACGATGTGAAAATCGTTCCGGGCAATTCCGTAGTGCGCGATATGGTCGCTCGCGGCGAGGTGAAGATGGGGCTTACGGACACCGATGATGTCAACGTCGCGATAGAAGACCATCAGCCTGTGGCTATGGTTCTGCCTGACGGGGATGGAATAGGAGTTCCCGTTATGCCCAACATGATTTCGCTCGTTGCGCGTGCGCCGCGTGCGGAAGCAGGAAAGAGATTGATCGATTATCTGCTCTCGGCAGAAGTCGAGCGGATGCTGGCCGCATCCGAAGCTGTGCAGATTCCTTTGCGCGCAGGCGTCGAAGGGCCGAAACATATGCCTGCGCTCAGTTCGTTCAAACCGATGACTATGGATTACGACAAAGCGGCTGATCGAGTCGAAGACGTGACGAAGCGATTGCAAACGATTCTCGGACTGTGAGACAACACCGTGAAAGCTCTGTCGATCACGACTATCGGTCGGCGTCTGGTTTCATCTCGCACAATGGCTTTGGGTCTGGCCGCTTTGCTGTTCATCGTTTTGTGCGCGCTGCCTGTGTTTTACATGCTCGGCGTTTCGCTTGTCGGCGCGGACGGCGCGTTTAGCCTCAACCATTACTTTCGACTTTTTGCCGAGGTCCGGCAGCTCGATCTGTTTCTCAACAGCCTGCTGCTGGCAACAGCAACCTCTCTTCTTGCGACAGCCATAGGAGCGCCGCTCGGAGTCTTGCTCGCCCGCGCCGATTTACCTGCGAAGCGCGCGCTGCGCATTCTGCTCATAATTCCGCTGGCCGTGCCGCCTTACGTTATGGGCCTTGCCTGGATTTACATGGGCAGCGATTCAGGCATCATTGCGCAGGCGACGGGGCGGGACTTTCTTTCGCCTCTCACATACAGTCTGACCGGCGCAGTCATAGTTCTTTCAGTGAGTTTTTATCCTCTTGCCATGCTTGCTGCGGAGGCGGCGGCGCGCGGGGTTGACGCAAGGATGGAAGAAGCCGCATTGCTTGTCGCCGCGCCGCGCCGAGTCCTGTGGCGCATCACGCTGCCGATAGCCGCGCCTTCGATTGCCGCCGCCGCGCTCCTGATTTTCGTTCTCGCGCTTTCGGAATTCGGGGTGCCGGGACTTTTGCGCGTGCCTGTCTTCACGACGGAAGTCTTCACGGCATTTTCGGCGCTCTACGACTTCGGCGCGGCGACTGCGCTCGCGGTTCCGCTTCTTGCGCTGGCGCTGATGGCGGGCATAACAGCGCGGTTTATGATCGGCGAGCGATTGCTTGTCGGGCGGCGCGGAGCGCGAAACCGCTCGCCCCTTTCATTGAACAGTCGGCGCGCTGGGTTGGCAGTGACAATCGCGCTTGCGTTGTTCGTCCTGTTGCCTATAGCCGCGCTCGCTCTGGAAACGGGGCGAGCGGAGCGCATGATTCTGGCGCTGCGATCATCCGTCGAAGCCATAACGAACAGCTTGACGCTTGCTTTCGTGGGCGCAACGATGGCTGCCCTGATCGGTCTTCTGCTCGGCTACGCTCGCGCTCGAATGCATCGTTTTGCAGGCACGGTCGATCTAGCGATGATAGTCGCCTTCGCCGCGCCCGGCACAGTGATCGGAGTCGGCCTGATCGGATTGTGGAATCGACCGGGACTGATGGAGGAAATCTACAGGAGCCGTTTGATAATCCTTATCGCATACCTTGCCCGACTGATTCCTGTCGCCGCGCTCATACTTGCCGCAGGCGCGCGGCAGGTTCCCGCTTCGTTTGAAGAGGCCGGAGAAGTCGCGGGCGCGAAGTGGACGCGGGTGTTTGCTCGCATCACTGTTCCGCAGATGCGGGCGGGGATTATTGCCGCCTGGGTAGTGTCTTTCATACTCGCATTCGGAGAGCTTGGCGCGACCGTGCTGGTGGCTCCGCCCGGTCAGGCGACTTTGCCTGCGCATATCTACACTCTCATTGCCAACGCGCCTTCGGGCGAAGTGGCTGCGCTGGCGCTCACTCAATCGGCAGTGGTAATGACGCTGCTTGCGCTGTTTGCGGTCTTCGTCTTCAGAGAAAAGAGGCTTCATTCATGAACGACTCATTTCTTCGATTGGTAAATATCGTCAAACGATTTGGCCGCCGTGAGGTTGTCCGTAATTTATCGCTCGAAGCAGCCGAAGGCGAAGTCGTCGCGTTGCTTGGCCCTTCAGGCTGCGGCAAGACGACAGTGCTAAGGGTCATAGCCGGACTGGAAGCGCCTGACGAAGGCGAGGTATGGATTGCGGGCCGGAAAGTGGCATCTGACGGAATCAACATTGAAGGGCCGCGGGCGCGACACGTAGGATTCGTTTTTCAGGACCTCGCGCTGTGGCCGCACATGACGGTGGCGGGCAATCTCGATTTCGCGCTGGCGTCCGTCAGCGTCGCAAGGCGGGAGAGAGCCGCCCGCATCACTGAAGCATTGCGAATGGCGCGCATCGAATCTTTCGCCTCAAGCTACCCCGATCAACTATCGGGCGGCGAGCAGCAACGCGCCGCTCTTGCGCGAGCGATTGTCTCGCGCCCCGGCCTGCTCCTGCTCGACGAGCCGATGTCGAGTCTTGATACGGAACTGAAAGGTGAATTGATTGGAGAGATCGCCGCGCTTCAAAGATCGCTCCAGGTGACCACTGTTTACATCACTCATGATCGCGCGGAGGCCGCAGCCCTCGCTCACAGGGTGGCGATATTGCGCGAAGGAAGAATCGAGAGGATAGATGAAATAGCATCATTATAGATGTCCCGGATGAAGGCATCAGGACGCGATCTCGCAAGGCGATTCATCATTTATTCATTGGCTCTCAAGGCGAATTTTCTGCCTCGATTCAAAGCAAAAATTCACATCCTTTTTGCTTGACTTGCCACTGGCCTTGAATTAGCCTGTCCCTTACTCGCATAGAGGCATTCAAGTTCTTCCTGAAACGAAAGGCGTGATGAGACGTTTTCATCTGCCTCGGTGTTTGCGCCCGGAACGCTTGCGGTTTTTTTCGTTTCAGGTTAAGCGACGGGCAAACGCAGCCGATCAGGTTGACCTGCCGCGCGGATCGTTCGCGCGGCAGGAATCAAAGCCGGCAATTACGAAACAAAAGAGTCGCTGCATTCTCCCCAACCCGCGCGGCTCTCATTAGCAACGACCAAAGGGAGGCTCATCTCCGCAGGGCTTCCAGGAATTGTGACTGAACTTCATTCGTCAAGAGAGGCACAACCATGTCGAAATATACACTAAAAGCAGTATGCGCATTGATTCTGGCGCTCTGCCTCGGATTGGGCGCCACCCCCGTGATGGCCCAGTCGCAGGCCAGCTCCGGCCAGATAGTCGGAGCGGTGACTGACTCGCAGGGAGCCGCCATCGCCAAAGCAACCGTCAAAGCCACCAACACCCAGACCGGTCTTGAGCGCAAAGTGACAGCAAGCGAAGACGGACTCTTCCGCATCGTGCTGCTGCCGCCCGGTATTTACAAGGTCTCGGTCGAAGCCAGCGGGTTTTCCACAACGTCCATCGACAAGGTGGAAGTCATCGTCGGTCGAACCGCCGATGTCAACGTAGCAATGGGCGCGAGCGGCGTTCAGGAGACCGTTACCGTCTCGGCGGGCGCGGTCCAGATTCAGACCACGCGCTCGGAAGCCGACGCGGTCATCAACGAACAGGCCATCTCCAACCTGCCTATCAATGGTCGCCGCTTTCAGGATTTCATCACGCTGACCCCGACCGCGCAGGTCGATCCGCAACGCGGGCAGATTTCGCTCGTCGGTCAGCGCGGCATCTACGGAGCCAATATCAATGTTGATGGAGTCGATTACAATCAGCCGTTTTTTGGCGGCATCCGGGGAGGCGAACGCTCGAACACCGCATTCACCATCCCGCAGGAATCGATCAAGGAATTCCAGGTCGTCGCCTCCGGGTATTCGGCTGAGTTCGGGCGATCCACGGGCGGGATAGTCAACGCCGTCACCAAGTCGGGAACCAACGAATGGCACGGATCGGGTTTCGTGCTTTATCGCCCGAAAGACCTTTCGAGAAAGAACCTCTTCTTCGACGCGCTCGAAACCTCGATCAACGCGCCGTTCTTCCGCGATCCGGCCAATAATAACTTCAGAGAAGTCACCGCCGCGCCCACTCAGACTCAGGCGGGCGGATCGTTCGGCGGCCCTGTCAAAAAGGACAAGGCTTTCTTCTTCGTCTCCTACGAATACCAGAGAGTCCGCAACGACCGCGAGGTTTTCTTCGATCTCATCTCCGATTCTGCTCTGAGAACCCCTGCAACAGCCGAGGCGTTTGATTTCTACAAATCGCTCGAAGAGCCGTTCGTGGCAACCAATGACGCTCACGCCGTGTTGGGACGCTTCGACTATGAGATCAACTCCAACCACCGTTTCAACATCCGCTACAGCTACAGCCGCAACGAGGCGCTCAATGCCAACGCCACGGGCAACGCGCTCTCGACGGTCACGGTCAGCGCGCTGTCGAACAACGGAACGGAAGAGAACAACACCAACACGATCATCGGACAGTTTGCCTCGACTTTCGGCTCCAACGTGGTCAACGAGGTTCGCTCTCAGTATTCGCGCGAAGAGCGACCGCGACTGGCCAACGTGGAAGCCCCGCTGGTCGGAACATCGATTGGCAATTACGGGACGGTCAGCTTCCTCCCGACCACTCAGTACGACTGGCGATTCCAGGTCGCCGACTCCGTGACATGGACGAAGGGCAATCACACCTTCAAGTTCGGCGGCGAATACAACCACGTATTCGTCGATCAGTTATTCGGCTTCAACCAGTTCGGCGCGTACTCGCTCTTCACGGGAACGACCGCCCTGCTCGACATACTTTCGGTCGGCGGAACGACGGCCAATCGCTTCGACTCGACGCTGGTGAGCTATCAGCGGCAGACTGGCAACCTTATGGCAAGTTACTCGACCGACGAGATTGGCTTCTTCGGTCAGGACGCGTGGAGGATTCGCCCGAACCTCACCGTCAACTTCGGACTGCGCTGGGAAGGCCAGTACAATCCCGACCCGGAGGCCAACAACGCAGACCTCGTCAATCTGGTCAAAGGGTTCACCTTCCCTTCGGGCCACAAGGTCGATCCGACGGTGATTCCTGATTCGACAAATCAGTTCGGACCCAGAATCGGATTCGCGTGGGATCCCAAGAGCGATGGCAAGATGGTCATACGCGGATACGCGGGCATATACTTCGCGCGCACTCCGCTTCTCATACTTGCCGCCCCGTTCAATAATTTCCGCACTCCTGCGGGCGATCTTTCAGTCAGGTTGCCGTTCAGCACAAGCAGCCTGCCGACGGGCGATCCTCGACGCGGTTGCACCACTCTCTTCTGCCAGTTGAATCTGATCGGCATCAATCTCAACAACTTCCAACTCGGCAATCTGCCCAACATCACGCCGCAGCAGATTCAGCAGGTTGCGCAGGCGCTCGGACTTCCTTTCAACCCGAACGTAGGTCTGGCTCCAATCGTGATGGATCCGAATTTCGAGAACCCGCAATCGACTCAGGCAGGCATAGGATTTGAGAGAGAAATCATGCGCGGCTTCACCCTCGGAGCCGACTTCGCCTACGTCAACACGGTCAATTTGCAGCGCAACCGCGACCTGAACCTTCCGACTCCCGGACTTTTGGCGGGTGACCCGGCGCAAAGACCGTTCTACGGACTGCGCGGCGCTGCGGGGCGTCCGGCAGTGGCGAGACCCATCCCGACTTTGGGCAGCATTCAGGTGCGCGAATCCTCGGCACGCGCTCTTTATCGCGCGCTGACCGTAAGCGCGAAGTTCCAGCGAAGCTGGGGACAGTTGAGCGCATTCTACACGCTGTCGAAGTCGCTTTCGGATGACGACAACGAGCGTGACGCGGGCGGCGTCGGTTACGACAACGCTTACAACTATGGTCCCGAATACAACTACGCGAGGTTGGATCGCCGTCATCAGTTCGTCGTCAATCCGGTCATTTACCTTCCGCTCGGAATCGACATCTCGGCTGCGATACGCGCCCGATCCGGCAGGCCGGTCGACGCTACAATCGGGTCAGACCTCAACGAGGATATCGGCGGGCCTGATCGTCCGTACCTCGGCCCGCGCGCTCCATTCCTGCGCAACGGCTTCCGCAACTTTTCGATCTACAATCTCGACTTCAGGGTTCAGAAGAAATTCAGCCTCGGCGAAACGCGAAGGCTGACAGTTTCGGCTGAGTTCTTCAACTTCCTCAACCTCGAAAACATCGAGCTTCAAGGAACCGCTGTGACCAACTTCTGCGCCAGCACTTCGGATCGCACGTGCGGGTTCCTCGGGCCGACAAACCCGAACTTCCTCTCGAAGTTCGACCGCAACTCCACATCGACCAGGTTCGGAAGTCTGTTGCTCAGCAACTCTCCCGGCGCGCCGTTCCAGATGCAACTCGGCGCGCGATTCACTTTCTAATCAATCTCGCGCAATCGAGACAAAAGCGGCGGCCATCGGGTCGCCGCTTTTTTTATGCCCGCAAATCTTTTGCAAGCCTCACGGCTCGAAGCATTCAAATAGTCGAGTAGAGATTCAGGGAACTCAGGCGCGCAAAAGGTGTCTAACTACAAGAGCGCCACATTCCCACTGTAAGCCCGTGCAGATTTCCAAGCGTGTGAGGAATAGAATGAAACCGAAACTCGTGTTGTCGTGTGCCTTCGTGTCGGCATTATCCATCCTGGCTTACTTCGTCATAGCAGAAATCAACGAGCGTCAAGGTTCAGGCTTTGTAACCGAAGCCGCAGGCAAAATCACTCAGGGCGCGCTTCAGGTTCTGGGCGCGGAAGGCCAGACTGTCGCCCAATGCCCGCTCAAGCACACCCGTGTGAAAGCCGAAATCAGCGGCTTTTTATCGCGTGTTACCGTAACGCAGGAATTCCAGAACCCTTTCAAAGACAAGATCGAAGCCGTCTATACTTTCCCGTTGCCTCAATCGGCAGCCGTCGATGATATGACCATGAAAGTCGGCGACCGAACGGTCCGCGGCCGCATCAAACGCCGCGAAGAAGCCCGCGCCATTTATGAAGCGGCGCGCTCGGCAGGCAACGTCGCAAGCCTGCTTGATCAGGAACGCCCCAATATTTTCACTCAATCGGTCGCAAACATCCTTCCCGGTGAGCGCATTCTTATAACGATCAGCTATGTCGAAACTTTGAAGTATGAAGACGGCTCTTATGAATTCGTATTTCCGATGGTCGTAGGCCCCCGCTACATTCCCGGCTCTCCGACAGGGCGTCAGGGCGGAGGTTTTTCGCCCGATACCACGCGCGTGCCTGACGCTTCGCGCATCACTCCGCCGGTCGCTCCCAAAGGCACGCGCGCAGGTCACGACATATCAATCGAAGTCGCGCTCGATGCGGGCGTGCCGATTGACTGGCTTCGCTCGACTCTGCATGAAGTCGAAGTCGACCGCCCGACCAATAACAGCGCGCTCGTTCGATTGAAAGATCAAAACATAATTCCCAATAAGGACTTCATTCTCCGCTACGACGTTTCGGGCCGCAAAATAGAAGACGCCGTGCTGACTCATCACGGGCAAACGGGCGGCTTCTTTACGATGATACTTCAGCCGCCTGATCGTGTGACCGATGCGGATGTGACTCCGAAAGAGCTTGTCTTCGTACTTGACACTTCAGGCTCGATGTCGGGCTTTCCGATAGAAAAAGCGAAAGAGGCGATGAAGCAGGCGCTCGACGGTCTGCACCCGCAGGATACTTTCAACCTCATAACTTTTGCCGGAGACACGCACATACTTTTCCCCGCGCCCGTTCCAGCGACGAGAGAAAACCTTCGACGCGCGCAGGCATTTCTGGCATCGCGTGCGGGCGGCGGCGGCACCGAGATGATGAAAGCGATTCGCGCCGCGCTCGACCCCTCGGATGCGCAGGAGCATGTTCGAATAGTCTGCTTTATGACCGATGGCTACGTCGGCAACGATATGGAAATCGTCAGTGAAGTGCAGAAGCACCCCAACGCGCGAGTCTTTTCATTCGGCATCGGCAGTTCGGTGAATCGATTTCTTCTGGACAAGATGGCCGAAGAAGGTCGCGGCGAAGTCGAATACGTGACGCTGAGTGACGATGGCTCGGCTGCGGCGAAGAGATTTCACGAAAGAGTGCGAAGCCCATTGCTTACCGATATCTCAATCGACTTCGGCACACTTCCGGTAGCCGATGTTTATCCACGGCGAATACCTGATCTGTTCAGTGCGAAGCCGCTCGTCATAACGGGGCGTTACACTGGCGGCGGATCGGGCGTGATCAGATTGCGCGGCAAAGCAGCGGGCCGCGAGTTTGCGCGCGACATCAATATAGACCTGCCGCGCGACGAGCCGCGTCGCGACGTGCTGGCGAAGCTCTGGGCGCGAGCGCGAATAGATGAACTGATGCGGCAGGATTACAACGGCATTCAATCGGGCAACCCGCGCATCGAGATAAAAGAAGAGATGACGCAGATCGGTTTGGATTTCAGATTGATGACGCAGTTCACTTCGTTCGTGGCCGTCGAAGAGATGACGATAACCGATGGCGGCGAGCCGCGAAAAGTGGAAGTGCCGGTCGAGATGCCCGAAGGCGTGAGCCACGAAGGCGTGTTCGGCGAAGGTGAAAAGCAGTCGGGGAACATCCGTATTGCTCAATCAGGAAGAGCAGGTGCTGGCGCTGGCGGTAAAAGCAAGAGCGGCATCGGCACAGGCAGCGGCGCGGGCGTTGGCGCTGGTAGCGGTTCGGGTGTCGGCCCTGGCAGAGGCACAGGCGGCAGCGCTCCTCCGGCTCCCAACGCGCCTAAGCCATCTCCGCCTTCACAACCTTCAGTCCTGAAGATGGAGACATCTGCGGCTGACAAAGATGATCGGCCCTCGCCGGAAGATCAAAAACGCCAGCAGCTTTATTCCAAACTGCATCCTTCAATCGTTCGCGTAATCGAGCGGCTGAGAACCAACAGCGCGCCCGCTTCAGACGAATCTAAATTCGTTCGCAACGGCAAGGCTGAAATTCAGGTCATGCTCGCGGACAAATCCAAAGAGACGATAGCTGCGCTCCGCAAGCTCGGCTTCGAAATCGTGCTTGATCCAAAATCAGCGAACATGCTGATTGGCCGCGTGGCGATTGACAAACTCTCCGCGCTCGCCGAGATCAAAGCGGTTCGTTACATTTCGCCTGTTAGTTGAAGTTCCTCTCTCTCATTCCTTTTCCCCTACTCAAGGCAAGCTCCCAAAGCTTGCCTTTTTTTTCTTCGCTCGCTGATAATGGAGACATCATGATAGAAACTGTTTCACATGATATTGAGGAAGAAAGCCTGGAAGCTAAAGCCCGATGGTTTCAATCGCTCTCCGTCGTTGAGCGAATCGATATGTTGTGCATGTTCACTGATCTGGCGTTGGATAACAATCCTTCGATTGCGGAGCGTAGAGATGATCCAATGACAGTTCCCGAAAAGATAATGATCCTTGATGCGAAAGCAGAAATTCATCGCAAACATTCTGACTCCTGACTTCTGACTCCTGACTTCTTGCTATGACTGACACCGTTAGAGTTCGCTTTGCGCCTTCACCCACAGGCTACCTTCACGTCGGAGGCGCGCGCACAGCATTGTTCAACTGGCTCTTCGCCCGCCAGCACCGCGGAGTATTCATACTGCGAATCGAAGACACTGACATGCAACGCTCATCGGAAGCGATGGTCGAAGGTATTCTTGAAGGTCTCCACTGGCTCGGTCTCGACGCCGATGAAGGCCCGTTCTTTCAATCTTCTTTCGTCGACGAGCACCGACGAGCCGCGCGCCTTTTGGTCGAGCAGGGCAAGGCTTATTACGACTTCACGCCGAAAGAAGAAGGCGACGATAAAACCGTCAAAGAGAGAATATCCGACCGCGTTCGCTCGCAGACGGGCAGAGAGCCGAATCCTTATCGCGATCTTCCCGTTGAAGAAGCTCTGCGCCGGGTCGAAGCAGGCGAACCTGCCGCGATACGCCTCAAGGTTCCCCTTGAGGGCGTCTCGAAATTCGATGATCTGGTTTATGGCCCGCAGGAGCGCGACTACTCTGATATCGAAGACCTCGTGCTGATTCGCTCCGACGGTCATCCGCTCTATAATCTGGGCGTCGTCGTTGATGACATCGAGATGCGAATCACTCATGTCATTCGCGGGCAGGATCATCTGACCAACACGCATAAACAGGTTTTGATTTATGAAGCCCTCGGCGTTCAGGTGCCTCGCTTCGCGCACCTGCCTCTGATATTTGCGCCGGGAAGAGAGAAGCTTTCGAAGCGCAAGCACGGCGAGATAGTATCGGTGACGACTTATCGGGATCGCGGTTTTGTGCCTGATGCGCTGGTGAATTTCCTCGCCCTTCTGGGCTGGTCGCCGGGCGGGGATCAGGAGATCATGTCGCGCAAGGAGTTGATCGAAAAGTTTTCGCTCGAAAACGTCAACAAAGCATCCGCTGTTTTCAACTTCAACGAAGCAGACCCGCGCGACTGGACTGATCCCAAGGCGCTCTGGATGAATGCCGAGTACATGCGGGCCATGCCGCTGGACGCAGTCGCTCCACTCGTCGCCGATCAGTTGAAGAAAGCCGCGCTCTGGCGCGAAGAGTACGACGGCGAAAAAAAAGAGTGGTTCACGCACGCAATCGACCTTCTGAGAGCGCGTTATCGCACGGCGGCGGATTTCGCCGAGATGGGGCGACCGTATTTTTCTGATGAGTTCGACTACGATCCTGTGGCGGTCAAAAAGAATCTGAAAGACGAGCGATTGAAAGACCTGCTCGCGGGGCTTGGCCGTCGTCTGGCCGCGCTCGAAGACTTCACGCACGACACGGCGGAAGCGGCTCTGAGAGCCTATTCCGAGGAGCAGGGCGTCAAAGCCGGATTGCTCATCAACGCCGCGCGCACTGCTTTGACTGGGCAGGCGGTCGGGCCGAGCATGTTCGATATTATGATAACGCTTGGTCGCGAGCGAACAGTCGAGAGGCTCAACCGCGCAGTCGCGCTGGTCGGGCAGTGATGTTTGTCTTCTGGCCGATGTGTAAAGGCGGCAGAGATGAGATAACTTCTCTCTTACTTTTTTTTCTTTCCTTTTTTCTTTTTCCTATTTATTGGCGGCTGGCGAAGCCCTGGTAGAGAGCGATAAAGTCGCTCTGCCTGCGCGTAATGAATATGGTTCTTGGGTAACTGGCTTACCAGAGGATTGAGAAGTCGATATGCAGCCTCGCGGTCACCCCTATTGGAGTAAATACTGGCTAAGTTTAAAGTGACTTGTACAGTATGAGGGTGAAATATGCCAAGAGCTTCCTTGTATAAACTGACAGCCTTTTGAAGATACTCCAACTTTTCTTTGTGCCTTCCGAGATCTCCAAGCGCCATGCCGACATTGTTGAGATCATTTGCAACATCAGGATGCTTTTCGCCAAACAACTCTCGCCGTAGTGCCAGCGCCTTTTGAGCATACTCCAATGCTTTATCGTATTCTCCGAGGTGGCCGAGTGCGTTGCCGACGTTATTAAGAGCCCTCACAACATCAGGATGCTTTTCGCCAAACAACTCTCGCCATAGCGCCAGCGCCTTTTGAGCATGTTCCAACTGCTCCTCATACCTTCCGAGGTGGCCGAATGTACCGCCAACATTATTGAGAGCCATCGCAACATTAGGGTGCTTTTCTCCAAACAACTCTCGCCAAAGTGCCAGCGCCTTTTGATAATATTCTAACTGCTCCTCATACCTTCCGAGGTGGCCGAATGTACCGCCAACGTTATTGAGAGCCCTCGCAACATCAGGATGCTTTTCTCCAAACAACTCTCGCCAAAGTGCCAGCGCCTTTTGAGTATATTCCAACTCCTCCTCATACTTTCCGAGGTATCCGAATGCGCCGCCGATGTTGTTGAGCGTCATTGCGACATCAGGATGCTTTTCCCCATGCAACTCTAATCTTATTTTCAGAGAATCTTTAAGCTTATCTAATACGCTGTGAAAATCGCTCAACGATAATTGAATGGTTCCCAGGTCATTTAACAGATGAGCTTTAAGGTCCAGGTCTTGTAACTGTAGTTGAGTATATATTTCCAAAGCCCTATTCAATATGCTTAAAGCTTCCGGATAGCGATACTGATGAAAGGGAAGATAGGCTTGTAGCCAAATTAAGCGACTTGCGCATTTCGGGGAGAATCCAAGAGCGTTCTGTTCCCACGCTTTCAGGTGATCAATTTCAGCTTCATACCGAGGAAGGTTGGAAAAGTCTGACCTCAATTCCTGAAACCATCTTCCAATTGCTACGCAAGTACTGGATACCCAATCTTCTCTCACCTGCAATGGAATGTCTTCCTGTCTAACTTGTCGAACCAACCGATGAATGGCATAGCTTTCAGCATCTCTGGGCTTGTTAAGCAACCGGAGCGTTGTGCCGAGACTCAATGCGTTTACGAGTTCGGTAGCATCCTTCACGTCGAGGAGATGACATAAAAGGTCCTTACTCATTGGGGCTGAACCGCTCCATGTGAGGATGTCCAGAATATCTTTAAGTCGAGGCGCTTCGCTGAAAAGGCTCTCGTGAATCTTAAGTGTGGAGTAGAGGTCAGCTTCATGTTTTGTGAATGTGCTTCGAGTGAACTTTTTCGGGAAAGCCTCTTTCAGGTTGTGTTCCAGGAGGCTTCGATATTCTTCCCACTCAACTGTTGGTCGATAGCGAAGATATGCTCCAGCCAGTTCAAGCGCGAGGGGAAGACCACCAAGTGATCTTACAATTTCAATCGCTGCCTCTTTGTCCGCTTCCCCTGACGGTTCCCGGTGAGCCTCCTGAATCAATAGCTGGTATGACAGGTTTTCATCTAATGTGTCTATAGGAATCGGCTCAAACCCTATCCACTCAGAACGGCTGGTTGCTAGAATGTGGGTGTCATTGTGAAGTAGCTGCAAGTAATCAACTATTGTATCGAGGGACTCAACATTATCGAATATCACAAGGCAATTGGGGTATGCCCGCAATCGTTGCCGTGCCACTGCGAGTTTGGCCTGATGATCGGATTCAGGCGCGATCCATTGTGCCTGATCAACGAGTTCGATGAGTTGCGCCTCAATATCCTGATCGGCATTGATCCATATTGCGCCATTGGGATATTCCTCTTTGAAGCGAAAGGCATACTCTACGGCCAGTTGAGTCTTCCCTAATCCGCCCAGCCCCTCAAATGCTACTGCCTGCCCTATGTTTGTTCGATGACCGCTGGTCAATTGTTGCCGAACTTTTTCAATGGCTTCCTCTCTGCCAATTACCTGCGCTCCTTTTTGCTTATAAGGCACAAAGAAAACATAGTTGCTCGGATCATAAGGTTTTGCGGCGGGTAAGCTTTTCTGGACTTCTATAACGGACTTCTGCTCAATGTCGCTTGGCTTTGTTGCATCAGTGGTAGCCGCTGGAATGACTAGAGATTTGCGGAGTTTGAATGTTTCAACGACAGACTCATTAGGGTCCAAATCTAACTTATAGTATGGAATTATTTTGCGGTGTCCAGCATCCAGAGTATCCATTATTCGTGGCCATATCTGAAGTGTTGCCATATCCCCTTCTGCTGATAGTTGGCCAGCACTATAACCATGAATTCGTTCTTCCTTTACATCCCCCCACATCTCAAGGCCAAAGAGAGAGGCTCCCTGCAAATATCGCTGCGCTGCTGATCCGCCGACGCGAAGCGAATGCAAATAGGGTTTGTGCATGTGTCCGAACAGGTGGAGCGCAAATCTGCCAGGAGGATTTATCTCGGCCTTGAAATTCTCCTGACTCTTCGGGTGAAGCCACATATGCGGATGGTGCGTCATAAGCAATACGAAGTGATGCTGATCGATCCATCGTACTGCATCACCACCACAGGCATGATGTAATTGTCGTACATCCAAATCGAGGCGACCCTCATAATTCCCATCGGTAAGTTGCAGAAAGCTGGAATTGAGACCTACTACTCCTAACCTGAGCGCCCCTTTCTCTATCGTGAAGGAAAAATCTCCGGGAACAAGACCCTTTATAAACTTGTCTTCAGGAACTAGGGAGGAAGATTGTGTCCATTTGCTAAACGAAGCGAATGCCTCCTCAATCAACTTGTAAAACTCACTATCCCCGCCCTTCCAGAATTGATCTTTTATATCATCATCCTCATGCCATAGTTTAAGAGCTTTGACCGTACCCATCTTAGGATCAGGTCTTGAGAGGTCATGATTTCCGGGAATGGGGAGCAAAACAGGTTGAGACCCTAACTTCTTTAGATGTTCCCAAAGCCCTTCCAATAATTCATCAAGAGCGTTGTATTCCTCGTCCTTTCCTTTATTAGCCAAATCTCCCGTGAACAGCACCATGTCCCAAGGGCCGGATTTGTCATGCAGGAGTTGGAGGTCGCGATAGAAATCTTCCCGCACCGTGGGCCATAGCCAACCCTGTGCATTCATTCCCTGATGCAGGTCTTTTAGATGTAACCAATTGAACGACTCCATAATGAGCCTTCCTTCTTTCTACAAGCTTCAGCAAGAGTGTCAATATGCAAACTTCATCAGCACCGCTGTAGACAGCAGAATAAATGTTGCGCTAATAAGCAAATCAGGCCGTTGTGCGTAAAGGCAAAATAGACGGGGTGAATTCTAACATAAAAAGAAAGAAGCTCAATATTGAGGCTCAACGATTCAACGATTGCAATAAAGTCGCGAATGGACACGGGCAGGCATGAGTATCGCGCAATGCAAATGCAAAGAGGAGGCTTATACTTTTTCTCTCAATTCTCAACTCGATAGCAAGTTGGGCCAAAACACCTTTCACGTCCGGCTCGGTTTTTGTATAAGTATTGTCTGCTTAAGCAGTCGGCACGTCGGCCAAACTGTACCGGGATTCTTATGGCGTCACGCTCGTCTCATAATGTAACTCAACTGCTGATAGCCTGGAATAACGGAGATCAGTCGGCGTTCGAGCAATTGGTCCCGATGGTACACGCCGAACTGCACAGGCTGGCCAGGCGGTATATGGGACAGGAGCGCGCAGGGCATTTGCTGCAACCGACGGCGCTGGTCAATGAAGCCTACATGCGATTGATTGACTGGAAGAATGTCGAGTGGAAAAACCGGGCGCATTTCTTCGGTGTTTCGGCGCAACTGATGCGGCGTATACTGGTGGACTTCGCGCGCCAGCGTCCGCGCCTCGCAGGCCGCACCGCGCCTCAGGTTTCGCTCGATGAAGCCCTCACCATCAGCGCGGGACGCGGTGATGATCTGATCGCTGTAGATGACGCGCTCACCAGTCTGGCCCGGATAGATGAACGCAAAAGCCGCATAGTCGAACTTCGTTTCTTCGGCGGATTGAGCGTCAAAGAGACGGCAGAAGTGATGCAGCTATCGGAAATCACCATCATTCGCGAATGGAACAAGGCGAAAGCGTGGCTTTACCGGGAACTGAGCAAACAGACCTGAACCGCTGACGGATGGTTTATGGATGCACAACGCTGGGCAAAAATAGACCGGCTGCTCGATGAGGCGATGGAGCGCGACCCGCAATCGCGTGCGGCATTCCTTGACGAAACATGCGCGGGCGATGAAGAACTGCGGCGCGAAGTCGAATCNNNGATGTCGCGGCCCGACATCTGGCCCGTGAAAAAAATATTTCGCTGGTCGGAAAACAGTTCGGGTCTTATCAGGTGCTATCGGCGCTCGGCGCGGGCGGGATGGGTGAAGTTTATCTTGCGCGCGATGAGCGGCTGGGGCGAAAGCTTGCGCTCAAATTTTTGCCTCGACGATTCACAAGGGACGCAGACCGCGTGCGGCGCTTCGAACAAGAGGCCCGCGCAGCCTCGGCGCTCAATCATCCGAACATAATCACGATTTATGACATGGGCGAGATGGCCGGAACATATTTCATCGCCAGCGAATATGTGGAAGGCCAGACTCTCCGCCAGTTGATCGAGCGCGGCCCCCTTCGAATCAAAGAGGTGATGGATATATGCGCGCAGGTGGCCGACGCTCTGGCTGCGGCGCACGAAGCCGGACTTGTGCATCGCGACTTGAAGCCGGAAAACGTGATGGTGAGACCCGATGGTTACGTCAAGGTGCTGGACTTCGGGCTGGTCAAACTGATCGAGCGCAGTCTGCCGGAAAAAGAGACCCTCAACGATCCTCGAATGACAAATCCGGGAATGGTGCTTGGCACGGCTGCCTATATGTCGCCTGAGCAGGCTTCGGGTATCGAGGTAGACCATCGCAGTGACCTCTTCAGTCTGGGCGTGTTGATGTACGAACTCCTCACGGGGGTCGTGCCTTTCAAGGGAGATTCCACCGCCTCGACCCTCGACGCGATCATTTATCATCAACCTGCATCGCTCGTCGGGGTGAAGGAGGACGTAGATGCCGAGATAGAACGCATAGTCAACCGCGCGCTCGAAAAAGACCGCGACTTTCGCTATCAGACGGCGAGCGATTTCCGGGCCGAATTGAAACGCCTGCAACGCGAACTCGACTCGGCTTCGATAAAATCGAATATCGCCGCTTCGCGACCGAAACCGATTAAACCATCGGCTCTGGTGATTACGAAACCTGTGCTTGCTATTGCGACGGCTATTCTCATTCTGACAATTTTCACTTTAATCTGGCTGCTCGGCGGGACTGAAAAGGCCGAACCTTCACCGTGGTTCACGGCGCGTTCGACTCAGATCACGGATTTCCCGCGTGAAGAATTCTTTCCAAGCCTCTCTCCCGATGGCAACACCATCGTTTACGCGCGGCGAAGCGCGAGCGGCTGGGATATTTTTTCGCAACGCGTGGGCGGCTTCAATGCGCAGAACCTCACCGAAAGTTTTTCAGGCGACGACACGCAACCGGCTTTTTCGCCCGACGGCGAGTACATAGCTTTTCGCTCAGAGCGCGATGGCGGCGGGGTCTTCGTCATGGGAGCTTCGGGCGAGTCGGTCAGGCGATTATCCGATAAGGGCAAGGCTTATCATCCGGCGTGGTCTCCTGACAGCCGCGAGGTTATTTACACCGAAGAGAGAGTCAGAGACCCGCGCGACCGCATGGTTTCGCCGCATCGTCTCTGGGCGGTCAATATTAAAACGCTCGAAAAACGGCTCATCACGACGATAGATGTGGTGCAGCCGCAATGGTCGCCCAACGGGCATCGTCTGGCCTACTGGGCATCGGACACGAGCAGCCAGCGGGACATCTGGACGATGAGTCCTTCGGGCGAGGGCGCAGTGCCGGTGACCAAGGATGCGGCAACCGACTGGAATCCGATCTGGTCGCCCGATGGCAATCATCTTTACTTCGCCAGTGACCGCTCAGGCGGAATGCAAGTGTGGAGAGTCGCTATTGACGAACAGACGGGCCGAGTGCTTTCTGAGCCGGAACTTGTGCCTACGCCATCTGCTTTCAGCCAGCACATCAGCTTTTCGCGCGACGGCAGGAGGCTGGCTTTCGCCAATGTCAGTCTCAAGCGCCATCTCTACCGCGTCGAAATCGACCCCAGGCGCGAAAAGGTCGTCGGGCAGCCCGAGGTGCAGACTCAAGGGGCGAGGCAGGGAGTTGACCTTGATCTTTCGCCTGACGGAGAACACATCGTATACACCACAGTAGCGGATAATCATGAAGACCTGGCCGTACTCAACTGCTACGACAGCGGAGAGCCTCGGCTGCTGACCGATGACGAATACAAGGATCGCGGCCCCAGATGGTCGCCCGACGGGAAACGTATAGCCTTTTATTCCACCCGCAGCGGTAATTTTGAAATCTGGCTCATCAACTCGGACGGGACAGGATTACGGCGCTTGACTGAAGCAGGTGATGACAAGGCTTTCACTCCTCTCTGGTCGCCCGATGGGAAGAGACTCAGCTTCACCAACATCAGGGGCGAGAGCCGAGTCATCGAAGTCGATAAACTTTGGAGCGAGCAGACTCCGCAACTGCTCAACCCCGCGCGCGAACCGCCGCTTCAATTCTGGCCCGCCGCCTGGTCGTCGGACGGACGCAGACTGATCGGATCGAGCAATATCGATGGGCAGCCTCTGGTTCCCGCTGTCTATTCATTTGAAACGGGCCAGATTGAGAAGATCGGCGATTACGGCGGCGCCTCAATATCCTGGTTGCGGGATGATCGCCGCGCGCTCTTCATTGTTGACGGCGCAGTCTTCATAACGGACACTGCGACAAAAAAACAACGCCCTTTTTTCTCCGACGCGCCAAACAGGATCATCAGCTTCAGGCTCTCGCGCGACAACCGCTGGCTTTACTACATACTCGAATCTGTCGAAGCCGACATCTGGCTGCTCCAACACAAATGACTCAACCTCGGATCATCTCGTCCGGCGCATCAGGAACACGGTTTCATGACCGACTCATCGGCCCGTGATCAGGCTACCTTCAAGAAAGACAATAAGCCGAGACGATGGCCTATCCGCAAGAGCTAAAGTGGGTAGCCGAAGCCGCCCGCTTCACTTCACAGCATCATTTATCCATCGTCAGAATCCATCGTCAGAAACCGTGACAGTACCGGTAAAGTATGTACCACTTGACGTCTTGCCGGTAGAGTTGTCAATGACCTCTATCGAAACAGGGAAGCTCTTTGAAAGTGTTCTCACTGAGCCGTCACTAAGCAAGACCTGGACAACGCCGCGCAACTGCAGACGCCCTGTGCCGGGTTCGCCCTCCGCCGTCAGTGCGTCGCGATTGAAATCAAAGCTGCGGAACTGGCCGGGAGGGATAGCTGTTTCTTCGGTTTTCGTGATGAGTCTGCCAGGCGCATCGTATATCTACGTTTGCGCGCGGACGGGTTCACTGCCTTGTTCCGGCTCATTCGGGTTGACCACGCTAATGCGCAACGTCTGTCCGGGCACCAGGCCGATTGAACTGGAAATGAATCTGACACTACCATCGCCTAGAGCAATTTGGCCGGCGGCGGCCCGCTCTGCCATCCAGATAAAGCTGATAACCGCCATCGCGGTCACGCCTATCGCTACAGTAAGAAGTTTGGTGATCGTGTTGCTTATCTTCATATGTTTTCCTTTCAAAAAATATTTTCTGGTTTCAGTTATCAATTACCCGGCCCGGTTTGGCCGGACATTATCTGCGTTCATTTGTTAAGGCGTAACAGGGCGGCGAAAACTATCATCCCGGATTCAGCGTCTACTCACCTGCTCCGGCACATCACTGAAATTTTCCTTCAACTGTCTGAGAGGTTCGAAAACGTATTCGATCAGCGAGCGATTGCCTGTGACGATCTCCGCCTTGCCGCTCATGCCTGCGACGAGCCGTCGCGACTGACCCTGAATGAGCACTTCGCTGTCGGTTATTTCAACATGCGCTTTGAATGACGCGCCCTCTTTCGTCTCGACGGCTGCCGGACTGAGCCACGCGACGCGACCGTACTTCACGCCGTATCGCTGGTAAGGAAAGGCGTCGTATTTGAGCTTAACTCCCTGGCCGGTTTTCAACTTGCCCATGCCCGCTTCCGGCAACTTCAATTCGGCCCGTAGTGTTTCGCCTGCCGATACGAGTTCGGCCACCAGGTCGCCTTCGTGCAGAACCGCACCGCTGTTTTTCACATGCAAACGCAGGATCGTTCCCGCAGAGGGCGCTGTCAGTCGTACTTCATTGCCGTCGCTTCCTGCGAGTCCCGCTCTGAGGGCGGTGATGCGAATCTCGCCTGTAGCCGTCTCTTCTCTGTATGTGCGTTCCACCTCTTTGAATTCGGCGCGGTGCGCGGAGGAATCAATCCTAAGCTTTTCAATCGCCGCGCGAGTTTCGTTCTGTTCGGAGATGAGCCTTTCGAGTTCCGCAGCAAGCTGTGCGACTTCGAGTTGTCGTTCGGTCAATTGCGCGCGGCTGGCTACGCCCTCGCGGTAGAGTTTTTCATAGCTGTCGGCCATCTGTTTCAAGAGAGCGAGTTGCTGACGCTTGAGCGCGATCAATCCTGCGAGATGTTCGACGCGAGCCGTGAGCCTGCGCGTCTCCTGCTCGTCGGCGAGAGTCTGAGCCGTGAACTTCGCCTTCGCGTTTATGAAGCTCTCACCCGCGCCCGCAAGCCGGGTTTGGATGGTCATCAACTCCGCCGCGCGGTCGCCCGCCGACTCTGATCTGAGGGTGGCAATCACGTCGCCCTGATTGACCGACTGACCTTCGCTGACGAATACCTGATTGACTACGCCCTGCCGAGTGGCCTTGACAGGGTCGGTCCCTCGCTCAGGCACGAGTACGAAATCAGCCGTCACGGTTTCTGGCAGTCTGATGACCACCGAGGCGATAGCGGCGACGAGGACTAAGGCGATGATCGTATAACTGAGACTGCGCGCGGCCCAGTGAGGCGCGGCGAGTGCGAGGAATGTCTGTTCGTCGTTTGAAGCAGCAGAGTCAGCAGCCATAATGAAACTCCCGGTAAAAAATCTATCTGTAATCAGGCGACGAGGCGATGAGGGACATTGCCCCGTCATCGCCGCGTCGCCGTCCAAGCCGAAGAGACCATTACGAGCGTCGGAGAGTTGGCTCGATGTTTATCGCATCCCGGCCACAGCGTTTGCCGCCTCTGGTCTCTACTGCTTGTTCTTCACTACTTAACGTGTCCCCCGGGCGCGCCATTTGCTCCCACGATGATATCAAGTCCTGCGGAGCGGTCACTTGCGTTTCCACCTTTGGTTTCATCAGCCTGCTCATCCGCGAGCGGCAAATTGGTCAAGGTGTCTGCCTGAAGGTTGAGGTTATCGTTCTTTACATTCTCTTTCGCTTTCATCTTTATCCCCCTATCCGTTCAGGCCCTATGATAACGAATACCGGGTCGGCGACTCGTGTTTCGGCTCCGGCTTTGGTCTGTTCAGCCTGCTCGCCGGTCAACTCCAAATCGGTCAGTGGCTCGGTCTCTCTGGATTGGATACTCGTTTCTCGTTTGTCTTGCTTCTTCATAACAGTTGTCTCCTTTCGTTAAGGTTTGTTGTTTTCCTGAGCGCGCGATTGCGCTCAAGTGTTAAGGCGGAAGCGAGCGGCGAAAACTACCATCCTACGACGCCGCACTTGGCAGTGACATCAGTCACTTTATGAATATCGGGGAGCGAGCCGCCTTTGGTCTCTTCTGCCTGTTATTCACTAATAGGAGCCGTCGTAGGCTCTAAAGTGACGCACCATAATGTGACTGCCAGACGGCATAGTCTGCTTGGCCTTCACTTCCACCTTTGGTCTCATCAGCCTGCTCATCAGCGACGAATCACGTGAAGATGGACCTCGATGGTATGGTCGACGGGGCCGCCTTTGACCTCTGCTGCCTGCTCTTCATTGACAGTCAAATCTTCGATCACAGGCTGCGGGTTGTTTATCTCCTGTTTGTCTTGCTTCTTCATAACGTCTGTCTCCTTTCGTTTAAAGTTCGTTGTTTTCTTGAGCGCATAACTCGCGCTTATCTGCTAAGGCGCAAGTGGGCGGCGAAAACTATCACCTGGCGATAATATGTTTGAGTGTCAGCGCTCGACTGCGCTCACCCTTCCGCCGCCACCAGGGCTTTGAAATCCACCAGCCGTCCGAGCAGTTCATCGGTGAAGCGCAGCCCTTCGGTTTCTACAATCTGATTGACGATGTCCGCCGTCTGTCGTCCGTCGAAACAGGGCAATAGGCGCATTACCCTGGCTGACAGCTTGAATGCGTCCATCCCGATATCCGGAAGACAAAGGTAAGAATCGGGATTGGCTTCCATGATCTTGAAGCTGCCCATCCGAAGTCGCTCCGGAATCTCGGCGGAGGTCATCTGGCGATAAGCCTTTTTCGCGAGCCGCGCGCGCGCTTGCGCCTCCGGGCCGCAAATCGCCACTACCTCCGACCAGTTTAACGACGCTACCAGTTCGGCGCAGGCGCGATAAAATTGCTGCTCGCGGCCATGCCAGTTGCCCCAGATTCGACGCTGTTTATCCGAGTCAACCAGATCGTCCATATCTTCCAACGTCAGAGCTGGCAGGGTCGGAGCCAGCCGTTGGCCCGCCCCCACTTGCGGCGTCAGCAAGAGAGCTAGAGCCTTCTCATCCATCTCCAGTTTGACTGCGCACCAGCGCGACAGATCGTCTTCGATGGCGAGGAGCAGGAACTTCGCCGCTTCCCAGAAGTCGCGGCCCACTGCGGCGCGCACATATTTGCAAAACCACGTCGAGCAGATGCTGTTGCGATATTTCCAGACGCCGCACAAACCGCCCTGCTCGTCAATGTAATGCGGACAGCGCAGGCTTCGCGCGCGGCCAAACGCTCGTGGTTCCATCTGTGTGTACAGGAACCTCATTTTTAAAGGCTGTTCGAGCCCGAGCGGCGTAACGGCGATGCCTGCTTGCAGGCGGGCTTCAACCGTTGCGCGCCCTTCAGCCATCAGAGGGTCTTCGTCTGCCAGGATCATTCCGACAAGGAAGTTGGGCAGCCGTGGCAAGTAGGTGCAGCACTTGACTTCAGGGTTGAACAGCTTGCTGCCCGGTTTTTGATGTTCGCCTTCGCTGTCACACATCGCGCAATCGTGGCAGGTCGCGCGGGTTTCGGCAGGGATGTCGCCGCCCAGCAGGTCATCGAACCAACGGGCGTAAAGCGGCGGGAGCGGACTGGAAGTTTTGTTGTCCATGATGATGAATAGTCTGGATGAATCTCCCACGGCGCTCAGGCTAACTGGTTAGTCTGAGCGCCCATTGATCCGGGAGTGTAGGGTGACTCTGTGGTTATAGTGGTTTCCGATAGTTCATCAACCTTCGTGTTCGAGCTTGATTGATGTTATGGCGACCGCCTTGCCATTGCCACCGATGACGTCATCTGCCTGGGCTTCATTGACGGTCAGATCTTCGATCACAGGCTGCGTGTTGTTTATCTCCTGTTTGTCTTGCTTCTTCATAAAGTCTGTCTCCTTTCCTTTAAAGTTCGTTGTTTTCCAGAGCGCCTCATTGCGCTCATCTGTTAAGGCGCAAGCGGACGGCGAAAACTATCATGGCGAGTTAGATTTTTTTCTGCGCTGCCGACCGGGCGAGTGTGCGCCGCAGTTTTTCATAGTTTGCGCGGCAGGTGAGCAGGCGGGGATGCGTTGGCTGGAGCGCGCCCTCGAATATGACGAGCGCGCGTTCGTACATCGCTGCGGCTCTTATTGGTTCGCCCCGCCGCTTTGCAAGCAGGGCCAGATTGTTGAGCGTCACCGCAACATCGGGATGGTTCACACCCAGCAGCCTTCTTTTGATCGCAAGCGCGCGGCAGTACATACGTTCGGCGTCCTCTAATTTGCCTTGCGCGGCATAGACGGCTGCGAGGTTATTGAGGTTGATCGCGATTTCATAATTATCAGGGCCTGATTCGCGCTCGAAGATTTCAAGCGCTCGATGATAGATCGGTTCCGATTCGTCATACCTGCCCAACCCGTCGAGTATCCCTGCGAGAGCGGCCATATCAGCAGCTACATCCGGGTGGTCTTCGCCGAGCAATGCCCGACGGATTTCGACAGAACGACGAGCTAGAGGCTCGCCCGCTGCGTAATTGCCGCGCGCGTGTTCAAGCCCGCCGAGATTGTGATAGAGCGTAGCGACTACCGCATGGATTTCGCCAAACCTGCTTTCGGCAATCCGCAGCGCGCGGCGGTACATCCTCTCCGCTTCATCGAATCGGCCACTGTATTTGTACAGCACTGCAAAGTTGTTGAGCAGAGGCAGGAGTTGGGTATCATCGTCGGCGAATATCAGTTCAGCCCGGTCGAGCGCGCGGCGAAACATCGCCTCCGATTCAAGGTAACGACCCTGCGCGCAGACTTCTGCCGCGCGCAGGGCCAGTTCGCAAACCATCTTTTTCTGAGCCTCGTCAGAGTCGGGTGGTGTGTCGGTAGTCATAGCGATTTTCAGTTCAGCCTATCTGTCAGAATCGTCTCATTGTGGTCTCAGCGCACGAAGTCATTGCCAGCGCCACCGATGAGTACGTCATTGCCATAGCCTCTTAATCGCCCGCCGCTGACTTCTTCGGCCTGCTCACGAGCGACCGCCAAGTCTGCGAGTCGAGCTTCACCTTCCTTGTCGCTGACGGTCGTCTCGTTGTGGTTTATGATCCAGTCTCCGCCCGTGCGACCGCCGCCGCCGCCTTCCGAGCCTGTGCGTCCGCCCTTGATGTTATCCAATTCCTCATCGGTCAATCCCAAGTCCGTGAGTTGAGCGTCATCTTTCTCGCCCCTCACAGTCTTTTCGTTGTGATTGTTCATTCTATTGTTCATTCTCATGATGGTTTCTCCTATCGATAAAATCGGTTAATCGTTAGCTACGGCGTCAGGCCGCAGCGGTCGGGCGCAAGCTGTTTGCGCCCATCAGGTAAGGCGGACAATCGCATTCAAAACTATCATCCGCGCAAAAATAATTTCGGATACCTTCAGAACAGGCCGAGCGCTTTCAGCCATTCGCGCAGATCGTCAGGCTTGAGGAAAAGCAGCAGACTAGCGAGCATCGTCCATTGAAAAAGCCCTATTCGCATAAACCACTGCAATCCCAGATGCAGCAAGAGTCCGGCCACAAGCAACGGGTAACGCAGCGGATCGAACCAGAGCAACGCGCCGAGCGCGCCTTCGAGCGCGAGCGTGCCATAGGTCGCCGTTCGATAAAACCACGCCTGCGCGAGCCATTGCGGCAGTTTGCGCCGCTCGTAATCACGCAAGCTCAAAGCGTAATAAGTCGCGCTGCCTTCTCGCCACGTCGCGCCGCGCAACTTCCAGTAAGTTGTGCGCAGATAAACAATCGCGATCAACACCTGCATCAGCCTCAGCGCCCACGGGTCGGCCACCATCTCCGACGCCCCTGCAAGCCATGCGTCAATCGAGAGCGCGCTGCCCGCGTGAGAGAAGATCAGGAAAAAGCAGAGCATGCGTTGCAGCGTATCGCCGCCATTGACCATATAGATGTTCCGGGAATGCAGAGAGATCAATGTGATAAAAACCAGCGCGGCGCTCAGTTGCGTGTAAAACCCGATCAACAGCCCCGTCACACTCGCGATGTGCAAAAGCAAAACGAAATGCACCGAGCCGCTGGTTGGCGGCAGATGATTGAAGAGCGAGAAAGTGATTCTCTTGAAGGCAATCTGCTGATCTTCGAGCGCCAGCGCGCCCGCCGGATAGAAACAGAATTCCGCCGCTCGCCATAATGAACAGGCGTTGACCAAAAGCAATGCGCCAAACGCCACACGAAAGATCGCCAGCACCAGCGTGCTTTCGGGCGCATGAAAAAATTGATTCCAGAGACCCGCCAAATCTTGCAGGTTGAGTATCAGCGCATTCAACATAGTCATTCTCTACAAAGGCTCAGTTGTACCTGATCGACATAGCTTGCCGCCGTCGCAGCCGGAGTCGGGCCGATTGGTTGCGTGTAGATGAGTCGGCGTTTGTATGGTTCGCAACTCGCAGTTTCTCTGGCCCCCATCGGAGCAATGGATTGCCTCCACCGGATTAACTGCACTTCCACCGGATTCTTGTCCGGCTTCGCCTGAGCCGCAAACTGCGTTAGAAACTCGGCGGCGACGTACTTGCACATAGACGCTCTGAGCGGGGCGGCCTCCACCCATAGTAAAGAATGTTTGATCTTCGTCCACCGATACTCAACGCGCTCGCGTTGCGCTCCGGGATAACGCAGGTATTCAGGCTCGATAGTGACCGTAGAGCCATCAGCTAAAAGAAGCCTGAACTGAAGCCGGTAGTTATCAGTTGATGGGTTAGGGCTGAACAACTGCCAGCCGTGAAACAATCCCAGCCGTTGAATCGGCCACTTCAATTTTATGACCAGTCGATTGAGCAGGCTGCGCCGCGGCAAATCCCACGACCAGAGTATGAACAACATCAACGCGATGAAGCAGTCGATGAGCATCGTCTCGATTGAATTCATATCCTTCATACCATCCGTCTCTTGATGCGTTAAACCTCCCACACCTGTCTGTCGACTTTTAAGGCGGTAGAACCCGGTCAACGCTATCACCCCGAAAAAAAATATTTTCGGATGATAGCTTTCGGCTCCGCTCTGCGCCTTAACAAATGGAGATGTAAGGAAGAATGGTTATGACCATATTCACCGTTGAAGGTCACGAATTCGGATGGGATGAAATCATCATCGCTGCCAGTATCTGGGGCGAGTGGCAGCCGTTTGTCGAAACCACGCGGCAATCGCTGGCCTGTTTGCGTCTGGCGACCACGACTGGCCAGATTCCTCCCGCCGCCGAAATGCGCGATGCCACAACAGCTTTCCGGTACGCGCATAATCTGATCAGCGCCGAAGACGCAAGAAACTGGCTCGCCCGCTGGGATGTGACTGTTGAAGACTGGATGAACTATCTGCGCGGGCAATCGCTCAGGGAACGTTGGGCCGCGCGGCTTGGCGAAATCGTCGCCGCGCATCCGATCAGCGATAGAGAAGTTGCCGAAGTGATCAGAAGCCACGCCATCTGCGCCGATAAACTCGGCGAGTGGGCGATCAGGCTGGCCGGACGCGCGGCATTGGCTTCAACTTCAGGCGCGCTGTCTGCGGGCGATCAATCACCATTCGATCTCATCACCCGCATCGAAACCGAATTTAAGCGGCAACAGCAACAAACCGCCACGCCGAAACTGATCGAAACCAAAATCGCCGATCATCGGCTCGACTGGATTCGCTTCGACTGCCGCTACGTCTGGTTTGGCGAAGAGCGCATCGCTCGCGAAGCCGCGTTTTGCGTAACTGAAGACGGTTTGACGCTGGATGAAGTCGCCTGCGACGCGCGCGGTATCGTGCAGCATTGGAATTTCTATCTCGATGAGATCGAGGCGTCCGCTCGTCCGCACTTCCTGACTGCGCGCCAGGGCGACTGGCTGGGGCCGATCAGAATGTTGAAAGGCTTCCCGCTTTTTTCCATACTCGCCAAAAGGATGCCTGCCGCCGACGATCCGCATGTCCGCGAGCGCGCCGAACGCGCGATCATCGCAAGCTTCACTAAGCAGGCGATCAACGAACGAGTGAAGTGGGTGATTGTATGAAGCTAATGATGGAGGAAGTTCACAGCACTGAGCAGGATGGAAGCAATTCTAAAAAACAGTCAGAGATGAAGTTGGACGACAAACTGATTGCGCTTGAAGATTTGCCGATGATGATGTTTCTGCCGCCGGAATTGAAACGTCTGGTGATGGATTGTTTCGTTCCCGCCAGTTTCAACTTCGGCGACGACATAGTTGCCGAAGGCGAAGAGGCGGATGCCGTCTACGTTCTGGCCGAAGGCCGCGCCCGCATGGTCAAACGCGCTGCAAACGGCGAAGAGATTCCGTTGAATGTTTTGCGTCCCGGCGCGACCTTCGGCGCAACGGGTATGCTCGACCCCGCTTTCGGCAAACGCACGACGACTGTACGCGCAAGCAGCGATGTGCAAACCTACAAGCTCGACCCTTTGCTCTTTCAATCATTGCTCGCGAATCATCCTGAAATCAAAAACCACATCGAGACCGAACAGCGCCATCGCCAACTGGTCAACTTCATCAAACTGTATACGGCGTTTGCCAAACTGCCCGCTGAAGCTTTGAAGCTGCTGGCGCTTGAGGCTGAAACCATCACGGTCAAATCGGGCGAGGTCGTCGTCCGCGAGGGCGATGCCATCGGCCCTATGTTCATCGTTGAAGAAGGCCGCTTGCGCGTCCTGGGGCAACAAGGCGAGAGCCAGCGCGAACGGGCTTTCCTGCGTAAGGGCGATATATTCGGCGAACTTTCTATAGCCAGGAATCAGCCGCGTCGCGCTACCGTTGAGGCGATGACCGAATGCCGTTTGATCAAAATCAGCGAGAAAACATTCGGCCATCTCTACGACGGATTCCACGAATTCAGGGACAAGATCGAAGAGCGCATCGCCGGGTACGATTATAAAAAGTCGGCGCGGCTGCCGCTGGATTTCACCGCAGAGATTCTGCCCGCCAATTCGCAGCCGACCGAGCAGGTCAGCCCTGTACAGTTGGACGAGCGAAAAACAGTTGCGCAACTCGGCCCGTTTGCGACCGAAGACGGCCACTTCGTCAAAGGCAGGAAACGCCGTGGCCGTTTCCCTCACGTCAAACAGATCGACGAAATGGATTGCGGCGCGGCCAGCCTCGCGATGGTCTGCCGCTACTTCGGTCGAAAAGTTTCCATCACGCGCATTCGCCAGACAGTTCACACCTCGACCGACGGAACCAGTCTGCGCGGCTTGTGTCAGGGAGCCGAATCGCTCGGTCTGGCCGCGCGTTCGGTCAAAGCATCGAAAACGAACGTCGGGCAGATGCCGCTGCCCGCGATCATTCACTGGGAGAATTATCATTGGGTTGTGCTGTTCGACGTAAACGACAAGCACGCCAGTATCGCTGACCCTGCGACTGGCATTCGCCGGATCACGCGCAGAGAACTCGACGAGAAATGGAACGGCTATGCTGCGCTGTTCGATTACACGGAAGCTTTTGAACAAGCGCCGGAAACCCGCGCAGGCTTCGGTTGGTTGATGCCGTTTTTGAAACCGTTCGCGGGCGTCTTTGCCAAAGCGTTCGGTCTGGCCGCAATCGTCAGCGCCTTGCAAATGCTCCTGCCCGTCTTCACACAAGTCATAGTCGACAGCGTGCTGGTCGAGCGCGATTCCTCGCTGCTGGCGATGATGATCGGCTCGATGATGGTCGTGCTGGTCTTTATGACAGTGGCGATGCTTGTGCAGAGATACCTGCTCAGTTTCGTGGCAGTGCGCGTGGATTCCGCCTCGCTCGATTTCATCACGCGGCGGTTGCTGGCCTTGCCAGTGAGTTACTTCGCCGCGCGCAAGACAGGCGACATTCAGCGACGCATACTCGGCGTCCGACAGGTGCGCGAATTCCTTGTGCAGAACGGCGTCAACGGATTGACCGCCATCGCGCAGATCGGCGCTGCTGCGTCGCTTATGTTTTTGTATAGCTCGACGCTTGGCTTTGTCTTTCTGGCCGTCGCGCCGCTATACGCCTGTCTGATGAAGTATTCCAGCAAACGCTTGAGGCCGATGTTCGACGAACTGGAAGAATCCTTCGGCAAATACTCATCGCATCAGATCGACGCCATCAAAGGCATTGAAACCGTCAAGGCATTGGGCGCAGAAAGCTCGTTGCGCGAAAAGATGCTCGGTGAATTTCACGCCCTCGCGCACAAACAATTCAAATCCAATTTCCTGCTGATGAGTTACGAAGGCATGGTGCAGACAGTCGGTTTTCTTTCGATGGCGCTTTTTCTGTTTGTCGGCGCTGAGCGGGTGATGAGCGGCGAGATGACCATAGGCTCGATGGTCGCGTTCAATTCGCTTGTGGCGATGGCCAACGCGCCGATTCTGACTTTGCTTTCGATGTGGGACAACTGGCAATTTGCCGCCGTGCTGCTCAGTCGTATGAACGACATCTTCGAGTCGGAGCCGGAACAGGGCCACGACCATTCGCATTTGAAACCTGTGCGTTCGCTCGAAGGCGGCGTGCGACTGGAAAACGTCAGCTTTCAGTATGGCGGCCCTGATTCGCCCAAAATTCTTGAAGACATCTCGATTGACATACCGGCTGGAAAGACAGTCGCCGTCGTCGGGCGCAGCGGTTCGGGCAAAACTACTCTGGTCAAATGCCTTGCCGGAATGCTGGAACCGACAGCAGGCGCGATCCATTTCGACGGCGTCGAGCAGAAGAAACTGCTTTATAGCGACCTGCGCCGCCAGATCGGTTTTGTGTTACAGGAAAATTATCTGTTTGACGACACCATTGCGAAGAACATCGCGTTTGGCGAAGAAGAACCCGACCTGGATCGTGTGACGTGGGCGGCGAAAGTTGCAAACGCGCATGAATTCATTCAAAGGCTGCCGCTCGGTTATGACACGCGCGTCGGCGAAACCGGCATCGCGCTGTCGGGCGGCCAGCGCCAGCGCATCGCCATCGCGCGAGCCGTCTACAACAAACCGCCGATTCTTATATTCGACGAAGCGACGAGCGCTTTGGATACCGAATCGGAGAAGGCCGTCAAAGAGAACCTGGATCAATTGCTCAAAGGCCGAACCTCATTCGTCATCGCGCACAGGCTCAGCACTATTCGCGGCGCTGACCTGATCCTGGTCATCGAAAAAGGCAGGATCGTCGAGCAGGGAACTCACGAAGAGTTGATGGAACGGCAGGGACTTTATTACTACCTCAGCAGCCAGCAACTCGGCTTGTAAAAATCATTGACACTCGTCTGAAATTAAGAATGGCGCTGATTGTTTCCGGCGATCCGCGCGAGCCTGTCGCGCCAGTCAAAACACCTTTCACGTCCCGCGCAGTTTTTGTATAAATATCTTCTGCTCACTTAATCGCAAAAGGAGAAGCCCACATGCGACGTTACAGGTTCGCTCTCACCATCTTTGCTTTTCTGCTCGTTTCCGCTTCCGTAAAAGCGCAGAACAAACTGCTCACTATCGATGACCTGTTCGATCCTGAAAAGAGGATCAACTTCAACGGCTCGCCGCCCACAAGTCTCACGTGGATGAACGACGGCGCGCACTACCTGCAAAGCAAAGTCGATCCTGCGACGCGCACGGCTCAACTCCTGCGAGTCAACGCCGCAACGGGCGAAAGCGCGCCTTTCTTCGACCATTCAAAAATGGAAGCGGCTTTCGCTCAACTTCCCGGTATCAGCAGGGAAGCGGCAAAGCAACTGGCCCATCGCGGCGCGTATCAGATGAACCCGCAACAGAGTGCCGCGCTCATCAACTATGCCAACGATCTTTTCTATTACGAATTCAACTCGGATCGAGCCGTCAGATTGACTAACACCCCTGAAGAAGAAGTGGGCGAAGACTTCAGCCCCGATTCGCGTATGGTCAGCTTCGCGCGCAACAACAATCTCTATCTGGTCGACATCTCTTCGCAGCGCGAGCGCGCTTTGACAACGGACGGCAGCGCGAAGATTTTCAACGGTCGTTTGAACTGGGTTTATCAGGAAGAACTTTACGGGCGCGGCAACTTTGGCGCTTACTGGTGGAGTCCCGATTCGACGCGCATAGCTTATCTCCGACTCGATGATCATCCCGTGAGCGAATTCACCCTTGTCGATCACATCCCGCATTTTCAGGAAACCGAGGTGACGCCCTATCCGAAAGCGGGCGACGCGAATCCTACTGTAAAACTCGGCGTAGTCGCAGCAGCGGGCGGCGACACCCGTTGGGTCGATACTTTCAAATATCAGGGCGGCGAATTTCTCATAGTTCGAGTCGGATGGACGCCCGACGGCAAGCGAGTCGTCTATCAACTACAGGATCGCGAGCAGACATGGCTCGATTTGAATTTCGCTGACCCGGCGACCGGAAAATCCGAAACTCTTTTTCGCGAAACGACTCCAGCCTGGGTCGAGATAACGGGCGAACCTCGATGGCTCAAGGACGGCTCGTTTCTGTGGTTGAGCGAGAAGAGCGGATGGCAGCACATCTATCACTACTCGCCTGAAGGCACGCTCATTCGTCAGGTGACGACGGGCAAGTGGGAAGCGCGCTCGCTGGACGGAGTGGATGAAAGGGGCGGATGGGTTTATTTCACCGCGACGGAGCATAGTCACATCGCGAATCACGTCTACCGAATCAAACTCGATGGAACCGCGATGGCACGACTCACTCAGACGGAAGGCAATCACGCGGCGAGCTTTAATCCGCAACTCACCCTGTTTCTCGATAACTGGAGCGATGTCAACACGCCCACGCAGGTTCGCCTTTTCAAATCGGACGGCTCACTCGCTCGCGTCATCGATGAAAACAAAGTCGAAGCGTTGAAGCAGTACAAGCTCGGACGAGTCGAACTGCTTCAGGTGAAGACGCGCGACGGATTCGTGATGGAAGCTATGATGATCAAGCCGCCCGATTTTGATCCGCGGAAAAAGTATCCGGTGATGAGTTATACCTACAGCGGCCCGCACGCTCCACAGGTGCGCAATGCGTGGGGCGGCGTCCGTTTGATGTGGCATCACATGCTGGCGCAGAAAGGCTACATCGTATGGGTGTGCGACAACCGGACGGCGAGCGGCAAGGGAGCGGAATCGACGTGGAAGGTCTATAAAAATTTCGGCGAGCTTGAGCTTCGCGATCTCGAAGACGGCATCGCGTGGCTCAAGACTCAGCCCTACCTCGATGGGTCGCGCATAGGATTGTGGGGCTGGAGCTACGGCGGGTTTATGACTTCTTATGCGCTGACTCACAGCAAGAGTTTTAAGATTGGAATTGCGGGCGGAAGCGTGACCGACTGGCGGTTGTACGACACCATTTACACCGAGCGTTACATGAAGATGCCGCAGAATAATGTTGACGGGTACAGGAAGAGCGGGCCGCTTGCCTCGGCGAAGGATTTGAGCGGAAAGATATTGCTCATTCACGGGATGATGGACGACAACGTTCACATGCAAAACACGATTCAGTTTGCGTATGAGCTTCAAAAGGCGAACAAACCGTTTCAACTGATGCTCTACCCCCGGTCGCGTCACGGCGTAGTCGATCCACTGCTCAATCGTCATATGTTTTCGATGATGACCGAATTCATTGAGAAGAATCTGTGAATGTATTTTTACGTCAGGAAAGGAATGCGCCACAGATATGAGGAGAGCCGTGCGGCACGGAGCTTTTCTTCTGTGCAATATCTGCTGCCCTGCGGTGAATCCGTCTCGCCTTTCTCATGCATGTGAAAAATTACGTAGGTATTACCATATTTATAAATACACGTCAGGAAAATGTTTTCTTGTCTGGTATTTTGTTTTATGGTAGCATCCGGCGTATGGTAGAACTGCGAATCAAAGAGGTGGCAATGGAGCGGGGCGTTACTACCGCTTACCAATTGCAGAAGCTATTAGACCTCAACCCGGCGCAAGCCGCGCGGCTTTGGAGAGGGGGGCAGGAGATGATAGCCCTAAAGACGATAGATGCTCTTTGCGAATCTTTAGATTGTGAGCCGAGCGACTTGATTATAAGGATTGCAAAGAGCAGAGCCAAGTCCAGGAAAAGTAGCAGCAGAAAGTGAGCGAAGCAATTCCGCCAAGCGAGAAAATGGATTTTCTCGCGGCAGATAATTTATTACAGTCGCTGTTCTCTTAGGCGAGGGACAATAATGGTCATGGACAGTAAAGCAGGCACAGAACAGCAGAAACAAACAGTCTATATCCCTGTTAAAGATCTCCGATTTGATTTTAATAATCCCCGGCTCCCCTCAAGCATAGTTCAAAAAGGCGAAGAAGCTATCCTGAAATGGATGCTTGATAAGGCCAGCATAATTGAGCTAATGCGCTCAATAGGTAAAAACGGTTACTACTCTGAAGAGCCTTTGATCGTCGTCCGAAGAAAAGCCAATCAGGAAACCTTTGATGTTGTAGAAGGCAACCGCCGCTTGACAGCAGTCAAGTTGCTGCTTGATCCCACACTAGCTCCAGTGAAAAAAAATGCTGTCCAAGTAGCAAGCGATGAAGCCGATCATAAGCCTGCCGAATTACCTGTTTTCATATATGAAAGTCGTGATGAAATACTAAAGTATCTGGGATACAGGCACATTACTGGAATAAATCAGTGGGATTCGCTGGCCAAAGCGAAGTATCTTGAACAACTCCGTGAGACACTGCCGACGGGTGATATGAAAGACCAATTCGAGATACTGGCAAAGACTATAGGAAGCAATCGGGCATACGTTGCCCGTTTATTGACCGGGCTCAAGCTTTATGAGGAAATCGAGGAGGCTGATTATTTTAATATAGAGAACCTTAGCGAACAGTCTATTGATTTTTCACTAATTACTACAGCCCTACAATATTCTAATATTGTTGAGTACCTGGGCTTGCGAAGCAATGATGACCCCACGGCAAAAGCGAAGCCGTCTCACTTGAAGCACTTTGTTACCTGGATTTTTCAAAGAGATAGCGAAAACAAAACAAAGCTGGGAGAATCGCGGAACCTGAAGCATTTGAATGCCGTCGTAAAAAATGACGTGGCCCTCAAAGCTTTTATGAAAGGGTCTTCTCTAACCGATGCTGCGATGCTAACAGGATTTCCATCTGAGGTGTTTCGTAATTCCATAACCAAAGCGAGGGCGTTCTTGCATGCCGCTAACGAATATGTTTACAAGGTTGAAGACCCAAGCGATGGAGATATAACGAACCTGGAAGAAATCGAGAAACTTGTTCGTTATTTGAAAACCTCTCTCAAAGCTTCAATGGAAAAACGGGAAGATGAGTGAAATACGTTTGTAGAGCTTCAACAAAACGCATGATTCTTGATAAGCTCATGAAAACTCCTCAATCGTCTCATCGGCATCTTTGGGCTGATTTCATAGAATTACTCTGCCTTACTGACGTGGACTCAAGAATATCGCAAGCAGATGCGTTGGACTACATTCGCGGCCCCGTAGAAGACCTTAACCTGCCAACACCTCTCGTTGACAATGATGATGATGATGAGTATGCCTCAGAGGTTGAAGACGAATACGAAAACGACTTGCCCACAGGAGCAGAGCTAAGCGATAGGTGGTCTTTGCAAGCCTTAGATTGGTTCAACCATATTGAGTACAGAATAGGCGCTTTTGGAAATGATTACCCATTCACCCTGTCGGAAGACCGAGACGTGTTGTCTTTGAAAAGACGATTGAATCTACAGCATAGGATATACTTGTTCTTGTTACTAGCTTCGAATCTGCGCTGTATCAGCAACAATCCCATTAAAAACAAAGTAACCTCTATTTTCGAGGTCGCTAGTTTTCACGCGCTTAAATCGACGCTACCTGATGGCAGTAAGGTACACATGTTTGGCAAGCACCAATTGAACAGGGGATATTACTCAGGAAAGCTATGGCTCAAACTGAAGAAACTCGCGTCTGCTATCGGAGAAAAAGTCATGTGCGAAGAAGAGGAGGTTGACCCACGTGATTCTGGAGATGGTGGATTGGATTTGGTTGCTTGGACACCGATCGGGGACAATGCTGGCGGCTATCCCATGTTTTTCGCTCAGTGTGGTTGTAGTCCCGATGATTGGGTTAGAAAGCAAGGTGAAACAAGCCCAGGTATTTGGAGCAACTATCTCTCTTTTACAGCTTACCCAAGCCAAATGACGTTCATACCTTTTTGTTTTAGAAAGGCAAATGGTGAATGGCACAAAAAGGTAGATATTCAAAAGACGACCATAGTTATTGATCGAGTGCGCCTCATGTATCTTCTTCGTGGCAGGGAGCGATATTTAAGTAAACATATAACAGAAATTGTTGACGAGGTTCTGAACGAGAAGAGAGAGAGTTTCTGAGAAACTGATCAACTCGCCGGAGGATTCTTATGTTTTGCTCAATGAGATTACTTGTTATAGGAGATTTGGAGATATGAGCAAAAAGCTGACAGCCGTCTCCCTGTTTTCCGGGTGCGGAGGGTTTGATTTCGGAGTGCAGCAAGCTGGTGTCGATGTAATTTGGGCCAATGACATTAATCCTTATTCTGCTGCTGCATATAAGTCTATTCTGCCGGATGTGGAGTTTGTGCTTGACGATATCGCCAACATATCGAGTTTTCCCAAAGCAGACGTTCTCATAGGTTGTTATCCTTGTACCGGCTATAGTGTCGGCGCACGACGGCGATGGCGGGATTCAAAGGCGGACGATTTGCGCGTAAGAGATATGAAATCCAATGAAAACAATTTCTTGTTTTGGCATTTTTTGCGGGCCTTGGGGAGAATAAAACCTCGATATGCATTGATTGAAAATGTTGGTGGAATGGTCAATGCTTGCGATGGCTATTTTTTAGAGGAGCAGATGTTTCACTTTCGCAGATTACGCTACACTGCTGTACAGGCCAAACTGCTTGCTAGTGACTTCGGTGTAGCTCAGGCTCGTGAACGCCTGTTTATGGTTCTGGCTCATTATGATTTAAAAAAATCATTCAAGTATAAATTTCCTGATCCTACCCACGGGCCAAGGGGAAATCTCCCTGCGGTGGTTATGCGCGATGTTATATGGGGATTGGAAGAATGGCCCAAAGGAGAGTTTAACGAAAAGGAATTCCATGGACATTATCTAACAAGAAACCGCAAGCGTCGTTGGGACGAATCAAGTTTTACCATCGTTGCTCATGCCGACCATGTACCCCTACACCCTATGGGTGAACCTATGAAGCGAGTTGGAAAGGATGCTTGGATATTACAAGGAGATCGCAATCGGCGATTGTCTTGGTATGAATGCGCGCTATTACAAGGACTCCCTTCTCATATCTCTACTTTTGGATCTCTAAGGCAAAAACACCCTGTGATAGGTAATGCGGTGCCTCCTGCTTTTGGGCAAATACTAATAAAACCAATTATCGAATTTGAGATTGGAAGCCATTGAGCAGATTCGCTAGAGAAATTACATCAAATATTTCTAACAGAAGAGAAAGCTGATCAAACAATCTCAGAGGCGGCGCGGCGTAGTCGATCCATCACGGCTGCGCCTTCGCCCGATTCGCTGATCGCTTCGACAACGATAACGTCAAGACGCTTTTCATCCAACTCGCGCAAGGCCCGGTAAATCGAGCGCGCATATTCGCCCGCATCATTTCTCAACACAATCGAACTGAATCGAGCGTCATCGATCTTCAACCTGGTGTGTCCGAGAAAACCTACTGTCCCGCTTTCGAGATATTTCCTGCACATTCGTTCAATCGCTCCCGGCGAAGATTGCTCAATCAGCACGACGCGGGCGCGCGGGCTGTAGTGGCGATGGCGCGTGCCGGGCGAACGGCTCAACTCTTCTTCGCTCCGCGCGATGCCGACTGCACCCGTCACTTCACGAATCTGTTCTTCGGTGATCCATCCCTTTCGCAGGATCAAAGGCGTCGCGCTTGTCATATCCAACACTGTAGATTCGATGCCGATACGAGTCTCGCCGCCATCGAGTATCATATCGATTCGCTCGCCCAGATCACTTGCCACATGCTCGGCCCGCGTAGGGCTGGGGCGGCCCGAAAGATTCGCGCTCGGCGCGGCTATCGGCACGTTTGATTGGCGTATCAACTCAAGCGCGATTTTATTCTGCGGCATCCGAACGGCTATTGTCGCGAGATCGGCAGACACGATTGCCGGAACTTCACGGCGACGACCCAGCACGAGGGTCAACGGGCCGGGCCAGAATTTTTCTATCAACCTGTGCGCTTCGTCGCTCACACCTTGAGCCACGCGAGAGAGCATTTCGCGACCATCGACATGAACGATGAGAGGATTATCCGCTGGCCTTCCCTTCGCTTCGAAGAGGCGTTTGATAGCCTGAGCATTCAAGGCATCCGCGCCAAGCCCGTAGACTGTTTCGGTAGGAAAAGCGACCAGCCCGCCGCGCCGTATGATCGAAGCAGCCTGACTCATTGCTTCAGGCTGCGGATCCGCGGGGTCGAGTTTTATGGTGACGGCCATTTGGGGTGAAGAGGTGAAGAGGTGAAGAGGTGAAGAGGTGAGCAGGCCTTTTCAACCCCTCCCCCATCACCTATCCCCTATCACCCACCTAATAATTGAAATCTGCTTCTTGGCGGATGCGCGCGATCACATCATCGAGAGGCGATGCGCCTTCGTCGCCTTTCTCGCGCGAGCGGACAGCGACGGCTCGCGCTTCGGCTTCCTTCGCCCCGACGATCAGCATATAAGGCACTTTTTCAAGCTGAGAGTCGCGAATCTTCGCGCCTATCTTGTCGTCGCGCGCGTCGAGTTCTACGCGCAGGTCTGCCTCAATGAGTCGATCATAAACTTCGCGCGCATAGTCGACGGTCTTTTCCGATATCGACAGCACCTTAGCCTGCACGGGCGCGAGCCACAGCGGAAAGGCTCCCGCGTAATGCTCGATCAGAATTCCGATGAAGCGTTCGAAGGAGCCATAGAGCGCGCGATGAATCACTACAGGAATCGATTCAGAGTTTTCAGCGTTGACATAGCTCAGGTTGAACTGGCGCGGTAGCTGAAAGTCGAGTTGAATCGTGCCGAGTTGATGCTCGCGCTTGAGCGAGTCCTGAACCATCTGATCGATCTTAGGTCCATAGAACGCCGCGTCTCCCTTTGCGATAGTGTATTCCAGACCGTTTGCTTCCAATCCTTCGGCAAGCAATCGCTCGGCGCGTTCCCAAAGCGGAATGTCGCCCATGAATTTCTCTTCGTTGCGCGTCGAAAGCACATAGCGATAAGGCATTCCGAAAGCCGTATAGATTCGCTTGAGCAATCCGACCAGTCGCGTGACTTCTTCGCCGATCTGATCTTCGGTGATGAAGATGTGCGCGTCGTCCTGCTGGAACTGGCGCACGCGCGTAAGGCCGGCGAGCGCGCCCGCTCGTTCGTTGCGATGAAGCGGACTCTGCTCGGCCAGCCTCAAGGGAAGCTCGCGATAGCTGCGTCGCTTCGAGCCGAATATGAGCATGTGCATGGGGCAGTTCATCGGCTTGAGTCCGAAGTCGGCGCCGTCCTCGTCCTCGACGATGAACATATTTTCCTTGTAATGATCCCAGTGACCCGATGTGCGAAACAGATTGTGCGACCCTAAGAGCGGCGCTTTGACTTCCAGGTAGCCGTTGCGCGAAAGCAGTCGGCGCAGTTTCTCCTGAAGCGTGTGATAGAGGGTCGTCCCCTTAGGCAGCCAGAACGGAGCGCCCGGCGACCACTCGTGAGTCATAAACAATTCAAGCTCGCGACCCACTCGGCGATGATCGCGTTTGCGGGCCTCTTCGAGATTGTGAAGATGCTCCTCAAGCTCATCCTTCGTGGGCCACACCGTTCCATAGATGCGTTGAAGCATCGGGTTGCGCTCGCTGCCGCGCCAGTACGCGCCCGCGATGGAAGTCAGCTTGAAATGCTTGCACTGACTCGTTCGGCGCACGTGCGGGCCTGCGCACAGGTCTGTGAAATCGCCTATCGAGTAGGTCGAGACTGTCTCGCCCGGAATGCCGTTTATTAACTCAAGTTTGAAGTTCTGCGAGTGCGAGCCGAAAAACTCAAGGGCTTTATCTTTGTTCCACGTCTGCTGCTGGAACTCGCGTCCCTCTTTGACGATCTCGCGCATACGGAGTTCGATTTCCGTGAGGTCTTCGGGCGTGAGCGGGCGGGGAAGCTGCATATCGTAGTAGAAGCCGTTCTTGATGGGCGGGCCAATGCCGAAGCGGGCATCGGGAAATATCTGCTGAACCGCCGCCGCCATGATATGCGAGGTCGAATGCCTCAGACAGTGGAGTTGGTATTCCTCCGGGGAAGGAAAGTCATCCGGCCCAAGAGCAAAATCCTGATCGCTTTGAAAATCTTCGGACATAATCTCCTCGAAACTTTTTCAGTGATGGTGAAGTTTTTATCCTACATCACAGGCGGCGAAGGGAAAAGTCCGGCACTCGCCATTAGTGATTCGCCATTCGTCATTTGCGTGAGAGATAAACAACAAATGACGAATGACGAATGACAAGGGACGAAGGACAAAAAGGAATTTATCATTGTTGGCCCGCGACGTTGTGTTAAAATCGCTATCCCAGGTTTTTTGCAGGGCGGCCCCTTCCCTGACCGATCTCCCCCCCCTCATCTGAATGGCTCAGGATATGGACAAGGCATTGACTCACAACGGCCTTGAGTTGGCGGACTCGTCGTGGCTCATCGATGAATTGAGCCGACTGGAGCGAGTGTCTGCGAAACTCGACGACAGCCGCGCGCTCGGCGACACGCTCGAAGGAATACTTCGCGCCATGGCCGAAGCCATCGGGTCGCGTATGAATACCCTGTGCCTGATCGATGAGACAACCGGTCAACTCGTCATCGCAGCATCTACACAGTTGCCTGCGGATTTTCTGAGCGCGATTTTTCCTCAGCCCATAGGCGATGAGTCTCCCTGCTGCGGCAGAGCCGCCGCCATCGGCGACCTGATCATCATCGAAGACATGCGGGAGGACCCTTCCTGGGAGCCTTTGCTCGAAGCGGGTGAGAAAGCCGCGCTTCGCGCTGCGTGGTCGATGCCGATCCTCGACGGCGAGGGTCGCGCGCTTGGCGCGTTCGCCTCTTACTACAACGAGCCACATCGCCCCGCCCGACAGGAAATCGATTTGGCGCGTGTCTATGCAAGGCACGCCGCGATTGCCATCGAGAACGCGCGGCTATATGACGAGTCCGAGCGCGACCGCTCCCGACTCCATTGCATACTCGATCAGATACCTTCAGGCATATTCATCGCCCGCGCGCCTGATGGCGAATTGCTGATGATGAATCGCGCAGGGATCGAGCTTGTGGGCCATATTCCCGAAGGCAGGACCCTCAAGGATTATTATGCAGGCAGCCATGTGCATAACCCTGATGGTTCGGAGGTCCCCGTCGATGAAAGGCCGCTTGCCAGCGCGCTTCGCGGCCAGCTTATACGCGACCGCGAATACTCTTACACCGGCCCTGACGGCGTGTTGCGCCATTTTTTAGTCAGCGCGGTTCCTCTGCGCTACGAGGACGGAGAGATATTCGCCGGGATGTTGATCTTCAATGACAACACCGAGCGAAAGCAGGCTCAGGAAGCTCTGCTCGCGCTCGAAGAGAGATTCTTCCTGGCATTCAACTCAAGCCCTCAATCGATGGTCATTGCCACGCTCGAAGAAGGCCGCTACATCGAGGTCAACGAATCCTACCTGCGCATGACCGGGTTCGCGCGCGAGGAAGTGATAGGCCACCGGTCTATCGATCTCAATATCTGGGTCAATCCTGAAGAACGCGCTGAGGTCGTCGAGGTTCTCAAACGCGACGGGCGAGCGCGCAACGTGGAAATCAGGTTTCGCAAAAAATCGGGCGAAGAAATGATGATGCTGTTTTCAGCGGAGTTGATAACTCTCAACGGCGAGCGGTGCCTGCTGACCGCAACTACAGACATCACCGAGCGCAAGAAATCGGAAGAAGCCCTTCGCGCTTCCGAAGAGAGATTCGCCATAGCCTTCAACGCGACCCCCGATCCGATAACCATCTCGACGCTCGTCGAAGAGCGATATCTGGATGTCAACGAATCCTTCCTGCGCGTCACCGGATACGGGCGCGATGAGATCATAGGCCGCGCAGCCTCGGAGACGGGATTCTGGGTAAACTGGCAGGAGCGCGATATGGTCACTCAGGCGCTCAAAAAAAATCGAAGGGTTCGCAATCTGGAAATCAAATATCGGGCGAAATCGGGCCGGGTGCGAACGGCTCTCATCTCGGCGCAGATAATCAACCTCGACGGGCGAGAGTGCGCGCTTGCCGTCTATAACGATATCACCGAGCGCGAGAAGGCCGCCAAAATTCAATCCGCGATTTATCGCATTTCCGAAGCGGCAAACTCCGCTGAAAATCTTCAGGCGCTCTTTCGCTCGATTCACGAAATAGTGGGCGAACTTCTCCCCGCGCAGAATTTTTACATCGCCCTCTATGACCCGATCTCCGAAGAGGTCAGCTTCCCTTATTTCGTCGACGAGCGCGACCCTCCGCCTCCGCCCAGAAAGCTCGGCAAGGGGCTTACCGAGCATGTGATTCGCATGGGCAAGCCTGTTCAGGTCATGCCTGACGGCCTTCGAGACCTGATAGATCAGGGCAAGGCCGATCTCATAGGCGCGCATTCTTCCGACTGGTTCGGAGTCCCGCTCAAAGCTCAGGGCAAAACCATCGGCGCGCTCGTGCTTCAGAGTTACAACGAAGACCTGCGCTTCGACGAGGAAGAAAAAAACATTCTGGTCTTCGTCTCCACACAGGTCGCGATGGCCATCGAGCGCAAACGCGCCGAAGAGCAACTGCACCAGAGAGTCGAGCAGCTTCAGACTATTTATTACCTCAGTGACGCCCTGAGTCGCGCCGAAGCCATAGAAGAAATCTATGAGGAATCGCTCAACGCATTCGAACGCGCGCTGAAAGTCAATCGCTCTGCTGTGCTGTTGTTCGACCCGGACGGCGTAATTCGCTTCAAGGCATGGCACGGGCTTTCGGAAGAGTACCGCGAGAAAGTCGAGGGGCATTCGCCGTGGCTGAAAGATGAAAAGAACGCTAATCCGATCTTCGTGCCTGATGTCGAAGAAGCGCCTGACCTTGCGGAACTCAGCGCGATCATCTGCGGCGAAGGCATAAGAGCTATGGGGTTCATTCCCCTCGTTTATCAGGCCAGATTGCTGGGCAAGTTCATGATCTACTATGACGCGCCCCATCGCTTTACGGCTGAAGAGGCGCAGATCGCTCAGACCATAGCCAGTCATGTAGCTTTTGCAATCGAGCGCAAGAGATCGGAAGAAGCCCTTCGCGCTTCGGAAGAACGTTTCTCGAAAGCATTCAATCTCTCTCCCAACCCCATGGTGGTGCACAATCTCAGAGACGGGCGCATCGTCACAGCAAACGACAGTTACCTGCGCGCAATCGGCTACCGTCGCGAAGAAGTTCTGGGCCGCACTTCCGAAGAACTGATGATGTGGCCCGATCGAGACCGCGAATCTTTTCTGCAACTCCTTCGCCAGCGCCGCGAGATCAAGGATTATGAAATCCAGTTTTTCACCCGCAGCCAGGAAGCGCGAAGGGGGCTGCTGTCGGCTGAGATCATAGAGATTGGCGGCGAAAGGTTCGTGCTTCTGGGAGTCTATGACATCACCGAGCGAATCAAGGCCGAGTCGGATCTTCGCGCTTCGGAAGAGCGGTTCTCGAAAGCCTTTCACGCCAGCCCGAATCCGATGAGCATAAATCGCTTCTACGACGGAATATACCTTGATGTCAACGAAGCCGCGGTGAAAGCCAGCGGTTACTCGCGCGAAGAAATGATAGGCCATACGGCTGATGAGCTTGGCATCTGGGTCAATCGGCAGGAGCGCGATAAAATCCTGCGCCTTCTCAGAAGGCATCGCCTCGTCCGCGATATGGAAACCTGTTATGTGAGCAAATCGGGCGATGTGCGCGTCGTTTTGATCTCGGCTGAAATAATCGATCTCGACGGCGAGAAATGCCTGCTCTCGACTTCAAGCGATATCACTGAGCGCAAGCGCGCCGAAGAAGCCCTTCGCGCTTCGGAAGAGCGGTTCTCGAAAGCCTTCCATGCCAGTCCCGATTCGATGAGCATAGCGACGCTCGACGACGGGCGCTACATAGATGTGAACGAAGCTTTTCTGAGGCTGAACAAACTGACCCGCGAGGAAGCCATCGGCCATACGGCAACTGAGCTTGGGCTGTGGGCGGAGCCTGAGGAGCGCGTCCGCCTCGTCAAGGAATTGCGCGAGCGCGGAAGGGTTCACGAATTGGAGATGGAAGCCCTCACCCGAAGTGGCGAGAAGCGAATACTGCTGCTGTCGGGAGAAGCGATAGAAATCAGCGGCGAGCAGTGCGCGCTCATCACCGGCAACGACATCACCGAGCGCAAACGCGCCGAACAGGAGCGTGATGAATGGCTGGCCCGCGAGCAGCGCGCCCGCGGAGAAGCCGAGCGCGAGCGCATCACTCTCAATGCGGCTATCGAGCAGATGGGCGAAGGATTGATGATATTCGACGAATCGGCCAGAGTGGTGAGAGCCAACGATCATGCCCTTCACATATTCGGATTCACGCTCGAAGAAATAACTTCGAATTCTCCTGGATCGCTGGCCGAAGGGAGGTTCAGCGACGAAGACGGGAACATCATCCCGGTCGAAGAGCTTCCAATTCAAATCGCTCTGCGCGAGACGCAAATCATCGAGCGCCGATTGTGGTACACCCGGCCCGACGGGCAAAAGGTTCTGCTCACACATACGGCTTCGCCGTTTTTCAACGAGCGCAATCGACTGGCGGGCGCAATCGCGCTGGCCCGCGACATAACCGAACGCGAGCGCGAACACGAAAGAACTCAGCAGGCCGACAAGCTTCGCGCCCTCGGTCAGCTTGCATCGGGCGTAGCTCACAACTTCAACAACGCTCTTGCGGCCATACTCGGCTACACACAACTTTCTCTTCAGAAGGTCGAGAGCGCCGAGGTCGAAAAGAACCTCCAGATAATCGAGCGTTCGGCAAGAGACGCCGCCCGCATGGTCGAGCGCATACACAATTTTTCGCGCGGCGGCTCTCTGAGAGAAGATTTCATACCGCTGCCACTGATCGAGATCGTGCGTGATGCAATCGATATGACGCGCCCGCGATGGCGCGATGATGCTGAAGCTCTCGGCATCAAGTATGAGGTTAATCTCGACTGGCAGGCTCAGGAAACGTTGCTCGTCAGCGGCGAGCCTTCGGAATTGCGCGAAGTCTTCATCAACATAATCCTCAACGCGCTCGACGCGATGACCGCAGGCGGAGAGATTTCCATCATCGTTTCCCTCGATCAGTCAATCGCTTCCATCAGGATAGCTGACAACGGCAGCGGCATGACGGAAGAAGTCAAGCGGCGCATATTCGAACCGTTCTTCACCACGAAAGGAATGCTCGGCCTGGGGATGGGACTTAGCGAAAGCTACCGGATAGTGGAGCGGCACGGCGGGCGCATCGAGGTTGAAAGTCAGGCGGGACAAGGCACCACATTTACGGTCTCGCTGCCTGTGATTCAACCGCGCGCAGTCGAAGCGGTGATCGAAGAGGCGGATTCGCCCGCCCAATCTGCGCGCATTTTAGTCATCGACGACGAGGTGAATGTGCGCAGTGTGCTTGCGGAGATGCTGGCCCGACAGGGCCACGAGGTGATGGAAGCCTCAAGCTCGGAAGCAGGGCTTGTTATGATCGATGAACGGGATTTCGATGTGGTGTTTACGGACCTCGCCATGCCGAAAATCGATGGCATAGCGACGGCGACTCGCATAAAAGCTCGACATCCAATGATGAAGGTGGTGTTGATGAGCGGCTACGGAGCCGACAAAATCCAGGAACTCGTCGGAGACAGCCTGATCATCGATGCAGCGATAACGAAACCATTCCGTCTGGCCGCAATTCAAAAAGTCATGAACCGGGTGATGCGCAAAACCTGAAGCGTCTTTCGCCCGTTGCAAACATCGCCGAACCTTCACGCTTCACGCATCACACTTTCAATCTCAACAGGCATCGGTGACCTGAACTCCAGCCACTCGCCTGTCGCCGGGTGATGAAAAGCCAGCCTGCAGGCGTGCAGGCACAACCTGACGCAGGGGACAGAGGACAGGGAACAGGGAACAGAGGCGGTTTGTGTTCGATCATACCCGCGCCCGCCAGTTGTTTCATCGCCCGTTTTTTCCTCAACTGCGCATATCTCACCCTGTCCCCTGTCCCCTGTCCCCTGTCCCCTGCCATAAAGTTCGTCGCCTAGAATCGGATGTCCGATGTATGCCGAGTGGATGCGCAACTGATTGGTGCGGCCCGTGACCGGCTCCATCTCGACGAGCGTAAGCGCAGGCTTTCTTTCTCGAACGAGGAATCGTGTTTCGGCCTCTCTCCCGTTTTCCATCACTCCCCAGCGAGGTCGCCTCTCCGCATCGCGGCCTATGGGAGCGATGATCGATCCTCTATCTTCGCTCATCTCTCCGCGCACTATTGCGAGGTATCGTTTTTCAACCATGCGTCGCTGAAAATGGCGCGAGAGGGTCTGCAAAGCGCGGGCGGTTTTTGCCACGACCATCAGCCCCGATGTCGCGCGGTCGAGACGATGAGTGATTCCGGGCCGGATGAGCGAATGCTCCTCGCCGTGAGCCGGGGCTTCGATGGAAGAGTCGAAAAAATCTTTATTGAAATGATAAGTGAGCGCGTTTGCCAGTGTGCCGGTCTTCACTCCGAGGGTCGGATGAACTAGCAAGCCTGAAGGCTTGACCACGACGATCAGGTGTTGGTCTTCGTGGAGAATTTCCAACGGAATCGGAGAAGGACTCATCGCGGTAGGGCCGAGGTCTTCGACTGTTATTTCTATCAGGTCTCCCGCTGCGGTGCGCCAGCCGCTTTGCGCCACTGTGCGGTTTACAAGACACGCGCCCCCCGCGACCAGTCGGGCTATTCGCATACGAGTAAGCACACCGAAGCGCGAGGCGAGGAATTCATCTATCCGCTGTCCCGCCGTCTCCTGGGTTATGAGAAACCGGAATGAGTGATTCATTTTTTGAAAGTGACAGGTGATGGGTGACAGGAAAGGGCTGATCCCTTCTCCTCCGAAAAAATCTATAGAGTCCAGAGAGTCTTGAGAGTCCGAACCCTCGATTGTTTTTCATACTTTCCGCGCGTCGTCTCTGACGAAAGGGATGACTCCTGAGAAAACGTACAGCGGGCTGCCAGCCTGCTGTATTTCAAATTTTCATACTTTCCGCGCGTGAACAGGCTGGCCGACGGTTCTACCAGGCGACTCCACACTCATCACCGATCACTTTCAGATTCTACTCGTTGCGGGTGAATAGAAACAGGCGAATGCTCTTGTCGAGATTGACGACTCGTATAAACGAGGTCGAGCCGACCGGCAAGGCTTCCGATATGCTTCGCCCGTCACTCAACTTGCCCTTCTGCAAAACCTGCCTGCCGTCTTTTTTGAACTTGGCCTCTTTTTTGAATGTCAGGCACGCTGCCGACCCTGGGGCGATGACTTCGACGTGATCGACGAATTTCATGCCGCTGCCGTTGATCTTCATCGCGCCTCCGACTCTCACAGAAGTTATGACGGGTACGGTGGCGATGTTTTCAGTAAGGTCTGGCAGGGTCACTATCAGAACAGAATTATCCGGCTCTCCGACTGCGACATAAGCCGTCGCTTTGCCGCCTACTCGCGCGCAGGCCACATCGCGGGTATTGGCGGCGTAAGGAACGAGCGAAGGCACCATAGCCGCCGAAATGTGCGGCGAGGAAATGACCTGATCTATTCGGGAATCGATTGCGCCGATTATCCCCAGTCCATCGTTCGTGAACACGAGCGCAGGCCCCGATGCGAAAGAGGCGATTCCGAAAGGCCCGCCTCCGCCATCGGGGCTGCCTGCGGGCGTGCCTCGCGTGGCGTCATCTCTGATCTCGCGGGCGAACTCATCGCGACAGGTGTCTATCTCGATGATGTGATCGGAAGCTGTAACGGGCGGCGGCGGATGAACTATCGTGTTCGGATCGCGCATCGTCACATACAGGTTTCCGTTGAGAGGCGAAAGCGCCGCGCGCCACGGCGCAGGCAGTCGCTCCGGGTGAGATTGAGGCGCGATCTCTGAGGCGGAGAGGTTGCCGATAATTTTTATCACCTGATCTGTGCGGGTATTGATGATCGAAATGGAGCTTTCGCCGAAGTTGGTGACGTAGAGTTTTCCGCCGTCTATCGAGAGCGCGCAACTCGACGGATTGACTCCCACGGGTATGCTGCGCAATCGCTCATTGGTCGCCGTGTTGATTACATCGACTGTGTTTGCCCCCCCGCACGGCACATAGAGTTTCGATCCGTCCGCAAGTATCGCCGGAAATCCCGGCCCTTTGTTTACGTTGATCTGAGCCGTTTGAGCGAAAGAGCCGTCAGCTTGTTTCACAAGCACAGCGACGCGACCCGGCCCGACGGCTGAGTAATCGACTGGCATTTCTCTGGTCGGGACCGTGTTCGATCCGAACAGAGTCACATAAGCGCGAGCGCCGTCGGGTCGTATGGCGACGCCGAACGGGCCATCGGGCGTCCCTGCGGGGCCATCGCCCACCGCGAGATTGCGAAAAGACTCATCCCCGGTTTTTATTATCGTCACGTTGTCCGAAGCAAAGTTTGCGACTATCGCTTCGGTAGCGGCGTTGTTGACCGCCACAGACCACGGCTCGACCGCCTGCGAATCGTGAAGGGTGGTTTTTATCGCCATAGCATCTGCGGGGTCGGACTCTATTGTGGCGCGGATGAGGAAGCTGCCCGGATCGCAGATGCCCGGAGCCATTCCCTCTCGAACCGTTCGCCACGTTGCGCCCGCATCGAGCGTGAAATAAGACTCCGATCCTGTCGGATTGGATTTTCCTGCCGCGTCGAACAGCGCGGGAAAGTCCGCCACGCCTGTGAGGTCAATCGCGCCGATGACGAAGCTCCCGGATGCGAGCTTCAGCGGCGAGACCAGATTGAAAGTCATAAACGTATCGCCGCCTCGAACGCGACCCGTGAACGCGGCAACAGGTTGCTGACCATTTGAAGGCCCGTCGTTCTCCGCATCGACGAAAACAACTATGCGAAATGTTAGATCAGGTTCTATGAGTTGGTTTGCGCGATTGAATCCTATGGTGATCGAACGCAGAGTCGCGGGATAGGTTGCCGGGGTGAGCTTGTTGACCCAGCCGAATCCTGCAACGACAGGGTTGCCCGCGCCGAGAGCGCACCGGGCCACGCCGTCATCTATGGAAAGTTCCGTGAGCGTTCCTGCCGGTTCGATGGTCTGCGCCGTGGCTGTCGAAAGCGGGCGCCGGGGAGCGAGCGATGCGGCGAGAATGAGGGCGATGATTATAGCAAGCGCGAATAAGCGCGCCTGAGCAAAAGTCGATTTCATAACGTCACCTGCAAGGAGTCAAAACTCCTGTTTCAACGGGAGAGGTTAAAATATCTTTCGGGCCGCAGCGATTTGAGATGAATTTTCAAAGCACACCTTATGCCAGTTCGCCGCACTGCTCACTCTCGCTCTCTTTTGAATGATAAGCACCAGCGCCTCTGCGTCTTTGCGGGTTGAGGCGTGAAGCAAGCTGAAACTTTTTCGGTAAATCTGGCTACCGATTTGCCAGTCGCGATGGAAACAAAGTATCGGGAGTGGAAATTCAGTGGTCAGCCGTCGCGTCATTGACGATCAGGTGCGCTTCTTCGCCGCCCGAAGGATCACAACCTGAAGAGCGCGTGGGAACGAATGAGAGGCGCGGAAATGGTCAGGATACCCAAGCCTCAGATAATGTCTCAGCCTGTTGCAACACAAGCTCTACAGCCCGCTTTTCCATATCGGGCGGATATTTGTGCTTGCGTAGAATGCGCTTCACCAGCAAGCGTAGCCGCGCCCTTACCGTTTCTCTAACAAACCAGTCAACCGAAATGTTTCTTCGCAGGCTCTCCGTGAGTTCGACAGCAATCCTTCTTAGCGTCTCGTCTCCGAGTTCGCGGACTGCGGATTCGTTGGTTTCCAGCGCGGCATAAAATGAAAGCTCTTCATCCCTCAGCCTCAGATCATCGCCCCGGCGCGCAGCCTCGTTGAATCGCTTGGCCATTTCCGCTTCGCTCATATCGCGCCGCTTTTCTATCGAACTATTGAAATACGGCGTTCAGAGTACCGACTTTAGTCGGAGGGCGTAAAAATTCAAGCTTTCCGGCTAAAGCCGGTACTCTGAACACCGTCAATCCACATCCCATTTCTTCCCATAATCCAGAATCGGATAAGCGCGCCAGATTTTGGCGGCTGTCTCGTGTCCCACTCGCTCAAGAAACTCATCGGCGCTCGACCATGGCCAATCCTGCCATTTTTCAACATAGCCGTGTCGCACCGGATTGTGATGAATATAGTTGACGCTGGCCCAGAAATGGCGCTCGGATCTGATTTCACGGTCAAAGCAATTGTGCCAGACCTGTCTGCCTCTGTGCTGATCTTCGCCGTTCCATTCAAACGATGAGCGTCCGTGAAACTTTCCGATTTCGCATCTGAATTCTTTCAAGCGGTCTGTTTTAATAAGAATGTGGTAATGATTGGGCAATATACACCAGGCATAAACGGCTGTCGTGTGCTCGTTGCAAATTTCCAGGAGCGCCGTTTCGCATTGAGATATTCTTTCGTGGCTCTTTCCGATCACATTAGCATGTTCATAGCAGGCGGCAGAGATGATGAACTGTCGCTGGCCTTTAAAGTCCCAGTGCGGGGGCGAATGCAGAGGTCGGCGTTGTCGTCGGCGATACTCAACGACTTCCTTCTGCTGCTGTGGGGTCATCTTTCGATAATCGTACATTAGCGTTCACCACTGTGTTGAAATACGGTGTTCAGAGTACCAACTTTAGTTGGGGGGCTTGGATTTTCACCCCTGCCGACTGAAGTCGGTACTCTGAACTGGCAGATTCAAAAACTCCAGCACGAACGGGTCTTTGACGAAATCCTGCGGCGCGTACTTCTCGCCTTTCTCTCTTCCTCTCTCTAACATCTGCCGCTTCTGTTTCGACATCGCCGCGCGCTCGAAGAAGAAAGAATTAATCTGGCGTTCCAGTTCCCGCGTCGACCAGTTGCCCTCGGCTGCTTCGATTTCATAGAAAATGCGAGCATCCGGGTTTTCGACGCGCATCAGCAAACGGTAATGCGTCCAACTCGATTCGCTACGCAGTGCGTGGCGAATTTGGAAAGTCAGAAAGAACTGACGCATGTTTTTGATATTGGAGTATGTAAACCCTTTCCCGAATTCCGCCGCCAATTTTACCGCGAGTGATTCAAGCAATTGCTCGCCGTACCCGGCTCGACGTTTTCCTTTCTGCTCCTGCTCGACGATTGCCTGCCCGATGAGCCAGTAAGCTTGCACCATTTCCGTGTTGATGCTGCGGGCCGCGCGCTGTCGCGCCTCATCCAGAATCTCGCGCACGCGATTGTAAAGACCACTGATTCGAAGCTGCGATTTGCTCGCGGCAATCGATTTGCCGCCTTTGACGAGCGCGGTTTTCTGAACTTTTCCCCGACGGGCTTTTTTCATAAACGTCTCTTTGGCGAATCCTAAAGATTGAACCCAAGTCTCGCCAGATTCCTTTTGATTTCGTCTTCGAGTCTCGCGCTTTCGGTGAACTGCCCGGCGAGTTGCGCGGTCAATCGCTCCATCTTTTCGGCGAAGGCTTCGTCGTCTTCCTCTACCGCTTCCGCGCCGACGTAGCGCCCCGGTGTCAGCACGTAATCATGCTGTTTGATCTTTTCGAGATTCGCCGCGTAACAGAAACCCGGAATGTCTCGATAAGTTTCTTCGGTTTCGCCGTCCTGTCGCCATGCGTGATAGGTGTTCGCAATACGGGCGATCTCTTCATCGTCGAAGACTCGAAGGACGCGGGTTTCCAGCCGTCCAAGTTTGCGGGCATCGATAAACAGAGTCTCGCCGCGACGATCACGGCCATTGGTTCTTTTGTCACGGGTCAGAAACCAGACGCAGGCTGGAATTTGCGTGTTGAAGAAAAGCTGAGGCGGCAGCGCAACCATGCAATCGATGACATCGGCTTCGATCATCGCCTTGCGAATCGCGCCTTCGTTGTTCTGCGACGAAGACATCGAGCCGTTGGCCAATATGACGCCCGCCATGCCTGTCGGTTTGAGGTGATAGAGAATGTGCTGCAACCATGCGAAATTGGCGTTGCTCTGAGGCGGAGCGCCAAATTGCCAGCGCGGATCATCGGCCAGTTTTTCATTCCACCAGTCGGAGATATTGAAAGGCGGATTGGCCATGATGAAATCGGCGCGCAAGTCCGGGTGCTGATCGCGCAGGAAAGTATCAGCAGGCTCTTTGCCGAGATTGAAATCCATTCCGCGAATGGCCAGATTCATGGCAACCAATCGCCACGTTGTCGGGTTGCTTTCCTGCCCGTAGATCGAGATGTCGCCGAACCTGCCGCCATGACTTTCGACGAACTTTTCCGACTGCACGAACATTCCGCCCGAACCGCAGCAGGGATCGTAAACCTTGCCTCTGTGCGGGGCGATCACTTCGACCAGCACGCGAACGACCGAAGCGGGGGTGTAGAACTGTCCGCCCTTCTTGCCTTCGGCGCTGGCAAATTCGCCGAGGAAGTATTCATAAACCTGTCCGAGTACATCTTTCGCTTTATGTTCCCCATTGCCGAAACCGATTCTTGAAATCAAACCCACGAGTTCCCCCAGCCTGCTTGGTTCGAGGTGAGTGCGGGCGAATCGTTTGTCGAGAATTCCTTTCAATCGCGGTGAGCGCGTCATCGATGATCTTGCCGAGGTTCGCTTGCTTGGCCTGATCCCGGATGCGATCCCATCGTGCGGATTCTGGAACCCAAAAGACGTTAGCTTCAGTGTAGTAGTCACGTTCTTCGAGGTCAGAGACGCGCAGGAGTTCTTCTTCGATATAGTATTCATCGGCGGGATCGGCGAAACGTCGTTCGAATTCGGCGCGACGTTCGGCGAAAGCATCGGAAACGCATTTCAGGAAGATAAGGCCAAGCACGATATGCTTATACTCGGCAGCATCCATGTTGCTGCGGAGTTTATCGGCAGTAGCCCAAAGGGTCTTTTTCACTTCACCGTTGATCATCTGGTCTTTATCCTGTTCTTATGCGGACGGAAAAGGCTCCTTCGGCCTTTTCGGTGCGTTGTGACTTGAGCTTCTTTCCCTGATCTCAGGGCGATCAAACCTAACATATTCAGACGGCCTATGCGTAGGAAAGTAAAGATAACGATTGCGGTGATGATAGGAAAGCCCTATCCACTTCATCGAAAAAACATTTTGCAAAACAAAGCCAATCAGGGCGCATCAACAGTTACATCCACAGCGACCGGAGCCGGCACATCCCGGCCCGCGCGGGTGGCCTGTAGCCGCTCGATTTCATGCGAGATTTTGAGCCTGCCTCGCTCAAGGCGCGATTCACAGCGAGTCATACAATCGGGTCGGGGTGGATACCTGCGACGTTTGAGGTCAGGCTTTGTGCTGGCCTGTTCTGGAGTGGCAGCTTCTCATAATGCCCGCCAGGTCTCAGTAAAAAACAAACAAATTATTTCTGAAATTATGCCTCTCCAATTGTGAGCAGAAAAGCTTCTTCCCGAACTTGCGGATCGCAGTCTAACAGTGATTTTTCAATGAGTCGCGCAGCCTTTTGCGGGTCGAGTTGGGCAAGCGCCCATAGCGCGTGAGAGCGGATGAGCGGCTCCGGGTCGTGTGAGATGCGTTCGGCGAGCGCGGGCGCAGCGGTTGCCGCTTCGATATTAGCGGCGACGATGGCGGCATTGCGCAACAGCCCGCGACGTTTGGGGCGTGTAAGCGGAGTGCCTCGGAATCGAGCGCGAAACTCCTGGTCTGTCGCTATCGAAAGCAGTTCTACGAGGTCGAGCCTCTCCCCGACTCCGGCTTCGGGTCTGAGTTCAGGCCAGAGTGTATCTGAAGAGAATCGATTAAACGGGCAGACGGTCTGGCAGATATCGCAGCCGAAAATCCATTCGCCAAGCCCTCGGCGCAATTCGCGCGGGATAGCTCCCCGGTTTTCGATAGTAAGGTAAGAGATGCAACGCCGCGAATCGAGCGAGTAAGGCGCAGCAAAAGCGTTCGTCGGGCAGGCATCGAGGCAGCGATTACATGTGCCGCAACTGATTTTTACCTGTCGGTCTTCAGCGGGCAGTTCCAGATCGATGAGAATCTCGGAGAGAAAAAACCATGACCCCCTCTGAGGCAAAAGCAGGTTGGTGTTCTTGCCGAAAAAGCCCAGTCCCGCGCGGGCGGCCAAGGCGCGTTCGAGCAGCGGGACCGCATCGACGAACGAGCGATGATGCAGCCTGCGTCCCGCAAGCTTTTCGATGCGGGCTGCGAGACGTTCGAGGCGCGGCCTTACGACCAGGTGATAGTCGCGTCCCCAGGCGTATCGCGCGATGCGGCCATAACGGTTTTCGTGAGAGAATTCGGGCGCAGTCGCATAGTAGTTGATCGCCAGCGTGATTATAGACAGTGATGAAGGCACGAGCGCCGCCGGTCGCGCGTGCAGATGAGTCCTTCGCTGCATGTAATCCATGTCGGCGGCGAATCCGGCCTCGCGCCATTGACGAAAAGCTTCGTCATCACGCGCAAGCATATCGGCTGAAGTGATCCCGACGATCTCGAATCCGAGCGCGCGAGCTTCGCCTTTGATTTGAGCGATCAGACTGCTCACGGCGAAAGGCTAGAGGGTGTCTGTGAGCGGTGTCAATCAGGCGAGGGCGAAAATTCATTCGCGCAAACTCCGGCCATTGGTTTTGGAATAATGCGAAGCGGAATGAGAGACAGGAATATCGGCAGGCAATCGAGGATCGGCCACAGGCTCGCAAGCTGTCAGGCGAAGCGGCACTTCGCCAGCCCAGACCGCAAGCGCGTAATCTTCTTCGTCATCGAGCGGCGGCCCCGTGCGCACTTTGGCGGAGACTTCTTCGAGCGGGAGTCTCAGCACGCTCGTCTGTTTAAGCTCGGACGGATTAGGGAGGCGCACTTCATCCCAGCGACCGGGAATGACTTGTTCGGATATTGCCAGGAGGGCTTCGAGTCTTTCCTCTTCATCTTCGACAAGCGAGGCCGCGCCGAATATCATCACTGAGCGATAATTCATCGAGTGATGAAAAGCTGAGCGCGCAAGCACAAGCCCGTCGAGCAGCGTGACGGTCACGCATACTTCTATGCCGCGGGCGAGTGAGCGAAGCATACGGCTTGCGGCTGATCCGTGAATGTAGAGGTTGTCGCCCTTGCGCCCGTAGCCGGTGGGGACGACGAAGGGTCGCCCATCGACGATGAAACCCACGTGGCAGATGAACGATTCATCGAGTATTCGGTAGACAGCCTCGCGGTCGAACACGCCGCGGTTGGGCAATCGTTTGAGCGTGGTTCGCTCGGTCGGCTCGAATCTCTCCATTCATTCCTCCCCTGGCAAACAGTTTTCAGTTTTCAGTTTTCAGTTTTTCATCATTAACCAATCATCAGCATATTATTCATACAGGCTTTCAACAAGAGCCACTTTTTCGACGTGCGGCCAGTCCATTTTCAGCGCGCGATGGCCGGATCGATTTTATCCCTCACGCATCGTTCCCACCTCGTCATAAATTTCGCTTGACACTCGTCAGGTGGCCTTGTATAAGATTTATATAAATCTTATATAGAGAGAAAAGAAAGCGCGTGGTGAGGAGATGACTAAAACGAAGGTTAGGACATTTTCGGCGATGGATCGGGATGTGGCGATGCTCGAAGCCGTGGCGCGCTATCACGGTCTGAACAAGAGCGCGACGATAACGAGTCTCGTGCGAAAGGAATTCTGGCGCATATTCCCCGCCGGAACCGGCTCGATCAAGCCGGATCGCGGGGCGAAGGTAGAGGAAAAATGAGTACACAAATTATCAATCTCAACAACTGGCATCCGACCGATGGTGAACGCAAGGCGCTTACGGATGAGATACGAGAGCTTGCCCTCCGGCGCAACGCGATAATACTGGCGCACAATTATCAGGCTTCGGACGTTCAGGACGCGGCCCACTTCGTAGGCGACAGCCTGGGACTCGCTCTCGAAGCGCAGAAAACCGACGCCGATCTGATAGTCTTTTGCGGCGTTCACTTCATGGCCGAGTCGGCAAAGATTCTCAACCCGGAAAAGAAAGTGCTTCTGCCGAATCTCTCCGCCGGTTGTTCGCTTGCGGATTCGATCACGCCCGAAAGCCTGGAAGAATGGATGAAACGATATCCCGGCTATACGGTCGTGACTTATGTGAACTCGACGGCGGACGTGAAAGCGATGAGCGATATATGCTGCACATCGGCTAATGCCGTAGCGGTCATACGCAGCCTGCCTGGGGATAAAATTCTCTTCACGCCCGACCGCAATCTTGGAAACTGGGTCAAAAAGCAGGTGCCTGAAAAAGACATCGTCGTTTATGACGGCGCGTGTCCGACTCACGATGTATTGCGAGGCTCGAACGTCATCAAAACCCGCGATGCCTTCCCCGATTCGGTGGTCATCGCTCACCCTGAATGTCGGGAAGACATAATCGCGCTGGCCGACGAGGTATGCTCGACGACTGCGATGCTCGGTCGGATAGCAAAATACCCGGACGTGAAAACATTCATCGTGGCTACTGAAAGCGGGATCATCCATCAGATGAAGAAGCGATACCCCGACCGCGAGTTCATCATGGCCGACGGCTGCATAGGATGCCGCCTGCACTGCCCTTACATGAAGATGATCACGCTTGCGGATGTGAAGCGGTCTCTCGTCGAAGACAAATTCGAAATCACCGTGGACGAAGACGTTATGCAGGACGCTCGCCGCGCGCTTGAGCGCATGATGGCAGTGCCGCGTGATAACTGAAGAGGTGAAGAGAGTGGGAGAATGGGGGAATGGGAGCGATGAATTTTCATCTCCCACTCCCCCACTCTCCCATTCCCCCACTCTCATATCACAATCAGCGTGTTACAATAATCCAGACTTTTCAGAGGCGGCTCGGTTCTAATAGGCTATAGGGGTTCGATAAAGCAAGAATTGGAGTCTGAGATGAGGAAGTTTTCCCTTTTCATTATCGTGATCGCGCTGGCGGCGACGGATTCGAGCGCGTTTGCCCAGCGCAGAGTAAATCAGGGGCAGCGCAACCCGCGCATATTCAACCCGCAGCGCAATCAGCGGCCTTTCCCCGGCCCTCGCAAGAACCAGCCGCCGTTCGGGCCTGGGCAGAAGGTAAAAGCCCAGCAGATGTTGATGCAGGCCATCGGACTGACTGAGACGCAGCGGGTGCGGATGGCCGAGATTCGCCGCAGCAATGAGGACGATGTGATATCGTCGGAACGCCGCTTTCGTCAGGCTCGCAATGCGTTAGACCGCACGATCATGAGCGAAGAGTATGACGAGAAGCTCATCAATCAGCGCATAGAGGAATTCGTCGCCGCGCAGAGTGAAGCGACCCGTCAGCGGGCCAGAGTGCGCGCTCAACTCAGAAGCGTGCTGACGACCGAACAGATTCTCCGCTTCCGCGAGCTTGAGCGCGAATGGATGCAAAGACAGCGCGAGTTGAAAGAGCAGAAGCAGCAGGAGCGCGAGGAAAAAAACAGAGATGAACAGCAGGCTCTCTTTGGCGGCCCGGATGTTGAAGAAGCGGATTTCGTCACCTGGCTTCTGTTCGGCGTTTAGTCTGCGCTGATTTTTCAATCGAATTCCCGCCAAACTAGACAGACCCGGCGCTTGCCTATTACAATCTCAGTCTGAAATCTCAAACACAAGAGGAGAAATTGATGGATCAGCAGCAAGAACAGGCTGTAGAGGAAACCACTTACCACGCGGTCGAGAAAGATGGAGTGGTGACAGCCATCTGGGAAATGCAGGGCCGCAAACATCTGCGCACGATTGATCCGCGCAGCGAAGAGGGACGACAGATTCTCGGCACCTACACGCTGGATGAAGCGCACGAGGGCCAGTCAGCACACTCTCAAACCAATCAGCAGTAAAAGAGTGATGAGTGATGAGTGATGAGTGATGAGAAAGCTTTGAACTTTATGAGCCAGGTCAAATAGGCATTTACAACGATGAGCGACATGTTTTCCTGCTCATCACTCATCACTTGTTAATGCGTCATCGCGTAGATGATCACGTTTATCCCTACTTTGTAAGCTGCAAGTCCGTACTTGAGAGGATAGCCCGGATCATCGATCCATTCCCACGCATCGCCAAGATCGCAGTTGCGCGCGATGAATACCAGCACTTGCCCGCTCTTGTCTTCTATGCCCATGTAGTGCGGAACTATGCCGCCTTTTTCATGCGTTACTCCGCGACGCATCCACGAGCCTATGCCCGGAACCTGAACGACTTCATCGATGTCGAAGTAACAATGAAATAGCGTGTGATCGCGCGGCAAATCCTTTATCTCGTATTCGGGGAAAACTTTCTTCATCTGCTCTACGACGTTTTCCCATTCGTACTCGCCCCAGAAATCGTCCAGAAACAAAAAGCCCCCGCGCGACACATATTCGCGCAATCGCAGAGCCTCTTCATCTGACAATTCCAGATAGCCCGGCTCGACGAAATAAATCAGCGGATACTCGAACAGCTTTTCATCCATTATCGGGAGTTGACGCGGCTCGTCTGATATGTCGAGGTTCGTCCCCGCCCAATCCCTCACGCCCAGAATGAAATGATAATCCGCTTCAGGAAAATCAATTGCCCACGAGCCTCTGCGCCGCCCTCCGTAGTCCGCGCCGTAGATCGTCCTCACGAAAGTAAATTCGCCCGACCCTTTCTCCTCCCGCCCATAATGCGGAACTCCGCCCATCCTCGCCTGACCCCAGACGGTCGCGACAAGGATAAATACACACAGCCAGAGACAAGCTATTCGGAACATGTCAGTTTTCAGTTTTCAGTTTTCAGTTTTCAGCAGGGAACCCTGCAAGCGCAAATGTCTTCGAATTTCGAGGCGAGAGAGTTACTCCGCCATCGTAGAGCCGAAAACTGAAAACTCCCTACTCCAATTTCGGATGCCGTCGGTGCCATTCGGTCGCGCGCTCGAAGGCAAGCGCGACTCTGAGCGGCGCGGCTTCATCATACAATCCGCCCGTGAACATTATCGCCTGCGGCAGCCCGCCGACGAATCCGCACGGGACGGCGACCGCCGGATGCCCCGTCAGATTCGTCACCGTCAGGCTCGCGCTTCCCGGCGCGGGCGAAACGAATACGTCCCATTCTGTCATGAGTTTGTCCATCTCGCGCGCAAGCAGCGTCCGCGCTCGCTGCGCGCGAATGTACTCGACAGCAGGGATGAAGCGCGATGTGCGAAAAGTGTTCGGCCAGTCGTTCGGACTCTGACCCGATAGCTGATTCACCCGCCCATCGCGCGTGATGTCATCGAAGGCCGCCGCTGCTTCGGCCACGAGTATTATCCGCAAACTCTGCGTGGGGAATTTCGGAAGCTCTATCGGCTCAAGCTTCGCTCCCGCTTTGGCCAGTGCGCCGAGCGCGGCGTGATAGACCGCCTTGCGCTCTTCGTTGCCCTGCTCGAACTCGGCTTTCAGATAACCTATGCGCATCTTTGCAAGCGGAGAGTCGGGCGACCAGTTGAATGGCGTATCCGTCACCGTTATGTCGTGACCGTCAGGCCCGTAGATGGCATCAAGCACCAATGCGCAATCTTCCACTCCGCGACAGATCGGGCCTATCTTGTCCATCGTCCAGCTAAGTCCCATCGCTCCATACCGGCTCACTCTTCCATAAGTCGGGCGAAGTCCCACGACTCCGCAGCGCGACGAGGGAGAGATGATCGACCCCAGTGTTTCAGTTCCAAGCGTGAAGCCCACAAGTCCGGCTGATGTGGCTGAGGCAGATCCGGCAGACGAACCGCTCGACCCCGTGCGCTCTTCTTCTATCTGCCATGGATTTCGGGTCATCCCTTTGAACCAGCGCCCGCCCTGAGCCAGCGCGCCCATCGAGAGTTTCGCCACAAGCACTGCGCCCGCGTCTCTTAGTTTCTCGACGACGGTCGCATCCATATCGATCATCTGATTTTGAAAAGGCTCCGCGCCCCAGGTCGTCGGAAATCCTTTGGTCGCGAACAAATCTTTCGCGCCCCACGGAATGCCGTGCAGAGGCCCGCGATATTTTCCCCGCCGGATTTCGCTCTCGGCCTGCTCCGCCTGTTTGATCGCCGCGTCTTCCATCAGAGTCACAACGCACAACAGACGCGGCCCAAATTTTTTGAGCCGCGCCAGATACATCCGTGTAAGCTCGACGGGCGAGACCCTTTTCGTTCTGATCAGTTCCGATAGCTCGGTAGCGGAGGCGAAGGCGAGGTCTTCAACGGAATTGAATCGGGGCGTCTCGATTCTGCCCGCGCGAATCCGGCCAAGTTTGACGGCGAATTTTTTGCGCGGACGGAGCGGGTGAAAAGAAAAGGCCGGCTCGGTGTCGAGAGGGATATCGAGCTTGCGCAGAGTTTCATAGTTTCCGAGATTGTTGTTGACCCCTGAAAGCGCCATCGTTTCATGCGCATCTGTAAGCTCGATGCCTATGATCTGTTCGGCTGAACGAAGCATTTCTTTGGTGATGCGCTGGGGCTGCGGTGGCTGCTGCTGTTGAGCGATTGCGATGGGCGCAAGCCCTGCGGCTCCCATCGCGGGAAGCAGTTTGACGAATGTGCGACGATCAAGTTGCCTGAGAGATTCGCGCGATTTTTTCTTCATAGTCCCCCGTTCGGTAGAGCAAGCCCGTGGCTTGCAGCGTTGGAGTTGTCGCCCGCTCGCCAGGGCAGGCATCCGTAAGCAGCTACTTCTCGGACGAATTCCCGGTTACTGCGATTTATGGCTGGTTGCCGGGACTCGCCCATTGTGCTATCCCGCAACTGAACAACGCAAGTTGTCATTTGTCACTTGTCCCTTGTCCTTTGTTTCGAGATTGTCAGTCAACAAAGGACGAAGGACAAGGGACAAATACAGCCTGTAACCGATAGAGTCGAAAAAGCGTCTTTATCGCCAGCCGCTTTCGATTGCAACAACAATTCAACGCTTGAAGGAGACGCCATGAAAAAACTTTGCCTCGTTGCATTGCTGCTCACTTTCTCATCGCTTGCGTTTGGCCGCGAGGTCAAACTGGCGCGCTATCCGCATTATCATCAGGGCCGCATCACGTTCACTTATCTGGCCGATATCTGGACGGCTGATGAGAACGGACAAAACATCCGCCGCATCACCGTGCATAAGGCCCGCGATGTTTATCCGCGCTTTTCGCCCGATGGAAAATGGATAGCCTTTTCCTCCGACCGCAACGGCAATATGGATGTCTTCATCATTCCGGCGGAAGGCGGCGCGGCGCGTCAACTCACATTTCATTCCTCCGATGACACGGTGCTTGGATGGGCACCTGACTCGCGCGCAGTTCTTTTTGCAGGCAATCGCGCGGAAGATTTCGCGGGCAAACTCTACACCGTAAGCATCGATGGAGGAATGCCTCGCAACGCGGGCGCGGATATGGGCGTGTACGGCTCGTTTTCGCCCGACGGAAAACGAATGGCCATCAATCGCAAGACTCAGGTTTACTGGCGCAAGTATTATCGCGGCTCGGCTCAAAGCGATGTGACAGTGATGGACATCGCGGCCAGGAAATTCACTGACCTGACGGACTTCGACGGTATGGATACGTGGCCGATGTGGAGCCGCGACGGGCATATATATTTCGTCAGCGACCGCGAGGGGGCGGGACTTACCAACCTATGGCGCGTCGCCGAAGGGGGAGGCAAAGCGGAGCGCGTGACTTCATTCAAGACGGGCGACGTTCGATGGCCCGCGATAAGCGGCGATGGAAAAACCATCGTCTTCGAACACGACTTCGGACTGTGGAAACTCGACACCGCGAGCAAAAAAGTTTCCGAGATCAAACTCGACATCGCAGCCGAGACGCAGGAGAATCTGGCCGAAGTTCGCGAGTTCAACTCTCAGCTTGACGATTACGATCTCGCGTCATCAGGCCGCAGAATAGTCTTTTCGATTTACGGCGAAGTTTTCACCGCGCCCGTCGAAGAAGGCGACATCATTCAGATAACCGACGGCGCGGCCCGTGACCGAAATCCTGAATATTCACCCGACGGAAAATGGATCGTGTTCAACTCGGATCGCAGCGGGCGCGAGGAACTTTACCTGTCGCCCGTCGATGGCAGCACTCAGCCGCAGAAGATCACCGATCACGATTCGCTCAAATTCTCAACCGCGTGGTCGCCCGATTCGAAGGAGTTAGCGTTCACTTCTTCAGACAACCGCCTGCGCAAGTACAACGTCGAGTCGAAGCAGACCGCAGAGATAGTATCTTCGCGCTATGGCAACATCAGTCAGCCCGTGTGGTCGCCCGACGGGAAATGGATCGCTTACGCGAAGCCCGACTATACGCGCACAGGCGAGGTGTACCTCATACCTTCAGCCGGAGGCGAGGAGAAAAAAGTCACATTCGATTCCTACTCAGACGGCTCGCCGCAGTTTTCGCCCGACGGGCGCAAGCTCTTCTTCATCCGCAGCGACGGCGGATTCGGCGACACCCCTTCGGTTCAGATTCACTCCATCGCGCTTGAACGCGAAGAGCGCGATCCGGCAGACCCGGAAGAAAGACCAGAAGCGGAAGATGATCCGGCAGCGCGGCGTCAGGCCATGCAGCAGCGCGCGCAGCCGCCTCGTCCGGTCAACATCGATTGGGCGGGTCTGAAACGTCGCACTCGTCAGGTGACGCGGATGCCCTTCGCAGTGACTAATTTCCGGGTCGCGCCCGACAGTCGCACGATAGCTTTCGTCACCACCGAGCCTGCGGGCATGGGGCGAACGCCGGTCATCTACACGATTCAGGAAGATGGACGACGCCTGACGCGCATCACTGCGGGCGCGGGCGGAGAAGGCGGGCCGGGAGGCGGCTTCGGGGGATTCGGCGGCGGTTTGTCGAATCTGAATTTCTCGCGCGACGGTCGCACGCTTTTCTTCCGCGAAGGCCGTTCCGTGTATTCGGTCGCGGTGGCTGCCGCTGGTCCTGCCGGGGCGGCATCGGGCGGACGCGAGAGCGCGCGCCGCAGGATCAATTTCACGGCGAAGGTCAAAATCGAATTGCCGACTCAATGGGCAGAGATGTTCGACGACGCATGGAGGACGATGAAATATCGCTTCTACGATGCGGAAATGCATGGCAAGGATTGGGATTCGATGCGGGCGAAGTATCAACCGCTCGTCTCTTACGTCGGCGACCGTCAGGAACTTCTCAACATCATCAACGAGATGATCGGCGAACTCAATGCCTCGCACACCGGAGCGGCTCCTCCGCCCGGAGCGCGAGAGGGCGGAGTCTCGACCGTTCATCTCGGATTGGAGCTTGAAGAAGATTCGGGTCGATATCGAGTGGCGCACGTTTACGAAGACGGGCCTGCGGACAAGGACTGGGTGAAGGTGAACGCGGGCGATTATCTGATCGCAATCAGCGGCCACGCGGTCAAAGCGGGCGATAATTATTGGGAGATGCTCAACCATCGCCTCAATCGCAAAGTGGAAGTGACCTTCAACAACAAGCCCTCGGAAGAAGGCGCGTGGAAAGCGCGCATAGAGCCTGTCTCGACCGGGGCATACAGCCAGCTTCGCTACGAGCGATGGGTCAAGCAGCGCCGCGAGATGGTCGATAAACTGTCAAACGGGCGGATAGGCTACCTGCACATTCAGGCGATGAATCAGCCTTCGCTTCGCCGGTTTGAAAAAGAGATTCGCGAGAATCGAAACAAGGAAGCGTTGATCATAGATCAGCGATGGAACGGAGGAGGCAACATCGAGCAGGAGTTGCTGGCAATACTCGTGCAGCGTCAGTATCAGATATGGCAGCCGCGCGGGACTGAAGCGACGGGGCGACCGTTTGCCGGATTCTTCGGCCCCAAGGTAGTGCTTCAGAACTGGCGTTCAGCTTCCAACGCCGAGATGTTCCCGGCGGGATTTCGCGCTTTGGGATTGGGCAAGGTGATAGGCGTCCCGACGATGGGCGCAGTCATCGGCACAGGCAGTTATTCATTGATCGATGGGTCTACGGTGCGAACACCCGGAGTCGGAGTTTACCTTGCGGATCGCAACCGGACGAACATGGAAAACAATGGCGTGCGGCCTGATATTCTCGTCGATAACTCGCCTGAAGACAATCTGGCGGGGAGAGATCGTCAGCTTGAAACCGCCGTCGCGGAGTTGTTGAAAGAGATCGGGCAGAAAGCCAACGTCGCGTCATCGAAGTAGAATGCGGCAATTCGATCAAAGCCCTGAAAGAGGCTCTGAAGGCTTCTTTCAGGGCTTTGTCTTAAAAACGCTGGCATCTGTCGTAAACCTCATCGCCTCATCTCCAACAAGGTTTCAATCGCGCCAGCCACTCGGCGGAAGAAAGTTTCCCTTCGGCCTGGGAAAGAGAAAGCAATACAGCTACCGGCGACCCGTTGGAATCAACCAGCGTGACTGACTCTCCGGGACTTAATTGTTTCAATATGCTTTCCAGTTCGCGTCCGGCTGTTTCGATTGATATCGCGGTCGTCGTTTTTCGGTCTTTTCGATCAGGGCTTCACTGGCGAGTTTGATCGCTTCCGCTATCGCTTCGTGGCTGACTTTGCCATACCATGCCGTAGAGATTCTTTCCCAGTCCCAGCCCTTCGCCACCATGTCGAGCACATCCTTGACCATAATGCGAGTGCCTTTGAAGGTAAGCTGGCCGTGACATATTTCAGGGTCGGCGACAAGGTGCTGGCCCATCTCTAGGGGAAGCGGAAGTAAATATCATCCCATTTATCTCAAGCCTGATTTGGGGCGCTGTGACAAGCGATGCTACTGGTCAATTCGGTCAGCCTGAAGATGCGCTGCAAAATGTTCGACAATCTGCCAGATTGTCGTTGTTTCCCCCCGCCGAGGCCTTTCGCACTCCACGACAAGCTGGCAGCTTGTCGGACACTTTCCACATTCGACATGGGATTTTATTTCGTTCCTCTTCCCTAAAGGTGCTGGCCCATCTCTATTCGCTTCCTCGCTTTCATACCTTCCTCGCTTGCGGCAAATCTAACGCACCTCCTCGCCTTCAACAACGGCTCTCTCGAAGGCGCAGACCTCAGATTACAACAAAAGCACGCCGACATCGCCGACGCGCTTTTGTGCGAATGCATCAGTGGAAGCTGTTACGGATTATTCTTCACTTCAGCCGTGTCGCTCTTCTGCTCCTGATCGATTCGGTCGTTTTTGTCTTTGAGAGAGATTCCCATTATCCTGGGGTCGTCCATGAACTTCGCCAGCTTTTCAGGGCTGAATTTCACCTGCGCCACGAATGAGGCTTCCTTTTGCAAAGCCACTACCAGCACTTTCATGTCCTCTTTCTCGTTCGTCACATAAACGTAAACCCATTGATTCTTGCTGCGCGAAGCGTATTGCACGAGCAGTCGCCACTCTTCGCTCACGAGCCTCCGCATACGGGAATGAAACTCCTCGGTGCCGGGAGTCGGGCCGGATGAAAGATTGACTTCGCGGAACAACACCACTTTGAAATTCTTGATCCCCGCTGGCCTTATGATCTTCACCAGAAATCTGGCGAAGCTGATCATCCCCATAGTCCCCTGACGGCGAGCGCGATAATTCGACTCCAGATGTTTGACCACCGAACTGAAACTGCGGTCACCAGCCGAAGCCGGAGTGGAAGCAAACGAGATCAGCATTGTCACGATGACAAAATGAATGATGACTTTCTTTCGTCCCGTCATGGCTCGTTACCTCTTATGATGGCCCAATGGTGGCCGTTGCGCGCAGAGTATCAACTGCGCTATCCAACAGCAGCTACTTGTCTTCGGGCGGCTTGATTTTCGTTTTGTCTTCCGCATCGGGCGTGTCGCCGCGAACGAGATCGAAGCGCGGTATGCCGAATTTGCCTTCAAGCTGGCTGAGTTTCTCAAGATCAATCGGCCCGACGACGTTCGCCACAGTCAGAGCTTTCGGCTCGACGGCTATTATGCCAAGCCCCTTGATGATCGAGCCTTCGGTCATGATGTAGACTTCGACATCGATGACGGTTCGCTTGCGGCTGCGCACGCCGACTATGCGCGACCATCCGGGCGAGTGAAGCTGCGAGCGAATAGCTTCGACATCCTCGCGGGTGAATTCGCCTTCTCGCTCGAAAGCGAACCGTCGGACGAACACGCCCTTGAGTCCTGAGATCAATTCCTTGATCGCGGCTTCTTCGGGCGAGCGTTTGGGATTTAAGAATTTCGCTGCAAGCTGAAGAAGATTTTCATCGACCGTGACATCTATCATCTCGGTCGCCTTCTGAGAGAATTTGTCCAGTTGGTCGATCTTCAGCCTCGCGTCCTGAGCCTCGGCGGGCAGGGCCGCAAGCATCAGAAACAAGAACAAAGCGCATTTGAGAACTGCTTTCATAATTTCTCCTCATCAAGTCAGGAGTCAGAAGTCAGGAGTCAGAAGTCAGAATATGATTCAAGGCTCCTGCACTGACTCAATCAACTCATCACTCATCACTATTCACGTCCGGCGCGGTCTTCGCGCACTATCCGTTGAGCTTCGTTGAGAGTGAAGCTCGTCACCTGAAGCGCGAGCAGCAGTTTGCGCTTCGCTTCAAGTCCTTCTCTTCTTTCCTCGCGCGCGGCGATCAAACGGTCTTGATTGACTCGCGCTTTCGGCTTGCGATTGACCAGGCGCGGCCTCGCATCTTTGTCTGGCGGAGCGACTTTTTCAGGCGGATTTATCGGCTGCTGTTCCTGCTGCTCAGGCGCGGGCGTTTTTTCCTGCTGCCTGGTTGCCTGTCGATCATCCGTCTGTCGCGACTTCTGATAGCCGATCACGCCGATCACTATCAAAAGCAGCGCGGCTGCTCCTATCGCGGCCCAGCGAATCAGGGGCGGCTCGAACATCAGAAAAAATCTTCGCCGCCAACCGGGCTTCGCCTGCGCCGTCGGCGATTGCGCGGTTACGCGCTGCATCACCCGATCAACGAAATCAGGCGAAGGTTCTTCGCGGCCAAACGCCTTTCTCAGTTCATCATCAAGATGTCTCATACTACTTCTCCATAACAGCGCGACAGTTTTTCGCGCAGCATCGCAAGTGATCGTCGCAGGTGGCTCTTTACGGTATTGAGCGGCATATCGAGCGCGCGAGCGATCTCGCTCGGCTCCATGTCTTCCGTGTAGCGAAGCACGACGACCATCCTGGCCTTTTCCGGCAGCGAGTCGACCATTCGCCTGAGCTTTTCGCTCAACATAGGATCGGATGTCGAAATCGCGGCCACAGGCTCAGGCATGTCTTCGAGGCTGACCTGCGGGCGGACTTTCTGACGCCGCGACTGATCTATGCAGCGATGCCCCGTCACCTTGCGCAGCCAGAATGTGAGGTGGGCTGGAGACTTGATCGAAGAAAGATTTTGATGGAGGTGAAGGAACACTTCCTGAGAAAGTTCCTCCGCCAGCGCCCGGTCACGCAAAAAGTGATAAGCCAGTGAGAAGACCATTCCCTGGTGCTCGCGCACTATCCTGGCAAAGGCAAGGTGATCTCCTCCGGCCGCTTTTGCCAGCGCCTCCTCCAACCGCTCGCTTGTCTCCTTCTCCAAACCTTTAAGTCCTTCCCCACCCCACCGATGGTAAGTACGCAGTACGGGGATGAATCGAATGCAACTTTTTTAGATTAACACGGGAAGTGAAGAGGTGAAGGGTGAAGAGGTGAAGCGGTGAAGAGGTGAAGGGGTGAAGCGATGAGAGGGAGTTGAAATCCTATCACCTGTTCACCTTATCACCTCTTCACCTCTTCATCATCGGAGCGCGACCTGAGCGGAACTGAGCGCGGAATCGATATCGCGCGCGGCCAGTCGGCGCGGAGAGTAACGGACTTCAAGCCCCTTGTTTTTCGCCTGAATCTGACCGTTGGGGCCGAGAGTCAGGAGCGCGCTGTTAGTCATACCTCTGTAAGCGCCGTTGATCGCAAGAACCCACACTCCTTCCTGCGGCCACTGCCGACGGATCGCATAGACGCCTGCGCCTCTGTGAGCAAGCTCAAGTTTGATCGAGCGTCGCTCGCCTCGCACTATCCCTTCGGCGGTTGCCACCATCTCGGCGTCGTCGGGAACCTGACAGCCGAAAGTTCTTACAATCAGGACTGCTCCCTGCGTTTCCTTCGAATCAGGAGTTTCGACTCGCAGTTGAAAGCCTCCGGCCATAGACACGGTCGCTGCCGTGAGGCTGGCAAGAATGCTCATCCAGAATGGCGAATATTTTCTGATCGGTCGTCCGGACATAGATATACCTCCTTGAGCGCAAGCGGGCTTGCGCGCGTTGGTCGTTATTATTTCAGGGCTTGCCCCTGCGGTGTTTGAAAAACTTCGGCTCAGTCCTTGCCGCTATCTGAGCGATTGTTCTCGACTCGGACATTAGACGGGCAGGCCGGATTTTTTCTTCACTATTTTTTCGTCTCATTTTTTTCTTCTCGCATGAAAAAAGCCGGGCGTGATAGTCTGCGCCTGTTTGGGGAGGAAAGAGCATGAGCGCACTTCGGGAATTCGCCGAAAGATGGGGCCGTCGCATTGTGACGGTTCCGCTTTATCTCGCTCTTTGCGCGCTCGTCGTCTGCTCGCTGCCGCTCACTCTTTTGATCGCCGCTACGCTCGACCTTGCGCGAGGAAAGAGATGGCCGCTCGTCCGCGCGATTTCGTTCGTCGCCCTTTATCTCTGCTGCGAATCGGCGGGGATAATCGCGAGTTTTTTTATCTGGCTCGCCTGTTTGGGAGCCGGTCGAGAGCGATTCCTGCGGCAAAACTTCAATCTTCAACGATGGTGGGCGGGTTCGCTCTACAAAGGCGCGCGCCGCTTGTTCGACCTTCGCATCCTCGATGAAGGAGCCGAAGTTGCGGGCGGCGGGCCTCTGCTTATCTTTCTTCGTCACGCAAGTCTGGCCGACACGCTCTTTCCGGCTGTGTTCATCTCGAATGCGCACGGCATTCGTTTGAAGTATGCGCTCAAGCGCGAACTGCTCTGGGATCCGTGCATCGATATTGTCGGGAATCGACTTGAAAATCGTTTCCTTCGCCGCGGGCCGGGAGACGCCGAGCGAGTCGGGGAACTGATGGAAAATCTCGCCTCCGATGAAGGCGTGATCATTTATCCTGAAGGCACGCGCTTTCGAGAGGCGAAGCGTGAGCGCATACTTGAAAAGCTTTCGCAAACGCTCGACGCGGATTTATTCGAGAAGGCAAAAGCATTTCGCAACGTGTTGCCTCCGAGACCGGGCGGGCCTCTGGCATTGCTTGAAAAAAACGAAGGGGCCGATATCATCTTTTGCGCGCACACAGGACTGGAGAGCGTCGTCGATCTGAGAGACATTCTGCGCGGCACGCTCATCTCTCGCGCGATTCGCGTCCGCTTCTGGCGAGTGGAGTTCGAAGCGATACCGAAAGGTCGCGATAAACAGTTGCGCTGGCTCTATGACGAGTGGGCGAAAGTAGACCTCTGGATTGGCGAGCAGAAAGCAAGTTTGATAGAAGATAGGCAGCACGCAGTGAGATAATTTTTCATGGAGTTTTGATGTAGCGCGACCTGGCAGGTCGCGCGCGGAAAGTACGACGATAGTGGAACACGCAGGCTGGCAGCCTGCTATACCTCGTCTGAGGAGAAATAGCATTGGATCAGACACCGACTTTGATGATAGTGACGGCGGTCGCGGTAGCGGCATCGATGATTTTGATGTGGGCATTGAGTCTCGCGCTCAGGGACGCCAGCATCGTCGATATTTTCTGGGGCGCGGGATTCGTCATCATCGCTTTGGTGAGTTACTTTTTCACCGAAGGCTTCAGCGGGCGAAAGATTTTGATTCTTGCGCTCGTCGCTGTGTGGGGATTGAGGCTGGCGCTGCACATTTTCTTTCGCAATCGAGGCAAGGGAGAAGATCATCGCTATCAGGCGATGCGGAGGCGGCACGGTTCTCGGTTCTGGATAGTGAGTCTCTACACGGTGTTCGCGTTTCAGGGCGTTTTGATGTGGGTCATCTCTTTACCGATTCAGATCGCGCAGGTATCGAAGACGCCTGATCGATTCACTCTGTTTGATTATCTCGGTGTCGCGGTTTGGACTGTCGGGTTTTTCTTCGAGTCGGTGGGCGACTGGCAACTCAAGCGATTCAAGTCCGATCCGGCGAACAAGGGAAAAGTGATGGATCGAGGGTTGTGGGCCTACACCCGTCATCCGAATTATTTCGGAGACGCGACCATTTGGTGGGGTTATTTTCTGATCGCCCTTTCGGCTGATCTCGGGGTGTGGACTCTGGCGAGTCCTTTGATTATGACTTTTCTGCTGATGAAAGTTTCGGGCGTGGCATTGCTCGAAAAATCCCTCGCGAAAACAAAGCCTGAATATCAGGACTATGTTCGCCGCACGAGCGCCTTTTTCCCGTGGTCGCCAAAGAAACGACGGGGGTGACGAGTACGCCGATCATTTTATTTTGAACGTCTGATCGTCGACTTTTTCCTGGTGAGATATTTCGCTGACCTTCAAAGTCCAGTCGAGCATCGTCGAGCCATTCGAGGTCTGAATGCTGATTCGTTGTTTGTAATAATGCGGAAGCGTGATGCCGTCAACCTCGCGGAATTCGTCGAAGTCTTCGCTTAACGTGTAATAGCTCTCCTGAATCCTCGTCGAATCATCCGGGCCGACGCCGATCCTCGCGCCGATCTCGAATTTATAAACGGTGTGCACATGTCGGAACGTCTCATCGAAATACAAGGTCACTCGCAGGTCGGGCGATCCTTTGCGCTGGCGATAACGCAGTTCGTGAAGCTGGCGACCATCGATTTTTTTCAACCCTGTATATTCGAGTTTAGGCTGTTTCTCCTCAAGTCTTAGAAGCGACCATGCGGTCGAAAGCGTTCCGCCGATGAGTCCTTCCCGCAGAGGGAGGCTTTGCTGATCGAGAAACTGACTGAGGTTGGATCGCTGACCCTGCGGCAGAAACCCTGTAGCAGAGCGTTCGCCGTCAAAGACCATCTGTTCAAACGGGTATTCGGTGGTGGGGAAGCGGATGACGTAGATGAATTTCGGCCCGGATGAAATCATCACGCCTTTTCCATCGAGTTGCGCCGCCGTGCCTATGAGCCGGACGAGTCTGACCGGCCCTGTGAGGGCGCGAGTCTTAAATGACGCGATAGCTTCCTGGCTCCCTATAGTCTTGATGTGATTTGCAATCAACTCTTCGGCAGTGAGCTTTTTGTTTTGCCCCGTGGCGATCATAGTCAACATAGCGACGAGCGCGGCGGATCGTTTGAAGAAAAGCATTTCATCCTCCTCCGAAAAGTCAGGAGTCAGGAGGTGACAGGTTACAGGTTACAGGCCCGGAAATTTCCCCCCTGTAACCTGTAACCTGTTCCCTCTACTGACCGCCGACCACTGCGTTCTAATCGGTTGCGGCGGGTTTGTCAACGCCCAGCAGGAAAAATCCCGGTTGTTTATTGTCTCGCTATACGGCTAAACTGATTCGCTTTTGGTGTGACCTGAGAGCCTCGGTTTTCGTATCAGCCAGCGCCGTATTGACTCAAGTTCTAAAAAACCAATCAGGCGAAAGGATTCTCAAGATGAAAGGAAGATTCACCATCCTGCGCGCACTCACTCTATGCGTTATTGCATCACTCGTCGCCAGCCCCCTGGCGCTGGCTCAGGGGCCTCCGCAACAGCAGCCCCAGAGGCCGCCGGTCAATCAGTCGGATGATCCGCTCCTGAAACCTTTTCGCTGGCGTGCCATCGGCCCGGCCAGCATGGGAGGCCGAATAGATGACCTGGCCGTCGTCGAAAGCAACCCTTATATCTTCTATATCGGCGCGGCAACGGGCGGCGTGTGGAAGACGACGAACAACGGCACAACCTTCGAGCCGATCTTCGACACCTACCCGGTATCATCGATAGGCGATCTGGCCGTCTCTCAGTCCGATCCCAACCAAGTGTGGGTCGGAACGGGAGAGCCTAACAACAGGCAAAGCTCTTCGTTCGGCGACGGCATATACAAATCCACCGACGCGGGCAAGACTTTCACCAACGTCGGGCTGCGCGACAGTCAAACCATCGCTCGCGTCGTCATCGATCCGAAAGACAACAACACTGTCTATGTTGCGGTTCTCGGCCATCTGTTCGGGCCTAACAAGGAGCGCGGCGTCTATAAAACCACAGACGGCGGCAAGACATGGGCTAACGTCAAATTCATCGATGAAGACACGGGCTTTACCGACATCGTAATCGATCCGGCAGACAGCAAAATTCTTTATGCGGCTTCATATCAGCGCCGCCGCACGCCTTGGGGCTACAATGGCGGCGGGCCGGGCAGCGCGATGTGGAAGACGACCGACGCCGGAAAGACGTGGGCGAAGGTCGAAGGCAACGGATGGCCTGCGGGCCTGCTGGGTCGCGTAGGTCTTGATGTTTCGCGCTCGAATCCGAATGTCGTCTATGCGCAGATCGAAGTAGGCCCAAGCCCCGGCACGGGAGGCGGCGAGGAGACTCCTGGCGGAGGGCGAGGTCCAGGCGCACAGGGACAACCCGGTCAGCAGCAGCCCAGTCAACCGCCTGTGGCTGACCCTGCAAGATCGGGCGTGTGGCGCTCGAACGACAAGGGCAAGACCTGGCAGGTGATGAGCAACAACAACAATCGCCCGATGTACTACTCGCAGATCAGAGTCGATCCGAAAACCGATCAGATCATTTACACCTGCGGAGCGCCGTTTCATAAATCCACCGACGGCGGCAAAACTTTCAAAGTCGTTCAGGGCATCGCTCACTCGGATCATCACGCCGTCTGGATCAATCCGGCAAACAACAACCATCTCGTCATAGGCAACGACGGCGGGCTTGATATCAGTTACGATCAGGGCGATACGTGGGAGTTCGTCAACACCATGGCGATGGCGCAGTTTTATGCCATCGGCGTCGATATGCGCAAGCCTTATTATGTCTACGGAGGATTGCAGGACAACGGAAGCTGGGGCGGGCCGTCTCAGACTCGAAATCCGGCGGGCATAACAAACGCTGACTGGTTCCGCGTGGGCGGAGGCGACGGCTTCTATACACAGATCGATCCGACGGATCACAACACGGTTTACGTCGAATCGCAGGGCGGCGCGGTTCAGCGACTCGATCTGAGAACCGGTCGCAGCGTTTCGATACGCCCGCGAGCGGCCCGCGCTCGACCTCAACCTAATCCGCAGGCGAATCCGCAGAACCCGGATCAGGGAGGAGGGCGGCAGGCTCAACAGCTACAGGCGAATCCGCAGGCATTCTTAGGGCCGCAGACTTCCAACATAGTTCCTGAACCTCCTCCAGGCGAGCAGTATCGCTTCAACTGGAACATGCCCATCCACATCTCGCCGCATAATCCGCGAACCATCTATGTCGCGGCGAACAAGTTCTTCAAATCCGTAGACCGGGGCGATACCTGGACAGCAAGCCCTGATCTGACCAAACAAATCGACCGCAACAAGCTGCCGATCATGGGCGTTGCGGGAGACAAACCCATGGCGTCGAAGCACGATGGCACGGGCAACTACGGCAACATCACGACCCTTGCCGAATCGCCCGCGCTTCCCGGCCTGTTGTGGGTCGGAACCGATGACGGCAATGTTCAGGTGAGCCGCGACGGGGGGGCTACGTGGACGAACGTGGCGAAGAATATCACGGGCATTCCTGACACGCATCAGGTCTCGCGCGTCGCGCCATCGCGCTTCGACGCCGCGACCTGCTATGTGACTATCGATGGCCATCGCTCGAACGATCACAAGCCTTATGTCTTCGTCACCCGCGACTATGGCGCGACGTGGAAATCTATCGCCAGCAATCTGCCCATGGGCAACGTCAACGTCATCTGCGAAGACACGAAGAACAAAAATCTGCTTTATCTGGGAACCGAGTATGCTCTGTATGTTTCGCTCGACGGCGGAATGATGTGGAAGCGATTTATGACCGGGCTTCCGACCGTGCGAATAGATGACATACTGGTGCATCCGCGCGACAACGATCTGGTAGTCGGCACGCACGGGCGCGGCATTTACATACTCGACGACATCACGCCTCTTCAACAGCTTTCTGAAAAGGTGATGAGCGCCGATGCGCATCTCTTCGACGCGCGGGCGGGAGTGCAGTGGCTTCAGGACGCAACATTGAGCCGCTACATCGGCGGAGCCAAACATTTCCGCGCACAGAATCCGCCTCCCGGCACAGCGATCAGTTATTACCTGAAATCGGCTGTGACGGATGATGTAAAAATCGCCATCTCGGACGTGACGGGAAAAGTCATCCGCACAATGGACGGAACTAAGGACGCGGGGATCAATCGCGTGCAGTGGAACCTCCGTGGCGATCCGCCCCCGCGACCTGCTGGCGGCGGCGGCAGAGGAGGAGGCGGCGGCGGATTCGGGCAAGGCGGATTCGGCGCTCCCCCGCTCGATCCGGGAACTTATCTGGTCAAGCTGACGGTCGGCGCCAAGGAGTTCACCACGAAAGTCGAAGTCGAAGCCGACACCTATATGAAGTGATGAGTGGTAATTACTCAGCCGCGTTGTTGGCAAGGTTGATTCTCCTCGTCGCGCGAGTGACGGTTGAACCTTGTAAACAATATTCAATCGTCGCTCGCGCGACGCGATGAAGGATCATTAGCGCAGGCTCTATAGAACGTGCCTCCAATCAACCGTCCCTACAAGACGAAAGCTGAATCGATCATCCGGTCAATCCGAAGGCAGCCCGCGCGGGCTGCCTTTCTTTTTAATGGCGGCTGTCGTGATGTAAACTGAAAACCGATGGCCGATCTGAGCATAAAAATCACGCGAAGACGACTGCCGAAATGGGCGCTCATCATAATCTGCTGGACGCTGTTCGGATTATTTTTCGCCTCTCAGGGCTATCTCGCTCAGGCGCGCTTCGGCCAGCGTATCGAATGGATGCGCACGCTCGCTGTATGGCTGATGTGCGCTTATTCGTGGGCGTCAGTCACTCCATTCATATTATGGCTCGCGCGTCGCTTTCCTCTTGAGCGCCGCAGTTGGCTTCGCTCGCTCGCGATTCATCTCGCGTCGAGCGCGTTCTTTTCCGTCTTCGCGCTCATCATCTTTATTTTTCTGAGAGGCATCATACTCGCCGACGACACGAGACCGCCTCTCGTCGAATCTCTCCGCTCGCTGGCGATGGCGGAGTTTCACGCTGGTCTTTTGATCTATTTTTCGATAGTCGGCATAGATCACGCGCTCGATTACTATCGCCGTTATCGCGACCGCGAGCTTCGAGCCTCTCAGCTTGAGACGCGACTCATTCAGGCGCAACTCGACGCTTTGAAGATGCAGCTTCATCCGCATTTTCTCTTCAACACCTTGAACAGTGTCTCCGTCCTTATGCGATGCGACGTGGAAGCCGCAGACCGAATGCTGGTCGGATTGAGCAATCTGCTGAGAGTCGCGCTTGCTTCGAAGACCACGCACGAAACACCGCTTCGTCAGGAGTTGGATTTTCTCGAAAAATATCTTGAGATAGAACAGACTCGTTTCTGCGACCGTCTCAGGGTGAGGATGAGAATCGACCGCGAGGTGATCGAGGCGATGGTGCCGCATCTGATTTTTCAACCTTTGGTCGAAAACGCTATTCGTCATGGAATTCGTGACCGCGAGTCGGGAGGACTCGTCGAAATTCGAGCCAAGCGGCGAGGCGATAAAGTTCATCTCGAAGTGCGCGACGACGGCCCAGGGATAGAAGAAACTTTTTTCGAAGGCGTGGGACTTTCCAACACGAGGGCGCGGCTGGAATATCTCTACGGCGCAGATGGAAAACTCGAACTGAATAATGACTGCGAGGGCGGACTCCTGGTCAGCGCGCAGATTCCATTTCGCGTGAGTTGAGCTATAGATTTAAAGAAAATGATTTTCTAAAAAAAAAGGAAGCGGTGTTTAGAGTACCGCCTTTAGGCGGAAGACTGTGAGTTTCGCGCCTGCCGACTAAAGTCGGTACTCTGAACTTCTTTTTCTTAACCTCTATATGGAAAGAATTCGAGTGTTGATAGCCGATGACGAGCCGCTTGCGCGCAAGGGCGTGAGGATGCGTCTCGACGCGGAGGCGGATTTTGAAATAGTCGGCGAATGCTCCAACGGGCGCAAGGCCGTCGAGGCAATCGAACGGCTCGCGCCCGATCTCGTCTTTCTCGATATCGAAATGCCGCGCCTCGGCGGATTCTCGGTAATAGAAACTATCGGAGCGAATCGAATGCCTGCTGTCATTTTCGTGACCGCTTACGACGAACACGCGCTCAGGGCGTTCGAGGTTCACGCGCTCGATTATCTGCTCAAGCCAATCGATGGCGCGAGGTTTCGTGAAGCGATTGAAAGAGCCAGGAATCGAATACGCAATCGCGACCTTGAATCGATAAACCGGAAACTGAGCGACCTGATCCAGGACATCAAAAAAGAAAAGAAGTATCTCGAACGACTGGCCATCAAATCGGGCGAGCGAGTCCTGCTCCTCGGCGTTGATGAAATCGATTGGATAGAAGCCGCCGACAACTACGCGCGAATTCATGCCGGAAAGCAATCGCACCTGCTTCACGCCACGATGAACTCTCTCGAAAGCAAACTCGACCCCGCGAGATTCCTGCGCGTGCATCGCTCGGCGATAGTCAACATCCTGAGCATCCGCGAGCTTCATCCTCTATTTCACGGCGAATATCGTCTCTCTCTCAAAAACGGCGCTGAGATCACATCAGGCCGCAGCTATCGAAATCGCTTGCAGCAGATTTTGAAGAACTCATTCTGACGGCGGCTCGCCCTTCTCTTCAAACAGTCTGCCCGCAAAAGAGAGCCGCTCGCCTCAAATCTGTTTCACTGATCCCGCGCCGCGTTTATCCTGTATAACAGAATCGATCCAAAGGAGAGCATCATGCGCAAAGTGAAATCCATAGCGGCGATGATTCTGGTTGTTGCTTGTTCCGCCTCAGCGCAGGAATGGAATCAATGGCGAGGGCCGAATCGCGATGGCGTGGCCGCGGCCTTTTCGCCGCCGAAAGCGTGGCCCAAAACTTTAACCAAAAAATGGAAAGTCACCGTTGGCAGCGGCTATTCATCGCCTGTCGTTTCAGGTTCGAGAATTTATGTTCATACCAGCAAAGAAGATCAGGAAACGGTTTCGTCTCTGGATTTGAACACGGGAAAAATTCTCTGGAGCAAAAGCTACCCGGCGGCCTTCGCCAAAAATGAATATGCCGCAAAAATGGACGGCGGCCCTTTCTCGACTCCTCTCGTTGATCGCGGAAAGCTTTACACTCTCGGAGTCACCGCCATTTTGACGTGCTTCGACGCACGGGACGGGCGCGTCTTGTGGAGAAAAGATTTTTCAAAACAGATAGACACATCGAAGCTCTTTTGCGGCACGGCGATGTCGCCCATAATCGATAATGGTTCGCTCATAGTCCATGTCGGGGATGATCGACGCGGGTGGATGATCGCTTATGATGCCGAGACCGGCAAAGAACGATGGACGTGGGAAGGCGAAGGGCCAGGCTATGCTTCGCCTCTAGTGGTCGAGCTTGAAGGCGAACGACAGATCGTCACGCTCACGGATAAATCCGTCATAGGCATTTCCCTGTCCTCAGGAAATCTTTTGTGGAAGTTCGCTCACACGGACGAATGGAATGAAAACATCGTCACGCCTGTCTTGCATGGAAAGACGCTGATCATATCAGGCGTGCGTCAGGGAACGCGGGCTATCAGGGTGACCAAAGATAAAGAGTGGAGCGTCGTCGAGGTGTGGCGCAATCAGAAGGTGGCGATGTACATGAGTTCGCCCGTCATCGATGGAGATTTTTTGTATGGGTTGTCGAACATTCGCAAGGGGCAGTTCTTCTGCCTCGACGCGCGCACAGGCGAATCGGTGTGGATGACGGAAGGAAGAGAGGGGGCGAGCGCATCGGTGATCGATGCGCGGAAGGTTTTATTTTTTCTCACGAGCGAAGCGGAGTTGATCGTCGCGGCGAAGAGCGCGAAAGGATTCACGCAGGTCGCCCGCTACACGGTGGCCGACAGCCCGACCTACGCGCATCCGATTTTTTCGGGCAACAGAGTTTTGATAAAAGACGCTTCAAGCCTCGCCCTTTGGTCTTTCGAGTGAGACGCGAAGAAGGCGCAGAAAACTATTCGTTCGCGCTCTGTTTGTCGAGACAAGAAAGGTTTACTTGAGAGCCGGGAGGTGTTCTTTGAGTTGATTGCGAAGCTCACGGAGTTCCATCTTCACATCAAGCACAGCGACGCGCGAAAGGCTGAATTGCTTTTCGATATTATCCATACGGTACTCGAAGCCATCGAGCCTTTGTCCGAAATCGTCAAGCCGCGTCTCTACGCTTTTGCGAAATTCGGCATTCTCGCGACTGAGAGTATCGAATTTCTCCTCTACGCTTTTGCGAAATTCGGCGTTTTCGCGACTGATGTCATTGAGCCGTTCAAGGAGCGTTTCAAGCGTCGGTTTCGTGGTTACATCGTTGTCGCTCATGATGCTCAATTAAACTCCGCTTCTGTCGCTAATGTCAACGAGCCGATTGACTCTCGCTCGCGCGCCGAGTATTATCCTCGCAGCCCACAGGCAGGATTTCCCTTTTAGCTTTTCCCCCTGAATTCAAACGAGGTCTTCAGGCTCCGAGCCTGCTGCAAGATATGACTGAACTGGAAAAAAATCGAAAGATTCGCGAGCGTCTCCGAGAAATCAGATTCGGGCTTCAGGAACTCCTCGTCGCGCTTTCAATCGACCGTTTCACAACCCCGCAGCCCGCAAGACAGGATTTCTTCGAGCAGATAGTCGAAAGCAACCACTCGACCATAAGCGAAGAGCTTTATCACCGCGCGCTGGCACTGATCACTGATCTCGGCTATGCCTCGACTCTAGTTTTGCAAACCAGACTTGAAATCAGTTACCAGCAATCGCTCCATCTGGTCGCTGTTCTCGAACGCAGCCATCTGATAGCCCCCGCGCACGGATTCCGCCCTCACAAAGTGCTGCCTGCCGCTTATGAACTCAGAGAGCGTCTCGAATCAGGCGTGGAAGAGTTGGCCGTCTCGCACAACTAAAGCGTCTGCACGAACTGGCTATCTGATCTTTCCCGGCCCCCACAGAGCGCGACCGGGCTTCGCGCCTGTATGCTCGCCGTCTTTGAGAACCTGAACGCCGTTGACCAGTACGTGCTTCACTCCCACAGCGTACTGATGCGGACGCTCGAACGTCGCGCGATCTGCTATCTCGTCGGGGTCGAACACAACAACATCGGCGAAATAACCTTTCCTCAAAGAGCCGCGCCGATCCAATCCCAGATTGGTCGCAGGCAGAGAGGTTATTCGTCTTATCGCCTCCCTGAGCGTAATGATTTTTTCTTCTCTGACGTATTTGCCCAACAGTCGCGCGAAATTCCCGTAAGCTCGCGGGTGCGTACTCGATTTGATGAAAGGCGCTTGGGGGGCCATAGATGCCGCATCTGACCCGAAGGAAACCCACGGCAATCGAATCTGCTTTTTTATGTTCTCTTCATCCATCATGAAATAAACCGCTCCCACGCGCGAACGGTCTTCAAGCACTAAATCCATTATCGTCTCTTCAGGCGTCTTGCCTCGCATACGCGCGGCATCATCGAGAGTTTTGCCCGTGAGCGGTTTCAGTTTTTCCGATTTGAAATCGACGAGCAAAACGCGCTCAGGCGAGCCTGCCGACAGGTAAAGGTTTTCCCATTTGTCGGTCGGCGTGATGATTTCATGCGCGATTCGCTTTCTCATCTCCGGGTCCTGCAATCGCTTGAACAAAGCTTCGTATCCGCCATCCTGAGCCCACGGCGGCATCGCTGCATCGAGGCCCGTCGAGCCTGCCGGGTATGTGTACATATCAGCCGTTATCTTGAGTCCCTGCCTGCGCGCCGCTTCAACCATACGAATGACTTTATCCATCTTCGACCAGTTGTGCGCGCCTGCCGCTTTGAGGTGATAAATCTCTGCCGGAATGCGCGCTTCACGACTGATGCGAATCAATTCTTCGACTGCTTCCAGAAGGCGATTACCTTCGCTCCGCATGTGCGAGATGTATTTCCCTTTGTAGCGCGAAGCCACTTTGCACATCTCTATCAACTCTTCAGTCGAAGCATAAAAGGCGGGCGCGTAGATCAAAGACGTTCCTATGCCGAGCGCGCCCGCTTCCATCTCGCGGCGCACAAGCTCGCGCATCTGTTCCAACTGTTCGGGGGTCGCTCGTTTGTCTTCAAGCCCGATGACATATTCGCGAATGGTGGTGGCCCCGATGAATGAAGCGACGTTTTGTGACACGCCAAGCTTTTCGAGATGTTGAAGATACTCGGCAAGCGTCGTCCACTCTATCGGGTATTTCAAATCGCCCTGCCCTTCCAGTCGTCGCTTTTTCATCTCATCGGTGAGCGGCCCCATCGAATCGCCTTCGCCGAAAATCTGAGTCGTCACCCCCTGACGAATCTCTCCCTGCGAGCGGCCATCGATGATGATCGAATCGACAGACCACGAGAGCATATTTATAAATCCCGGAGCCACGGCCAAGCCTTTAGCATCGATTATGGTCGCAGCTTTGGCCGGCGAGAGATTGCCGACCGATTCTATTCGGTCTCCGCGTATCCCTAAATCGGCGCGCACTCCCGGACGCCCCGTTCCGTCATACAGAGTGCCGCCGCGAATTATGATATCGAATGATTGATCCGCTCTTCTCTGCGCCAGGGCAGCGAGCGAAAGAATGAGCATCAGTATGAGAGCCGTCAGTGTTCGCAGTTTCATCAGTCGCGTTTCCTTCCTGAAGAAGATGTCAGATGTTAGATATTAGATGTTAGTGAAGAGGGACTGCGCAGGAGCAACGTTGTACCTGCTTTCATTCTCATCTGTTCAGAGCGTCGTTATTGACGAACTGAACGACTATCCCGCTAACATCTAACATCTATCCTCTAACATCTCTTTTGATTGCCTTTCATTTCGCGGGCCGATACAATCCGCCACTGGCACATATTGATACCCTAATCAAACAACCGCAAGGAGGATTGATCGGTGGACGAACTTTTTACCAAAGAAAACATTTACTATCGCGATCTGGCGCGCGAGGTGGCCGAAAAATACGTCCGCCCCATAGCGGCTGAACTCGACCGCACGGGCGAATATCCCTGGAGCGTCATCGGCGCGCTCAAGGAATCGGGATTGATGGGCATGTGGGTGCCGAAAGAATACGGCGGCGCGGGCGCGGGCCTTTTGAATCTGTGCATAGTGTGCGAGGAAATGTCTCGCGTCTGCGGCGGCATAGGCTGCACTTATGTAGTCAACGCGCTAGGCTCTTTCCCCATCATACTCGGCGGAACCGAAGAGCAGAAACAGAAATACCTGCCCGAAATCGCGTCAGGCCGCAAGCTCATCGCTTTTTGTCTGTCGGAAAAAAACGCAGGCTCGGACGCGGGCAGCCTTCAGACTCGCGCCGAAAAAGACGGCGACACGTACATAATCAATGGAGACAAGAAGTGGACTACCAACGGAGCCGCCGCTTCCCTCTACACGGTCTTTGCCACTGTCAATCCTGATCGCGGGACTCGCGGCGTGACCGCTTTCATCGTCGAGCGCGAGACCGCAGGATTCGAGCTTGGCAAGCGCGAAGACCTCATGGGCATTCGCTGCGTGCCGGTCAACGAAACTCATTTCAAAAACTGTCGCGTACCTGCGGCTGATCTTTTGGGCGGAGCCGAAGGTCGAGGATTCAAGCACGCGATGATGACGCTCGATGTCGCGCGCCCGTTCGTCGCCGCTCAGGGATTGGGCATTGCTCAGGGCGCGTTGGATCTCGCGCTCGAATACACGAAGAATCGCCAGCAGTTCGGCCAGTCGATATCTTCGTTTCAGGGGATTCAATTCATGCTGGCCGACATGGCCACGCAGGTCGAAGCTTCAAGGCAACTCGTTTATGCGGCAGCGCGGGCGGTCGATGCGGGAGTGAAAGACGTGTCGAAAATTTCGGCGATGTCTAAAGTGTTTGCGACCGACACGGCGATGAAGGTTTCGACCGACGCGGTGCAGTTGTTCGGCGGATACGGTTTCTGCCGCGATTATCCGATTGAAAAATACATGCGCGACGCGAAGATCACGCAGATTTACGAAGGCACTAATCAGATTCAACGCATGGTCATTGGCCGCGCTTTGATACGCGAAGGCGCGTCTGCTTAGAGCCGTGTATAAACCATTTGAGGGTTAAGGCGCACTTGAAAGCCAGCCCCAGAGGGGCGAAATGTTTATAGTCGAGACGCGATACAAAGCCAAGCTCCGTCAGGAGCGATATGTTCGCCATTTCGCTCCGCTGGAGCTTGTTCTCTAATACTGGCTCTGGTCTATAAACATCCCGCTCCTCTGGAGCTAACTAACAGCTACTCTCAAAGGGCTTCCTGCGCGTCGGTTTGGCGCGATTGTCAATCTGATTTGCATTCGAATCTCAGGAGTCCCATTTATGAAATTCTCACCCGGCAGGAATCGCTTTCTCGCAAGTCTTACGATTCTGCTATCAACTTTTTCCGCTCTCAGTTTGTCCTGCACGAACAATCCGTCATCCTCCGGGGCTACGGTCGCCGATGCCGAAAAATTCGTGACCGATGCTGAAAAGAAACTGTCGGAACTCACGATCAAGTCGGGCCGCGCGGACTGGATAAAGAGCAACTTCATCACCCTTGATACCGAAACCATAGCCGCCAATGCAAACAAAGACCTCATCGCAGCGGTGACGGAGATGGCCGAAGCGTCTCGCCGATTCGACCGGCTGCAATTGCCCGAATCGACAGCGCGCAAGCTCAAACTCATCAAGCTGGCGCTGACTCTGCCCGCGCCCGCTGATGCGGCACAGCGAGAAGAGATAACGCGCATCGCCGCTTCGATGGAAGGCGACTACGGCAAAGGCAAATACTGCCCCGATGGCGAGGGCGGAAAATGTTTCGATCTCGGCGAGTTGTCGAACATACTGGCCACGAGCCGCGACCCGGAAGAATTGAAGAAGGTGTGGCTGGGATGGCGCAAAGTCTCGCCGCCTTACCGCGAGCGATACACGCGCTTCGTGGAACTCGCCAACAAAGGCGCGCGTGAGATGGGCTTCAAGGATGTGGGCGCGATGTGGCGCTCGAAATACGATATGGAGCCTGACGCCTTCGCCGCTGAAATGGAAAGGCTATGGCTTGAGGTCAAACCGCTTTATGATTCTCTCTACGTTTACACACGCCGCCAGCTTGCGAAAAAATACGGCTCCGGGCTTGTGCCTGAAAACGGATTGATCCCCGCGCACCTGCTCGGCAATATGTGGAGCCAGGAATGGAATAATATTTATTCGCTGCTCCGTCCTGCCGAAAGCGATTCGGGCTATGACCTGACTGAAATTCTCAACAGCAGAAAAACCGACGCGCGCGAAATGGTTCGCTATGGCGAAAAGTTTTTCGTCTCGCTCGGATTCGAACCGCTGCCCGCGACTTTCTGGGAGCGGTCGCTGTTTACCAAGCCGCAGGATCGCGAAGTCGTCTGTCACGCCTCGGCCTGGGACATCGATTATCAGAAAGACGTGCGATTGAAAATGTGCATACGAATCAACGCCGAAGACTTCGCGACCGTCCATCACGAGCTTGGACACAACTACTATCAGATGGCTTATGCGGGGCAGCCTTTTTTATTTCAGGAGAGCGCCAACGATGGTTTTCATGAAGCCATAGGCGACACCATCGCGCTTTCGGTCACGCCCGAATACCTGAAGCAGATCGGATTGATAGACCGCGTGCCTGATGAGAGCGCGGACATCGGATTGCTGCTCGAACGCGCGCTTCAGAAAGCGGCCTTTCTGCCTTTCGCTTATCTCGTGGATCAATGGCGATGGAAAGTTTTTTCGGGCGAAGTGGGACCGGGAGGCTACAACAGGGCATGGTGGGAGTTGCGGGCGAAGTATCAGGGCGTCGCGCCGCCCGATGCGCGCAGCGAGCAGGACTTCGACGCCGGAGCGAAGTATCACGTCGCGGCCAATGTTCCTTATGCGCGTTATTTCTTAGCGACGATATTGCAGTTCCAGTTTCATCGCGCATTGTTGAGAGAAGCGGGCTACAAGGGGCCGCTGCATCGCGGCTCGATTTATGGAAACAGACAGGCGGGAGAGAAACTCAGGAAGATGTTGGAGATGGGTTTGAGTCGCCCGTGGCCTGAAGCGTTGAAGGCGCTCACGGGCGAAGACCGGATAGACGCGACCGCGATGCTCGATTACTTCGCGCCCTTGAAAAAATGGTTGGATGAGCAGAATCAGTCAGGGCAGTGAAACCGATCGATCTGATCCGGGAGGCGCGGCGCGTGATGGCGAGAATCGTCTGTGCGAATCACGCGCGTTTGAAGACGAACTTCAAGCTTGCGCTCACGCCTGCGCTGATCTCTCCGCTCCCCGGCAGAAAGAGTTTTATTTCTCCCTTTCTTCGATAGCAGCGAAGGATTGAGTCTGGTCGGAGAGTTGAGTTGAAAGTCGTTCCCGCCATTGCTCGACAGCGTTTATAATCTCCTGGTTGAGTTAATCGGGGAACCAGCAGGCTGGCAGCCTGCTGTACATTTTCGGAGGAGTCTTCCAGGCCGAGAGACGACGCTTGGAAAGAATGAAAAACAGGTAACGACTCCAAACAAGCGACTCCAGACTCCAGACTCTCGACTCCAGACTTTTTAAAGAAAAATCTACCTGCTTTCATTTTGCGCACCCCGCAGCACGATGTAGGGCGCGTCGTCCGCATGGAAATCCCCGCGCGAGAGGACGTAGTAGATGGCTTCCAGGCCGTTGATCGTCATGCGTTTTTCAAACTTCATTCCGCAATTCTCCATCACGCGAAACGAGGCTCTGTTGGGCGGGTCTGCTCCGGCGTAGATGCGATCAAGCTGGTTTTCTTCGAAGCCGAATCGCAGCATCGCGCGAGCGGCTTCAGTGGCAAGCCCCGCGCCCCAGTGACGGGGCGCGACGCCGTAGAGAATTTCGACCTGGGGCGGATCATCGAAATGCCGAAAGCCGCAAAAGCCGATCAAGGTGTCTTCGCCTTTGAAGAGCATTGACCACAGGCCGAAGCCATGACGCTCGAAACTCGCGAGGCTGCTTCGAACGACTTCTTCGGCCACTTCGCGCGAGATCACTTCGTCATCCCAGAGGTACTTTCTCACCTGCGGATCGCTCCATAATCGATGCAGGTCATCCGTGTCCGATAGCGTAAACGGGCGCAATATGAGTCTCGCGGTTTCGATTTGAAGAGAATTCATAGCGCAGGCCCCTCCGTGTTTGTTGATGCTGCCGATTCAGCCAGTTTCTCTTCGTCCATCGTGAGCCGACGCAGGCGCTGGTAAAGAAATGATCCTGCCAGAAGAATCACTCCAAGCACTATGAAGGCGATCACCCGGTAGATTCTTTCGAGCGCGGCGAGATCGAGAACGAATACTTTGGCGATAGTGATGCCGATAAGCATGAGCGCCATCACTCTCAATAAACGATTGCGGCGCACGATCCCTGCGGTCAACATCACTCCGCCATAGATCGCCCATACGACCGACAGCGACAACTGACGCGCAAGTTGAAGATCGCTGAAATCTCCGCGTGAATCGATGAGCGCCCTCATCTTCGCTTCGAAATAGCCGTTCGCTTCGGCGCTCAACGCGATGATCGCAAGAATATTTCCGATGACGGTCATCGCGCTGATGACGGCTTTTCGCTCCCACTCGTCAATTCGCTTTTCGCGCGAGTAAAACCAGACGGAGCAAATCATCGCTGCGATGAGAGCCGCGAACGCGCCGAATGTCTGATTGAAAACAGGAGTGTGCCACGACTCGGTTGAAAAACCCAGATCGATGAGCAGAATTTTGACGGCGGCAAGCGCAATGAGAGCGATTGCGCCTGCTCTGAGCGCCTTCACTTCGCGCAGTATGCCTGCGACGAGGGCAGCCGCCGCATACACCGACCACAGCAGGGAAAGATAAAAATGCTTCGCGTTCTCAAGCTCGATGGCGCGCGTAATTGATTCTGTCTGCAAGCCCGGAGCCGCCGCCATTCGCTCGAAGTAATAGAAGACCTCGACGCTCATCGATATCACCGCGAGCAGATTCGCCGCGCAAACGAGCGTCGATACGACGATGACCCGCTCGCGCTCCGCGATGCCGTCCGTTTTGCTGTAGAGCCGCGCGCCCAAAGCAAGCGCCGCCACAACCAGCGCAAACGCGGCGAAGGTCTGATTGAAAACCGGAGCGTGCCAGAGTTCGCTCGCAAAGCGAAGATCAATGATCAAAACTTTGCCCGCTGCCATCGCAAGAAGTCCGAGCGCGCCCATTCGCAGAGGCCGCGAGCGGCGAAAAATGCCGAGCGCGAGAGCCGCCGCGCCATAGAGCGTCCACACCCCGGAGAGCGCAAGCTGTTTGGTATTTTCGATTTTTGTGATGTCGGTGAAATCGATCAGAGGCGACTTCGCGCGCTCGAAATGGCCTATGGCTTCTGCGCTCAGGGCTATCACCGCAAGCGCGTTGGCTGCTGCGACCAGAGATGAAAACACGAATTTTTTTTCTTCCGGGTCGATATCGGAGCGCGCATAAAACACAGCGCAGGCGGCGAGCGATGCAATGAGCAACGCAAACGCGGCGAAGGTTTGATTGAAAATGGCGATGTGCCACGCGGCTTTGTAGAACTGCAAATCGATGAGCAGAACCTTGAGCGTCGCCGCGGCGATCAAACCGAGCGAAGCCCAGCGGAGAACCTTCATCCTGCGCGTGATTCCGACTATCAATGCCATCGCGCCGTAGACGGCCCACAGCGCCGAAAATGTCAGGTGCTTCGCGTTATCCAGCGCGTCAAGGTTCTGCCCGACAGATTTCTTCTGCTCGAAATAACTGTTGGCATCCAGAGAGAGCAGCGCGACTGCAAGCGCGTTTGCTCCGAGCGTGTAGATTGCGCGAAACATCGAACACTCGCGGAACATGGAACACTCTTCGTCTTTGATTTCAGCTTCGGCTTTTTTGTAGAGCCGCGCGGCGACGGCGAGCGCGAGGATCATCACAGCGCACGAGAGCGCGCGGCGATTGATGAGCGGCATAAAAGTCTCGCCCGCTCGATAAGCGAATTCACTGACGTCTATCCACAGCCAGTGCGAAAGCGCGACGGCGAAAAGTCCCAGCGCCGCATAGCGCGATGTGCGATCATCCGCCTTCAAACCGATCCACGTCATCACCGCGCCTTCTATCGCCCAGCCCATCGTTACCCAGTGCTGATCGAACTGAATCGGGACGGCCAGCACCAGAAACAAAAACGCAAGGCCCAGAAAGGTGTAGAGCAGAAGGCGGTCTCCCGGATCGCGACGGTAAGTGAAGTGACCGAGCGTGAGATAAAACGCCGAGACCATTACGGCGAACAATCCGAGATATGAGCGATATTTGTCGTCGAGAAGACTGTAGCTCACTCCGAAATAGAGCGCCCCGTTGATGAAGACAAGGATGAGATCGAGCCATCGAGTCTGCTGGCGGTTGATGACATTGTAGAGAATCGCCAGCAGGGCGAATATCACAAAAAACAGAGTGAGGAAGAAAATCGTCGTCCAGAGTTTTTCGGGCGTATAGAACTCCAATCCCCATCCGATGGATATCAACACTGTGCAGATGAACGCGAGATAATTCAAAATCCGCCACTGCTTCGAATAGGCGAGAGTGAGAACGCCGAGATTCAAAAGCGCGATGTAGCCGAACAATCCCACCTGATTATCGACGCCTGTCGAAAGCAGAATCGGCGTGAGGAATCCTCCGATCAAACCGAGCAGCGCGATGGGCAACGCGCTGTAACGGGCCGCAAGCAGAGAGGCCGTTGCCGTCACCGCGACCATGTAAACGAAAGCGACCGGTTGCGCTACGAGATGGTACATCGAGAATGCGGCAAAGCCCGAAAGATACAAAATCAAAATTCCGCCGCCTGACAGCCCATAGGCATAGACAGGATAGCGAGCGCGCAATCGCTCGGCTCCTGCGAGAAAGCCAAGCCCGATGGCGATGCCGATGGCTACTCGCCCCGTCTGGCCAATCCATTCGTTGAACGCGAGCCGCAGAAAAAAGGCGACGCCTAAGCTGATGGCGATGATGCCTATCCACAAAAGCCAGCGCCCGCCTATGCGCGATTCCAGATCGCGCCACGCTCCCGCGTCTTCGCTTTTCAAAGCCGCGGGCTGCGCAGCGCGCCCTGTTGTCAAAGGAGTTTGAAACATAGGAGCGGCGGGGCGCGGCGGCTGGACGGGAGCGGGAATCATCGGAGCGGGGATAGCGGGAGGTTTTGCTTCGGTCGTGATTCTCGGCTCGTTGCTAAACGGCGGCTCGACAGCCCTTTCCCTGCGCGGAGGCTCGATGGGAGGTTGGCGTTCACGCACAGGCTCGACAGGCGGTTGATAAGTGAGGCCGAGTCTTCGTTCGAGGGCGTAAAACCGTGTGAGTTGTTCGCGCAGGGCGCGTTCAAGAAACTCGACTCGTTCGGTCAGTTCATCGAGTCTGTCCTTGTTGTCTTCGGGCATAGAACCTCCTCCGACGCAGGCCGGATTTTATACCACGCCGGATATGCGCACAATCGTCAATACATGAAGAGAAGCGAGGAAAGGTCGTCGGATCTATTGCGCAGAACGCGGCTATAGATGACGGCTCCGGGTCGCCGGTTGTCTGTCGAGCAGCGACAGGCGGAGAGAGCAGATCGGGACCCATCGCTATCACACTCTCAACAGACGGTTGTTTCATTCAACTCTCGCACATAAGGGAAGAGGAACGAAATAAAATCCGATGTCGAATTTGGGAAATGTCCGACAAGCTGCCAGCTTGTCGTGGAGTGCGAAAAGCCACGGCGGCGGGAAACAACGACAATCTGGCAGATTGTCGGACATTTTGCAGCGCAACTTCAGGCTGACCGAATTCACCACCAGTATCGCTTGTCACAGCGCCCCAAATCAGGCTTGAGATAAATGGGATGATATTTACTTCCGCTTCCCTAACGAAGCCGCCCAACTTCTAGTTGACCCTCTTCGCCTGACCTTTCCAGTAGCGCTCGCGAAGCACATTCTTTTGGATCTTGCCGGTAGCCGTGCGAGGCAGCGCGTCGATGAAATCGATTCGCTTGGGACATTTATAATGAGCCAGATGCTGGCGGCAGAAATCGCTCAACTCCTGCTCACTGGCCTCAGCGCCCTGTTTCAAAACTACCAGCGCAAAAGGAACCTCACCCCATCGCTCGTCGGGCGCAGCAACAACCGCCGCTTCCAGCACCGAAGGGTGTTTGTACAAAAGTCCCTCGACTTCGATTGACGAAATATTTTCGCCGCCCGAAATGATCAAATCTTTCTTGCGGTCGACGACTTCGATGTAGCCTTCGCTGTCGATCAAGGCCATATCGCCCGTGTGAAACCATCCATCCTGGATGACCGCATTCGTCGCGTCCTCCTGACGCCAGTAACCGGCCATCACTACGTTCGAGCGCGCAAGCACCTCGCCCACTTCGCCGCTGTCCGCTGCAATGTCGCGCCCGTCATCGTCGACTACTCTGAGGTCGACTCCGATCATCGCATAGCCGGTCTTCGCCTGAACCCTGAATTTCTGCTCCGCCGTCCAGTCATCCATGTGCGGCTTGATCTTCGAGACTGTTAGAAATGGCGATGTTTCGGTCAGACCGTAAATCTGAATGACTCGCCAGCCCAGTTTTTCTTCCGCGCCCTGAATAGTAGCCATAGGAGGAGCCGAGCCTGCGGTAGCCACTTTCATATCGCGCGGAAGAGAGGCGCGGGTCTCTTCCGTGAGCGAGTGATTCAACGCCATGTTGATCATAGTCGGCGGCATCGCGGCAAATGTTACGCGCTCTCGTGTGACGAGATCGAAAAAAGCGGCAGGCTCGAATTTCTTGATGATGACGTGAGCGGCTCCCATGCCTGTGACGGCGTAAGGCACGCCCCAGCCGTTGCAGTGAAACTGCGCGAGTGTGTGGAGGTAGACATCGCGCTCGTGTATTTGAAATTCACAGATCGAATTCATCGCGTTGATGTAGAGATTGCGATGAGTGAGCATCACTCCCTTGGGGCGTCCCGTCGTGCCGGATGTGTAAAGCAAGGCGGACGGCTCATTCTCGTCAATTTCAGCGGGCGCGGGCGCATCGCCGGATGCTCCGACCATCAGCGATTCATAATCGAGCCATTCTTCGGTCGCCGGTTGCGATTCATCGCGGGCGATGATGAACTGCTCGACGGTTTCGAGTTGATCGCGAATCGTATCGATCAGGTGAGTCAATCCTTCTTCGACTATGACCACTCGCGCGCCGCCGTGATTGAGGATGTAGAGAAAGTCTTCCGAAACCAATCGAAAGTTGAGCGGCATCAGTATCGAGCCTAAAAGCGGCGTGCCGAAGAAGGCTTCGAGTATGCGATGACAGTTTTGCGAAAGCACGGCAACGCGATCACCTTTCCTGATGCCGAGACTCCTCATCAAATTGGCCCAGCGATTGACTCTCTCTCCGAACTGGCGGTAGGTCAGCCGTGTGTTGCCGCAGACTATGGCTTCTTTGGTCGAGTGAGCGACGAGGGCGCGTTTGAGAAAATCGTATTCATTGAGCGGAACTATCACCTTCACACCTCCCGGTTAAGAGTCTGGAGTTCGGAGTCAGGAGTCTGGAGTCAGCAGACGCCTGAACTCAAAGCGTATCGAAGTGTCGGTCAGCATAGCACAACAGAAGCGCGCGCCAAAATGCAGGAACAACGCGGCGCGGCGCGGAGTCTAAATGTTTAGCGCCGACCGAATCCCGCAACAAAGCGATCAAAAAAGAAGCGCCGCACTTGTGCCTTGAGGAGGAGAGTATGCGACGCGAACACAGATACTTTCTCACATTGATTCTGACCCCTTGCGCTTTCATCTCGATCACCGCGTTTACCATCTATATCAACTCCGTGCCTGAAATCGTCGTCGAGTGCCTTTGCAATGAATGCGTCTCTAACAACAGCAATTGCTGCCCGCTACTGATGGAAGATTTCAGTACGTGGGGAGTGACGCACAGGTATAACTGGGTATCAACACTTGGCGACCTGATCTTGTTTGTGCTGTCGCTGTATGCGCTGGCAGTTATCATCGAGCGCACCCTCAAATACTGGGTGGCGGGCAGGCAATCGCGCGAGTTCAAGGAAAAGCTCGACGATGCGATTTGCGGCAATCATCCCGAAGCCGTGATCACTCTCGCGGCCTGCTACCCGGAAAGCCCGCTTGCATCGGTCATCGCAGCCAGCTTTCAAAACGAAGCGGGAGAAATCAAACCCGCTATGCACGCTCGACAGCGCAAGATCGTCGATGTGACTGAAGATTTGAAGCGTGGGTTGTGCGCACTGTCGATAGTCGGGCGGATGATTCCGCTCGCAGGTCTGTTCATTTTCTTCGCGCTTCTCATCGACGTGCTTCAGGGAATGAGGTCTGCCGAGGGAACTGGTATATGGCCTCTGGTAAGCGTCCTGATCGAAGCATTGTGGCCGACCGTCTTCAGCCTGCTCATCGCCGCGCCTCTTATCTGGTCGCACAAATATTTCGCTTCGAGGTTTGAATCCTTCGCGCTCGAAATCGACCGTCTTTCGCTGGCCATAATCGGCCAGATCACGAGCCGGAAACGTCGATCTTTTCTGTCGCCGACGGCAGGCCATTACATCACTCGCGATCTCGATGTCCGCCAGACCTGTCGGCTGACGGATTGATTAGCCGCTGCATTTCAGGCATCATTCTGCGCTGTGAAAAACGATTTCAGATTTCATCACACACTTCGCGTCCGCTTTGCAGAAACCGATAAACAGGGCATCGTCTTCAACGCCAACTACATGCTCTACTGCGATGTTGCGCAGGCCGAATACTTTCGAGCCATCGGCATGAAATTTCAGGACTTGCTCCAGATGGGCGCGGACACCGTGCTTGCGCGCATAACGATGGATTTCAAATCGACGGCCACCTTCGATGATCTTCTCGAAATCTATGGCCGCGTCTCGAAGATAGGAAATACCAGCTTCGTGATGGATTTCGAAATCTACCCGCAGGATGAAGACCGGCTCGTCTCGTCAGCCAATGCCGTCTACGTCTGCGTCGATCCTGAAACGCTCAAGGCTTTGCGCGTGCCTGACCAGTTGCGCCTGGTGATGGGGCGATTCGAGGGAAAAGATTTCAACGCCGTTTCGTAATCGCCCAACGTTTCACCCGTCGCGCATCTGTGCTACCATCCTCATCACAAGCGGAGGAAAAAATTATGCCGGTCATCGATATGATCGAAACCAGCGCTATCGCCTATTCTCCATTGCTGCGCCACTACACGCTCGAAGAATTTTATCAACTGCCAGACCCTCGTGATCGCTCGCACTACGAATTGATCGATGGAGTTGTATATATGGTTCCACCACCCGACCCGCCGCACGGAGATATCGGCTCACGCCTGACTGAGTCTCTGGTGTCTTTCCTCATCAGTCACGGTCGACCCGGGAGCGTTTATCATCCCCGCGAGGCGATATACATAAACGACTCTTACCTTGAACCGGATATGATGTACGTCTCTCATGAACTGAGAGCGCGGATGGGCGAGCGGCGCACCTCATCTGATATCGTTTTCGAATACCTCTTGAAAGGCACGGCCACGTATGATCGCACGACCAAAGCCGATACTTATCTCGCGCTCGGCGTGAAAGAGCTATGGCTCGTAGACCCCGACACTCGAACCATAGAAGTCCGACATCGCATCGATTCCGCGACCGAAGGCCAGTTGCCCCGATGGGAGATCATCCGCTACCTCGCAAACGAGCAGGCCGAATCGAGAGTGCTTGCGGGCTGGCGGGTTTCAGTCGATGAATTGTTCGCCGGACTTGAGTGAAATTCAAAACAAATTTTCCATCCGAGACGGAGTAATTTATGGCAAGCGAATCTGCGCACGCGAAACCGATCAAAGGCGGCGGCTTTCTTATCGAAGACCTCGCGCCCGAAGAAATTTTCACCGCCGAAGAGATCAACGAAGAACAACGCATGTTTGCGCGCACGGCTGAAGAATTCCTGCGCAAGGAAGTCCTCACGCGCGAAGAAGAAATTCATGCGAAAAACTATGCGACCCATCGCGAGTTGATGACGAAGGCGGGCGAGCTTGGATTACTCAGCATCGATATTCCGGAAAAATACGGCGGATTGGGATTGAGCAAAATAAGCTCTGCGGTAGTGGGCGAGCAGTTCGCCCTTCAATCTTCATTCGCCGGAACTCAGAGCGCGCACGTCAACATCGGCACTCTGCCGATAGTCTTTTTCGGCACCGAAGAGCAGAAGAAAAAGTATCTGCCTCATCTCGCCACAGGAGAGATGATCGGCGCTTACGCTTTGACCGAACCTCATTCCGGCTCGGACGCGCTGGCCGCGAAAACGAAAGCCGTGCTTTCCCCGGATGGCCGTCACTACATCCTCAACGGCCAGAAGATGTGGATCACCAACGGCGGATTCGCTGATCTCTTCACCGTATTCGCCAAAGTCGACGGCGAACGATTCACGGCATTTTTAGTCGAGCGCGGGCCGGGACTCGTGAGCGGTCACGAAGAAAAAAAACTCGGCATCGATGGATCATCGACCACCGCATTGATGCTCGAAGACTGTCGCGTGCCTGTTGAAAACGTTTTAGGCGAGATAGGGCGCGGGCATAAGATAGCTTTCAACGTTTTGAACATCGGACGATTGAAACTCGGCGCGCGATCCGTAGGCACGATAAAACTCGCTTTAGGTCAATCCGTGCAGTACGCAAAAGAGCGTCATCAGTTCGGCCAGCCCATTGCGAATTTCGGACTCATAAAACACAAGCTCGCCGAGATGATGATTCGCGCTTACGTGGGCGAAGCGGTTTTGTATCGCACGCTGGGCATGATCGATAGCGCGCTCGACCGCGTCGATAAGGACGACCCGCGCGAGGTGCTTCAGGTGTTGGAGCAGTACGCAATCGAATGCTCGATGATAAAGGTGTGGGAGAGCGAGGCTCTGGCTCACGTTGTAGATGAAGAGGTGCAGGTTTTCGGCGGCTATGGTTATTCGAAGGATTATCCGGCGGAGCGCAATTATCGCGATGCGCGGATTGCGCGCATCTACGAAGGCACGAACGAAATCAACCGCATAGTGATCGCGTCTCAACTGTTGCGTCGCGCCCGCGCGGGCGAGCTTCCGTTGCTCGACGCGGCGGATCAGATTTTCCATGAAGATTTGCCATCATCGGACACGCTCAAGTTGAATCTGACGAACGCATTGTTTGCCGACGAGTTGAGGCTTACTGCCGCGGCCAAAGGGATGACGCTTGCGGCGATAGGCGGCATCTCTCGCGCTTACGGAGAGCAGGTGCGCGATGAGCAGGAGATGCTGGGGTTGATCGCTGAAATGACGATGGACGTGTACGCGATGGAGAGCGCGCTGCTTCGCACGCAAAAGATAATGGCCACTCGTGGCGGAGAAGCGAGTGCGGCGCAGACAGATATCACTCGCGTCTTTGCGCGCGAAGCGGCGTTGAGGGTGGAGAAAGCTGCGCGAACAGTTGCAGCAGAACTTGCCGACGGTGAAGACGATCTTGAGAGCGTGATCGATGAGATGAGCCATCGCGCGCCGATCAGGATGATAGCCGCGCACCGAAGGATAGCCGACGCCGTGATTGAAGCGGGGAGGTATAATTTGTAGGCGCGTTTCAAAGGTGAAGGAGATAGCGAATTATGACGGACGAACAACTCCTTGAGCGAATAGCGATTGATTCGAAAGTGATGACAGGTAAGCCTGTCATCAAAGGCACTCGTTTGACGGTCGAGTACATTTTGAATCTTCTGGCGCACGGCGCGACGCCGGAAGAGATAATGCAGGAATACGACTCGCTTTCTCACGAAGACATTCAAGCTTGCATATTGTTCGCAGCGAAATCTCTCGAAGACATGACCTTCATGCCGCTTGCGGTGGAGACCGTTTAAGTGCGGTTTCTGGTGGATGAATGCACGGGTCCAGCGGTAGCGCGATGGCTGCGCGATCAGGGGTACGAAGTTTTTTCGGTCTATGACGAGGCGCGCGGCATTGACGACGAGGCCATCATACAGAAAGCGTTTGATGAGGACTGGATTCTAGTCACGAATGATAAGGACTTCGGCGAGAAAGTTTATCGAGAAGGCTTACCTCATCACGGAATTATCTTCCTGCGCCTTCAGAATGAACGGGCGGCAAACAAGATAGCTACTCTTCGCCGATTGCTTGAAAACCACACTGATCGATTGACTGATCAATTCGTAGTAGTGACGGAAACAAGGATTCGCTTTGGCTCGTCGTAGAAATTCTCAGAGCGTAGTTGTTTGTTAAGCGTGCTGACTATGGCGAAACGGAAGAAAAAAGAAGGCGTAAAGATGACACCACTTTCTGCCGAGGAAGCGTTTCCACACGTTGCGGATGCCTATCGTTGGCTGGCCGCTTCCGCCTGCTCCCTTGATTCCCTAAATAAAATGTCTTGCGAAGATCGTCAGAAGATTGACACCCAGCTTCCGAATATTGATGTTGCGCTCGACGCCGCGATTCTTATATATGGTCGCGCGCTAATTGAGTTTTATAGCGGCGGGAAACAAAACACCGACATAGGCGCAAAGCATCACTTCGACATCGACCTTGGAAAAGACAAAGATTTGGAGTATCTAAGGAAGAAGATTCTTCCTGGCATGAACGTGCATCTTGCACACATCACAGAATACCGCCATCCGAGCTATCCAGGGAGGGCGACTAAGCCGCGCCCGAATTGGAATACTGAGATACCTGGTATTGTCGACCGGCTCGTGAATCTCCTGAAGCGCGCGGTTGAACAAGAGCCTCCGCCAAAATGTCAGGCTGCTTTTAAGGAACTCCTCACGGCCACTAAGGCTCGGCGAACTGATTCTAGTCACGACTGGAAGCCGATAACGCCGAGCTAGAGACAAAGCGACAGCGAGAGTAAGAAACTCGACGTTACTTGAAACGAATCTATGGCGAGGAAGAATTACGTCGCAAACTTAGAGCCTACCCTGACATTGGAACTAACCGTGCGGGTGCGTTTGTTATGACGCGCTGTTGTTACTTCAGAGTCTTCACTCCCGCGCCGCGGCTCAATTCCGGGTTATGTGCCGGCGATTGTTGGAGGGTAGAATGGCCACAGAAGACCCAATCTTCGAAGCAAGAAAAATGATGTACGCACACTGCGTCGATATGCATAAATACTTCCTTACTTGGAGGGAGCGACTTCTGGCGGGATACGCGACGATGCTCGCTGCTTTGGCGATTGCCTATAGCTGGGCATACAACGAAAGCTCGACATATTTCAGCAGAGCCATTTGTATTGCTGGAATTGTCATGACCTTTATCTTCTGGGGACTGGACAGAAGGACTAGAGATCTCTATCGAAAATGCATTGAAGTTGGGTTCAATATCGAGGAGCAGCTTGGGATAGCTTACCAGGATAAGAAACAAGTAGGTCTGTACAGTAGTATGCGCCTGCCCCTGAATACCGAGAAGACTGCATGTTGTACAGTAGTTCGACGCATCGTTCGCTGGTTGTGGCGCTGGGCGCGAAGTCACAGCGGAGCCATCGATATTTTGGCTTTCCTGGCCCTCATTGGAATGGTGATTCTCCTGATTTGTCCGCCAACAAGCAAGCCGACCAAGAACGCTGTTGCAAATCCTAGTTCCAAGGTATCTTCAGAGCCTAGCCAGACAGGTGAGATCAAAACGGGAAGCCAATGAATGTCGTAAGCACCCGCACATAACTCGCGCGTGCAGCGGGGCGCGCGATTCGATTATCATCTGTGATCCGAGTAGTAAGTCACGCGCCCGCTGACGCCAGCTATAGCCGCGCGCCGAAGGATAGCCAACGCGGCGATTGCAGCGGGACGGTATAATTTGTAGACGCACTTCGATGACGAAGAGACTGGGTTTGTTGGAAATCAGGAGGGTGACTATCACTTCACCTGCAAGGAAAGTTCTTTGATCAGATCGCGCATGTCTCTGACGTCGGCTCTGATTTCCAGAAGTATGCTCTCCATCCGATCCATTCGGCTGTCCATTCGGTTGAGCCGAAGTTCCATCTGATCGGATCTTTTTTCTGTATGCTCGAATCGCTTATCCCCTTTTTCATCGACCTGATTGATGCGCTCAAGAATGGTTTCAAGAGTCGGTTTCGTGTCCAGCGGTTTGTCCTCATCAGGAATTTTTTTGGTCGGATCATCATTGCTCATCTGAATACGAACTCCTTTCAGGTGATAGAAGCCACTGCCCGATACTAAGTAGGTAGCTGTCAGGGCTCACAACAT
>DLHY01000016.1 GCA_002483445.1 Blastocatellia bacterium UBA7656
TGATAAGGAAAGCCCGACATTGGAGAAACGCAGGGGGTAGACCGCGACATATCTACCCCCTCACGAAAAGTATTTCATTGACTTACCATCGACCAGGTCGTAGAGCGTCCGTCAACGGGGTCAACAGAGAACTTATCCCCTTTCTTGAAGTACACAATGACAGAGGTATTCCTTGTAGATTGGTACGGGCCGCTCGTTGAACATACCCCGCCTGTTTTGCCGCTTGCGGTTATGCTGGTTGCAGTTGTAGCCATATCGAGTCCTCCTTCAAGGTTAGAAGTTATATTCCTACAGTGCTGATGATCTAGTCAGCACTGACGAAATCATGCGAGTAATCCGGTCAGCCCTGAAAACCGCCTGTGCAGCGGGCGGTCTTCAGGAAAATTGCTGCGACAACAGAAATATGGCGACGTCTCTATTCCAACCTGCTGCGCGAAGCCGCGTCTCAGGAGAATAGATGATGAAACCTTATTCATTGCCCCGGCGCTTGTATCATCGGTCGCCATTGCCAGGGAAATTCCACATCACTGATATGCAGTTCCTCGTTCTTCTTCCTCAGCATCCTTATATACTCCAACATGCGCCGGGGGGTCTCATATCTGGAAGCGATTTCACCCTGCTCGCTCAGGGTCGGTTTGTAGAGACGAGTTTTTTCACCGCACTGATTGAGACCTTCGACCACTTTCGTCAGGAACTCCATCGTATTAAGATAAGCGTCCCGATTCGGAAGCGCGCGATCCCTGACGTACTTATCCCATATCTGATATGTCTTCTGGGTCTTTTCAAACTCGGCCTGAGTCAATTCAAAGCGGAGGATGGCGGTCTCATCCTTGTTATTTTTCTTTTCCTTTTCGCTCTCTTCTCTGATCTGACTGTAAATCTCGGCTGGGACTGGTCCGAATACGGGCGCGGTTTTTCCCTCATCTTTGATCATTTGAATGCCGAGCGCGTCGACTTTAGTATTGCGCCCGTCCATCACCGTCCACATAGCCAGCGCAGGCCCGCTGTCCGGGCCGCTGCGGGCAGCGAGGGTGAGAAAATACCGACGCATCTGCTCTCTGACCCATCGCGTCTGCTGCCCGGATGCGGGGTCTCGCGTGGTGAAGCTTGAGTCGCTGTACTCGATTATATCGAGTGGGGTAATCCCCGGCAGGAAAGCGTCATTGCCGCGCGTAGTTATGAACTCGATGTGTTTGGGCGCAGTACGCTTGTCCAGCTTGTAATTTACTGATCCCAGCATCTCGAAATCCTGTGGCAGTGCATTTGCGGAATGTCCCAGCAGCGTGACATGACCTTCCGAAGAAAAATCAAAAAACATGCGGGTCATTTCAGTCGTCCCCTCCATTCTCCACAATCCGACGATGCTGAAGGGGCAAACCTGCTTGCCTTTCGTTTTAGCATCCTGTCCGAAAGCTGCGCACTCGACGGCCAGACAAATGAACACGAGCGAATGGAGCAGGACTGTTCGTTTCATCTCTCAAGCTCTCCTTTCTCGTCTGGCAATGCAGAGCGAGCAATGAATCGAGTTTCACTGCCCTGCCTGTTTTTGCATCCGTCCGAGTCCGTAAAACTTCTCGTCGGGGACGTGAAGCGACTGATTGAGTCGCTTCAATTCCTTGAAATACAGGTAAGGAATGCGCGTGAACGGGTTATCATCTCGCGGCGAAGACGAGGAGATGTGATCCTCCATGCTCCAGTCCAGCTTGTACAACTTGAACTTTTCCCCGCACTGATTGAGGCTCTCTGTCACCTGCTTCGCCACCAGAATGTTATCCATCCAAAGGTCGGGGTATAACAATTCGTTATTGCGCGCGCGTCTTTCCCAGGTCTTCACTATCTTCAAGCCTCTCTCATACTGAGCCGCCGTGATTTCGAGTCGCAGCATCACGTCCGAACCTTTGCCCGGTTCTTTCATAAACTGGTTATAAGTTTCCGCCGGGATCGTGCCAAAAGCCCATTTGCCGCCATCGGCATAAATGCCCACAGCGTCTATTTGAGTCTGCTGCCCATCGGTTTTGATCATCATAGGGAAGGTCGGCCCGCTATCGTCATAGAAGGTTCCCATGCGTCCGGCGAGGACGATGAAATATCTGTGAGGGTCTACTCTGACCAGGCGCATCGGCGCGGAGCCGGGTTTTATCAAAGTCACAGATGTGTCATCGTGCGCGGCAATCTCCATAGAGGTTGTACCCTGCATGAGGAGGCCGCCTTCCTTGTCCGATTTGACAAGTATGACCTTAGGCGCTTTGGGATTATCCAGCGTATAAACGGCGCTGGCGATTTCTCGCAACTCTGTCTGGCCCGATCCAGATAGCACTGTCACTTTGGCGTCCGGCGTGAAGCGATAAAGGATCGCCTGATCAGACTTCTCAGCTTTCCATGTCCCAAGTATGTTGAGTTCGCAACCCTTCTGGCCCATCGCCGCTGGGGTTGCCGTCAGGCAAACAAGTATCAGCGAAGAGATAATGGCAAGTCGTTTCATGGCACTCTCCTTGAATCAAAGGGCTAAGAATAGAAGCCGCCTTCCGGCAACTCCTGTTCTTAGTTCCATACCGAAAGGGCAGTTGAGGGCTGAGAGGTTGTCGCGACCCTTCAGCCCTCAAAGTCCTTCGTCAAGCGTTCATTCGATAGCCGTACTTCTTGCGTTCCTTGTCTATCTGCTCCTGGAGCTTCCGGTTCTCCTCCATAATCTGCTCGCGCGTCTTGGGAGGGTCGGCCCAGGAGATTTTCTTCAGCACCGTAGACAGACTCGCCTGAGGATCGACGTGAAGCCAACGGTTGGTTGCATCGTTGATGATAAGCAGGAACGACGTGTGCGAATAGATGTCCGTATCGATCAGGATATGATCCATCCTGAACAGCCTGTAACGGATGGTTTCCAGATCATACGGATCACCTGTCAGAAAGGTCCAGCCCGGCAGCAGAGCGCCATGCATTTCAGCATAGTCTTTGAGCGCCGTCGGGTCGTCGTCTTCCGGTTTTACGGTCATCGAGTACATGAACAGGTCCTTACCCATTCGATTTTTCAGAGTTTCGTAAACTTTGACCAGATTGGAGGTGACTATTGGACAAGTCCCCTCGCAGGTAGCGTACATCAGGTTAATCAACACCTGCTTGCCGCGGATCAGGTCATCGTAGAAGCGAACCTCCTTGTTTTCATGGGTGCGAAGCAGGGCGTTGGTGAAGATCGCAGGCCCAGGCGACGCCACATGCGGCACGCCCTGCACTGGCGCACGAAGCGCGCCTGAAGGCTTGTCGCTTCCGAGGCTTGTGAAAAAATTTCTCCTTTTCATTAGCCCAGATCCTCCTTTCTATAGAGCGGCGCTTCACCCCTGGCTATGCGGTCGGCATTGATTTCCTCTCTGCGCCTGCGTAATTCAGCCGCGGTCTCGACCACATCCCACCGCACCATCATGAAGGCATCTTCATGGTTCATGTTGTGGCAGTGGATAAGGTATCGACCCACGAAATCTCTGAACGCCAGCCTGATTTTCAGCGATTGCTGCCCTGCCACCGGATAAACATCCCTTCGCGCGTTGTTGCCATCCTCCCACGGAGGCATCGCTTGTACAGTCCTGTTTGCGGGTAAGCATCCTGTCGCACTGGGAACTGTACACACGGCTCGCTCGATTACCCGACCCTCTTCGAGGTGAATGTGAACGGGATGGAGCCAGTTGCCCGCAAGCGTATCGTTCCTGATTATCCATTCCTCCGTCGAACCTTTCAGCACCGCATGGTCGGCCCTGAATGGGTCGAACGGCAGATCAGTGTCGACATGATTTTGATTATTCTCAGGTATAGCCGAGTGAGAGACTCTAAACGCATTCGGTCGACCGGGAATGAACCGGAAACCCCACTCAAAAGGAGGGTTGCTTGCAGCCGGGATCGGCGGCAATTCAACCAGCGTGTCCGGAATCGGCGGCGTATCGGGAATGATGGCGTTCCCGACAACGTCGAACCGCATCACGACTGTTCCGATGGGTACTCCTGGCGCCGGGTCAGGCGGCGTCGGGGTGCTGACGAACTGCGGGGTCTGCGTGTTCTCTTTCAGGTAAACCGACTGCCCAACCGAGAACTGGCTGAAGTCAATGACCACGTCCATACGCGACGCAACGTGTACTTCAAGGAGTGGGAACCCGCTGGTGGCGCTACAGTCAGCCGGCTCATGCAGTAAATTTCCGTCTGAGGAGACGACCGTCATCGGCTTTTGCGCGCCGTCAGGGCCGTGTAGGCTCAAGGTGAAGGGCAATACCACCCCGGTGTTGATGATGCGGAAGCGGTATTTGCGCCGCCTGACGGACAGCTTGGGCTGAATCTTGCCATTGACCGTAAACTTGTCCGTCGATGGAGCTGCTGCGCCTATTACCTGGAACGCCTCGGTGCGTCCGTTGGCAGTATCGGTAGCGCAGAATCTTTTCTGGGCGAGTATCAACGGGAAGTCGGTCAGTCCGTAGAAAGCGGGCAGCCGAACAGATCCCGGCGTGTTGAACTCCCAGGGTGGACTCGTCTGGTCATACAGGAAGTACGCTCCGTTCATGCCCAGATAGTTGTTGTTGGCCGTCTCGGCCATCAGGTGATCGTGATACCACATGGTGTGCTGCGCTTCGCGCGGGTCGCCCTTGGGGAATCCCCCGAAGTCATCAATGCCAGCGTAGGCATTGGCATAATGATTGTCCTTGAACAATCCCGTGTCGAAGAAGTCGCCCGCGAAACCGTCGCTCTCGGACGCCGTATGCCCGTTGTGCAGATGGATAGTCGTCTTGTTGGTGCCGAAGCTGGATGTAGTGAGCGGCAAGCTGTTCTTGAATCGCACGAGCGACGGCACGCCGTAGGCATTAAGAATCGTCGGGCCTGGGTATTTGCCATTGAAACCCCAGATGTAGGTCGGCAGGTAGTCACGGTGGAATTGATGGGTTCCAGCCCTCGCCTCCAGTTGATAGGTAACAGAAGGATTGAATTCCTCCCAACGTTGATGAGGATCGCGCGCAGCCTCGCCTCCGGCTATGTTGGCGTTCTTCGTAGGCGCAGGACTGAGAAATTGCGGTACTGCTGGAAACGGAACCGGAAGGTCGTCAACAAACGGCGTATGCGGCGGACTCTGTGGCACCGGGGTCGGCGCGCACAATACAGGTTCTGCCACTCCGGTCTGACCGAAGACGCTTGACTTCTTTGAAGTCAAAATGATCGGGCTTAAAACGGTCGCAGCCCCTGCTGCCGCTCCCATCTTCAGCACTGATCTTCTGCTGACCTCGCCCTCCTTTTTCCGAATTTCCTTCTTTTTCCTCCCTTGAGGTTTCGACATATAGAGTCCTCCTCTCAGTATCGAGATTGAAAAGTTTCTGCATCGTTCCACTGGTGGTTATAGGGTTAAGGTCTGGCCGCACCTGTATTGAAACGCCAGGTGGCGACATATTTAATTGCAAAAATACTGGCAATAATTACGGATGAAAAGCAGAACAATAACCAAACGACTCATCAAGAGCCTTCAGCTATCATCCCCATTCTGCTGACACCCTCCATGCTGCTACAGAGTTATCCTCTCAGTATCAAGATTGAAGAGTCGCTGTATTGTTCCACTGATGGTTATAGGGTTAAGGTCCGGCCGCACCCATACTGAAGTGCCAGGTGGCGACGTGTTAATGGCAAAAACGATGGCAAGAGTTACAGATGAAAAGCAGGCTAATACCGAGCGATTCATCAAAGGAATCCAGTTATCTTCCCCACAGCCTTGACACCTTTGATGCCGCCTCTGCTATTCATCAGATCAAGATGAAGCCTTGAAAAGCTCAGAAGGTATATTACAAATCAAGTCAAATGTCAACCATAAATTACAGTGTGCATCCCGCAAATGATTCTCTCGCGCTCCCGCTCTTTTCGAGGCTGACCATAACAGGTTGATTTCAAATCGCTTCAGCCGTTCATCTCCTGAAAATCCGCGCTCAAAAAAAGTTTTGATGCTTTTGTAACATTCCCATCGCTTCACCTTTCGATTTTCATGCGCTCTCAGCAGAAGGCGTATGCCATCTCGTCCAAACAGCATTGGTCTTCCATTATCAAGGACAAAGTGTATCAGCGACGGCTCTTGTCAAATCGCTGGAGAGTAGACAGGCCGCTGATCCGATGACAGCATGACCGGAGAATGCCAGGAAGTTTTCTTCGAAGGAGCAGGGGCGAGTGTGGAGCGTTGATAGGGGTCAGGAGGCGGCCTGCTCATCCTCACCACCCATCGCTTGTCACTTGTTACTGCGTTGATATAATGCTGCCAATGACAAGCAGACAATCTCTTGAACCTGATATCTGGCTGGACCAACATGGCGACGTTCTTTTCAAATACGCGCTCGTTCGGCTCCGAGACCATTCGCTTGCCGAAGAAATGGTTCAGGAAACTCTGCTGGCCGCGCTTCAGTCTCACCGCAAATTTGCGGGTCAGTCCTCTGAAAGAACATGGCTCGTCGGAATTCTCAAACACAAAATAATCGATCACTTCCGCCGCGCCAGCCGTGAGCGTCCGCTTGAAAACCCTGAGCCTGTGTCCGATCATGTCGCTCAACTCTTCGATCAGTCCGGCTACTGGCATCACGATCTAGGCCCAATCGATTGGGGAGCCGACCCGACAAGGGATTTCGAGCATAAGGAATTTCAGAAGATTCTTGAGCGATGTTTGTCGGGACTTCCGCAGCGAACGGCAAGCGCGTTCGCCCTGCGCGAGATGGAAGAGATGACGAGCGAAGAAATCTGTAAGGTTCTCGATGTGACGACGACTAATCTCTGGGTGATGCTTCATCGCGCGCGCGCGCACATGCGGCATTGTCTGGAGATGAAATGGTTCGGAAAAAAAGACCGAGGGAATTAGAGCGCCGATGTCATTTGAGAACATCAAGCTGAGATGGATAATGTGGCTCGCCGGAAAGCTGCCTTCGTGCAACTCGATCACAGAAATGGTGTCCGAGTCTATGGAGCGCAGGCTGTCGCTTGCCGAGCGGGCGCGTCTCAGGCTGCATTTTCTTATCTGTGTGTGGTGTACCCGCTATCAGCGCCAGTTGCTCGCGCTCAGAGAATCCCTCCGCGCTCGCGTTCAACACGTTGAAAAGGATGAGTCCCTGCCTTCTTTATCTCCGGAAGCCCGCGAGCGAATCCGCAAATCGCTCAACCGCGAGTGATTTTTTTTGTAAGGATTCGTCGCTTCCCGCGACTAACAAGCGAAACCGACTTTCAGAAATGCTCGAATATAAGAGAGAGGATTATTGCAATGAGCGAATTGAGCAAGGAAAAAACATTCGAGGCCGCCGCCATGCCGCATATTGACGATCTCTTTCGAACCGCGCTTCGCGTCACAGGAAACCGCAGCGAGGCTGAAGACCTGATTCAGGAGACTTACCTTCAGGCATGGAAATCTTTTCATCGCTTCGAACTTGGAACTAACTGCCGGGCGTGGCTGTTCAAGATTTTATTTCACGTCATTCATCATCATCGACGTAAATGGTTCGGCTTCAACTCGAAACTCGTCGACGTGGAAGAAGGCCAGCTTGAAAATACTATTGCTTATCAACCTCCTGTCCCTCAGCACATCAGCGACGAAGATGTTCTTGCCGCTCTCGGTCGTGTGCCTCTTCAGTATCGCGAGGTGATATTGCTGGCCGATGTCGAGGAGTTTTCTTATAAGGAAATCGCGGAGACTTTGAGCATCCCAATCGGCACGGTGATGTCGCGTCTGAGCCGTGGTCGCAAAATCCTCAGAGCAGAGCTTGCAGAAGCCGCCTCTTCGCTCGGCGTCCGCAACTTCGATGCTGTTCGCACTGTGGGAGCATGACCGGTCAAAGCCCGTCGCTCCATCGAGCGATGTGCCGCGCCACTTCTACTTCGCGGTCGGAGTAAATGTGATCCGCGCCTTCGATAACTAGAGTGTCGAAGCGAGCAGATGCGACGGCGTTTTTACGGATCGTGTCGAAAGCGATTCGGATTTGCTCTGCGGTTTTTTCCTCCGATCCGTAGAGCGCGAGCATCGGACATCGCACGCGGGAGACGGCAGGCGGCGAGTTGTCGCGAGAGAAGAAAATATTTTGAAATTCCCCTTCGCCCTCGACCAGAGTCGCCGCGCTGATACTGCATCCATAAGGAGGCCAGCCGACAAGCTCCCTTCCCTTGCCCTCCGAGACCATCCGGTTGGCTCGCTCAAGCACCTGATCGAATTCCTCGTCAGGCTCGTCGAGAAACGCCATTCCGGGCGAAGCCACGACAAGCCCCCGCACTCGCGAGTCCTGTCGCTCTGATTGATAGTAAGCTGCTTTGCGCGCTCCGAGGCTGTGACCGACAAGAACCACCTGCTCGAATCCCGCTCCCACAGCAAAGTCGATCCAGCCTGTGATGTCGCGAGGCGATTCTCCGTATCGTTCCCATCCGCCGCCCGCGCACACAGGCCGCCCGTCACGACCGACTATTGCCGCGCCGAAATCATGACCGCGAGTGTTGCCTATCACCGAGGCATATCCGCAGGCAGCAAGCGCGCGACCAATTTCGATTCCCGGCGAGTGATAAAAAGCCGAATAGAGTCCATGCACCCAGACAACGGCGCTCGGCTTGATCTCGACCCCGCGAGGTTCGATCATCGCTCCATCCAAACGAAACCCGTCCTCGCTGCGCGTGCGAACGAGTTCTTCCGATGATGTTTTATCCGCGCTCCTGGAATTCATAGCCACATCATAACGATTCCTCAGAGAAAAGTCTGGCGTCTGGCGTCTGGAGTCGTCGCCTGTTCTTCATTCTGTCAGGGCGTCGTCTCTGACGAAAGGGCAGACCCCTCGGAACAGGTACAGCAGTCGGCCAGCCTGCTGGTTCCCCGATTCTTCTACTTTCCGCGTGTGAACAGGCTGGCTGACGGTTCTACATCTCAGACTCCTATTTGAATCACAAACACCCACGTTGAGACGCCTCACGCTTTGTGATAGCTTTTCACTTCCTTCAACACATTCATCTCGGAGGCAGCCGGAATGTCGCAAGTGAACATTGATTCCATTCTGAAAGAAAGCAGAGTATTCGACCCGTCGGCTGAATTTCGCGAGTCGGCACACATAAAAAGCCTTGAAGAGTACGAGCGCATTTATCGAGAGGCCGAAAGCGACCCGGAAAAATTCTGGGGCGACGTAGCTGAAAATCTTCACTGGTTCCGCAAGTGGGAAAAAGTTTTGCAATGGGATGCCCCGTGGGCCAAATGGTTCGTCGGCGGTCAGATCAACCTGTCATACAACTGCCTTGATCGCCACTGCAAGTCGTGGCGGCGAAACAAAGCCGCTTTGATCTGGGAAGGCGAGCCGGGAGAAATTCGCACCATCACCTATCAACAACTGCTCACCGAAGTCTGCCGCTTCGCAAACGCTTTGAAAGCTCTCGGCATTCAAAAAGGCGACCGCGTGGCCATCTACATGGGCATGTGTCCTGAGCTTGCCATAGCGATGCTGGCCTGCGCGCGCATAGGCGCGACTCACTCCGTTGTCTTCGGCGGCTTTTCCGCAAACGCTCTAGTTGACCGCATCACAGACGCCGAAGCCACTGCCGTCATCACTCAGGACGGCTCATATCGTCGCGGCGCGGAGATAAGACTCAAGCCCGCCGTCGATGAAGCTCTCGCTTCGTGTCCTTCGGTCAAAAGCGTCGTGGTCTACAAACGCACAGGCAGCGAAATCAATATGCAGTGGGGGCGCGATCACTGGTGGCACGACATCACGGCAGACGCCTCGGATCAATGCGAAGCCGAACCTCTGGACGCAGAACATCCGCTCTTCATCCTTTACACTTCAGGCAGCACGGGAAAACCCAAAGGCGTTCTGCACACGACGGGCGGTTATTCGGTCGCCACATTTATAACGACCCGTTGGGTATTCGATCTCAAGGACGAAGACATTTACTGGTGTACGGCTGACATCGGCTGGGTGACAGGTCACAGCTACATCGTCTACGGGCCGCTGCAAAACGGCGCGACAACGGTGATGTACGAAGGCGCGCCGAATCACCCTGAACCTGATCGCTTCTGGCAGATGATCGAACGTCACAAAGTAAATATTTTTTACACCGCGCCGACGGCGATTCGCGCTTTTATGAAATGGGGCGAGAGATGGCCGCGCCGCTACGAGATGAAAAGCCTCCGATTGCTCGGAACAGTCGGCGAGCCTATCAATCCTGAAGCGTGGGTGTGGTACAGAGAAGTCATCGGGCGCAGCCGTTGTCCGATAGTCGATACGTGGTGGCAGACCGAGACGGGGATGATCATGATAACGCCGCTTCCGGGAGCGATTGCCACCAAACCTGGTTCGGCCACGCGACCTTTCCCTGGAGTGATCGCCGATGTGGTGACGAGAGAAGGCCAATCCGTTCCCGCAGGCTCAGGCGGCTATCTGGTCATCCGTCGACCGTGGCCTTCGATGCTCAGGACTATCTACGGCGACCCGGATCGATATGTCAGTCAATACTGGTCAGAGATTCCGGGCGTTTACTTCGCGGGCGACGGCGCGCGAAAGGATGAAGACGGATACTTCTGGATCATGGGCCGCGTCGATGACGTGCTGAACGTGTCGGGCCACCGTCTTTCGACAATGGAGGTGGAATCGGCTCTGGTGGCCCATCCCAGGGTTGCCGAAGCTGCCGTCGTAGGAAAACCTGACGACGTGAAAGGCGAAGCCATCGCCGCATTCGTCACGCTTGAAACGGGCAATGAGCCTACGGATACCCTCAAAGAAGAACTGCGGCAGTGGGTAACGAAAGAGATAGGCGCGCTGGCCCGACCCGATGACATTCGTTTCAGCGATGCGCTGCCCAAGACTCGCAGCGGAAAGATCATGCGAAGACTTCTGCGCGAGATAGCCACGAGCGGCGAAGTGCGAGGAGATGTGACCACGCTCGAAGATTTTTCAGTGCTTGCGAAGTTGAGAGAAGACGAAGAATGAACGGGTGATACAATTGACGAAGGTGAGAGGTAATTGAATGTCACGGAGGCGCATCACTACACACGAGGGTTCGGCGGCCATACTGCTGCCCCAGGAAGCGATGGATCAGTTGGGGCTGAAAGTCGGTGATGAAGTCGATCTGTCCGTCATCGACGGCGCTTTGATTGTGTTGCCTTCGAGCGAAGCGGAACGCGCCCGCAGAATGGAAGAGATCATCAGGCTTTTATTCGAGCGTCGCAAGAGCGCTTATGAACAACTCGCGAAAGGGGTCGAATAAAAAACTCCTTTGTTGTTCCTGAGCAAAGAGGAAGTCCTCGCCATTCACGCCAGACTGATCGATGTGTTTGGCGGCTCTTATGGCCTGCGTGATGAAGGCGCGCTGGAGTCCGCGCTCGTTGCAGCTAAAAATCGTGCGGTCTATGAAAACGCTTCTCCGGCTGTCTGCGCGGCTACCTTCGCATATCATCTCTCTCAGGCTCATCCCTTCCTCGACGGCAACAAACGTGTCGCGGCAGCAGTTTCGGAAATCTTTCTCGAAATCAATGGGGCGCGCTTGAATGCCACGAATGACGAAATTGTGTCTCTGTTTTTGAGCATCGCAGCAGGCAGTTTGTCCCGCGATGAAGTGGAAGAATTTTTCATGGGGCGAGTCGAGTCGAAACCCTGATTTGAGCCGCGCCCGCCTTTGTGATAACTTCCAGTCTCACCAGAGGTGACTTCGATGATCCAAGTCGAACTGATGCTATTCGACCTCGACGGCACGTTGATCGATTCGAAAGCCGATCTCGCCAGATCGATCAACCTGATGCTCGAAGAGATTGGCCGCCCTCGGCTTTCGGAAGACACCATCGCAGGCTTCGTCGGCGACGGCGTGCGGGTGCTGGTCTATCGCTCGCTCACGGCCTCGCACCCTGAGCATAAACCGCCCGATGACTTCCTTCACGCCGATGGCATCGCGCTCATGCACAAACACTACGCCGATCAGATGTTCGTCGAGACTTCGCTTTATCCTCATATCGCGGAAACGCTGGGTCATTTCCGCGATAAACGCAAAGCCGTCGTCACAAGTAAAGAAGTTCATTTCACAGAGATCATCCTTGAGCGATTCGGCATCAGGGAGCATTTCGACTGCATCATCGGAGGCGATACCGTGCCTGCGCGCAAGCCCGATCCGCAGCCCGTTCGCGAAGCCATCACTCGGCTGAGCGGATTGCCGCCCGATGCGGTGATGATAGGCGACAGCGAAAACGACATACTCGCAGGCAAACGCGCGGGCGCGCACACCTGCGCCGTCACCTACGGCTTTCGCACGGAAGAACACATGCGAAAAACCATGCCCGATGTTTTGATCACGAGCTTCGATAAACTCAAGGATCATTTCTGCTGAGAGGCGCAATTGATATCGGAAGACATAATCGAACGGGCGCGACGTATCCGACTCCTCATACTCGATTGCGACGGCGTGCTGACCGACGGGCGAATAATGTTGCTGCCCGACGGCGACGAAACCAAATGGTTCGACGTGAAAGACGGCCACGCAATCGTGATGGCGGGGCGCGCCGGGTTGAGAGTGGCTATCATTTCAGGCCGCAAATCTTCGGTCGTTCGGGCGCGAGCTAAAGAGCTTGGCGTAGCGCATCTTCGAGAGATGGCCTGGGGCAAGCTCGATCATTACGAAGAGGTCATCCGCGAAGAAGGCGTCTCGCACGAAGAAGTCTGTTATGTCGGAGATGATGTCGTCGACATCCCCGTTCTTCGTCGCGCGGGGCTTGCCGTTGCAGTTTCGGACGCTGTTGAGGAAGCGAAAGCCTATTCTCATTTCGTCACCGCTCGCGCGGGCGGGCGCGGAGCAGTGCGCGAAGTTATAGAGATAGTTCTCAAGGCTCAGGGCAAATGGGAAGAAGCTCTCGCTCGTTACAAGGAAGAGTGAATACGAAGCGGAGAGGCGTCACGCTGTTCTTAAAATCGCTTTCATCCCTCCTGGCTTCTGACTTCCGTCACTCTCATCACCTCTTCAAATCCCTTCCTCAAAAATAAAATCCTTGACAATAATCGCTATATTTTCTATTTTGTAGAAAAAGGACGATCAAATGGGAAAAGGGGAATATCTGGGCGAGTTCGAACAGATAGTCATGATCGCGCTGGCGCATCTGGGCGAGAACGCCTACGGGATGACGATTCGAGGCGAGATTGAAAAACGCGCCGGGCGTTCGGTTTCAATCGGCGCGGTATACGCCACGCTGGATCGCCTCGAACGAAAAGGATACGTTGCATCTTGGCTTGCCGACCCGACTGCCGAACGGGGAGGGAAAGCCAAACGCTATTTCAGTCTTGAGCCTGCCGGGATAATCGCCATTCAACGAGCGAGGGAAATGCTCACAAACATGTGGGAAGGATTGGACTGGGATTCCCATATGAGGACTTTATGAGCATAAGGCGACGAGGCGGAAACTCCAGCGGCAGAGCAGGAAAGAAAGCTCCCTGCCCGCCGAGGCTCGCCGATTTGATACTGAGGCTCCTGCCTGAACTGCCTCGCAATATCATGCGTGGCGATCTGGTTGAAGAATACACCACTTTGATCCTGCCGCGCTTCGGAAAAAAGGAAGCAGACCGCTGGTACTTCAGGCAGGTCATTTTTTCAATCGGGCCTGTTTTGCGCGGCGAGATTGCAGGCCTGAGAATCCCGCCGAAACGAAGGGAAAACATCATGGAAACTTTTCTGCACGACGCGCTTTATGCCGTCAGGATGCTGAGGAAAAATCTCGGATTCACGGTCGTGGCCTTGATGGCGCTCGCTCTTGGGATAGGAGCCAACACGGCGGTCTTCAGCGTGGTCAACGCAGTGCTGATCCGCCCTCTGCCTTACGAAGACCCTGACCGTCTGATGATGGTATTCGAAAGCAATCCGCAGAAAGGATGGAAGCAGTTCGTAGCTTCTCCGGCAAATTTCCTCGACTGGAGAGAGCAGAATCAGGTCTTCGAACAAATCGCTGCGACAAGTCGCGCATCCTTCAACCTGACTGGCGAAGGCGAGCCTGAGCGGATTCCGGGGTCTTCGGTTTCCGGCAACCTGTTTGATCTTCTCGGCGTCAAGCCCGCGCTCGGTCGCGCTTTTTCAACGGAAGATGACCGAGACACATCTCCGCCTGTTGTAATACTGAGTCACGGCCTCTGGCAGCGTCGCTTCGGCTCGGATGCGAACATCATCGGCAGGACGCTCACACTGAATGGAAAAAGCTCTACAGTGATCGGCGTGATGCCCGCAGGCATTCAGTATCCGGGCCAGTCAGAGATGTGGTCGCCTCTCGCTTTGAGCGCGAGCGATGCGGCTGCTCGCGGCGCGCATTACCTGCTCGTCATTTCAAGGCTCAAAAAAGGCGTCTCTCTCGAACAGGCTCAGAATGAAATGAGCGTCATTGCGTCGCGGCTCGAACAGCAGTACCCGGCCACCAACAGCGGATGGGGAGTAAACATGAATTCGCTCTCTGACAGGGTCATCGGCGATATGGGTCCTTCCCTGTTGATGCTGTTCGGAGCCGTGAGCCTTGTGCTTTTGATAGCCTGCGCAAATCTTGCCAATCTGCTGCTCGTGCGCGGCGTCGCCCGCCAGAAAGAGATCGCCGTCCGCTCTGCCATCGGAGCAAGCAGGTCAAGAATAATTCGCCAATTGCTCACCGAAAGCGTGCTCCTCGCGCTTGTCGGAGGAACGCTTGGACTCTTGCTGGCCTTTTGGGGAGTTCGCGCTCTTGTGGCAATAAATCCCAGCGGCGTTCCTCGTTCGCAAGAGATTGGCATAGACGCGACGGTTCTCGTCTTCGCGCTTGCGATCTCGTTTTTGACAGGCATCATATTCGGATTGATACCTGCGTTGCAGGCATCGAAGCCGAATCTGAATGAAATGCTCAAAGAGGGCAGAAGTTCGACAGGAAGTTTGCGCCGTCAAAGAGCGCGCGGCTTTCTGGTCGTGTCTGAAGTCGCCCTGTCGCTCATGTTGTTGATCGGAGCCGGACTGCTGTTGAAAAGTTTTCTGCGATTGCAAAACGAGAACCCCGGCTATGATTCAAGAAATGCGCTCACAATGACCTTGTCGCTGCCCGGCTCGAAATATAAGGAGAATCATAAACGAACAGCTTTCTTCGATCAGGTTCTTGATCGCTTCAATTCCATGCCGGGAGTCGAATCAGCCGCCGCATCGACCAGCATCCCCTTTGCGGGAGATTTCAAATGGGGATTTGAAATAACAGGCCGCCCGCCGATGGCTCCTTCCGACGTCCCGAGCGCGAACTATTACGCGGTCACTAGCGATTATTTTCGCGCCATGAAAATCTCTCTGACAAAAGGGCGGTTCTTCAATGAAAAAGATGCGCCCGGTTCTCCGCGAGTGGCGATAATCAATGAGACGATGGCTCGACGTTATTTCCCGGACGAAGACCCGATAGGCAAACACATCAACATCACAAACGGCCCGCCTGCTCCGCGCGAAATCGTAGGAATAGTAGGCAATGTGATGCTGTCGGGATTCAACATCGAGACGCCCGCGCAGATGTACGAGCCATATCAGCAAAATCCCGCTTCTTCGATGGTGATGGTCGTTCGAACGACAGGCGATCCGATGGAGATCGCTTCATCGATTCGCTCCCAGGTGATGGCCGTAGATAGCGAACAGCCCGTCTCCAACGTCAAAACTCTTTCGCAGGTTGTTTCCGATTCGATTGCAGATCGAACATTCACCGTCTCACTTTTCGGCTCGTTCGCCCTGCTTGCGCTCGTGCTGGCAGTCGTCGGAGTGTATGGAGTGATGGCTTTTTCCGTCACTCAGCGCATTCATGAGATAGGCATAAGAATGGCTCTGGGAGCCGGACGCGGGGAGGTGCTGAGGCTGATGATGAGACAGGGGATGAAGCCTGTCGCCGCAGGCATCGCGATAGGAGCGGCGGGCGCTTTCGCGCTGGCGAAAATTCTTTCAAGCTTTTCAGAACTGCTTCACAAAGTGAGCGTCACAGACCCGGTTGTTTTCGTGTTCATACCTCTGCTTCTCGGAGCGGTGGCATCTCTGGCCTGCGCGATCCCGGCCCGTCGCGCAAGCAAAACAGACCCGATGACGGCTCTGCATTATGAATGATTGATCAGCTTAATCAGTATGGCTCTTATGAAAAACAAAATCCTCTACCTTCTTCTGGCAGCAGCACTGATGTTTGCGAACATCTCCATCGCTCAGACTTCGCCCTCAATTCACATCAAGCCGGATAAGGCTCTGGTAGATGAAGTCGTGAGCATAAGCCTTTCAGGACTTGCGCCGAATCAGCGCGCCACTCTCAAAGCTAATATGATCGATAACCGAGGCACCCCCTGGCAGTCATCAGCAGAATTCATAGCTGACAAAAATGGCCTGGTAGACCTGGCCAGGCAATCGCCTGTGCGAGGCAGCTACAACGGGGTTGATCCAATAGATGATCCGACAAAGTTGATT
>DLHY01000054.1 GCA_002483445.1 Blastocatellia bacterium UBA7656
ATTTCCGTATTGAGAATTGCTGCAAAAAGGCAACGAATCCCTGACTGTGTGGCTTCTATAATGATCCCACACGTGAGCGCAAATGTACGCCCATTCAGATTCAGCGCTACATTTCGAAAATCTCAGGCCCTTTGCTTGATCGCATAGACATCCACATCGATATTCCTGCTGTAAACTTCAAGGAGCCTGCCAGCGACGAAGCGGGAGAGTCTTCAGCAGAAATACGAGCGCGAGTCGTCAAGGCGCGACAAACTCAACTGGAACGTTTTCGCGGAGAGAAGGTATTCTGCAATGCGCAGATGACGCCTCGATTGATTCGCAAATACTGTGTGATAGATTCTTCATCCAAAGCACTGCTGGAAAATTCGATCACGCGGCTGGGCCTGTCGGCGCGGGCTTATGATCGCATACTGAAAGTGAGCCGCACGCTTGCCGACCTCGAAGGGAAATCTGAGATAGAGCCTCAACATGTGAGCGAAGCGATTCAGTATCGCACGCTCGATAGAAACTTCTGGGCGTGAAGCCGGAGTTTGCTGAATCAGGAAAAAAACATGGGTGAGGAAAATAAAAGCGGAAGCGCATTGAAGAAACTCCTGCCCGCCCTTGAGCGATACGGCAAAACTGATTCTCGCCATCGCCTCCGCTGCCCTCCTCCTTCAAAGGAGTGGCATTTGATGGATGTCATCGAGGGTCTGGCTGAACTCGAGGAGTTTGTTTTGTTGAAGGCATGGCCATTCGCGGCAAAGGAGAAGTTGAAGTTCTCAACGCGGTTTCTCTGCACGGAGGGCTGGCAGAGTCCTGGCCTGAGCGAAACTGCGCCGCCGAATTGGCTTTGGAATCTGTTGACCTCGTTGTGGATCGAAGGCTAGAATTTGTCGTTCCATACGGCCTGACAAGGCGGATGATAACGAAAGGATTTCAGAGCAAGCTGTGAGAACACGCAATCACGAAATGAATCAACGATGGCAGCACCAGGAGAAATTAGAATTCCTCTTGCTTGAAGGACTGGAAAGCGGCAAGGCCAATCCTTTGGCCAAGAAAGATATGGAAAAAGTTCGTCGCGCGGTTAAAGCTAGAGATGCTAAACGAAAGCCATAGTCTATGAGCATAATCAGACTGCCAGCAGTCATAGGCGACCTCATCAACTTGGCTTATTACACCGCGCAAACCGACTTGGCATACAGGCGCAACTGGATAAAATCAGGCAGAAGCCCCCAAGTATAACCAATCCCAGGTAGTTCGCAACCAGACGAATGCCCCGATTCCTGATAGTCGGGATGATTCTGATTCGGTATCTCAAATGAGAGTTCTTCAATCTCTCCAGCGAAACAATGAGGTGTTTAAGAAGTTGCTGCTGACCGCTACGGCGGGCGCGCTCGGCTTTGCGCTGAATCAGTTCTCCGTAGAGGTGTATCCCGGCGCCACGTTCGTCTTCGGCGGCATCTTCTATCTTCTGATAGCGGCCTTTTATGGTCCTTCGCAGGGGTTCATAGCCGCGCTTATGGTTTCGACCAGCACGCTGCTGTCTTGGGGTCACGCTTACTCCCTGCCTGCTCTGGCTCTCGAAGGCTTCGTGGTCGCCCTGCTGGTCCGGCGGCGAAAGTCGCTTCTGATGGCCGATCTAATCTACTGGGGAACGGTCGGTATCCCGCTCAACATTCTTATCCTTCTGGTTTTCCTGAAAGGGCCATTGCCTGTAGGCTGGGCTAGGTTGATTGAGCAGCCGATAAACGGATTGCTGGTCGCGAGCATCGCTGAGATATTGTTCAATCTGGCTTTTTTGCAGCGATTCCTGTCGCCCTCAAATCAGCAGAAGCAACGTCTCCCTTTGCGAACTCACCTGGAAAAGGGCTTTGTCGTAGTTGCGGCCTTGCCTCTCATCCTCCTGAGCATAGTCTTTGGGCGGGTCTACTTTGATCGAGAGAAGAAAGAAGCGGCCTATCGCATGAGGGAAACTGCAAACGCGGTTCAACTCAACATTGAAGATCACATTCAGACCCATCTGCAAGCGATCATTGCTATGGGAAGCGCGATTGAGCAGGGCGGCAGCTTCAAGACCGATGACCTGAACCGATGGCTTGAACGATATCACAGTATTTACGGCGGGTTCATCACCATGGTGGTGGCCGACAGGGAAGGGAGACTGATCGGCGCGCATCCGCTCCAAAGCGGCGAGGGCCAGCCTGTGCTGGTCGCAGCCAACACGGTCGCAGACCGCGAGTACTTCAAACAGCCAATGGCTACGGGGAAGCCATTTGTTTCGGATGTTTTCCTGGGGCGCGGCTTCGGTCAGGATCCAATTGTTGCCATAAGCGCCCCGCTCCATTCGAGCGAAGGCAGTGTGGTCGGCATCGTGGAAGGATCGCTCAATCTTTCTTCTTTCAGGGAATTCGGTCAGGGCTATCTGGCAGGCCGCGAAGCGGAAATAATAATCCTCGACGCCCATCAACGTGTTATCCACGCTCCAGCCTCGACTCAGTACCACACCCTTCAAAGCCTCGCCGGCGCGCCAATGATGGCCGCCGCGCTCAAGGCTGGAGACGGGGTTATTTCTTACGATACTGGGGGGTTTAGCCGCGAGAAAGATTCCGGCTATCTGGTCGCTCGGGCAAGTGTCCAGAGCACGGGATGGACGGTGTTGATCCGACAGCCTCTAAGCGTGGCCTATAAAGCATCTCATCGCCATTATCTGATAAACATGTTGTCGGTCCTTATCGGTGTGTTTTTATCGATACTGGTGGCTCGCTGGATCGGCAATCGGATCAAACAACCGCTTGAGCAACTGGTCGAGCAGGTGCGCAGTATCGATGCGCGCGGCGCGCAGACGAGGCGGATTGCCGCGCCCAAAGAGACCCCGATGGAGGTGACCGCCCTGCTTGACGACTTCGATGAAATGTCAGTCAGGCTTTCAGAATCTTACGGAGAGTTGCAGGCTGCCATCGAAGAGCGCGACCTGTTCAATCACACTCTGCGGAAGAAAGAAGAGAAATTCTCCAGAGTATTCCTGCTCAGCCCCGACTCAATTGCCATCACTCGCCTCTCAGATGGAGCGATCAAGGAAGTCAATGAGGTTTTCCTGACCAAGACGGGCTATGCTCGCGAGGAGGTGATCGGAAAAAAGTCCACCGAGTTGAACCTTTGGGTGAATCCTGATGACCGGAAAGCCTTCTTCGATTCTCTGACGGAAAACGGTATGGTCATCGAGATGGAATCCGAGGTTCGCACGAAGGATGGCCAAATACTTTCAATCCTGGTTTCAGGCCGAACCGCCGAAATTGGCGGCGAACTGTGCGCCATCAACATAAGCCGCGACATAACGAGGCGCAAACGCGCCGAGGAGGCATTGAGACAGGCCCATGAGGAGATGGAGATGCGAGTCAGAGAGCGCACTTCCGATCTGGCCAGAATCAACGAGGCTTTGCAGGACGAAATCGTCGAACGCCGTCGCGCTGAAGCCGCCCTGCGAAGTTCTGAAGAGCGTTTCTCCAAAGCGTTTCACGCCAACTCCAATTACTCGATGATTACCTCTTTCGACGACGGACGTATCGTCGAGGTCAATGAAACGCTGCTGCACGACAGCGGTTATACGCGCGAAGAGATCATAGGTCGAAAGGGCGTCGAATTAGGGCTGCCTGCCAATCCCGCCGACCGCGATAAGGTCAGAGAGATACTGAGCATCGAGGGCAAAGTCCGCGACTTCGAATCGATATGGCGCACGGGAAAAGGAGAGGTGAGGTATTCGCTCATCTCAGCCGACATAATCGAACTCGGCAGCAGGAAGTGCATACTGTTCAACATCAACGACATCACCAATCGAAGGAGGGCCGAAGAAGAACTGCGAGAGCGCGAGATAACCCTGCGAACTTTGGGCGACAACCTGCCCGACGGCGTTATCTATCAGTACGTCCTTGAGCCTGATGGCCGTCACTACTTCAACTACATGAGCGCCGGGATCGAGAAACTTTCCGGCATTCGCGCCGAGGATGCCTTGCGAGACGCCGATCTGTTGTTCGCGCAATTCCTGCCCGAAGACATCGAGCGCATCAGGCGGGCCACTGTGGAATCGATGAAGAAGCTGACCGTATTCGATGTGCAGGCTCGCCGCCGCCTGCCGACAGGCGAGGTTCGCTGGATGCAATATCGATCCAAGCCGCGCCGCCTGTCCAACGGGGCGACGGCCTGGGACGGGGTCGAAATCGATATCACCGAGCGCAAGCTGGCCGAAGAGGCAAGGCTTTTAAGCGAAGAGAGGTTTGCAAAAGCATTCAAATCAAGCCCTCGCTCGATGAGCATCATCAGCCTCAAAGACTGGCGCTTCATCGATGTCAACGACGGCGTTCTGAGAATGACCGATTACGAGCGCGAGGAAATAATAGGTCGAACTCCGCTCGAACTCGGCTTATGGGCAGACCTGAAGGATCGCGACCTGGCGTTGCAGTTGTTGAAGGAAGAAGGAAGGATTCGCGAGCTTGAGATAGGCTTTCGCACCAAATCCGGCAATCTGCGGCGGGGGCTTTTCTCGGCTGAGGTGATCGAGATCGAAGGCGAGGGCTGTCTGCTTACGGCGACCGACGACATCACCGAACGAAAGCAGATGGAAGAGTCGCTTTCAAAGAGCGAGGAGCAATACCGCCATCTGGTCAATAATGCCAGCGATATAATATATGAGACTGACGCGCGCGGGCGATTGACGCTTTTCAATCCCACTGCAACCAAGATTCTCGGCTATGAGGAGGAAGAGCTGCGAGGACGATATTATCTTGACCTGATTCGGCACGATTATCGGGATGCTATCGAGAGTTTTTACAGGCAACAGGCGGCAGATAATGTCCCTGTGACCTACTGCGAATTGCCGGTCGTCGCAAAAGACGGTAGCGAGATATGGATAGGCCAGAACGTGCGGTTTATCCAACAGAACGGCAGTTTTGCAGGAGCGCAGGCAGTGGCCCGCGATATTACCGAGCGCAAGCGGGTTGAAAATGAGTTGCGCGAAAGCCAGGAGCGATTGATGATGGCGCTCGATGCCATCAACGCAGGCGCGTGGGAATTCGACGTTCTGAACCGACGGCTGAAATGGAGCGGACAGCAATACAAAATGTATGGCGTGAATCCAGAGTCGTTCACGGTCACGCCCGATGCGCTCCTTGACCTGATGCACCCCGAAGATCGAGACAGGTTTCTTCAAACAGTGGCCCGCGCCATTAAGAATGAGATCGAATACGATCTTGAATACCGCATCATCCGTCCTGACGAGAGCATCCGACAGATAGCGGTCAGAGGCAGAGTGGTTCGCGACGCCGGAGGTCGGGCCGTGCGAATGATCGGCATCGTTCAGGATATAACCGAGCGCAGGCAGGAGGAGGAAGAATTGCAGCAAGCCAGGGAAGCAGCGAAGCAAGCGCGATTGCAGGTGGTCATCGCAAACGCCTCCAAGGAATGGCAGCACACGTTCGATGCTGTTGAAACCCCGCTCTTTATACTCGACTTCAACGGCAGAATCAAACGCCTCAACAACGCAGCAAGAGACCTGGCTGGAAAGGAATTCAGTGAAATAATCGACCTCAAAATCGGGCAGGTTGCCGAAGGCGATCCCTGGCGCAGTGCGGCTGACATTGCCAGAGAGATTTGCAGGACCGCCGCTCCGATATCCTGTCCGGCGCACAACGAGGCCAGCGGAAGAACATGGGAACTGACGGTGAACCTGTTCAGCAGATCGGACAGGGAGGAGAACCGCATCATTCTGGTTATGCACGAGGTCACTAATATGGTAGAACTGGAACGGTCGCTCAGGCGCGTCGAAGTGATGTCGACGATGGGACGGCTCGTTGCAGGCGTGGCGCACGAAGTCCGCAATCCTCTCTTTGGGATATCAGCCACACTAGACGCGTTTGAGGATGACCTCATTCAGAGGGGGACATTCGAGAGTGGGAGCATCCTCAGCCCTGAGATGCAGGAAGAATACATCGAGTATCTTGCGGCCCTGAGACAAGAAGTAGATCGCCTAAACTCGCTGATGAAGGAGTTGCTTGAGTACGGCAAACCGACTTTCCTGGAATCTTCCCTCTTTGGAATCGAACAAATGATCTCGGAGGCCGTCGAATGGTGCGCGCCGCTCGCAAAGAGTATGAGCATTATTATCGACAATCACGCAGCCGCCAGTGAAAGGCAGGTCAATGCCGACCGAAACCAACTGCTCAAAGCCTTCAGAAACCTGATCGAAAATGCGATTCAGCATTCCCCTGCCGGAGGTCGTGTGGCAATAGAAACTGAAGAGATACTACGAGAGGAAACTAAGTGGATTGTGTGTCGGATCATGGACAACGGGCCGGGATTTAAACCCGAAGACGTGCCGATGCTTTTTGAACCCTTCTTCACACGTCGTCGGGGCGGAACGGGACTGGGATTGTCGCTGGTTCGGAAAATCGTCGAAGATCACGGGGGACAGGTTTCACTGGGCAATATGCCGGGCGGAGGCGCAGCAGCCACAGTAGAGATACCTCTGGTTTAAGCAGGAGAGATAAGAGATGAATCACAGGGTGCTGATTGTTGATGATGAGTCGACAGTCAGGTTTGCGATAAGAAAGTTTCTTGCACGGCGCGGCTTTGATGTGGAAGAGGCGGATTCATGTCTGAAGGCCGAAGAATTGTTTCTTACCTCATCGCCGGATATCGTTATCCTTGACTATTCTCTACTCGATGGCAGCGGGCTGGATCTGATGAGCAAACTCAAGAGCATTGACCCACAGGTTCCATTCATCATCCTCACGGCCCACGGCTCGATTGATCTTGCGGTGAAGGCGATCAAGGACGGAGCGGAGCAGTTCCTCACAAAGCCAGTCCCCCTTGAGACTCTTCTCGTCGTTTTGAATCGGCTCCAGGAACGTCGACGCGATACGAGAAAGCAGATTGCGACAAGCCTTCGTCAGCACCGCGGTATGGTCGATCCTTTCCCCGGATCAAGCGCAGCCATTTGTCGATTGAAGGAGATGGCAGGAAAAATCGCCGCCACTGATCACCCGGTTCTCATTCAGGGAGAGACCGGCACTGGCAAGAGTGTGCTTGCGCGTTGGCTTCACCTCAACGGGCCGCGTTCGGAGGAAGCGATGGTCGAACTCAATTCTGCGGGACTCACAAGAGAGTTTCTTGAAACGGAATTATTCGGCCATGAGAAGGGAGCCTTTACAGGAGCGGCGACTGCCAAGCAGGGGCTTATGGAAGTTGCGCATCGCGGCTCTCTGTTCCTGGATGAAATAGGCGACATGGATTTAAGTGTGCAGCCAAAGCTGCTCAAGGCTATTGAAGAAAAAACATTCCGCCGACTTGGAGACGTGCGCGACCGCAAAGTCGACATCCGCCTCATTGCAGCAACACATCAGGATTTGAAATCTCTCGTAAGAGAGAAGAAGTTTCGAGAAGACCTTTACTTCCGCATCAATACCATTCCGCTTGTGATCCCCCCCCTTCGCGATCGCAAAGAAGACATTCCTGCCATCGCTCAATTCCTGCTCGACTCGATAACTTCCGAAATCCGTCACGAGGAGTTGACGTTTTCGGATGATGCAATAACAGCCCTTCAATCTTATTCGTGGCCGGGAAACATCCGCGAGTTGAGAAGCGTGCTTGATCGCGCGGCGTTGTTGAGCGAGAAATCGATACTGAGACAAGAGGATATATTCTTCGAGACCATATCGCAGAAAGATGACGAGATGGGCGGAGCAACAATGACTCTTGATGAGGTCGAGCGCAGCTATATTGAAAGAATCCTGAGGATGGAAAAAGGTCTGGTCGAAAGCGCCGCCCAAAGGCTCAGGATTCCGAGGAGCTCTCTCTACTACAAAATCAAAAAGCACGGCATCAAGCTTCCTTAATCTCTGCTTGATATCTTGCCAAGGACTCGCAGGCGACGGGTGCGATTTTTCACTCCCGAATCCTTCGAGTGATGCGCAGGCGCGATCAATCGGCATCCTGTCGAGTCTAAGTTCTTGGACAGGCATTCCAAAAAACTGGAATGATCTCAATCTTTCCGCACTCATCCCGGCGACACTAACTAGCGCAGCAAGAACTGTTTAGCGAATCGCCTCCTGATGGTATTGGTGTGGCACATTGCTTGCCACCTCTGTAAGACTTGAAAGCGGTTCGAAGAAACCGTGTGTAAGCTTCCCGACCCCCCTCAGGGTCGTCATTCCCCAGGCATGATGAAACGTGGCGATAGCTCCCTTTCGAGATGACAGGCATTGTGCCTGCCGGTTACACGGAGGGTCGCAGATGCCCTTGTCTCGCAAAGGCTATCGAGGGAGATGCGCTTCCAACGGATTGAGGCTCAATGCGACTGCGAAGGATCGTTTTTCACTATGCAAGCAAAAGGGATTTATATGAAAGAGAAGGCTCCCAGCCCTCGCAGAGTTTTGATTGTTGACGATAAGGAACCAATCCTCAAAGCGATGGCGAAGTATTTCAGAGCACATGATTACATAGTGGATTCCGCGAGAGAGCAGGAAGAGGCTGAGGCAATGCTAACGCACAGCGATTATTCAATCGTCATTGCCGACCTCAGACTCACAGGGATCAACGGAACAGAGGGGCTTAACATAGTGCGTTTCGCCAGACAGCGATGGCCGAATATGCGCCTTATATTGCTTACCGCTTACGGCTCTCCGGAGATCGAGCAGGAAGCACGATGTTGTGGAGTCGACGTCTTTCTGCACAAGCCAATACCGATGGGCGAGCTTGCGCAAGTCGTCTCAGAACTTCTTGAGGGAAAGCGATGAAGGAAAAATTGATGCTCGATATCATCCTTGAGCCGGGGGGGATGTTGCCTGTCTATCAGCCGATCTTCAAGGTCGCTGGCAACGACTGCGCCCTGCACGCAGTAGAAAGCCTCATTCGAGGCCCGCAGGGGACCAATATGCAATCGCCCGTAATCCTGTTCGAGTATGTCAGGAGAAAAGGCGCGGAAAAAGCGGTTGATCGCGCCTGCGTCAGAGCGGCGCTGGCAGAATATCCCCGACTTCTGCAAGGGGTTCTCCTCTCAATCAACGTTCACGCCTCGACGCTCGAAAGGGACAGAGAGTTTGCAAACTTTCTTCAGAGTGCGGCAGAGGCTAATTCGTTTGATCCTAAGAACCTCATTATCGAGATCGTTGAGTCTGTCTCCTTCTGGGACAGGTCGGGATTCACAGCTACTCTTGAGGAGCTTCGCTCTTTAGGTGTGGCGATAGCGCTCGACGATATAGGAGTTGGACAATCAAATTATCGAATGCTGCTCGAAAGTCGCCCGGATTATTTCAAAGTTGATCGCCATATAGTCAACGGAGTGTACTCGGACCCTTTCCGGCAGGCTGTGCTTGAATCTGTACTCCTGCTGGCCGGACGATTCAACGCCAGAGTCGTGGCCGAAGGAGTCGAGCAGAAAAAAGACCTCGATACTCTCCTTGAGATTGGCATTGATCTGATTCAGGGCTATCTGCTCTCGCTTCCGCTCGAAAGCGCGCGGCTCGTTTCAACAAGTTTTGCGCAGAGCAAGATGGGTGAGGGTGAAGTGAAAGCCGTTAGCGTCGCGGGAAATTGAACTTGTGGAGGTAGGACTATGGGACGTAAAAAAATCCTGTTGGTGGATGATGCGGATACTATCCTGATGATAGAAAAGATGATCCTCAAAAATGACTATGATCTGGTCACAGCAAGGGACGGCGAGGAGGCCATAACAAGTGCGCTATCCGAAAGACCCGATCTGATCCTGCTCGACGTAGTGATGCCCAAAATGGACGGCTTTGAGGCCTGCAAGCGGATTCGCCAGGAGCCAACCACCAGTTGCATTCCGATCATTATGGTGACGACCCGCGGCGAGGAGTACAACATCGAAACCGCATACACGAGCGGATGTAATGACTACGTCTCAAAACCCATCAACGGCCTTGAACTGCTCTCGAAGGTCAGGAACCATCTGGGCCAGTGAAGGAAGGAAACCGACATGAGCAAGGACAAAGAAAATCAACCCAACTATGTGTTCAGGGTTCTCGATGACACAACGCGCTATGTGCAGGAACTGTTGAGTGAGAATGAAGAATTGCGCTCATTGCTTGAGGATGTGAAAACCGAGAAAAGTCAGATCGAGAATCAGTTGCTTGCCATGCAGCGTCAGATGGATCGCAGCCGAGAGGAGAAAAGAAGCCTGGAGGAGCGGCTGGCAAGGATGGAAACCGAAAACAGGCAATTCTCCGGGCGCTATATAGAAGTTGAGCAGCAGAATGCCAATCTCGCCAACCTCTACGTAGCAAGCTATCGTCTGCACTCCACGCTCAGCAGGCAGGAAGTGCTTGCAGTCATCGAGGAAATAATCATCAACCTCATAGGCTCGGAAGAGATGATTATCTTCGAGATCGACGCGGACAGGACGCATCTGAGACTGGCCGCATCATTTGGGATCGACGCGGAGCGTTATCGGAGCGTTCCGATGGGGAAAGGGATAATCGGAGGAGTCGCCCTCACAGGCCAGCCTTACCTGGCTGAGCATCAGGCTGACCAGGCGGTGGAAGAGCCTGACCTGACGGCCTGCCTTCCTTTGAGGTTCGGCGATACCATCAACGGAGCTATAGCCATCTTCCGCCTGCTTCCCCAGAAGCAGGGGCTTGGATCGCTCGATTATGAGCTTTTCGATCTTCTGGGCACGCATGCAGCCGCCTCACTCTATTGCACGTGGCTTCACGCCAGAATGAGCGAAGGAGTTGAGGTGATCGCATGAAGAACTCTGTCAGGCAGATAACCGAAGATGAAAACGATACTCCGAGCGAGATCAACCGTCTGACATCTTCGATGAGCCGCGCGCCTGTAGGCGGCGCGTCGTTTTATCTGCATCCCGGCCAGTTATTCGTCACCCGCGAACCCATGCAGATAACCACCATAGTGGGGTCGTGTGTTGCGTTGTGCCTTTGGGATCGGAGGTCAGGAGTCGGAGGGATGAATCATTATCTGCTCCCTTACTGGTCGACGAACACAAACGCATCGACGCGTTTCGGCAACGTCGCCATCGAACATCTGATCAGAGAAATCCTCGCCCTGGGAGGATCGAAGGAAAATCTACAGGGCAAGCTGTTCGGAGGAGCCTGTATCAATCAGGCATTGAAAGCAAAATATATGGACCTCGGCTCGAAGAACGTCGAGGTGGCGCTCAATCTTTTGTCCTCAGAGGGCATTCCCATTGTGGCAAAGGATGTTGGGGGAGAATCGGGCCGCAAAATAATATTCGATACGTTCGGCGGAATCGTTTTCGTCAAGCGACTATAGGAGTAACGTGGAAATCGACCGCGAAGCTATAGCACAAGTATTTCTGGCCGAGTCGGAAGAGCATCTGCACGAAATGGAAGAGGCTTTGATCGCGCTGGAAAACAGCCCTGAGGATCAGGAAAGCCTCCAGACTATCTTCCGGGTCGTCCATACGATAAAAGGAAATGCTTCGTGCCTGGGATTTCAGTATCTGACCAACTTCACACATGTCCTCGAAGATATGCTCGACCAGCTTCGCAAACGACAGATTCCCGTAGCCACATCTCTCATCACACTGCTTCTTCAGTCAGTCGATGCTTTGCGGGAAATCATACCTGATACAGTCTCTGGCAATGAAAGTATTCAGCCTGCCCACTCGTCCCTCCTCAATCATCTCACCGGCTATGCCTCACCCGCGTTAGAAGCCGGGCCGTCAAACGATCTGCCAGAAGTCGAGCGGGTGGCAGAAACCGGCCCGGCAAGACCCTCTCATCTCTTGGGCCGCTCCGGCACGCTCAGAATAGATATCGAGAAGCTGGATAGAATGCTAACCCTGACGAGCGAGATTTCTATCGCAAGAGAGCGGCTCAAACAAACCGTCGGAAAGCTTGATGCGCGGGGAGGGCAGGAGATTCTTGAAGCCGACCTGGAGGTAGACCGCCTCTATCTGGAACTTCAAGAGATGATCATGAAAATCAGGATGGTGCCTGTCGGCCCCATATTCCGCCGATACATCCGCACTGTGCGGGACCTGGCAGCAACGCATGGGAAACTGGCCCGTCTCGACATTGAAGGAGCAGATGTAGAGGCAGACACGAGAGTCATCGAGCAGCTTACAGATCCGCTGACCCACATGATTCGCAACGCCATCGATCATGGAATCGAGCCTGCTGAGTTGAGGCAGAGCAGTGGAAAGGATCCTTGCGGACGCATAACTCTGCGAGCCTGCCACGATTCCGGCAGTATCGTCATTCAGCTTTCGGACGATGGCTGCGGACTCAACCGTAAGCGCATTCTGGAGCGAGCCAGGTTGTTAAGACTCATAGCAGACGCGAGCGAGATGACAGATCAGGAAGTCTTCCAGCTAATCTTCAAGCCGGGCTTTTCAACATCTGAAAATGTCACAGACCTTTCCGGGCGAGGCATCGGGATGGATGTCGTGCGCCGCAACATCGAATCCCTCCGAGGAATCGTCGAATTAGATAGCCGAGAGGGAGAAGGCACCACTATAAGCATTCGGCTGCCCTTGACGCTGGCCATCATTGACGGATTCAAAGTCGGGGTCAGCCGCGAAACTTACATCATTCCTATGGAGGCTGTCATCGAGTGTCTGGAGATGCCGGAAGAGGCGCGAAACGGGCCGCACGGGAGCGGGATTATAAATCTCAGGGAACAGCCTCTCCCCTTTATTCGACTTCGAGACATGTTTGCCCTGGGCAGTTCATCTCCTGACCGGGAGAACATCGTCGTCGTGCAACACAACGATAAAAAGGTCGGCATACTTGTAGACGCCGTTTTGGGAGAAAGCCAGGCAGTTATCAAGCCTCTGGGCAAAATGTTTCGGGGGGTTTCCGGCATATCCGGCTCAACGATCCTTGGGAACGGAGCCGTCGCATTAATACTGGATGTACCCGCTCTGCTTCGGCAAGCGGTCGCGCGACCGATGGAGACAATATGAATCAGTTGAAAGGCCCCTGACTTTGACGGCGAGTTACCGGAGAGCGTCTGAATAGCACTCGAAGCTTTCTTACTGGATAGAGAGGAGTATAGATGAGAAGTCTTAGAAAAGGAATTTACAGAGCGGCAAGGCTGCCGGGTTCAGGCTTGTTGTTTATGGCCTCGCTTGTCTTCGTCAGCCTGCTCTTATCCGTGAGATCTGCCGAAAGCGGTCAAGACAGCAACAATATCGAGAAGCACGCTGTGAAACGGGTTCAGCCTGAATATCCCGTGCTGGCACGTAAAAATCAGATCGAAGGTATTGTGGTTGTTAAGTTGGATGTCAGCAATGCCGGGACAGTAACCAATACCGAGTTTATTCGCGGACATAACGTCTTCCGATCCGTCTCGCTTGAAGCAGCTAAGAACTGGGTGTTCAAAAAAGGTGAAGAGCGACAGGGAACCATACGCTTTATCTTCAAGCTTGACCAGTGACGGCAAGTAGCGAACACATTAATTTGTTTTATTTTTGAATCGCATGAACATCTCAGACCGCACTGCCCCTGACAGCTAATCGCCGATGCCGGCGGCAACGATGGTGTTGAAGAGATATCCCAGATTGTCGAGGAGGATTCTATGTATAGGATTTTGTCTTTTTCTCTTGCCCTTGTGCTTGTGACACTGAGTTACACAGCGGGAGTGAACTCACAGACGATGCGAGCCTCTGTATCCGGGCGCGTGATTTTCAAGAACGGCTCTGTCGTTAGTGGCGCTACTGTCAAAGTGTGGCAACAAGTTGGTAGCCTTGAGGTTATGTCCGAGACGGATGAGAAAGGCCACTTCCACTTTAAAGACCTCGCAGACGGTCGTTACTCCGTCAGGGTAAGCCTGGAAGGCTTCTCATCTTCGGAGCAGGAAGTGATTCTTTCGGTCGGAGAGGAGCGAAAGGTCGAATTTGTAGTCCAGAGTGAAGCTGCCAGTGATTCTATAGTTGTTAATTCAACGCACATTATCGGAACACCTGAAGCTTCGAAGACTATACCCGGCTCTGTGGAGATTATCGATCAGAAGACTATGGAAAGGAACCGTCCTTTCACTTTCTCGGATATCCTGCGCAAAGTCACCGGAGTAAATGTGCGGGATGAGGAAGGGTTCGGTCTTCGACCCAATATCGGCATCCGGGGGTTGAATCCGACTCGTTCAACGAGAGTGTTGTTGCTTGAAGATGGCGTGCCACTGGCTTTTGCGCCCTATGGTGACAACTCTTCCTATTATCATCCACCCATCAACCGCTTTGAGAGCGTTGAAGTATTGAAAGGTTCCGGCCAGATACTCTACGGACCGAGGACCATTGGTGGGGTGATCAACTACATCACACCTAATCCGCCAAAGAAGTCGGGCGGGTTCGTAACACTTATGGGCGGAAGCCGTGACTTCTTCAACGGCAGGATCAACTACGGAGGGACATGGAGAGGTGTCGGCCTGCTCTTTGACTATATGCGGAAACAGGGGGAAGGCGCGCGCGATAACATCCGAGTAGGCCTTGACGATTTTAATTTCAAATCGTCTATTGGCATCGGGGAAACTCAGATACTGACCGTCAAAGCGAACTACTACGGCGAGGACTCCAATCTCACATACTCAGGTTTAAGAGAGGCTGAGTACCTCACAAACCCGCGCCAGAACCCTTTCAGAAACGATTTCTTTTATGGCGACCGCTTCGGCGCTTCGGCCAGCCATATCTACATACTCGACAGCGCGAAGAGCCTGACCACCAATTTTTACGGCTCTTTTTTCAAGCGTCACTGGTGGCGGCAAGCGAGTAACTCCAATGAAAGGCCGAACGACGCCGCGGATCCGGCTTGCGGCGGGATGGCCAATCTTAATACCACGTGCGGCAATCAAGGGCGGCTGCGCCAGTATTATGTCTGGGGGCTGGAGCCGCGCCTTCAGGCCAGTCACAAAATCTTCGGCGTCAAGAGCGAAGCGGACATAGGCTTTCGCGCTCACTTCGAGATTCAGGACAGAATGCAGCAAAACGGCCCAAAGCCCGATTCACGCTCAGGCGTGGTCGTTGAAGACAACGAGCGCAGGAACCAGGCTTATTCCTCCTTCCTTCAGAACCGGTTCCTTGTGAGCAACTGGATAATCATTGCAGGAGTCCGGCTCGAGCATGTGAAGTACGAACGCACCAATCGATTGGCAAGCGGGGGCGCGGGAGTGACCGGAAAGACCAGCTTGACGCAAGTCATTCCGGGCATAGGTATCTCGTATCGCCCGAAAAGCAATCTAGCCTTCTATGGCGGCATACACCGCGGGTTTGCTCCGCCTCGCACGGAGGATATTATCAATAACGCGGGCGGGTCACTCGACCTCGAATCGGAATTGAGTTGGAACTATGAGGCAGGCATCCGCACCTCGCCCTACAGAGGGATCAGTCTTGAGGCTTCTTTCTTTCGAATTGACTACGAGAATCAGATCGTACCGGCCACCGTCGCCAGTGGAGTGGGTACAACACTTGTCAACGGTGGCAAGACACTGCATCAGGGAGCAGAGCTATCCGCGCAGGTGAATACGGATGCCTTCTTCAGTTCGCCGCACCATTTTTATGTGCGCACGGCATATACATATTTACCGACCGTCAGATTCAATGGAGTTCTTTTCCAACAGGTAACCGGCGTGGGAGCGGTGAATATTGACGGCAACCGATTGCCTTATGCTCCAAAGAATTTGTTGAACTTTGAGGTCGGCTACTATGGCAAATCTGGCATTGATGCGCTGCTTGAAGCAGTACATGTGAGCGACCAGTTCAGCGATGACCGCAACACTGTCGTCCCGACCCCTGACGGTCAGCGAGGGCTGATTCCCGGTTACACAATATGGAATGCCACTGCGAACTACAATGTCGAAAAGATTCGCTCGACCTTTTTCGTAACAGTCAAAAATCTGCTTGATAAGACTTTCATTGTTGATCGGTCACGCGGCGTCTTGCCTGGCAGCCCTCGAATTGTACAGGGAGGAATCAAGTACAGATTCTAGCAAGCCTTCTCGACAGCCACCCTACTGACCTGGACTTGAGGCTACTAACCGACGCAACCGGGCCAGCTTTGATGTGGGCCTTCGCAAAGAAGGCTTCTGTTGAGAGCTTAACAGGAGGAGACATTATGACGGAATATGATTTCAATCTGAAGACAGTGGGGCGTTTTGTATGCGCTCTACTAATGGTCTGCGCGTTGTTAACAGGCGCAGTAGCTCAATCAGAAGCAGGGAGCGCCGCTATTGAAGGGACTGTCGTTGACCCGGATAATAAGCCGCTTTCCGGAGTGAGGGTAACAGTACGCAACGTCGAGACCGGCTACAAGCGCATAATGACAACGGACGCTGAGGGGCAATACGTTGCGCTGGTGATGCCGGTGGGTACTTACCTGGTTGAGGCAGTGGCAAACGGATTCTCCGCTGCGCGCTTCGAGGCTGTACAGTTGACCGTGGGAGTGAGAAAAACGCTCAACTTCAGCCTGACCACGCATGCCGTCACCGAAGGGGTGGTCGTATCAGCCAACCCTGCAACCATTGAACGCCAGGAGATGGCTACCAGCAACAGCATAGGAGTTCGGGCAATTGGCGACCTTCCGATAAGGGGACGCAACTTCCCCGAATTTGCCAAGCTCACTCCGGCCATCGTGCAGGAGGCTGACCGGGCAGGACTGGTGATTGCCGGTCAGAGGTCGATTAATTCCAACGTGGCCCTTGACGGGACCGATTTCAACGATCCGCTTCAGGGCAACCAGCGCGGCGGCAACGAGCCGGTATTCTTCTTCCCGCAAATTGCTGTGCGAGAGTTTCAGGTCATACGAAGCGGCGCGACCGTCGAAGTGGGACGAACTAACGCGGGCTTCATCAATGTCGTCACAAAGTCCGGAACCAATTCCTGGCATGGCGAAGCGTTCTTTCTGAATCGCCACAAGGAATTCACCTCGCTGGATGCGTTTGACCGCCAGCTCAACAACAAGCAAAACCAGTTCGGCGGCTCGATTGGCGGGCCGATCAAGTCTGACCAGGCGTTTTTCTTTGTAAGCGCCGAGCAAAATTATTTACGGGTTCCCTTCTTCGTCGAGTTCGAGCCGCAGGAGGGTGGAGTCATTGTGCCTGCCGAATTACGCGCTCTCGAAGGCCAGTACAACAGCACGAATGACCCAACTTCTGTCTTCGCCCGTTCAGATATCACCCTCAATAATCGCGACTCGCTGAGCGTGCATTACACCTACGCAAGGCAGTATGGAGAGAACTTTAACCCTGAGCGCGGGACTAACGAGGCGACGACCGCCAATTACACGCGCGAGGGCAGCAGCCACGGACTCAAAGCCGGTCTGGTCTCTGTGTTCAGCCCGGAGATGCTCAACGAAATACGCGCGCAGATAGCCACCGATAATCGCGATGAAATTCCAAATGCTACTTCCGGTCGAATCAATATCTCTGATTTCGGCAATATTGGAAGCGATTCGGGTCGTCCGCGTCTGTTCGATTCGACCCGCTACCAGGTGACCGACAACCTGACGTTGAGCCATGGTGCTCACCAGTTTCGCTTCGGGTTTGATCTCAACATCAACCGCCTGAGACAGAAGCGCGAAAGCAACATTCAAGGGCGCTATGACTTCAAGTCGTTGTCTGATTACACGGCCGGAAAGATTGATCGGTTTCGGCAGACGATTTATGCGGTTGATGCAGCGGACTTGGTATTCAGGGGATCACAAAAGGAGCTTGCCTTTTATGTGCAGGACAAGATATCGCTTCACCGCGACCTGGCGCTGACGGCGGGGCTGCGGTGGGAGGGCCAATGGAATCCCCAACCGGACAACCCAAATCCTGCGATCCCGGAAACCGGACTCATTCCAAACGATCTCGGCCAGTGGCAGCCTCGTCTGGGGCTGGCCTGGAACGTTGGCGGGGGCGGGAAGACCATCGTGCGCCTCTCGGCAGGGCTTTATAATGCTCGGACACCAGCCAATCTTTTCCAGCGAGTCTTCACCGATAACGGGCTGACGACTGTTTTAATAGACAGTAAGGCTGACAAATCGGTGTTGAGCCTGATTGACTTCCCTAACTCGCTGGCTTCGCCGCCGCCGGGCATTAAACTGGCTGTGCCTCGCGTCTTCGGCTTTGCGCCGGACTTTCGCAACCCGCGCTCATTCCAGACGGCGGCGACCTTAGAGCAGCTTGTGGGCAACGACCTCATTGTCTCTGTCGGTTATATACACAACTCGACCTGGAATTTGCAGCGCCGACTTGACCGCAATCTGTTCGCCCCGACGATAAATGAGACGGGTATGCCGATCTTCAGGAAAGAGCGCCCGAACCCGACAATCGGCCCTCTTTCGATCAATGAATCGTCGGCCCACTCCTCGTATGACGGGCTTGTGTTGACCGCGACCCGGCGGTTTGCTCACCGATTCCAACTGCAGGCCAACTACACGCTGTCACGCACCCTCGACGACGACTCCAACGAGCGCAACTTCAGCGACGAGAGAACGCTCAATCCCTTCGACCTGTCGTTGGAGAGAGGATATTCGAAACAGGACGTGCGACACAATTTCAACCTCAACGGGCTGGTCGACCTGCCCTATGGCTTCACCTTCAGCGCTATCCTGATAAGCCGCTCTGCATTCCCTTACACGCCGATCATCGGGTTTGATACTCAGAACGATGGCAATGACGACAATGATCGGGCGATCATCAACGGTCGCGTCGCCGACCGCAATAGCCTGCGCGAGCCTTCGTTTTTCAATCTCGACATGCGAGTACTCAAGGCCTTCAGTCTGGGAGAGGCGCGCAGGCTTTACCTGACGGCTGAAATATTCAACGTGACTCGCGCCGTCAATAAGAACTTCGGCCCTGACGGCATCAGCGAATTCGGAACCATTGCCGAGCCGGAGGAAACTGCCGGTCAGTCGCTTTTTGCTCCTTCCACAGCGCGTTTCGGCGGTCCCCGTCAGATGCAGATTGGAGTGCGTTTTGTCTTCTAACGCATACGTGGTCGGGCCGAAAAGGACAGATGAGATGGGAGGGACAAAAAATATCGTGAGAGAGATGGAGACGAAAATGCACTCGTGGTCTATTTTCGGCCCGGCATCAAATTCGGTTTGTGCGCCCGCAGGCTCGTCAGAGACCTCTGCTGCATCAGGCAGGTCGCATCGTCGTGTGCTGTTGATGGCGATCTCGCTTGTAGTGGCGCTCAACTCGATGCTTTTGATGCCGGGCGCGGTCGGCAGCGATGACGCCAACATTGAGAAATATGCCGTGAGGCGCGTGCAGCCCGCTTACCCTCCGCTTGCGCAAAAACAGCGTATCGAAGGGGTCGTAGTCATGCAGTTGAGCGTTGGCGGCGATGGCAAGGTGAATGAGGTTGTGTTCGTTCGCGGCAACAACATCTTTCGCGCGGTTTCGCTTGATGCCGCGAGGAAGTGGGAATTCAGGCCACCCGGAGGCGCTGCCATCCAGGGAACGATCAGGTTCATATTCAAGCTTGAAAGCTGAGGTCTTCGCACCGGGAGCGGAATCGAGCAAGCCCCCGCTCGGATCGGATTGAGGAGAATGTGATGTTGAATAACTTAAGATTCAGGTACAAAGTAACTCTCTTGCCCGCGCTTGCGGCAGGAGCTTTTTTGTTGATCCTTCTCGTGTCCATATTATGGGGGAATGATAACGAGCAACGTCTCAAGCTCATCGAAACCTCATACTACCCCTCGCTGGAGATGAGCAGAGACCTGGAAGAAACCCTCTCGTCGATACGGCGGGAAATTCAGTACGCTTCTGCCGCGGGCGATATGCGCGCCCTGACCGGAGCCGATGCTCTGCGAGACGGTTTTCTGCATCGGTTGGAGAAGGGATGGAACGACTCTGCAATCGGGTTTGACCAGATGCAGCAGATCAGGCTCGGGATGCAGGACTACTACACGGTGGCTCGCGGAGTCACCCAAAGAATGATAAGCGGTGAAACGGGCGAAGAACTGAGCGCGATCCTCGATTCGGCAAGCGCCAAATACAACGATCTGGGGCAAAGACTCAGAGCAAACACGGAGAAGGGCAAACAGGAAATTGCCGCGGCATTTGCCAATACACGAGAAACTCAAAAGAGAGCGACCATAACGATAACGGTGATCATCCTCCTCTGCGTTTCACTGCTGATCGGCGCATCACTGTTCATTACACGCGCAGTGACGAAACCGCTCGGCGAGGCTGTTCGAGTAGCCAATGCCCTGGCCGGGGGCGACCTCAATAGCAGAATCGAGGTGACTTCAACGGACGAAACCGGGCAGTTGATGTCCGCCATGAAGGAAATGTCGGAAAAACTCAGCCAGATCATTGGGGAGGCGCGATCCGGAGCAATCGCTCTTTCTTCGGCGGCGGCGCAGGTGTCGTCAACTTCTCAGAGCCTGTCTCAGGGTACAAGCGAGCAGGCGGCAAGCGTCGAGGAGACTACATCAAGCCTGGAGCAGGTGGGAGCATCTGTCAGCCAGAACGCAGAAAACAGCCGTCGGACCGAGCAGATTGCCATTAAAGCGGCAAGGGATGCAGAAGAAAGCGGCAAGGCCGTCCAGAATACAGTTGAAGCGATGAAGTCGATAGCCGAGAGAATATTGATCATCCAGGAAATCGCCTACCAGACCAATCTCCTGGCCCTCAACGCTGCCATCGAAGCCGCGCGTGCGGGGGAATACGGAAAGGGTTTTGCCGTCGTCGCTTCCGAAGTGCGGCGTCTGGCCGAGCGAAGCCAGATGGCGGCAAAAGAGATCGGAGGGCTGGCTTCCTCAAGCGTGAAAGTAGCCGAGCAATCCGGTCAGTGGTTGATGGAGTTGGTGCCTTCGATTCGCAAGACAGCCGATTTGGTTCAGGACGTGGCGGCGGCATCGAGCGAGCAGGCGACCGGTGTGATGCAAATGAGCAAGGCGATGAATAAGGTCGAGCAGGTGACCCATCGCAACGCTTCGGCTGCGGAAGAGCTTGCATCGACAGCCGAAGAATTGTCCTCCCAGGCGCAGGTGCTCCAGCACTTGGTAGAGTTTTTCCGGGTGGACGGAAATGTAGAAAACCGGCGCGATGGAACCGTTTCTCGTGCGCGCTGGGCGGGTCAGCCACCGCTCTCCACAGCCCTCAGCCCAGTTGGAAGCCATTCGCCGGTCAGCACAAACCTGACTACGAATGGAGACAGGCGGATATCAGAAGAGGCTATGCCCGATCTGGACTTCAGGCGGTTTTAGGAGGGATGACTATTATGAGCGCAATGGTTGAAACCCACAATCAGACTCAATACTTCACCTTCTACCTGGCGGGAGAAGAGTATGCCATTGCCGTTCTCAAGGTGAAAGAGATCATTGAATACTCCGAGATCACCCGTGTGCCGAGGACTCCGCAATTCATTCGCGGGGTAATAAACCTGCGCGGAAGCGTAGTGCCTGTCGTTGACCTGGCTGTTAAATTCGGCTTGCCGGAAAGCCTCGTCACCAAGTGGACATGCATAGTGATCGTTGAGGTAGACCTGGAGGGCGAGCAGACTGTGATGGGGATAATGGCTGATAGCGTCAACCAGGTCATCGACTTGCTGCCGGAGGATATAGAAATGCCACCGAGCTTCGGGACGCGGGTACACATCGACTACCTGTCGGGGATGGGAAAAGCCGGCAAGAAGTTCGTGCTGATCCTGGATATAGACCGAGTGCTATCGACTAACGAGTTGCAAGCAGCCGCCTCACTGCAAGCGTCGCAACCAGAGGAGCTATCCCAGGTGGATAACGAGGGATCATCGGATTCGGCAGCAGAAGGATTTTCGCCGCAGGATGACTTCGTGATGAGAGATGAGGAGGTCAGTCTCTTATGATGGGAGTGGATCACAGGAGGGTGACTCCCCAGTCGATAACCGATAGAGAATTCGGACTGTTTCAAGCATTGATCCACCGCGAGACAGGTATCTATCTCCCTCCGGCCAAGAAGGCTCTGCTGGTCGGGAGACTCAGCCGACGTTTGCGCGAGATGGGGCTGACTTCCTTTGCCGAGTATTATTGCAGAGTAGTCGAAGGCGACGACCAGGAACGCGTTCGGATGATCGACAGCATTTGCACGAATGAAACCCACTTTTTCCGCGAGCCTGGCCAGTTCGACTTTCTCCGGCAGCATATCTATCCGCAGTGGATCAGGGAGGCGGAGTCAAGGTCGAGACCCAAACAGATAATGGTGTGGAGCGCAGCCTGCTCTACGGGCGAAGAGCCATACTCGATTGCTATGAGCCTGCTTTCTCACTTTCCGCTCGATACGGGCTGGCAGATTGAGATACTGGCAACCGATTTATCGACCAGAGTCCTGGAAAAGGCTCGCAATGCAGTCTGGCCTCTGGAAAAATCAAGGGAGATACCCACTCCGTACCTCAAGCAATTCATGCTCAGGGGTACACGATCTCAGGAGGGGGTGATGAGAGCCGGACCGGAGATAAGGTCGGTGATTCGCTTTCACTATCTCAACCTCAACGCAGACTCCTATCCTGTGAGCGGCGATTTCGATTTGATCTTCTGCCGCAACGTCATGATTTATTTCAACGCGGAGACCAGGCGTCGAACGGTCGTAAAACTCCTCAACCATCTCAATCCGACGGGCCATCTGTTGCTCGGACATGCAGAGAGCCTCAATGGCGTGACCGACCAGGCACGCTGTGTTATCCCGACCGTGTACTCGCCATCGGGAGTTAAAAAACCGCCAGGATGAAGGTTGCCTGGTGTTTGAAATCCGAATTTGCTGCTTCAATAGTCGTACAGGCTGAGAGGATATTCCCTCTCTGATATGAGTAAGGTGAAAGTGACAACAGGAAGAAACGGAGCCTCGGATCGAAAAGGGAGATCCAAAAGACACCTGAATGTGCTTGTGGTCGACGACTCGGCGGTAGTGCGTCAGGTGATGGCAGGCTTGTTGACCGGGCAGTGCAATATGAGCGCGATTACGGCAGCCGATCCGTTCATCGCCATGCAAAAGATGAAGCAAGCCCGTCCCGATGTGATCGTCCTCGACCTGGAAATGCCCCGTATGGACGGGCTGACCTTTCTGAGGAAGATCATGGCCGAAGACCCCATTCCGGTGGTGGTCTGCTCCAGCCTTGCAGGCGAAGGCACGGAAGCCGCCTTTCGCGCCCTCGAAGAAGGCGCTGTCGATATAGTGACCAAACCGCAACTCGGAGTGAAAGGGTTCCTCGAAGATTCCGCAACGATACTCATCGACACGATTCGCGCTGCGGCCCACGCGCGCGCGATACCCAGGAAGAAAACCTGCGCCGAGCGCATTGCGACCGGCCCTCTTGTGAGAGCAGACAAACCGCTGCTCGCCGGAACAACGATGAAGGTGGTGGCCATCGGGGCCTCAACCGGAGGAACAGAGGCGCTCAGAACGCTGCTCGAAGCGATGCCGTCTGATTGCCCTGGCATCGTGATCGTCCAGCACATGCCGCAGCTTTTCACCGCTGCATTCGCCCGCCGCCTCAACCAGATTTGCAGAATCGAAGTGAAAGAGGCAGTCAATGGCGACAACCTTATCGAAGGCAGGGCGCTGATTGCGCCTGGAAACAAACACATGTCGCTTGATCGCAACGGCGCGCACTACATTGTAAGGATCACCGATGGGCCTCTGGTCTCGCGTCACCGGCCCAGCGTCGATGTATTGTTCCGGTCTGTCGCTCGCGCTGCAGGTGTGAACGCCGTCGGAGTGATAATGACCGGGATGGGAGATGACGGTGCTGCTGGCTTGCTGGAGATGAGGGATGCGGGTGCTGCGACCATAGCACAGGATGAAAGAACTTCGGTGGTATTTGGCATGCCCAAAGAGGCCATTGTCAGAGGCGCTGTTGATGAGGTGGTTCCGCTTCCTAAGATACCATCGATCATTCTGAAGAGGGCAGGACGACCGTGCCAAGAAGGACGTAACTGATGATTTCCGAGTATGTATAAATGGTTGACGGGGTGCAAACTAGGCCATTTCAAAGATCAACCATCAACTTCACGGTGATGGTCTACTAACTCTATTTCGCATCCCCCCATAATCTGCGAACTCTCAATGTCGCCTTTCGCCTATAAAGGCGACAACGCTTGAGGGGCCGCTCTTGAAAACTCAATGATCCTCATTCCCCTACTCTGATAAACTGCGGCATCAGGCCGCCTTCCTCGCAGAAAAGCGACATAGTGAGGAAGTTCTCTAATATCCTCACTGACCTTCTGGTAGGGCGATGCCTTCCTGTCTCCCACCCTGCAATATTGCTTTCGTCAATTCCTGTGATCTGTGCCATCCTCTTTCTTGATAGTCCCATGAGCCTTCGGTATGAAATGAGGCATTCCGTCAGAGGTTCCGGCTCTTCAAAAGGAACGTAGCCGAGAAACTCGATGATCTTGGGCAAATAGCGAATCGCCGGGACGACTCGATTCGTTTCCCCATACTGAATCGTAGTCTTATCCACTCCGATCAGATTGGCAATCTCTCTTTGGAGCAGTCCCAATTCGAGCCTTCTCTTTCTCAAATGGTCTCCCAGAGTGTCGAGGGAAGGGGGATAGCGTGAATCTCTTGGCTTTGTGCCACTTAATGTGACATGGCAAAAAGGCAACGAATCCCTGTCCCTGTGGATTTTTCAATGACCCGACCAGAGAGTGCAAATGCACGCCCATTCAGATTCAGCGTTATGTGTCGAAGATATCGGGGCCGCTGATGGATCGAATCGATATTCACATAGACGTGCCTGCGGTGAAGATCAAAGAACTCACGGGCGAGGCTCAGGGCGAAAGTTCTCAAGTGATAAGCGAGCGGGTCGTTCGTGCGCGAAGGACTCAGCTTGAAAGATTTCGCAGCGAGAAGATTTACTGCAACGCAAAGATGAGTCCGCGCCTGATACGAAAGTATTGCGAGATAGACCAGCAGTCGAAGGCAATGCTTGAAAACTCGATCACGCGGTTAGGGCTATCGGCCCGCGATTATGATCGCATACTGAAAGTGAGCCGCGGACAGAAGAGGGCAGGGCCAATCTGTTCTCTGCTCAATCAATCTCTGTTCTGTTTTTCGGGCGGGTCTATCAGATAATCGAAGCTGAGCCACAAACTCCGCGCGTACCTGTAGAAAGCAAGCGGCACCGTGAAGGCAAGAGCCAGGAGGAAATAATAAATGCGCTCGTCTCCCGCTGGCAGTATGAAAAGGCAGACGACGAAAGCTATCACGATGACTGCTTCAGTGAAGATGACGTTGATGTAAATGGAACCGACGAAGTAGCCCTGCTCGCGAAGAAAAACCATCCCGCACGAAGAACATCTCTCATTCGTTTTGACTACCGCGCTGAAGACCCTTCCCTCGCCGCAGGCCGGACATCTCAGCCTAAGCCCGCGAGCGAGAACCTGCTTTGCCCTTTGAAAATTCACGCGCGGTCAAATCTCGCACATCGCTCTGTCGCTCAGTCCTTTGTTAGTCGATGCGTCGTGCAGGAGTTCGGATACGACTCTTGCGAGTTCAGGCAGCGGTTTGGGTTTGCGAAGGAAGGCGTCGGCTCCGCGTTCGAGGGCTTCTCGTTCGATTTCAGGAAATCCGTAGGCTGTCAGGATGATGACTTTTGCAGGGATTCGCTGTCCGCGCACGAAATCGATGAGGTCAAGCCCTTCCATATTATCTGTACCCGTCAGCCTCAGATCGCTTATGACTGCCGAATAATCGTTTTTTGTTGTGAGCGATTTCGCTTCCTCGATATCCTGCGCGCAATTGACCTCGTAACCTTCGGCCATCAGGTACATTTTCATTGCGAATAGAATAGAAGGCACATCATCGACAAGAAGGATGCGGTCTACTGACATGCAATGCTCCTTTATCGGCTATCAGACAGGATGTGCGTGGGGGATATCGCACTCAGCCGGTTTTGGGTTCCTCTCATGTCCGGCTCACCAGTTCCGGGTTGCCCGTCAACTGCGTGTCTTTTATGTCATGAATGCAGTTGATTAAGCAAGAGAAATTTTTTACAACGCCAGAAAGCGCACCGCGCCGGGAAGGACTCTGACTCGCGCTGGAGTGTGACCGACCATTTCGCCATCTATATCGACGGCCAGAGGAGAGTCTGATGTTATGGAAACCTCGCGCGCCCTTCGCTCCATCACTTTGGGGTTTTTCAGATGCCCGCCCCATCGTATTCGCGGAAGCTCTCTGATTATGTCCAGCCTTGAGGCGCAATCTGTGAGAATGACATCCAGCAATCCGTCATCGAGTTCGGCGTGAGGAGCGAACATCATCCCGCCTCCGGCGTATCGCCCGTTGGCTACAGCTATCAGAAAACTTTCGATCTGAATTTTCCGGTCATCCAGTTCGACTTCGACTCGGACGTTTTTGTACGCGGCGAGCGCGCGGACGGCTGCGGCTGCGTATCGAAGCTGCCCGCCAAACCATCCAGGGAGACGGTCGCGCCAGCCATTGACTATAGCGACCGCCTCGCCGCCAAGCCCGAACGACGCAAGATTGATCATCGTGCGCGAAGCCGCGCCGTCTTTCGTGGCGAATGTCGCCTGCGCCGCATCGATCCTTGTGCCTTCGGATTTCAGAATCGAGCCGATATCGACTGATCGCGCCGTGAGCGAACGTTGAAAATCCGATCCCGTCCCGCTGGCTATCAACCCAATCGAAGCCTCCGGGTTGACCGCATTGCCCGATGAATCGAAGTAGCCGTTGATTATTTCTCCGAGAGTGCCGTCTCCGCCGACAGCGATCACGCGGCGAGCGCCCCGAATGAGAGCTTCGCGCGTGACTGCTGAGGCCTCGCCCGCGCCGGAGGTCAGATGCTCTTCGAACTCCGAGCCGGAAAGCTCTCGTCGCGTCTCGCCCCACAAGCGAAGCGTGCGGCCTCGCGCCGAGGCCGGATTGATGATGAAGAGGGTTTCTTTCAAATCTATTTAGCGGCAGCCGGAGCGATGGGGGCGCTCTGCCCGGAGAGCTTTTCAATGCGGGTTTCGACTATTCGATTGCGGGTGGTCGCCGTCACAGTCAACCGCATCCGGTTATAGTCGACGCTTTCGCCCTGTTTGAGCAACCGTCCGGCGCGCGCCATCATGAATCCTGCGATGGTGTGATAGCTGTCCGATTCGGGAAATCCCAGATAGAGCAGCTTGTTGGCATCCTTGATCGAAAGCCTGCCGCTGACGGTGTAGCTTCCGTCCGGGTGTTCGATGACCTGGCGCGCGGCTATCTCGTCGTGTTCGTCCCGTATATCGCCGACTATTTCTTCGATCAGGTCTTCGAGCGTCACAAGCCCTTCGACCCCGCCATGTTCATCTACGACCATTGCCATGTGCGCGCTCGATAGTCTCAGACTGCGCAGCGCATCGTTGAGCTTGGCCGACGTGGGCAGAAAAACGGGAGGGCGCATGACTTCTTCGAGGCGGAACTCAGCCCCTCGCCTCACCACGCGGCTCAGGTCTTTGTAGAGCAGAACGCCGATGATGTTGTCGAGCGAATCGCGATAAACGGGCATACGCGAATAGCCGATCTTTTCTAACTGCTCGAGCATTTCAGCCGTTGGAAGGTCTGCGTCGAGAGCTTCGATTTCCGTTCGCGGCATCATCACGCTTTCGACCGTCGCTTCGGTGAAATCGAAGACGTTCGAGATCAACTGCTCTTCGTCTTCGATCAAGTGGCCGCTCTTATGGCTGAGCGCGATGAGGTGGCGAAGCTCGTCTTCGCTGTACGACGACACATGCTCGGCAGTGGCGCGCAATCCGAACAAACTGACGACCTGTATGCCCGCGCGATTGAGCAGCCATATCGGCGCTTTGAAGAGCCTGTAAAATATTTCCATCGGGCGCACGACTGCCAGAGCCACTGCTTCGGCCCTCTCAAGCGCAAGCGTTTTGGGAGCGAGTTCGCCCAGCACGATATGAAGGAAAGTGATGAGCGTGAAGGCCGCGGCAACAGCCACCGAATGCGCGGCGACTTCAGAAGCACTATCCGGCAGAATGGCGTGAAAGACCGGCGTCAGAAGATGAGCGAGAGTGGCTTCGGCTATCCACCCCAATCCGAGGCTGGCAAGCGTGATTCCAAGCTGAGTGGCAGAGATGTAAGCGTCGAGTTGATCCAAAGCGCGCAAAAGCCTTTGCGCTCGCTTGTTGCCTTCAGCAGCCTGCGTTTCGACTCGCGACCTGCGGACGCCTACCAGAGCGAATTCCGATGCGACGAAAAAACCGTTGGCCAAAACGAGCGCCAGCACCGCGGCCAGCTTGAATAAAACGGCTGAAACGGACGACTCATCCATAGAGACTGCGATTCTATCAACCACCCGTGTTGATGACCAGAGTAGAAGAGTGTGGGAGTATGGGAAATGAAAGTTCATCCCCCATACTCCCATTCACCCACTCACCCAGCCGCGTGCGCGCTCCAATGCGTGCGTCCATCCTTCTACAAGAAGGTCGCGCTCGCTCGCTTTCATCTGCGGCTCGAATGTTCGCTCGCGCTCCCAGAGTCGGGCTATCTCATCTACACCCGGCCAGAAACCAACTGCGAGTCCGGCGAGGAAGGCTGCGCCTGCGGCTGTAGTTTCCGTGTTCGAAGGGCGAACTACGGGGATGCCTAAAAGGTCGGCCTGAAACTGCATAAGAAAATCATTCTGCACGGCGCCGCCATCGACGCGCAGTTCCTTCAAGTCTATCTTCGAATCCTCGCGCATACATTCGAGCACGTCGCGGGTTTGATAAGCGATTGATTCGAGCGCGGCGCGAACTATATGCTCGCGCGTCGAGCCGCGAGTAAGCCCCACTATGGTTCCTCGCGCATACTGATCCCAGTGCGGAGCGCCGAGACCGACGAATGCGGGGACGAAATAAACTCCGCCGTTGTCTCGGACGCTTGCGGCCATCGCTTCGGTTTCTGCTGCGGAAGAAATTATTTTCAATCCGTCGCGCAACCATTGAATGGCCGCTCCCGCGATGAAGACGCTGCCTTCGAGCGCGTACTGCACAGGTTCCTCGGCGATCTTCCACGCAACGGTCGTGAGCAGATTATTTTTCGAGGCGACTTTTTCGCTGCCCGTGTTGAGCAGCATGAAGCAGCCCGTCCCGTAAGTATTTTTCGACATGCCTGGAGAAGCGCAGACCTGGCCTAAGAGAGCCGCCTGCTGATCGCCTGCATTGCCCGCGATTGGAATCGCGCGACCGAAAAGCGAAGGGTCGGTTTCTCCTATCACCGCGCTCGAAGGCGAGACGAGGGGAAGCGTCTCGCGCGGCACTGAGAGAATTTTCAGAAGCTCGTCATCCCAGTCACCGCGCTCGATGTTGAACATCAGAGTGCGGCTGGCGTTTGAGGGATCAGTCGTATGCACGCGCCCGCCCGTGAGGTTCCATATCAGCCAGGTGTCGACGGTGCCGAAAGCGAGTCTTCCCTCGCGCGCAAGGTCGCGCGCGCCGGCGACATTATCCAAAAGCCAGCGGGCTTTCGTTCCTGAGAAGTAAGCGTCGAGGACGAGACCCGTGCGCTGTTGAAAAAGCGACGCAAGACCTTCGCTGCGCATACGGTCGCAATCCTCGGCGGTGCGACGGCATTGCCAGACTATTGCGTTATGAACGGGCAAGCCCGTTCGCCGATCCCACATAATGGTGGTTTCGCGCTGATTGGTGATTCCTATTGCGACCACCTGATCGGGCTTGACGTTCGATTGGGCCAGGACGTTTCGAGCGGCATTGAGTTGAGAAGACCATATATCGTGCGGACGATGTTCGACCCATCCGGGCTGCGGGTAGAGTTGATCGAATTCCTGTTGAGCGACGGCCACAGGTTTTCCGGCGCGGTCGAAGAGAATGGCCCGCGAACTCGTCGTACCCTGATCAAGAGCCAGTACATAGTCCTGATTCATTCGTTATCCTCCAAAGCAGGTTGCGAAAATGCCGTGCAATGATAGCACCCGATGCTCGCGTTTCGAAAGACATGTTCGGTTTGCGCTTTATTTCGGAATGACTGATTTTGACTGCATCGGTCAGTCAGTTTGACAGAAAAGGCTTTTGTGCTGATTGTCACGTAAAACGAGGGGTTTCGATGATTGAAAAACGATATTGAGCGCGGCAGCGGCGCTAGTGGCCAGGGCTAAAAGCAATCATTCGCCGATGTTAAAGCCGTCTCCTGAAAGGTTGTTTTCGCAACGCGACCTGTGATAAATATGCGCGCCGCGCACGTTTGCTTCATTGGCACATTGATTGAATAAAGGGGATCGACCTTAGCACTCTATATTTGATTAAAATCCAAGCGGATATTCGCCAAAGCTGTCAGAAGTCGTAGTTGGTTTTCAAAAGACAATGAGCCCCACGATTGAGGAAGGGAAGGATATGAAACTCAAAAAAGCCGCAGCAAGACTGCTCGTGGCAGCCCTCGTCGCTCTTCCCGTTTTTGCAGGATTCCTACCGGGAGAGAGTTTCGACAGCAGCACTGTTTCTGCTCAAGCTCCGAGAGGCACACCACGTTCAGCCAGCAAAATTTCCCCTGACCTGTTAAACCAGGCGTCATTGAGAAACGACAACGCGCCCGTTCGCGTCGTCATTCAGTTCAGCGGGACACTCCGAAGCGGTCTGATTTCGGCCTTCGGCAAAATGGGCGGGAGGCTGGAGAGAGTTTTTGACCGCGTCGGATCGCTGACCTTGAGTGTGCCGCTGCGCTTTCTCAATGCTCTGGCAGCCCAGCCGGAAATCAAGTACATCTCTCCAGACCGCCCGACTCAGATGAGCGGTCATCTGGAGGCGTCTACCGGCGCGAACCTTGTCAGAAACTACGTCGGAACGGGCGGGCTGACCGGCGCGGGCATCGGCATAGCCATACTCGATTCGGGAATCTACTCTCCCCACCACGCATTCCTTAACAGGATCGTGGCAAGCGTAGATTTCTCCAGCGCAAGCACGAGTCCATATCCCTACGGTCACGGAACGCATGTGGCCACCCTTGCCGCAGGAAATAACCACATTGCTAGCGGCGCCTACACCGGCATAGCTCCGGGAGCCAACATAATCGATGTTCGAGTACTCAACTCCCTGGGTCAGGGTACAACGGCGGGGCTTCTCGACGGTATAAACTGGTGCATAGCGAACAAGAACACATACAACATCAAAGTGATTAACCTCAGCCTCGGCACTGTTGCGGTCGATTCTTATAAAGATGATCCGATTTGTCTGGCTGTGCGTCAGGCGGTCAACGCCGGAATAGTTGTATGCGTTGCAGCAGGGAACCTGGGAAAGGATGAACTGGGCAATAAGATTTATGGAGCAGTTCATTCTCCCGGCATAGAGCCTTCGGCAATAACGGTCGGAGCCGCCAACTCGAAAGGAACAGATTTGCGCAGCGATGATGTGGTGGCATCCTACAGTTCTCGCGGGCCGACGAGAGGATATTACACGGATGGGAACGGCGTAAAACATTATGACAATCTCATCAAACCTGACCTGATCGCTCCGGGCAACAGGCTTATAGGCGCGCAATCCCCGAACAACTATCTGTTGCTTCAACACCCTGAACTTGAAGCGAACGTAAGCACATACACCTATCACAGGATGATGCGCCTGAGCGGATCGTCCATGTCGACGGCTGTCGTATCGGGGTCTGCCGCTTTGCTGTTGCAGAAATCTCCCTGGCTCACGCCCAACCTGGTCAAAGCGATATTGTGCTACACCGCGCAGCCTCTACAGGGATTCAACAACCTCGAGCAGGGAATGGGCCTGCTCAACGTGGAAGGCGCTGTAAGGCTTGCGAGCCTTATCCGCCCGGATCTGGCTTCGCTCTCTGTCGGCGCTCCGCTGCTCGTCGGCACGCCTCCAATCGAGGTTTCAACCATTGCCGGAAACTCTTTCTCGTGGGGCGGCGGCATAACGATGAAGTGGAACTTCATTTATGGATCGAGCCTCATCACCCAATATCAGGGCATCTACTCAACCGGAGTAGTCATCTCCGACGGAGTAGTCATCTCCGACGGAGTGTTCATTCGCAACGCCAACCTGATAACAAATGGGGTGGTTCTCTCAGACGGGGTGGTTCTCGCAGACGGGACGGTTCTGTCGGACAGCACCCTGGTGGGTACGGCTGCGGCGCTTCACGCTCTGTCCGTGCCTGCGACAGGAGATCCGGGCGAAGAAGCGAGCGTAGTTGATTCCGGCACCAGTTGATCGAGCGCAAATGGCACGCACTGAAAAGAAACCTTCGTCCAGCAGTATTCTTGTAAGGAGAGAGTCTGAAATGGCCTTCAAAACGGAAAGCGATAAGAAGAAATTGCCGACAATGCTTACCGTGTTGAGCGCGCTCGTCATAACAGCAGGGCTTGCTGTCGCTGCGCTCGCCACTGCCCGACAGGCTCTCATACCGGGTCGCGCGTGGCTGATGATGATAGCTCTGGCGATAGTGGTCGCCCCGCTCGGCGCGCTCTACATTCCGGGGCTGAAAGCCAAAGTGACGATCAGCGAAGTGGTGACATTCTCCTGCGCGCTTCTCTTCGGCCCGAGTGCAGCCGTGATTGCCGCCCTCGCCGATGGCGCGGTCATCTCCCTGAAAGTGACGAAAAATCCTCGCAAGTTTTTATACAACTGCGCCGCGTTCGCTTCATCGATGGCTGTCGCATCTCTGACTGCCAGATATATCTTTCCCGCGTTCGGAAATCCGAACGCTCCGTCTTCAGCCGCCGTGATGATCTCGGCCACTGCGCTCTTCACGCTTCTTTACTTCCTGATATCGACCTCTCTTGTAGCCGCTTACATAGCCGTCTCCAACAAGCAATCGCTTTTGAAACTGTGGAGAGAGAGTTTCCTGTGGACTTCCATAAGCTACCTTGTGAGTGGGGCGGCGGCTCTCGCTGCTTTCTACCTCGTCGGTCGATTCGGCTATGCGAGTTTCTTCGTCCTTGCGGGCGCGATGATGATGATCTTTCTGTTTTATCGAACTTATTTCCAGAAAGTAGAAAGCGCTAACCTCAAGGCCGAGCAGATGGAAGAGATCAACTACCACACGATAGAAGTTCTCATCACCGCGCTTGGAGCCATAGGCATTGCGACCAAGCTGAATATCGGAAGAGTCGAGCGTCTGGCGGCAGAGCTTGGCCAAAGGGCCGGATGCTCGGCGGATGATCTCAAGGCATTGCGACTCGCCGCGATGCTCCATGACATAGGCAATATGGCCGTGCCTCAGCAGATTCTGGAAAAGCCCGGCGCGCTGACGGCTGAAGAATTCGGTCAGGTCAAGATTCACCCACGCATCGGCGCGCGTATGGTCGAATCGATTGGGTTTCCCTTCCCTGTGGCCGATATCATTCGCTATCACCACGAGCGGTTCGACGGAACAGGCTACCCGGAAGGACTGAAGAATGACAGTATTCCTCTGGCCGCGAGAGTCCTCGGCATAGTCGATTGCTACAACGCGCTGACTGTAGACCGACCCTATCGCCAGAAACTCAGCCGCACGGACGCGATTGATGTGATGAAAGACCTCTCAGGTAAAGCTTTCGATCCCGCGTTGCTGGAAATTTTCTTCAAGGTTGTCAGCGAGATTGATGAAGAAGCATGTCGCGCTCAGACTGTGAGCATCAGCGAGATGCAGGCTGAAATCATCAGCTATCGTCGCGCGTGGCAGGCCGCCTGAACCTAAATCGCGCCGTTCGTTTGTTTGGCCCTGTCTTTCGTAGAATGGCAAAATGACCGAAACCGGTCAGTCAACCTGATGCGAAATGCCTCAAAAGGCAAAGGTCTGATTGTGCGCGTATGCTTGTATCCGGCTGTGAACAAACAGGCTTGAAATTTTCCCGTTAGTGGAACGGATGATGCTTGGTTTTCTCTGATCAAGGTCTGTCAGCGTCATTATTTGAGATAAGTACTGAAGGCAGGAAGATGGCCCAACCCCTTATAAAGAAGGATCGTTTGCCCGCAAGGTCTTTCATCATCGGCATATCGGTTATCGGCCTGACCATCTTCGCTTACTCGCTTTATCAGGTGGCGACGACTCCGGTCAATGCCGAGTGGGTGCTTCTAACTCTGATCACGGTGCTTTTGATTTCGCGCATCGATATAGGCATCCCGAAAACTTCAAGCAAGATCACCATAACCGACACCTTTCTTTTCATATCGGTTCTACTCTACGGCCCATTCCCGTCGGTCGTGCTTGCGGGACTCGATGGCGCGGTCGTATCGCTTACGGAAAAGAACAGGCGTCGGGTGATACCATTCAATGTGGCGGGGCTGAGTTTGTCGATGTTCGTTTCAAGCACGATCGTCGGCGAGGTGTTCGTAAATCTTGAGGCGAGAAAGACCGATCTGAGCCTGCTCTTTATGGCGGCGGGACTGCTGGCGCTGATTCATTACATTCTCAATTCAGGGATAGTCTCGGTCGTGGCCGCGCTTCGTCGGCGGCGAAGCCTCATTCAAACCTGGAAAGAATCCTACCTTCTGACCTCACTTTCTTATTTCGCCGGGGCGATAGCCGCCTGCCTCATCATCAAGCTCATCGATACAGTTTCGTTTTATGCTTTCATCGTGGCCGTTCCCATCATCGCCATCACATACTTTTCATACAAGGTCTATCTCGATAACCTCGACGCTTCGAATCGACACGCCGAGCAGGTGGCCGATCTTCACCTCCGCACCATTGAGGCGCTGGCCATCGCCATAGACGCCAAGGGCGAAGTCTCTCACGATCATGTCCATCGCGTTCAGGTCTACTCCACAGGGCTTGCTCGCATATTCGGATTGAGCGACGCCGAGATAGAAGCCCTCAAAGCCGGGGCGCTCCTGCACGACATAGGCAAGCTGGCCGTGCCGGATTACATTCTCAATAAGCCCGGCCCGCTCACTACAGCCGAGTTCGACAAGATGAAGGTTCATACCATCGTCGGCGCTGAGATACTTGAGCGCGTGGGCTTCCCTTATCCGGTGGTTCCCGTAGTTCGTCATCACCACGAAAGATGGGACGGGCGGGGATACCCCGACGGACTCAAAGGCGAGCAGATTCCCATCACCGCCCGCATACTCGCCGTGTGCGACTGCTTCGACGCCGTTCGCGAGGATCGCCAGTATCGCAAGGCGATGACCCGCGAGCAGGCTCTTCAGATTCTCCGCGAAGGCAGCGGGACGGTCTTCGACCCTAAGGTTATAGGCGCGTTCCTCGAACACCTTGATGAGTTCGAAGCCGAGATTCGCAGCATGAGAGTCACACCTCACAAGTTCGAAGACCGGCGGGCCAAAAAAATCGCCGAAACCAATCGACTGGACAACGATAATAAAGCCTTTGAGCGCATTCGCAGCGCCAATCGCGAACTCATCACGCTCTATTACATAGCTCAGACCATCGGCACGAGCCTCGATTTGAGAGACACCTTCGCCGTCTTTTCCGCCCGACTCGAAGACATCGTCAGCTACACGACCTGTGTGCTTTACCTGCAAAAGACCGATTCGACCGAAGTGGAAGTCGCGCATGTTTCAGGACGAAATTCTGAGCGATTCAAAGGTCGACGCATGGCTTCGGGTGCAGGCATAGCAGGCTGGGTCGTAGCCAATCGCCACTCGATGCACAATTGCGATCCGGCTTTGGATTTCGACACGATGAAGATCGAAATCCCCGAACTTTACAAAACCGCGACCGTCGTGCCGCTGATGAAAGATGATGAAGTTCTCGGCGCGCTCGGCCTCTATTCGGCTGAAGTGGCTTCCTACGACACGGATCACTTGAGACTGATGGAAGCCGTAGCCAAGCTCGCTTCCGACGCCATAGCCAACGCCGTGCAGCACGAGCGCACGGAAACGAGCGCGCTCACGGATGTCATCACCGGACTTCCGAACGCGCGGGCGCTTCGCTATCGCTTCGAAGAAGAAGCTGACCGCGCAAAGAGACACAAGGATATTTTCTCGGTGGTGATGATGGACCTCGACCGTTTCAAATCCGTCAACGATCAATTGGGGCATCAGGCCGGAGATCATCTCCTCAAAGAGTTGGGGCGCATCCTGCTTGCGCAGGTTCGCTCGTCGGATTTCGTCTGTCGTTATGCGGGAGATGAGTTCGTGGCCATTCTTCAAATCGGGTACGACGAAGTGCAGGAGCTTCTTTCTCGAATTCAGAAGACGGTCGCTACTCACGATTTCGGCTTCGGCAGCACGAACGTCTTCATCGGATTGAGCCTGGGCGCAGCCAGCTTCGGAACGGACGGCGACACGCTCGACGAACTGCTGCTGGCCGCCGACCGCGCGATGTATGCCGACAAGGCGCGGCGCAAGAACCTGATGAACGAGGCTGGCACGTTCAAGACATCAGACCTGAGCCAATATCGCGTGATGTGATCGCGTGGAAAGTGATTCGACCCATCCAAACGCCTTGCGCTGCGCCGAGCGCAAGGCGTTTGGTTTTTGCTGACAGGTTGTGTTAGAAGTTTTCTGCAAGCCGAACTTGTAAAAAAATTGTAATTACGCAAATCGAGTTTTCTTCTTTGAAACCTGAGAGCTTATTATTTCAGTATGAGCGTTTGAGGCGGGGGCGATGACGCTTCATCACGCCGGATATATTCAAGGGATAAGGTGAACCATAATGGAGAGCAAGTCAGCGCAACAGGCAGAACAGGAGATCGAAACGACTCCTTCCAAAAAGGCGAAACCAGCTTCTTACTCGATGATGGATCCCAAGATGCGCCGCATCTACGGCGAGTTCTATCGCGAGCTTTATTACTCCGAATCGAAAGCCATTGACACCAAAACGCAGGAGCTGATCTCGATAGCCGCTTCGCTCGTCGCCAAATGCCAGGGCTGCATCGAAGGCCATATAAAAAAGGCTATCGCTGCCGGAGCGACCAGAGAAGAAATCAGCGAAGCAATATCGATAGCCGCTGCCATCAACGCCGCCGCGATAATCGATCTGACGGATACGGCGGCAGCCAACCTCAACATCGACCACTTTCCAAGCGATGGCCCTCGCTTCAACGTAAAGCAATGAGAAAGACACAACTGCTCGTCGCCGCATTCGCCTGCCTCCTGGCGGCATCGGCGGCTTCAGCACAGACGCCTGTTGCTGCGAGCCGCATTGAGTATTCGTCCTTCACGTCTCCCTCGCTCGGACGCGATATAAAATTCGCAGTCCAGTTCCCGCCCTCCTACCAGGCCGACACGAAACGAAAATATCCGGTGCTTTACTTCCTGCACGGGATGAACGGCTCGGAACTGGAATTCGAGCGGCGTGGAGTCGCTGCCGCCGTCGACCGCCTTCGCTCGGAAGGCAAGATAGGCGAGATGATCATAGTCGCGCCCGCCGGAGAAAACAGTTTCTATATCAATTCGAAAAACGGCGCGCGCTACGAAGACGCGATCATCAAGGACCTGATCCCTCACGTCGAAAAAAACTATCGCGCGATTGGAAATTCTTCGGGTCGCGCGATTCAGGGGCTTTCGATGGGAGGATTCGGCGCGCTGCTGCTGGCCTTCAAACACCCGGAGATGTTTTCATCCGTCACGGCTCATTGTTCCGCGTTGTTCGTGGAACTGCCCAGCACGCAGGGCAGCGACCGGAGGGCGCAGTTTTTGAGCCGCCTGATCGGGAATATGTTCGGCAATCCGCCGGATGATGAATATTTCCGCGCCAACAATCCAATCCACATTGGCGAGACGAACGCCGCCGCGATTAAAAAATCGGGACTGAAAATTTATTTCGATGTCGGCGAGCAGGATCGCTACGGCTTTCAGGAATCGAACAAAGCGTTCGATGAGAGACTGACCAAAGCGGGACTGGCGCACGAGTACCATCTCTTCCCCGGCGGTCACGGCTGGGAGTATATGATCTCGGTCGCGGAGAATTCTTACTCGTTTCTGTGGAAAAACCTCAAGCCCGCCGCCAGCGCGACGGGAAGCAAATCGAAACGCTGATAAGAGTCTTGAGAGTCTTGAGAGTCAGGAATGGCTTTGAACCTTCTGACTCTCAAGACTCCTCCGAAAAAAGCCTGGAATCGAGAGTCTGGAGTCCGTTATTTGGAGTCGTCACCCGTTTTTCATTCTGTCAGGGCGTCGTCTCTGACGACCATGTATGACTCTCTAGACTCGATAGACTCGATAGACTCTCCGGACTATTTTAATTGACATCCCCAGCCCTTTTTGATTTGCTCCTAGCGGTGTCAAGTCAGCCTGAGAAAAATATTCGAAAACGATTTCGTGAAATAGTTTCGCAGGAAGACCTTCGGATCGATCTTGCGGAAGCCGCTTTGCTCATTGCCGCCGAGGAATACCCGCGCCTCGACGTTGAGCTTTATAAGGAAAAGCTCGACCGCTTCAGCGACATGGCTCGTGAGCGGGCGCGGGGCGCAACGCTTGCCCGCGCTGTTATCTCGGCTCTCAACGAAACGCTTTTCGAAGATATAGGCTTTCACGGCAATCGCGATCACTACTATGATCCGCGCAACAGCTTTCTCAATGAAGTCATTGATCGCCGGACGGGGATTCCTATCACGCTCACTGTCATTTATATGGAAGTCGCTCGAAGGATCGGATTTCCGGTTCGCGGCGTCGGATTGCCGGGTCACTTCATAGCCAAATACACGGATGAGACGGAAGAGATATTCATCGATCCTTTCAACGACGGGCGAGTTATGGGAGAGTTCGGCTGCGCGGAATTGCTTTTGGAGATGAGCGGCGGCAGATTGAAACTCGACCCTTCGCACCTCGCGGCGGCGACCAACAGACAGATACTCGCGCGTATGCTTTCGAATCTTCTCAGTATATACGGAGGAAGCAACGATTACGCCCGCGCGCTTGCGGTCATCGAGCGAATATTGATTCTCGATCCTGATTCCACGCCTCACATTCGCGATCACGGGCTGCTGCTCGCGGCGCTGGGCGAAAACGCGAGAGCCGCTATGGAGCTTGAACGCTATCTCGCGCTTGCGCCCGACGCAAAAGACGCCGAGGCGATTCGCAAACAGATCGCGGCGATCCGTCAGGGACAGGCGAAGCTGAATTAAAATCAGGAGTCAGGAGTCAGAAGTCAGGAGTCAGAAGTCAGGAGTCAGAAGCCGGGAGTCGAAACACGTTCTGACTCCCGGCTTTCAGGCATCTGTTGAAATGTTCGGAAGGCTGCGCGATTCACCTTTTCTGCTTTTGCAGATTGGCGAGCAACTGTTCGGCGCGGCTATTGAGGAAATCGAGATTCTGCGCATTCTTCTGAATAGCCGTCTTGAATTCCTGAAGCGCGCGATCACGATCCTGTCGCCTGCGGGATTGCGAAAGCAGAATGGCCATATTCAGGTGAGGCAGTCCGCTCGACGAATCGAGCTGCATCGCGCGCTCTATGTCTTTTATGGCGTCGCGCTCTCCCTTGCTCGCGCGGGCAAGGCCCAATCCGGCGTGAGCCGCGGCATAAGACGGATCGATTTCGAGCGCGCGTCGAAAAGTCTCGATTGCCTCCTTGAATTTTCCGTTGGCGTGATAAGCCTGTCCGAGATAGCAGTGCGCGAAAGCCCACTTGGGTTCCATCTGCGTGACTTTTATGAAAGTCGCTTCCGCCGTGGCGATGTCGCCCGAATACATCTGCACCACTCCAAGTTGATAGCGCGGAGGCGCCCATCCGTCGTCGAACTCAATCGATTTTTCAAGCTCGCTTCGCGCGCCCGTAAGACCTCCTCCATTGGGCGCGCTTTCGGTCGCGCCCTGCGCGCTGTAGGTGAGAAAGTCGCGCAGCGCCAGCACGCCGCGCAGATAAGCGCCCTCGGCCTGAGATCGCTTGTCATCGCCTTTGAGAGCAAGCGCGTTGGTGTTTGCGTCCAGGGCTCGCAGGATTTCATCGCGAGTGATAGCGCGCCAGTTGGTTATAGTGCTGGTTATAGCGGGCGCGGCGGCTTCCGCAAATCTGGTCGCCAGCACTCCTTTCATGCGCGCGATTTCCGCGTGATCGGGAAACTGTTTGGATAATTTTTCTACAAGCTCCATCGCATTCGGAGTCTGAGGTCCGGCCAATCGACCAGAGGTGATGAGGCTGTCGAATTCTTTTACGAATCGATCCATTATGGGTTCGAGTTTGAACACCAGCGTGGGCGATTCGCTGCCAGCCTGAAATCCGCGAAGAGAGGGCGAGTATCCTTCCTTGCGCGCTTCGACCGAGTAATGAGCAAGCGGCAGCCTTTCGATCTGAAATCTGCCTTCCGCGTTGGTCACGCCTTTCCGCTCGCCGTTTATGTAGATTTCGCATTCGGGCGGATTGGTCAGCACTGTGAGAATGACCGTTATCGGCTCAGGCTCAGGCTTAGGGGTCGGGCGTTTTACCGGCGGCTTCTTTGTAGGTTTGGTTGGCCGCCCTGACGGGTCCTGCGCCAGCGCGAGACTCGCAGTGAGTAAACAAACGATTGCGATGAAAGGGGCCGTCTGCGCGAGATACTTTTTTCGGTTCCACATAACATCACCTCGGCGGCTATTATAGCGCACCTCTTACAACCAACCAATAATTAGTCGGTGGTCGGTGGTCAGTGGTCGGTTGCTGATTGCGATTCGAGGCTTCGCCTGTTCGAGCGGCGAATTTGCCTCGGTCATACCACACCTTTGAAGAACACTGTGACTTACAGGAAGAAACACTGACCCCTGACCGCTGATCCCTGATCCCTGCCAGAGGGTGAACTCTTGACCTGAAATCGCTTCGTAGTAGAATTGCCAGCGTCTGCATTTGTTTCTCTAATCGCATGAGTCAATCGAGTCGGAGGCCGTATGGCTGAGATCAAACTCTATACGACAAACTGGAGCGCCGATTGTCTCAAGGCCAAACGTTTCCTCGACGATGAAGGTATTTTTTATGACGAAGTCGATATCGAGCATTCGCCCGAAGCCGCAAGAGTGGTGGAGAGCGCCAACGATGGTCGCCGGATAGTTCCAACCTTCGAAATAAACGGCACCCTGTTCAGTCTCAAACCGTTCGACTGGAAAAAACTTCAACTAGAACTCGAAAGGCTCGGCGTGGAAGAAGAGTGATCGCTTCGCTCGCTCAGGTTAAGAGATGTCACAACAAAGTTTCCTTCAATTGCTGATGCAGGATCGTCGCCCGATGTCAGTCTCGGAACTGACAGCCGAGGTCAAAATGATGATCGAAGGCCAGTTCCTCGATGTATGGGTCGAAGGCGAAATTTCGAATTTCCGCCGTCACTCTTCGGGCCATTGGTACTTCACTCTCAAGGATGAAGGCGCTTATCTGCGCGCGGCCAGCTTCCGTATGCAGAATCGCCTCATCCGCTTCGCTCCCCAGGACGGCTTGCTCGTCCGTGCGCGCGGGCGATTGTCCGTTTACGAAGCGCGCGGCGAATATCAAATGCTTGTCGATTACCTCGAACCCGCGGGCGCAGGAGCATTGCAACTCGCCTTCGAAGAATTGAAGGCGAGGCTCGCCGCAGAAGGTCTTTTCGACTCAGAGAGAAAGCGGGCGTTGCCCCTGCTTCCGCGCCGCATCGGGGTTGTCACTTCTCCGACGGGCGCGGCTGTCCGCGACATACTTCGAGTGCTAAGGCGTCGCAACGAATCCATCAGCGTGCTTGTGGCCCCGGCGCGCGTTCAGGGAGAGGGCGCAGCGCGCGAAATCGCGGACGCTATCGGCGCTCTCAACTCTGAAGAAGATATCGACGTGATCATAGTCGGGCGCGGCGGAGGGTCGGCGGAAGACCTCTCCTGCTTCAATGACGAGATGGTTGCGCGAGCGATTTTCAATTCCCGCGTTCCCATACTTTCTGCCGTCGGCCACGAGACGGATTTCACTCTTGCCGATTTCGTCGCTGACCTCCGGGCCTCGACCCCATCGGCGGCGGCTGAAATGGTCGCAGTTGCCCGCGACGAAGCCCTTTCGCGCATAGACGGACTTTTCGAAGACATGACCCATGCAGTTCGCTATATTCTCATCGACAGACAAAACCGGCTCTCGGAGCTTGTTTCGAGTCGTGCCTTCGATCAGGTGACGAGTCGCATTCACGCCTTCCGCCAGAGATTCGACTTCGCTGTTTACTCCATGGGATCGGCTGCCGCAAAGCGCATACGCGCGGATCGCTCGCGCGCGAATGTTGCGGCCATCGGTCTGCGCGAAACCGACATTCGCAGACAGTTGGCGGCGACACGCGGGCGATTGGCGGTTCTCTCCGCCCGTCTCAATGGAGCCTGTCGCGCCGGACTTGGCCGCGAATCGGAGAGGTTCGCCGTCCTCGCAGGCAAACTCGCGGAACTCTCGCCGCTCGAAGTTCTCTCTCGCGGCTACAGCATCGCCTTCGACGCCGAAGGGCGGATCGTAAAACGCGCAGACGACGTGAAAGCGGGCGAACGCATAAGGGTGCTGTTGAGCGAAGGCGAGATCGATTGCACGCGGAATTAGGCTGTTGCCTTCGCCGCGCCGACATCGCAAAATACAATCGTATCCTCTGGAATCGTGGCCCAGGACGAGCTTGCGCATCTCCAGATTTCGTATTTTCAGCGCGCGTCCGGCGCGGTATTTGTCAGGGGCGACGGGGTCGAGATAGTTGAAGCGTTTCTTTCATCTGTCGGGCTAGCGGCGTATTCATTTTATGATGAAGTACGATGCCGCGATAACTCTCAGGCGGCGAGCGAAAGAATACGACAGTACCTTGCAGAACCTGGCGTCTCACGTCCCGCCGCACGGGGAGTGACAGGAGAGATTTCTTTCACCCCGAATCGATCTGCCCGTTTGATTATGACTCGCATATCAGCGGGCAAAGCGATTCCGGCCTCACCCAATGGAGGAAAACGAAATGTCGGCCCACCGTCGGGGACTGACTCTGCGCGCGACCTTGATTGCGCTCGCCCTGGGAGTGTCGCTCTATATCGCAGCGATCTCCGGCATTATCGCTTACGAGATCGCTCCGGGCGCGACAGCCATCAGACAGCAGAGCGCGAAACTGCACGCGGAATTCGAGGCGAGCAGCGAGCGAGCCGCCGCGCTCAAGTCGGCCATCGCCGAAATCCGCAACCTGATGGCCCGCCTGGTCGCGTCGAAAGAGGTGGAATCTATCAGGGCGAAAATTCAGTCGCATGTCGACAGCGCGGGAGCGGCGCAAAATATCGGAGCGATGCCGGGCATACCGGGGGAGATGCGCATATCGCTCGGACGCGCAGCCGATGCCGAATCGCAACTGGCGGTCTTGCTCATCGAAGCTCTGGCCGATGTGGAAATCAATCGTCACGCGGAAGCTGAGACAAAACTCGTTCAGTGCGATTTTTTGCAGACGCTCATAGCCGGTCATCTCAACGAAGCACAGCGATTCGGACTCCTTGACTTGATCCGGCGCGAAAAGTCTCTGGGCGAAGCTGCCGACGGCGCGATAAAGATGGTCGGATGGTGGGCAGCAATCGGAGCCGCGCTCATACCTGCATTCGCCTTATTCGTTCAGCATCGCTTCTATCGCCCGCTTGCCGAACTTGATCGTGGACTGGCCCGCGTGGCCGAAGGCGATATCGAAACGACGGTAGAGATTCACCGCGAGGACGAACTGGGTCGATTGAGCCGACATTTCAATCGAATGACCGACGTGCTGCGCCAGCGAGCGGAAGAAGAACGCCGCCGCGCGCACAGCGTCACTGAAAGATTCGGTCGCATACTCGATCAGTCCAGCAACGAGATTTACATATTCGACGCTGAAACCTATCATTTCCTTCAGGTCAATCGCGGCGCTCGCGAAAACCTCGGCTACACAGGGGAAGAATTTTCCGGCCTCACTCCTTTGGATCTGATGCCCGAATTCGACCGCGCTTCTTTCGATGAGCTTGCCGCTTTGATGCGCGCGGGTCAGCGCGAGATGGCGATGATAACGACTATTCATCGTCGCAAGGACGGAACTACCTATCCGGTCGAAGTCAATATTCAGATTTCCCGCCGTGAGACGCCCACCGTGATGGTGTCGATTGTTCGGGACATCACCGAGCGCAAGCAGATGGAAGAAGCCCTTCGCGAGAGCGAGGAGCAATTCCGTCTGGCAATCGATGCGGCTCAGATGGGAACGTGGGACTGGAATCTCGTCACCAACCACATACGCCGGACGGGGCGAGCTTACCAGTTGTTCGGCGTGACTCAGGAATTGCTGGGCGACACGTCCTCCACTTTTCTTGATCGGATTCACCCACAGGATCGCCAGCATGTGCGTCAGGCCATCAGGAGGGCGATTGATGATGGCACGCTCTACAGTGAAGAGTTTCGCGTGATGCTGCCCGACGGAAGCGTTCGCTGGCGGGCGGCGCAGGGAACGACTTTTCGCGATGACGAGGGACGGGCCGCGCGGATGGTCGGCGTCGTGCTTGATATCACTGAGCGAAAGCGTATGGAAGAAGCTCTGCGCGACAGCGAAACGATGTTCCGCACGCTGACCGAAACCATCACGATGGCCATCTACATTTATCGCGGAGATCGATATCTTTACGTCAACTCGGCGGCTGAAAAAATCACAGGCTACGGGCGCGATGAATTGATGAAGATGGATCTTCTGGCTTTGGCTTACGCCGAGGATAGAGATCGTATTATTGACTATGTGCGGAGGCGCCAGCGCGGCGAGGAGGTTCCGACCCGATACGAGACGAGGTTTTTAACCAAGACCCGCGCAGTGCGGTGGATCGACGTGACAATCGCGCAGATAGACTACAAAGGAGAGCCTGCTTATCTGGCTACGGCCTTTGACATCACCGAGCGCAAGCAGGCGGAGGCGGCGCTCAGGGAAAGTGAAGAGCGATTCTCGAAGGCGTTTCAGGCAAGCCCTCTGGCCATGAGCATATCTGCGATGGGCGACGGCTGCATCATTGCCGCCAATGAAAGCTTCCTTCGATTGTGTGACTACACCAGGCAGGAAATCATAGGCCACACTGCCGAGGAGCTTCGGCTATGGATCGATCCCGACGAGCGCAAGGAGTTCATACGGCGAGCCATCGAGCAGGGAGAGGTCAGGGATATGGAGGCGGCGGTTCGCACCAGAGGAGGGGAAAATCTCGTGGTGTTGCTTTCAGGAGTGCTGATAGAACTTGGCGGCGAGCCGTGCGTGCTGTTCACGGCAATCGACATAACTGAGCGCAAACGCGCCGAGCGGGCATTGCGGGAGAGCGAGTCGCGATTCCGCGCTCTGATCGAAAACAGCCTCGATGTGATCATAATGTTCGACGCCGACGGGAAGGTACTCTACACAAGCCCTTCGGTCACGAGAGTCCTCGGCTATGACCCGGATGAACTGGTCGGACAGGTGGGCATCGGACAGGTTCATCCTGACGAGAGGGAAAAATCCACTGACGTTTTTGCCGAAGCCCTCCAGAAAAAGCGATCTGTGGTGAAGCTGGTCAATCGCATTCTCCACAAAGACGGCTCTTATCGCACGGTTCAGGTCATAGGCACCAATCTGCTTGATGAGCCAGGTGTAAACGCTATGGTTTCCAACCTCCGCGACATCACCGAACAAGTCAGGGCTGAAGAAGAAGTCCTGAGACTCAACGAAGAGCTTGAACACAGGGTCGCGGAAAGAACTGCGCAACTCGAAGCGGTCAATCGCGAGCTTGAAGCCTTCAGCTATTCCGTCTCTCATGACCTGCGCGCCCCGCTTCGCAGCATAGACGGATTCAGCCTCGCGCTGATGGAAGACTGCGCCGACGAGTTGGGCGAGACAGGTCTCGATTATCTGGCCCGCGTGCGCGCTGCCAGCCAGCGCATGGGGCAGTTGATAGACGATCTGTTGAACCTCTCGCGGATAACCCGCTCTGATATGCACAGGGAGAGAGTCGACCTCAGCGCGCTTGCTCACAGTATAGCGATGGAGTTTCAATCTGCGGATCAGGCGCGCGAGGTGGAATTTTGGATCGCGCCCGATCTTATGGCCGAAGCTGACCCGCGCCTGCTTCATGTCGCGCTTGAAAATCTGCTCGGCAACTCGTGGAAGTTCACTGAAAAGACCCGGCGCGCGATTATAGAATTCGGCTCTGCGCGCGACGGTGACGAAACCTTATTCTTCGTGCGCGACAACGGAGCGGGTTTCGATATGGCTTACGCCGACAAACTTTTCGGCGCGTTTCAGCGACTGCATCCGATGACCGAATTCAAAGGAACAGGCATCGGATTGGCGACCGTCCAGCGCATCATCAACCGGCACGGCGGAAGAATCTGGGCCGAAGGCAGGATCGGCGAGGGATCGACGTTTTACTTTACGCTCTCGTAGGGAGTAGAATCTGGTCAATTCATAAGTAGTTCGATCGGGAATCATAAAGGTATCGTCATAGTATCCTAAGTTCGGCCCCCTGAGCATCCATATCAGCAAGAGCGGAGAACCGCATGGACAACAGGATAATTCTGCTTGTGGAAGACAACGCGGATGACGAGGCCCTCACTCTTCGCGCGCTTCGCAAGAACAATATCGCAAACGAAGTGGCGGTGGTTCGCGATGGAGCCGAAGCTCTCGATTATCTCTTCTGCACAGGCGCATATTCAGCAAGAGACTACAGTGCGCCGGGCGTCATACTGCTCGATTTGAAACTCCCGAAAATCGATGGCCTTGAAGTGCTGCGTCGCCTGCGCGCCGACGAAAGAACGAGGCTCATCCCCGTAGTAATACTGACTTCTTCGCGCGAAGAACAGGATGTCGTCAACGGCTACAGCCTCGGAGCCAACAGCTATATCTGCAAGCCGGTCGGGTTCGAGAATTTCCTCGAAGCAGTCAAGCAACTCGGCATGTACTGGCTGCTGCTCAACGAACCGCCGCCGAGGGCGAGGAGCAAGTAGATGAGCAAGCCGTTCAAAGTTCTGCTCGTTGAAGACTCGGAAGACGACGCGCTGCTCATCCTTCGTATGCTCCGGCAGGGCGGGTATGAACCCCTCTTCGAGCGAGTCGACACGCCTGAATCGTTCATCAAGGCTATCGATGCCGAAGACTGGGACTGCATAATCGCCGATTACAGTATGCCGCGATTCAATGCCTTTGCCGCCCTCTCGCTCATCCGCGAGCGCAGTCTTGATCTTCCGTTCATCGTCGTGTCAGGCACGATTGGCGAAGAGACGGCTGTCGAGGCGATGAAAGCGGGCGCGCACGATTATCTGATGAAAGGCCAGCTCGCTCGTCTCGTACCGGCAATCGAGCGCGAGATGCGCGAGGCCGCAATCCGGCGTGAGCGCGAGCGGGCGGAGCGCGCGCTTCTGGAGAGCGAGCGAAGATTTCGCGCGCTCGTGGAAAACAGCACGGATGGAGTCTCGCTCATCGAACTCGATGGCACGTTGCTTTACACCGGGCCATCGACGAAACGCATACTCGGTTATGAAAGCGCGGAGATCATCGGTCTCAACATCTTCGATTTAATACACCCGGACAATGTGGAAAGGGCTAAAAGCCAGTTCATCGAAATGATCCGCGAGCCGAACAGAACGATAGACGGGCTGATCCGCATTCGCCATCGCGACGACTCGTGGCGGTGGATAGAGCATGTGAGCAAGAATCTCGTCAACGAGTCGAGCGTGCAGGCAGTGGTGTCGAATTATCGCGATGTGAGCGAGCGGAGGCTGGCCGAAGAAAGTCAGGCGCGGCTCGTAGCCATTCTCGAAGCGACTTCGGATTTCGTCGGAATTTCCGATCTCAGCAGCCGGGTGCTTTATCTCAATCATGCCGGCAGGAGGATGATGGGCATCGGCGATGATGAAGATATTTCAAGCACCTTCGTCAGCGACTATCACCCTGAGTGGGCTGCGCGGATCATTCTCGAAGAAGGCATACCGGCAGCGATCAGCGAAGGCACCTGGAGCGGAGAGACGGCTGTGCGAAGCCGCGACGGAGGCGAGATTCCTGTCTCACAACTCATCCTTGCGCACGAAGCGCCGGACGGAGGCGCTGGATTCCTTTCGACCATAGCCCGCGATATCACCGAGCGCAAACGGGCGGAAGAAGCGCTCAGGCTTTCGGAAAAAAAATACCGCGACATTTTTGAATTCGCTCCCATCGGCATATTTCAATCCACGCCCCGTGGCCGCTTCATCGCAGCCAACGCAGCCCTGACCCGAATTCTGGGCTATGACTCGCCCGAAGAACTGATGCAGATCAACACTGCAGACATTTATTTCGACCCGGAGCAGCGCGCGGCGATCATAGACGAGTATGACGAAGTCGGACACGCCCTCGACCTTGAGCTTTTGTGGAAGAAAAAAAACGGCTCTCCGGTCTGGGTTCAACTCAGCGCTTTCGCGGTTAAAGACGAACGGGGAAAGACGATTCGCTATGAGAGTTTCGTCCGCGATATAACCGAGCGCAAGCATACAGAGGAGGCTCTGCAACGCGCCGAAGAACAGCTTCGCCAGTCGCAGAAGATGGAAGCGGTCGGTCGACTTGCAGGCGGTGTGGCGCATGATTTCAACAACCTGCTGACGGCCATCATGGGCTGCGCGGAGTTGATATGGGTGCAGATCAATTCGAACGACCCGCTGCGCCCGACGGTCGAGGAAATAATCAAGGCCGGAGAGCGAGCCGCCGCGCTCACATCTCAGCTTCTCGCCTTCAGTCGCAAACAGATGCTCCAGCCCAGAGTGCTCGATCTCAACTCGGTGGTGACGAATCTTGAAAAGATGCTGTGGCGGCTCATAGGCGAAGACATCGAGCTTGTCACCGTGCTTGCGCCCGACCTGGGGCGAGTCAAGGCCGACCCCAGCCAGATAGAGCAGGTCATACTCAACCTCATAGTCAATTCGCGCGACGCGATGCCCGACGGCGGAAAGGTGATCATCGAAACGTCCAACGTCAATCTCGGCGATGTGAGCGGACACCCCGACACCCGCCCCGGCCCTTACGCGATGATGGCCGTAAGCGACACCGGAGCCGGTATGGACGCCGAGACGCGCCTGCGCATATTCGAGCCTTTCTTCACCACGAAAGAAACAGGTCAGGGGACGGGACTCGGGCTTTCGACCGTCTACGGAATCATCAAGCAGAGCGGCGGCGACATCAGCGTCTACAGCGAGGCGGGCGCTGGCACGACTTTCAAGATATATCTGCCGCGAGTGGAAGAAGCGGCGGGAACAGAACGCAGGTCGGGAGAAAGAATTTCGAAATTTGCCAGTATGCCCAGAGGTTCGGAAACCGTACTCGTTGTCGAAGATGATCAGACTGTCCGCAAGCTGGCATGTCAGGCATTGAGATTGAGCGGCTATCACGTGCTTGAGGCGGCCAACGCGGGCGAGGCTTTGCTTATATGCGAGCGACAGGACGGCGTGATTCACCTCATGCTGGCCGATGTGATAATGCCTCAGATGAGCGGTCGCGAGCTTGCCGTAAGACTCGCTCCCGTGCGGCCTGAAATGAAGACGCTTTTCATGTCGGGCTACACCGACAACGCTGTTTTTTTGCAGGGCGGATTGGAGGAAGGCGTGGCTTTCATTCAAAAGCCTTTCACGCCCAACTCGCTTTCACGCAAAGTGCGCAATGTCCTCGATGGAACCGAAGAAGAATGGAATTGAATAAAATATTCAACCGCTTCGCTCATCGAAAATTTCGTCTTCGTGAGAGAACGCGGGACCGCACACCAGCACGATTCGCATCGCTTCCGCTCCCGTATTTTCAAGCGTGTGGCTGGACCCAGGCGGAATGTAGACGGCATCGCCTGCCCTGACTTCCCGCCGCTCATCGCCTACAGTCATCACTCCCTCGCCCCATAAAATATAGTAAATCTCTTCCGTCCGGCGATGATGATGCGGAGTGACCGCGCTTCCTGGAGGAAGCGATTCTTCGGCGAGACTGCAAAGGCTGGCAGGCGAAGTGGTTCGGTCGATGAGCGGGCGTATCTCAGACCCGTGACGAGTGATGATTGGGCGCGAGCGGTCTCGATTGATGACGATCATTAGTTTTATGGCTTGTGCTGTTTTTTCTGTTCGATCTGGCCCGCAGCCTGAAGCCATAAGGCCCAGCCGCCGCGCAGAGCGCGCACTTTTTTGTAGCCGTTTTTTGTGAGTGTCAGCGCCGCACGGGCGCTCGTGTTCTCGCTCGGTCAGGCGCAGTAGGTGATAACTTCGCGATTGCGCGGAATCTGTTTGAGATGCGCCTCGATTTGATCGTAGGGGATTTCGAGCGCGCCCGTGATTTTTTCTTCGTAGGTGTCGTGGTGGCGAACGTCGATTATAGTGACAGGCTTCTTTCTGGCGACCATCAGTATAAGCTCGTCTACGGAAACTCGCTCGACCTTATCAAGCTCTGCTTCGTCCTGACTGATTGATCTGATGGATCGGGTGGCCGAAGCCGACGAGGAGAAGATAAACAAAATCAGCGATGCGACGAGCAATGGGCGTGATTTCAAATTCATTTTTTCACCTTCGGATTTCGAATCAAGTGGAACTCCATTTTGCCATGCGCGTTGAGTAGATTGCCATACAGGTTTGGCTTGATATGGGGCCGGGAAAAGAATTATGATGGCGACCACGCCAAGCCCCACCCGCTGCGTGGAAGAAAAAACACCGGGGAGTTGAATGAAGTGAAACTCAATGGTCGTTTCGTGATACTGACCGCCTGCCTGATCGTCCTCAGCCTCGCGCTGGCGCACGGCTCGATCAACCGCGCCAAGCTCGGACAGACTCGCAACGTCGCCCTGCCCTCTTACGCGATACTCGATGAGCGAACTGAGCCGATAATCGCTTCGAGCGGCAAGACGGGATTCGTCTCATCCGTGACGGCAGGGGCGGTAGTAGCCTTCAGCGTGACAACGGGCCGGGTAATCTCGACGATGGTCGTTGGCGAAACGGCAGGGCCGATCTCGATGATCCAAACCGAAGGCCGCAGGCTCATCGCGGTTCCTTCGGCGAACAACCCCGCGGCAGGGCATCCGGCGACGGTGAGCATAATCGATGCGACGAGCGCGAAACGAATGGAGTTGCGCGCGCTCATCGCGCTTCCCTCTTCGGCTCAGATAACCACAGCCACACGCGCTCTGATGACGGGCGACGGGCGTTTCTGCCTCATAGCGTCGAGCTTCGAAGAGCCTGCGCTTTATGTATTCAAAGTGGACACGGGCGAAGTAGTCTCTCAGTTGTCGCTCGTCGGGCGGCCATCAGAGATCGCGCTTTACGAAAGCGGCGCGACGAGTAAAGTAGCCGTCGCAAGCGCAGTGTCGAACTCTCTTTCTTTGATCCGGCTCGACGAAGAAGGGCAATTGAGTCTCGCAGGAAGTTTCAGCCCGTCGGACGCTCGACTCGATGAGTGGAATAATCCGGCTTTCAGTCACGACGGGCAGGAAGTTTATATAGCCGCTCTGGCTGGCGATCAGTTATTTTGCGTCAATGCCGGAAACGGCGCTTTGATCGCGAACATCGAGGTTGAATCGCCCCAGCGAGTAAGCGTGACGAGAGACGCGAAGGGAACGGACATTGCTGGAGTGACTCGCATAAGACGGCCCACGAGCTATCGTCCGGGCGGCGCGACAATAATTGACAAGCAGGGGCAGCGGCTTTCGGTTCGCGCGGAGTTCAACACTCCTGACGGGATAGATTTCACTCGTGCCAACAATCTGGTTTTTGACAGCCTCGGAGAAGTGGCTTTCATCGGTTCATCTTCAGGGATGCTCTTCGCTTTCAACACCACATCGGGCGAGTTGGACTCTTTCCAGTCGATAGGCGGCTCTCTGGGCGGGCTTGGGTTGAGCGAAAAAGGGCGCGCTTTAGCTGTCGTGCGCTCTTCGTCGAGCGGCGATGAAGTGGTCATAGTCGGGTTCGATCTCACAAGCTCAGAAGAGTCAGAGCCTGGGCCTGAAATCACGAGGCTCGATCCTGCAATGGTCGAGCAGGGCCGACTGAAAAATCTTCGCCTGCGAGTGATCGGCCAGAATTTCACCGAAGGCGCATCCTTGATAGTCAACAACGATGTGGAAACGGCAGCCGAACTTCTGAAGGGCGGGCGCGCGCTCGAAGCCAGACTGCCCAAATCTCTGTTCGATAATCCGGGAATGATTCAGATACGAGCCAAAGGCGCGAACGGCGCTGTTTCAAATGCGCTCTTCCTCAGTGTCGTCCCTCCCGAAGCGCCGATAATTGATCGCATAAGGCCGAAAGACGTTCCCGGCCCGAGCGATCCGTTTACTCTGAAAGTCACGGGAAAAAACTTCCGGGCAAGCTCCGTGATCATCGTCGACGATCACAGGCTCAACACCCAGCGCGTGAGCAACCGCGAGCTTCGCGCGCAGGTCGGGGCGGAAACAGCCAGTCAGCTAGGCCAACACAAGGTTCGCGTCGGAGACCTGCTCGTGACTGATCTGGTGTCGAACGAAACGAGTTTCGAGCTTTTCGGCCCGCGGATAACGGAACTCAAGCCAGCCGTCGAAGCGGTGGTCGCGGGCGGGGGCGGATTCAAATTGAGGATCATAGGCGAGAACTTCCGCTCTGGCGCGATAGTCAGGATAAACGGCGAGAAGATTCCTTCATCGCAGATGATACGTCAATCGGGAACCTCGATCAGGGTGAGTGTGTCGAGGCGGATGGTCGAGCGGGCAGGCAAGCTTTCGGTAGTGGTTCGCAACCGGGAAGGCGGCGAGTCTGAGCCGAAGGAGTTTGATGCCTTCGCGCCTCAGATCAAAATGTTCCTCCCCGGCAAGGTGCTTGCGGGGCGGTCGGATGTGAAGGTGGATATTCGCGGCGAGCATTTCCGCAAAAAGGCGCAGGTTTTAATAAATGATGCGCGCCTGGAGAAGCGAAGCGTGAAATTCCGATCAAGGACGCGAATCGTTGTGACGCTGGCAGGAGAGTTGAATGAATTGTTGTCTCAGCCTGGAGTGCTGAAATTTCAGGTAGTCAATCCGAATAAATCCACCGGCGTACCCTCCGAACCGAGCGACCTTGAAGTCGCGGGGCCGGAAATCAGCGAGGCGATCATAGTGCCTGTCACAGATGACAACTCGCAGGTGAAGATCGTGATAAGGGGGGCAAACTTTCGCTCCGGAGCCAGAGTCCTGTTCGTCAAAGACGATGCAGTTGTTCGCCGACAGGACGCCGAACGAGTGCGCGAAGACCAGATGATAGTCACCTTGAAGGTCAAAAAGCTGGACGCTTTAGGCGACTTCCAGTTGCGAGTCGTCAATCCCGGCAACGTGCGCTCGAACGCCGAGCGCCCCCGTCCGGGCGAGCAGACGGAAGATCGGTAGCTGAGAATCGAAGAGTGGGAAGAAAAGAGTGGGGGAATGGGAGAGTGGGAGATGAAAACCCATTCCCCCATTCTCCCACTCCCCCATTCTCCCATTCCTGCTCTCACCTCTTCACCCTTTCATCCGCGTCCGTGTAGTGTGCTATACTCACGCCTGAGTTTGAGGAGTGGGTTGGGCGGTCGCCCTTTTGAGATTTCAGATTTGAAATTTCAAATTTGAAATTTCAGAAGCGGAGGAAAGTCCGAACACCACAGAGCGGCGGACTGGCTAACGGCCAGGCGGGGCGACCCGACGACAAGTGCAACAGAGAATAGACCAGCCGATGGCTTCGCAAGAAGATCAGGTGATGGGTGAAACGGTGGGGCCGCGAGGCTTAATGTAAGAGCCCACCAGCACGGGTGGCGACACCTCGTGGCTAGGCAAACTCTCCGCGGTGCAAGACCAAATAGGGAGGCGTTCGAGGGCGGCTCGCCCGAAACGCGCGAGCGTAGCCGCTCAGGCGGAAATGCTCAAGCGTTACGACCTCCGGGTAGGTCGCTTGAGCGGCGGAGCAATCCGTCGCCCAGATGAATGATCGCCGCTTGCTCTTAGGCATTCGTGCTGAAAAGCGGGTACAGGATTCGGCTTACAGACCCACTCCAAAAACACAACCTCCTGTGGAGATAAAAGTGAATAAGAACAAATATCTTTTCGCCCTGATAGGACTACTCGCCGGGTTTCTCATAAGCTATTACGCGACAAAATCGATAAATGAAAGTTCGGCGGGGGCTGCTCCCCGAACTCCTGCGGGCGCGCCCGCCGGCGGTCAGAATCAGCAGGCGATGATGGGCGATGTGCGCGCTGTGATTGAAAAGGCAAAAAACAACCCGCAGGATTTCGAAGCGCAGGTCGCTGCGGCAAGCGTTCATGCTCAGATAGGCAGAAGCAAGGAGGCTGTCGAACTGCTTGAGAAAGCTTATCAGATCAATCCCGTAGAGCTTGGCAAACTCGAAGGCGCTGTCGGGTTTATAGGTCAGTATTATCTTAAAGAGAAAAACTTCTCTGAGGCGGAAAAATGGTTCCGTCGAGGACTGGAATTGCAGCCCAATGAAATCGAATTGCACATAGAGCTTGCCACCGCCTTACTTGAGCGCGAGCCTCCCGCGCCCGACAAGGCGATTGCGCCTCTTGAGCAGGCATTGAAGATTCAACCTAAAAACGGTCACGCGCTCGGACATCTCGTCGAGGCTTATCTCCTGAAAAAAGACGTCCGCACTGCTGAAGATACTCTGGGCAGACTCCGAGAAGCCGAGCCTGCCAATAAGAGAATCTCAATCTATCAAAATCTGATAGCAGACCTTAAAGCGGGCAAACCTATAACGATCCCGAAAGAGTAACCGGCAAGGTGACGTGTGCTGCTGAGGATAATAATCATCTGCCTCATCGCGCTCTGGATTTATCGCTTCGTCCGTCGCCTGCTTCCACCTCCGCCTCATCGTCCTTCGAGAGTCGGCAATCGTCCCGCGCCGGCGGTTCGCGCGGAGATGCTCAGATGCGGCTCCTGTGGGATGTTTATCACCAGAGCGAGCGCGATCATGTCAGACCAGACGCCTTACTGTTCGATGGACTGCGCCCGAAACACAGCCAAGCAGCGTTCCTGATGTCGTTGAACAGGTTTTTGTCATATCGAAAAATTTTTGCAGTGTTTTCCGAAAAGATTCCGTCTTAATGATTAGAGGGGAAAAACGAAAGCCCCTCTGACAGCAAAACGATTTCGGTGCATGGGTTATGGTTCTTTCTTTAATCTTCTACTGCCGCTCGCCCTTGTCAGAAGCCGAGAAGCTGAATTTTATTTTTTAGAAAGGCATGATTCATTATGAGTTTGCGAGACGCGGTCAATTCATTTCTGGGTAGAAAGAATGACTCGGAAATTTCAGAGTGTCCCCGCGAACCGGATATTCTTTCCTACATCGAAGACAGATTCCCGACTGACAAACGCGCGCAGATGGAATCACATTTCACAAAATGCCCCAACTGCCGTGAATTTCTGGCGATTTTTTCCCGCGTGTCTGAAGAATATATCGAAGGTTCATCCGCGCCCCCATCTGAAGAAGAGGTAAAGGCGCAAACAGCCCTGGTGCTTGATGAAATCAGAAAAGACGAATCGAAGCACCAGGCTCTTTCTCCCGAGCCGCCCCCCCGGCCTGGAGTATATGTTCCGTACTGGCAGCTTGCCGCTGCAGCCTCCTTCATCATAGTCATCGCTGTCGCTGTTTACTGGCGCACCCGTGAGCCGTCGCCTGATCAATTCGCTATGCAATCGCTGGCTCTGACGATGAAAGATAAAAGGCCCGTCGAGCCGCGAATGTCGGGCGGGTTCGCCCGGTCCGAATACGCGCCGACTCGCGGAGAGGAAAACAGCGACCGATTGAAGATCGAAACCGCGATCAGACGCATGGACTTTGCCAGATCGCCTTCAGCCCCTCAGAAGGCTCGATTGGTTCTGGCGAGGCTTTATCTCGCCAGCGGCAGAGAAAATGCCGAGCGCGCGCTTTCGATCCTCAGCGAGATGGACTCCACCGGCAAGGCTTCAGCCGAATCGCTCAACGATCTGGGCGTGGCGATGTTTGAGATGGAGCGATTTGAAGAAGCCGTTGACGCTTTCACCCGTGCGCTCCAAAAATCGCCTGGTTTCGAGGAAGCCATATTCAACAGGGCGCTGGCAAATAATCGGGCAGGGCGTTACGCAGAAGCTCGCCAGGACTGGCAGGAGTTCATCAACAAATCATCGGACGAGCATTGGAAAATTGAAGCTCAACGACATCTCGATTTGACGCCCCTCTCTCCCTCTCGTTAACTTCAGCCCCCAATATGAATGAAATCGGCGCAGGCAAGCCTGCGCCTTTTTTTATTTGAGCCAGGCCTCGCCTATCGTCGCATCGACGCTTACCGGGACGCTGCGAATGAACTCACGGGCGGCGGCGACCATCTCGCGCTCGACCGCGCGGGCGCACTCTTCGGCTTCGCCTTCGGCGACTTCCACGACGATTTCATCATGCACGCAGTTGACTATCCGCGCGTCGAATTGCTTCAGCGCGTCGTAGAGAAGCGCGAGCGCGCGCTTGAGCATATCCGCATTCGAACCCTGAAGAGGACTGTTCTTGCCTATCCGCTGAGTGGCCGCGACCTGCGCGCGGTCTTCCTGATCGAAAGTGAAACAGATCAGCCGCCCCGCCCGCGTGCGAGTCTGGCGGTCATGGACTGCGCGGTCAGCGGCATCGCGCAGCCACGCGGCTACTCCGCTGTAGGCCGCGAAATATTTTCGAATCAATCCCTCGGCTTCTTCCGCCGTGCAATCGATTCGCGCCGCAAGTCCCTGCGCGCCAAGTCCGTACATCAGGCCGTAGTTCAATTGCTTGGCTGCCGCGCGCTGATCTTTCCTCACCTCATCGAGCGGCACATCAAACATCTGACTCGCCGTCACCGAGTGCAAATCCTCGCCCGACATCAGAGCTTTAACCAGCGCCGTATCCTGCGACCAGTCGGCAAGTATTCGCAACTCGATCTGCGAATAATCGGCGGTCACTATCTTCCGCCCTGCGGGAGCGCGAAAACAGGAGCGATATTCGGGAGTGTTCGGAATCTGCTGCATGTTCGGATTGCTGCAACTCATTCGCCCGCCCATCGCGCCTATCTGATGAAAGTCGGAATGTATCCGGCCCGTCGCCTTATGCACATGATCGAGAATAGTCGTCCCGTAGCTTGAAAGCGCCTTCTGTACGCTGCGATATTCGAGCAGCTTTCTGACAACAGGATGCTTGTCGGCGAGCGGTTGAAGCTCAAGGTTGCGCGTGCCTTCGACCTTGATGCCCAGGCGTTTGAGCGCATCGACGATTTGCGCGGGGCTGTCCAGGTTGATGTTCACTTCGCCAAAGAGGGTCATCTGTTGCACGCCCGCCGCAAGCTCGCGCTTCAGGTCGGATGAAAGTATCTCGTGCGCGCGCTCGACGCCTTCGACCAGATTGCGCCAGCAATCAGTGTCTATAGGCATCCCGGCTATCTCCATAGCGGCAAGCGGGAGAGCGCATTCGAATTCGATTCGGGCCACTTCTTCAAGACCAAGCTCGATGATTCTTTGTTCGAGTCGCTCTCTGAGCGGAAGAAGCAGCGCGGCATCCTTCGCCGCGTATTCGTATTGAATATCGCTCAAATTCTTCGACCAGTCGCTCACCTGCTGAGTCTTGTCAACGCTCACGCCGAGATATCTTTCAACCACGCCAGCAAGAGAGTGACTTCCTTCGCTTCGGCCGGCGGAAATCATCTGGCTCGAAAGCAGAGTGTCGAAGACTCCCCGCACTTCCAGATTGAAATGATGCAAGAGCATCTTCATATCGAATTTCGAGTGATGGAGAACCTTCGTCGCAGACGCGCTTGAAAGAACTTCGCGCAGTGCGGCGTTTGCGAGCGCATCGACTTTGAACAGATCGAATATGAAGACGTGATCAGGAGTGGAGATTTGAAGCAGTCGCACGCGGCTCGTGTATGGATCGAGTCCGGTGGTTTCAGTATCGACGCCTATCGCCCGGTGCCGAGCTATTTCGCGCGTCGCGCTTTCAATCTGCGAGTCGTTTTCTATGAGCGTGTAAACAGTATCGGTCACTTTCGGCCTTTCCTCGCAGCGCGCAAACTTGAGAAAGCTCTTCGCGCCCGATATAGTTGGAAATTCTCGCACAATCATAAGTCAGTGGCCAGATGTTAGTTGAAGATTCTGTGCTGACATCGGCTCAGGGTGATAACGATGAGTGATACGGAGAGTCGATTCAGGCAAAGGCGCGAAGAATTCATGCAGCGCATACGCGGCGGAGCGGCCCTGTTTCCTGCCGCGCCGACCGCGATTCGCAATGGCGATGTCGAGCATGAGTACAGGCAGGACACGGATTTTTATTACCTGACCGGATTCGAAGAGCCGGGCGCTCTCGCCGTCCTCACGCCTGATCACCCGGAGCATAAATTCGTCCTCTTCGTTCAGCCCAAAGACCGCGAGAAAGAAGTGTGGACGGGATGGCGCGCGGGCGAAGAAGGAGCCGTGCGCGACTATTCAGCAGACAAAGCTTTCACTATCGACAAGCTCGGAGAAGAACTTCCCCGCCTGATCGAAAAGACGGATCGCGTTTATTATCGCTTCGGCTCAGACCCGACTTTCGATGAAAGAATGATAGGGCTGATGCGCCGCTTTCAACGCCAGCGTCAGCGCGAAGGCTACGGCCCGACTTCCGTAATCGACCCGGCTGAGATGCTTCACGAGATGCGGCTCGTTAAAACCGCAGACGAGCTTTCATTGCTTCGCCAAGCAGTCGAGATAAGTTGCAACGGGCATCTGGCGGCTATCGAAGCGATCCGCCCCGGAGTTTACGAGTACGAAATCGAAGCCGCGCTTCGTTACACGTTTCGACGCGAGGGAAGCCCACGCTGCGGATACGCGCCCATAGTCGCATCGGGCGCAAACGCGACGGTGCTGCACTACACGACGAACAACAGAAGAGTCGAAGACGGCGACCTCGTGCTGATCGATGCGGGAACTGAATTCGGCTACTACACGGGAGACATAACGAGGACGTATCCGGCAAACGGGCGATTCACCGCAGAGCAGGCAGCGATTTATAACCTTGTGCTTGAAGCTCAACTGGAAGCGATCAAAGCGGTGAGACCGGGCGAGACATTCATCCATCCGCACGAGCGCGCGCTCCGAGTGTTGGTCGAAGGCATGTTGAAAATGGGCTTGCTCGAAGGCGAAGCGGAAGAAGTGATCAAGGAAGAGAAATATAAAAAGTTTTACATGCACCGGACGAGTCACTGGCTGGGGATGGACGTTCACGACGCAGGGCCATACAAAGTGGCGGACGAATGGCGGAGGCTTGAGCCGGGGATGGTTTTGACCATCGAGCCGGGAATTTATATCGCTCAGGACACTGAAGGGGTTGATACGCGATATCTCGGCATCGGAGTGCGAATAGAAGACGATGTGCTGGTGACTCGTGACGGCAATGAAGTGCTGTCGGCTCGCGTCCCGAAAAGTATTGAAGAGATCGAAGCCGTGCTAGATGCTTGCGCCTACCGGCGAGGCGAAAAGGTATAGACGAACCTGAATCGAGAGTAAACGTAAAGCCATGACAAAGAATATGAGCCAACAGGAAACAGAAGGGCCTCAAGCCGTTAGAACTATAGCTGAACTTTGTTTGCTTGCAGGCATGGCAATTCTGTTGCTGTCGCAAGTATTTCTCATCTTTGATTGGAGCAGGTATCTTGCTGCCGCAGGCGCAATCATTTTTGTCTTTGGATATGTTTTTATCAAACTGATTGCTAAAGAGGGAAAAGTCTGGTCAGTTTTCGACCTATTCTTAATCGTTGGCATAGTCCTAATAGCTGTGGGCGCCTTTTGGAACCGGACAGTTTTTCTGTTGGGAGGGTTTGCTTTGTTAGCAATGCCAGCGATACCTCACATAATACAATTCGTGAAGGGGGTCAGGAGCTACTTCGTTAAGTCTTATCGTGAAATTTCACAGAAAGATAGAGATGCAGCGCGTAATAACACCGTGGCTAACAAACGCTCGACCAAAGCGATGAGCGACAGACGGGGCTGATCGCCGCAGGAAATTTTCAGGAGGAACAGGTGTTGCACAGACAGATACTCGCCGCATTGTTTGCCTTGATGATTGCGACTGTCGGATTGAGTCGAACTCAGGATAGCACGAAGTACGAGCTTTATAGCTGGAAGCAGGGGAACGTATGGTATTACGCGCTTTTTGAAGAAGGAACTCGCGCCGCGGCTTACGAAGAAATCGTTTCAGAAAAATCGACGATCAAGGGAACAGCCGCGCTTGAAGCCGCTCTCAAAAAACTCCCAAAGGGCAAAGAAATTCTGTGGATGTCGGATGCGCCTCCGGGCATCGAAAAGCCCAACGGGAAAAATCTGCCTGATCTCAAGCTTCCCTCGCGACAGAGAATCAAGCGAGTGAAAGCCTATTGCGATAGGCTCGGCATAAAACTGACGCTGGTTTGATCGCGTCCCCGCCGACGACAATTGTTGGAAATGCTAAATTGAAACTTCAGTGACTCGAAAATATTTCGACCACCCTTTTTGTGGACACACAAAAAATCACTGTAAACACAGAGCGTGATCCTTACCGTAAATTCAAGTACCAGCGGCGCTCGTTCAATAATAAATTAACCTCCCTGTTAGAACCTTGTAACGTCCGCTGGCATCTATGAGTATTCGATTTTTGAGAATATCGAAGAATATCTTTACAGCTTTTGAAAGGTCGCATCATGAAAAAAGAGACGGGAAAGAAAATCGCTAGAGTTATTTCAAGCTACTCCATCCTTATAGCCCTTTCACTCCTGACCGTCGCGCAACCGACGACAAATCCTGCAACGTCAAACAATCGTCGAGCGCCTGCCTCGCGCTCGACCGTGAAACCTGTTCATTCGGTTGCGGCAACCGTCGAGACTCATCCGGTGCCGAACGCAGAGGACGCGGCAGACGATTCCGCAATCTGGATCGATCAGGCGGATGCTTCCCGCAGCGCGATCATCGGCACAGATAAACAGGGCGGGATTGCGGTCTACGATCTGGCAGGCAATCAAATTCAGTATTTGCCCGATGGAAAAATGAATAATGTTGATATTCGAGCGGGCTTTCCTCTGGGCGGCCAGTCAGTGGCTCTGGTCGCGGCCAGCAATCGAAGCGACGACACCATAGCCCTCTATCGCATGAATCCTTCCACTCGAATGCTTGAAGATGTCGCAGCAAGGCGCGTGAAAACCCTCATGGCTTACGGCTGCTGTATGTACCGCAGCGCGAAGACCGGAAAGTTCTACTACTTCGTCAACGACAAGTTCGGCAATGTGGAGCAGTGGGAGTTGTTCGATAACGGCGAAGGCAAAGTAGACGCCAAGCGGGTTCGTACGCTCAAACTCGCCACTCAGGTTGAAGGATGTGTGGCCGATGACGATCTCGGATATTTTTACATAGGCGAAGAGAACGTGGGCATCTGGAAATATCGGGCAGAGCCGAACGGCGGAAGAAGGCGCACACTCGTAGACAGTACCGGCCCGCGAGGTCATCTGGCCGCTGATGTCGAGGGGCTGACAATCGCTTATGGGAAAAATGGAAAGGGTTATCTCATAGCCTCCAGTCAGGGCGACAATTCATACATCATCTACAGGCGCGAGGGAAGAAATCGATATGTGAAGACTTTTCGCATAATCGCCGACAACGGCATAGATGAAGTCGGTAACACCGATGGCATTGACGTGACGACAGCCAGTCTCGGCCCGGCTTTCCCGCGCGGCGTCTTTATAGCTCAGGACGGATTGAACGAAGGCCATAATCAGAATTTCAAACTGGTGCCATGGCACCTCATAACAGGCGAGACTCTGCCCTAAGCTTGTACGAAGATTTCAAAGGGTGAATAAAGCAGGCGGCGATTTTCGAGAGCGAAGGTGTTGCCTCAAACGCCTGCTTTGTTCGATACTGCTCGCTCAGGAAAATTCAACCGGCTTTGAGGTAGAAAGTGGAGAGCTTGGAAGACAAACAGAAAACGCGCAAAATAATAAGCCTTCTCAAAAAGGCTTATCCTGATGCCCGGTGCAGTTTGAATTTCACAAACCCGCTTGAGCTTCTAATCGCCACCATACTTTCTGCCCAATGCACCGATGAAAGAGTCAACATCGTCACCCGCGATCTGTTCAGAAAATATCGCTCATCGGATGAATATGTGAAAGTTTCGCGCGAAGAAATGGAACAGGATATTCGCTCGACGGGCTTTTATCGCAACAAGGCCCGTTCGATTCAGGGCGCGTGCGAAATAATTTCTCAAAAACATAAAGGCCGCGTGCCTGATAGGGTTGAAGAACTGCTCGCGCTGCCTGGAGTTGCGCGCAAAACGGCGAACGTCGTTTTAGGCAACGCATTCGGCATAGCATCGGGCGTCGTCGTCGACACGCACGTTGAAAGGCTCACTCGAAGATTGGGGCTGACCGAACAGAAACAGCCTGAAAAAATAGAGCGCGATTTGATCGAACTTGTTCCCAAACGAGACTGGATCGATTTTTCTCACCTCCTGATTTATCACGGTCGACGGGTGTGCAAGGCCCGCGCGCCGTTGTGCGAAGAGTGTGTGATAGAAAAACTCTGCCCGTCATCCCTGCTCAGATGAAATCGTTTCAGCCTGTTTCTCTATGTCTGTGATTGGCAGGCCCGTTATCATCTGCGACCGGCCTCCTCCCTCAAGCAGAACAACCGGCGGCCGGTGCGAATCAGCAGCGCGTTATCGACCGAGGCGACACCATAAACGCGGCCTTCGATGGTCAGATGGTTTTGGGCGAGCCGTTCGACCTTATCGCCTGCGCGCAAAACCTGTGTGTTGCCATCCATGGTGAAGAAATAGATGCGGTCGCCGACGGCGAGCGGTGAAGCCCAGCAATCACCTTCGATGCGCGTGTTCCAAATCTCCGCGCCGGTCTGCAAATCCAGACAGAAAACCACGCCTACTCTGTTGACGAAATAAACGCGCCCCTGATAAACCAGCGGCGAAGCGTGAAGGGTAGTAGCGTTCGCGGCTCGCCACGCGATTTGTTTGTCGGTGATGTCTCCCGCGCCGCCGAGTCGCACTGCGAGGTTCGAACCTTTATCGGTCGAACCGATCACCACCAGACTGTCGCTCACCGAAGGCGATGGAATCGTATTGTTTTTCAGTCCGTTGACGACCCATATCTCTTTGCCGCTTGCGGTGTCATAGGCTGCGACTCTGCCGCTGGTGCTGATGACGATTTGCGCGCGCCCCTGATAAGTAGTGATGACCGGCGTCGCCCACGAAACGCTTTGCGGAAGATCAGTCTTCCAGATATTTTTGCCCGTCGTTTTATCAATCGAGAGCATATAACAAGGCCCCTCGCGATCCGCAATCAGCGTGATGATGGCCTGCTCGGTCAGCGCGATGGAACTGCCAAGCCCATGCAGGTTTTTGAAATCGCCATACTCGCGCGCCAGTTCGCGCCGCCACAGCAATTTGCCTTGATGATCGAAAGCGAAGAGGTCGCCGCTCTCGAAAAAAACGAAGAGCCGATGGCGATCAACAGCAGGCGTGGGCGCAGCTTTGCTGCGGATGTGCAAATCTTTCATGGCGAGACTCGAAGCGTACTCGCGCGTCCACAGCAGGCGACCTGACTTCAGTTCGATGCCGGTGATGAAGAGTTTTTCTTTGTTCTCGCCAGCCATTGAAGTCACGAAAACCTTGTCGCGCCACACGACCGGGCTTGATTGACCGTAGCCGGGAAGGTTCGCCGTCCATGCGAGGTTTTTGCTGTCCGACCATTCGAGCGGCAGGTTGCGCGCGTCGCTGTGCGAGTCGCCGCTGCCGCGAAATCCCGGCCAGTTGTTTTGCGCCGGTCCGAGCGTGAGTGAAAGCAAACAAGCCAATATCCAATTCATCAGTTTATCCTTGCGGCGGGGCAGTTGCTCGCCGCCGTGCATTGACAGGTTATAACACTGCGAGCGTCAGTGTTGTCAGTACCACCTACGGTAGCGGGCGGGTACAAGTTCTATATAACTAAACACTGCGCGGCGGTAAACAACTGCAACACTGTCACAGTGAGACGGCGCGATTCGGCGGCGCTCGCCGATTCCGTCGTGCGGGTGACTTCATTGGTGAGGTGGATTTAAGCGCGTCATTTAGGCGAATCAGAATGAAGACTTGCCGTCCTTCATCCAGTCGCGCGTCATGTCGCACCAGAGCGCAAGCCCGCGCCAGTGATTGAAGCGCGAGTAATACTGCTCGATCTTTTTATCTTTCGCCGCCCGCCCGCCATTGTGAAGGCGCGCAAACTTCGCCCGCACCCACGAATCCAGAGCAAGCCCTTCGTAGCGACCGACGAGCTTCAATAAATTCTCAGCCGCATAATCGCCTACGCCTTTCACCCGCTTCATCTCGCGCTTGAGTTCCGCTGTGGGTTCGTCGCTTGCGAGCCAGCTTTCAACATCGAGTTCGCCCGAAGCCACCCGCTCGGCAAGCTCCTTGAGATAAGGAGCGCGATACCCCGCTCGCACTTCATCGCGATAAAACTTCTCGGGTTGAGAGGCCATTTCTTGCGCAGTGGGAAATGCGCGGCGGCGGTCGTTCGACTCGCGGCCAAGCGCGGCGACGAGGCTCCGCACCATTTTGTCCGTCAGCGACCACGAGCAGTTGGTCGTGCAGATAGTTTTCACGAGGTCTTCGAATACGGTAGGCGAGCGGAGCAATCGCCCGGCCCCTTCCGTTTCGACCCATTGAAAATCGGCATCCCGCGAGATGAGGCGATAAAACTCGCTCATATCGTCATCGAGGCGGAGCATGTGGCGAGTATCGCGCTCTATCTTTTCGAGCGCGCGACGGCTTGCTTTATCCGGCGCCTGGATTTTGACTGCGCGACGAGTGTGAGTGATCGTGACTGTAAAGGCGCGATCATCGAGAGCGATCACTCTGGTGAGAGTCCAGTTTTGAGGATCGATTTCGAAGGGCGGCAGTTCGCTCCATCCGTGACTGATAGCCGTCCGCTTGAAGCTGAAATCTTTCGGGGTGCGAAGGAGAATTTCCATGATTTGAATCTCTACAAAAGGTCATCGTCGAGGTCGATCAGTTCATCAGCCTGCTCAAGTTCGAAGTACTGGTCGAAGGTTTCAGCCGAGCGCGGCAGGTCTACGCCGCTCGAATAAAACAGGTATTCGAGGAACCGCTCTTTCGCCTGCCTCAAGTCATCGATTATATCCTGGCCGAATCCGCCCTGAGTGATCGCGATGATCAGCTTCTGCGCTATCGGCTCTTCATCGTCGTTATGCGATCTGAGCAGTTCAAGGTAAGCGGGCTTGAACGCAACGACGTAGTAGGATTTCTCCATCTCGCTCATTATGGTTTCCTGTACGACGCGCGGATTACGGTATGGATATTGCCGCGCACATTGAAATCGCCTTCGATATCGACCCTCAACGGATCACAGGCGCGCGTGAAGTCTTCGAGTATGCGATTGATGACGTGTTCGTGAAATATCTTCACCTGTCGAAACGAGTTGATGTAGAGCTTGAGCGATTTCAACTCCACGCATCGTTCGTTGGGCGTGTAATCGATTTTGATCGTCGCGAAATCCGGGAAATCAGAAAACGGGCAGATGGCCGTGAATTCGGGACAGGTGAACGAAATGACTATCTCTTTGCCCTTGTGCTTGTACTCGAACGTGTCGAGCGGATACAGATTCATTTCTTCCGCGGGAGTTTCTTCAATCACCAGTCCCGTATCAGGAGCGTCCATAATGTTTCCTCAGAAAGAAGTCTGGAGTCGAGAGTCTGGAGTCCGTTATATGGAGTCGTCACCTGTTTTTCATACTTTCAGGGCGTCGCCTCTGACGAAAGGGCAGACTCCTCAGAACAGGTACAGCAGGCTGGCAGCCTGCTGGTTCCCCGATTCTTCTACTTTCCGTGCGTCAACAGGCTGGCTGACGGTTCTATCGGGCGCCTTCTCTCGAAAAAGATGCCAGGTGTTAGAGGTCAGATGTTCGTGGAAGCGGCTTCGCTTCTGCTCTCTGGTTACTAACATCTGACATCCAGCATCTAGCATCTTCTCGGTTGAAAGTGTAGCAGTCGCAAAGACGCGGCTTCAACCATCCGAGCTTTCTTTCTCGTCAACGGGAGGGAGCGGTCTGGACTCGCGGCTCACAGCGCGCAGCAGAAGGTAAAGGAGAGCGGATAGGACGGGCGCGCCTGCGAGAATCATCCAGTAAGGAATGATGCCCTTCACTCCTAACCATTGCGCGCCTCCGAGGAAAATAGCGACTATGAATGCCGACATGACGATCATCAGATTGCGCGAGGTCTGCTGCCCCTTCTGATACTTTGTCGAAAGCGGAATCACTTCGCGGAACGTGAACGAGACCATAAGAGTAGCCGGCGCGATGGCTATCCACGGCGCGATGACCAGAAACGCATGTAAGGGATCGCGCCACAAAGCCGCATAAAACGCAAACAGGATGATGAACTCAGGCAAAACGATCAACATCAATACCACTTTTCTCATGCCTTGATGAATCTCTCCGAGATGCGAGACAGGCGCGATGCGAAAGATATAGGCGGCTCTGTAGTGTTCGGAAAATATCAGTCCTTCGACTGCCGTTTGCCCGATGAAGCAGACGAAGGCCGGCCCCATGACCGAATAAAGACTCAGGCCGCCTTTTATGAGCGGATCGACCTGAAGGAACGGATCGGGCAGTCCTTCGGTGATCAAGGCGATGAACGGAAAAACTATGAAGTAGGCAAGCGACGGGTAGAGCCGCACTCTCGTTTCGCGGTTGCGTTTGAGATAAACCAGCGCGAGATCGAAAACCGCGCGCTCTGCGGGGCGGCGCAGGATCGCCGTTTTTATCGCGCCCATCAATCCGATTCTGTTTTGAGAAAATTTCAATCGCTCGCCTTCGGTCGTCCGCCTGGGCCTGTCGGCGGAGATGCCCGACATCTGCGAGGAATACCCGGCGGCGACTTTGCGCAATGCGATAAAGCCGAGAGTGATTATCGACAAAATCGAGACAGCCGACAGCCCCAGCGTGAGCGCATTGATTTCTCCCATCACTAACATCGTCAGTCCGGCAAACCATGTGGGCGGAAACAGCAGCAGATACCAGCGAAGCTGGGTGTTCGCGCCGAACTGATATTTTTCAACCAGGCGCGGCATCACCTGATAGCCGAGGATGAAAAACATCGCAAGCCCGACCTGACAGTAGGTTATGATGCTGTCGAATCTCTCGCGGCTGACATACCTCATGAGCAATCCGTAAACAGTCACGATCAGCGCGGAGGCAAAGACTGCCATAGCGACGGAAGAAATAAGATGAGCCGGTATGAAGAGCCAGCCTGAGCGCGTGGCGGCGATCCCGCAGATGGTCGGAAACAGATTCGCAGGAATGGCCAGCAGCAGCGTGAAGGCAAACAGGTTTATGATCTTCGCAAGAAAAATGGTTCTCGACCCGATGGGCAGATGGCCGATGACATCCGCTTCCGATTCGTTGAACAGCACGTTGCCCGACTCGATGACGATTGCAAGCGCGACGACTATCAGCGTGAAGCTCAACGCGAGGATGGAATAGAAGAGGACATCTGCGCCGGTGAAGGCGATCATCCCGACTATCAAACCCATGATCGAATAAGTGCCGACCAGCATCAGCAAAGCCCAGTTGGTTTTGATGTACTGGTTTTTATCGGGACGCATGGCGGCCTTGCCGCTTCGCAAGTCCTGCTTGAAGTAAACCGCGAGCAGCGCCTTTACGTGCCGCCAGTCTACGGGCAGTTTGTCGACAGGCGTGATGGGTGTGAGCGTGTCCATTTCAAAAGCTGAAGGTTCTGGAAAACTCTTCCGCTCGCTCTTCTACGTCGGTGTGCGAGGTGAGCTTGTTGAAGATGCGCTCAAGCGATCCTTCGCCGCTCGCCTCCTGAAGTTGGGAGAGCGTGCCGTCAGCGACTATACGGCCCTGATCTATTATCACGATGCGGTCGCAGGTGCGCTCGACGACATCCATTATGTGCGAGCAGTAGAAAATCGTCTTCCCTTCGGCGGCGAGATTTTTGATCAGAGTCTTGAACATCAGTTGAGTGCTTGCATCGAGGCCGTTGAGAGGCTCGTCGAAAAAAATCACTCGCGGGTTATGAATGAGAGAGGCTGATATGACCACCTTTTGCCGCATACCCTTCGAATAGGCGGAGAGCAGTTTGTTGTCGAGCGTGTCCCGACCAAGCTCGAAGAAATCGGCGAACTTCAGCACGCGGTCAGCGATGAGCGCATCCGCGAGGCCGTAGAGTCGGCCCACCATTTCGAGGTATTCGCGGCCTGTGAGGGATTCGAAGACCGCGCCTGATTCGGGAACGTATCCGATGATGCGTTTGATGGCCAGTTGATCGCGCTGAAGATCGAGTCCGCAGATTTCAGCCCTCCCAATCGTGGGCGCGATCATGCCTGTGAGCATCTTCACGGTAGTCGATTTGCCTGCGCCGTTCGGCCCCAGATAGCCGAGAAGTTGGCCCGGAGGAACAGTGAGACTGACGCGATCAACCGCAACAGTGCTGCCATAAACTTTCGTCAGATTTTCCAGAACTATCATTAGCGTTTCTCAATCGTAATCGTAATGGCGAGGCTGCTCGCGTCGCCGCCGGAAGATGAATGAGAGTATCAATCCCGCGACGAATCCTCCGATGTGGGCCATGTAGGCCACTCCGGCTGTTTGCGTAGTATTTTTAATCGAAGCGGTGTATTGACTGATGATCTGAATCACGATCCAGAAACCCAGCACGACCATGGCAGGAAGTTCGACCGTCGTCCAGATGTAGCCGAGGGGCAGAATCGCGCGCACGCGATTGCGAGGGAACATCACCAGATACGCGCCAAGCACGCCCGCTATCGCGCCCGACGCGCCGAGAGAGGGGATGGGAGATTGAGGCTCGATGGCGATCTGAGCGAATGACGCAGCCACACCACATACCAGATAAAAGATTATAAATTTCACATGGCCGAAGTTGTCTTCGAGGTTGTCGCCGAATATCCACAGGTAAAGCATGTTGCCGATGATATGCATCCATCCGCCGTGCATAAACATCGCTGTAAGCAAAGTCAGATAGATCGGACTCGGCCCCGGCGCTTGAGGAATCGCAGGCAGTCGTCGCGCATCCGGTCGACCGCGAGGCTCTTCCACATTCAGCCTTTGAGGTTCTTTCAGATCCTGGCCAGTGGTGATCTCTTTGGCCACCACCGAGTAGCCGTAGGTGAACCAGTCGCCACTCGGACTGCCTGCGCGCTGCAAAAACAAAAACACCAGAATGTTCAATGCGACGATGGCATAGACAACGAATGGAACGGTTCGCCTGCCGTAGTTGTCATCTCCTATGGGTAGCAGCATGTCTTGTCCAGATGTCAGATGTCAGATGTTAGATGTTAGATGTTAGAGAGGGCGACTTTATGTGAGTGCCTGCCTCAGTTGCGCGTCTGTCGAGCAAAAACTTCTTCCACTAACATCTGACATCTGACATCTAACATCTTCCTTTCATTTCCCGCTCCACTTCAACTTGGTTCGCAGAATTTCAAAATAATCTCGCTCCTTCGCGCGAATTATATTGAACGTTTTTTCGCTGCGACGGATTTCCACCAAATCACCGGCCCTTAGTCGCAGGCTCACCTGACCGTCTGACGTGAGTATGACTTTCTGCGAGCGCGTTCTCAATCGAAGACTGATGCGCACGCTGTCAGGGAGAACGAGCGGGCGATTCGTCAGCGTGTGCGGACACAGCGGGCAGATGATCATCACCTCGGCTCCGGGAACGATGATCGGGCCGCCTGCCGAAAGATTGTACGCGGTCGAGCCTGTCGGAGTCGATATCATCAGCCCGTCAGCCCTGTAGCCTGTCACGTGGTGAGAATCAACCGAGCAATCGATGTCGATTATTCTCGCCTCGGCAGCTTTCGTCACCACCACCTCGTTCAGCGAAGAGGCTGCGCCTCTCTCTACGCCGTCGCGCACAACGCGCCAGTCGAGCATCATCCTTGGGTCGGTGAGGTAATCTCCTCTCGCCACATCTTCGAGCGCACTCATAGCTTCTTCGACGGTGAATTCAGTGAGGTAGCCGAGCGTGCCCAGATTGACGCCCAAAACGGGAGTGCCTCGTCCGGCGACGACTCCTGCGGCGGTGATCATCGTCCCGTCTCCGCCCAAAACGATGAGCAGGTCTGCCTCCGCGCCGATCTTTTCGAGCGATGCGGGTTCTATGCCTGGGAGCCGTTGATCGATATGATCGTTTATGAGAAGCCTGATCTGATTGTCTGCGGCCCAGGGAATGATCTTTTCCACTAGCTCGATTGCGCGAGGTTCAGCGGGTTTGGATATGACTCCGACTTGCGCCAGATGTTTGTCATTCACGAACTGAACCTCCGTAAAAACGACGTTTCTTCATCGATCCCATACACAGCCGCGCGCCTGCCTCGACCGCCTGGTCGCCAAGCTCAATCAGCCATTCGCGCGGCTTTGGCGATGTCTTCACCTGCAACGAGCAGGAACTCGTTTCTGGCTCCTTCCATACGACTCTGGCGATAGGGTTTGTACTCATCGCTCTCATAGAAAGCTTCTGCGGCATCTTTGGAGGGCCACTCGATGATGAGAAAAATCTGAGGAGCCTTTCGCTCGCCTTCGATCTTTTCAATTCTGGAGGTGCGAGCCAGATACCGACCGCCGCTTTGTTCAACGAGCTTCGTTACGTCCCTGACGTATGCCGGAACCCAACTCTGATCAGTTATATCGATTTCTGCGACAGAATAATACTTCACGTGATACCTCCCAACCTTCTTAGGAGTCGATGAAGATCGTCACTCACTGCCTGCTACGGGAACCCATAGCACGGCGCGGCGCGTGACCTGTATGTTGCCGGGCTGAAGACCTATCTCGAATATGCCATACTCGTTTGCCAGCGCGGTGTACTCTTCATAGAGATTATGCAGCGCGTGGCTTGCTTCCTGTTCCAGTCGGCGCAGGTCTTCATGAAGCTCGGCTTCATCCCAGGGCGAATCCATATCAGACTGATCTTCCTTCGCGCCCAGCAACGACCCGGCGAGAGTCGAAAACATCCCGGCCAGACGGTTTTCACTTTGAAACAATTGAAGCTTTTGCGAAATGAAGCTTTCGAAGCTCAACCCTTCGGCCCGCTCCCCTTCGGACGAGTGAACCTCGCGTATCTGTTCAAGCTGCAGTTCGAATTTGTTGCGGAGGCTTCTCAGTTCCGGCCCTACGCGACCCAGCGCGGCTTCGGCCACGCGGGACAGGAAATCTTCCAGTTCTTCGTCAGGCGCGGCGAACAGCCCGAACACCGGATTGAAAAACACTTTGAGCCGCTCCGAGCGCGCCAGTTTATCGATAAGCTCGGTTTCGAACTGAGAGATATGCTCGCGGGTGGTCAGGTAATTCCCCGGTTTGTAAATAGCGTCCGGGGGCTGAGCGGATGAAGCGGTCGCGTTTTCGTCAAAGGTGACGGCGGGCGAGTCCCAGTCAAGGGGAAGCTCTCCTTCAGGAAGCCACGCGGTATAGGTTCGCTCTTCGGAATGATTGAGTCCGGCGCGCAGGCTGCGAAAATTTACCGAGCAATCGATGAGCGCGGCGGGCCTATAGACTGGCTCGGCAAAATCCTCCGCTCCGGCATAGCGGAACCAGAGTTCGACGACGCCTTCAACTCGGAGTTTGGGTGAGGGCTGCCCGGTCATAAAGATGAAAACTTGTCCCGTGTCATTTGTCCCTTGTCAAAGAGCTAAGGACGAATGACAAGGGACAAATGACAAAGGGTCACTCATTGCTCATAGCCATCTCGGCTGATTGTTGCGGTTCATTGCGATAGAAGAGAATACGTCCGCAGCTTTCGCAGGTGATCATCTGATCGCCTCGGCGCACATCGCTGAAAACCTTTGGCCGGACTTTCATTCTGCAAGCGGTGCAAACGCCGTCGATGATTTCAGACAACGCCTGCCCTCGCTTGGTTCGGGACATCCGGTCGTAGATCGAAAACAGACTTCTGGGAAGTTTTTCGCAAAGCTGACGGCGGCGATTTTCAAGCTCGACGGACAGCCTCAGTGATTCTTCGCGCTCGCGGTCCAGCGAAGCGAGAGTCGTATCGACTTCGCCGCGTTTGGTTTCTATAGCGGGAGCCTGAACCTTCAACTCAGATTCCATCTGCTCGATCTCTTCCATGCGCTTGAGGGTTTCGGTTTCGAGCGAACTGATGAGTTTTTTCGAGGCATCGATTTCGCGCAGGACTGCGGTGTATTCCTTCTCATTATTGACGCGCATCTTGTCCTGTTGAAATTTTTCGTGCTTTTGTTGTGTGTCTGCCAGGTCGGCTTCCAGTTGTTTACGGTCTTTGAGGGTTTGCTCGTATCTGTTTTTCAGTGCCAGGAACTCTGCCGCAAACTGGTTGAACTCGTTTTCTATCTGCTCCCGTTCAACGGGTATCTTCGCCAGTCTCTCAGTAATGCGCAATATATCAAGGTCGAGTTCCTGGAGCTCGATGAGCTGACTCAATTCTGGGCTCACAGGCGTCCTCCAACTTTATTCCTCGCCAGTCTACTACATCCAATCGCGATACTCAAGCAGTCCGTCTGAGCCATCGGCCCGAAAGTTCAAACTCATCAGTATTGCCTGCCGACAGAGCGTAAGTTAGAATCTCTTTGCGCAAAATTTTTCGGAGGCAGACATGAAAATTTTTCTGACAGCTATCTTCCTCATCGCCTGCTCGATGCCGGCGCTCTCCATCGATCAGCAAGGCGATGATCTCAGGGTGATGCCGAAAATAAGCCTTCAGGACTTTGACGGAAAGACCGTCCAAAGCGATCAGTTCAAAGGCAGTATCGTCATCGTAGACCTGTGGGCCACCTGGTGCGGCCCATGCATCGCCGAAATTCCGGAGTACAACCGCCTCCAGGAAAAATACGCCGAGAAAGGCGTCAAGCTGGTGGGCGTGACTATGGCATCCGGCAAGGCGAAGGAGGTCAAACCTTTTATTGAACGCCACCAGATGAAATACACCATCCTGATGGGCGACGACGATCAGGGCTACGAACTCAACATCGTGGGATTTCCCACCACTTACCTTGTGACAAGAGACTGGAAAATATTCCGCAAGTACGTCGGCGCAGGGCCGAGCAAGATCGCGCGACTCGAAGCCGATATCGAAAAACTTCTGGAGATGGAAAAGCAGTAGAGAGAAGTTTGGAGTCCAGGCTCCGGATCATCTGATTTCAAAACCTGCAACCTGAAAAGCGAATTGTAAATACGGCATTGACTAGCCGCGACCAGTTGCCGCTTTGCGAGCTTTCAGCGCAGGTTTTTGTGAACGCTGGCGACGATGTTTGGCTCCCATCATACGACCGTTCTGATAGTATTTCTCGACGCGCTTTGAAAGCGTGTTGCGGTGAATGCGCAGTTCTTCGGCGGCTTTTGAAAGATTTCCGTTGGTTCGTTTAAGCACGGCGAGTATGAAGTGCTTTTCAAATTCCGCCACCGCATCTTCGAAGAAAATTCCTCCATCTACCATCTCTGCCACCAACGCTTCCAGTTTGGCTTTCATTCCTGCTCGTCCTCCCAGGGGATTCGTTTCTTCATGACTTTGTTTCATTTTTCCCAAAGCTCCCGCACTCTCTTATAGCCATCAGAGAATTTTTCTCTCAACTCCGAAGAAGTGAGATAAGCGACCACGCGAGTCCCTTCAAGCAACATCGGCGCAAAGGTCGCTCGCTCAACAGCCTCCAGTTTCACGGGAAAAGCTGTCAGAGCCAGATACAGCACTGAGCAAACAAGCCAGCCGCGCACAAATCCGAATGCCGCTCCGAGCGCGCGATCTATCGAATCCAATCGCGCCCTTTTGATTTTGCCGCGCAGCCATCGCGAAAAAAACGCCCCGGCCAGCATCACCGCTAAAAATACGGCGACGAAGCTCAACAGATCAGCAGACCGCTCGCTTGAAACCAGTCCTGTGAAGAGAAAGGCCGTGTAGCGGTACAGGTAAGCCGCCGCAACTATGCCTGCTACCGCCGAGAGTATCGAGATCAGACCTTTTATTATTCCGCGTGTGGCTCCAAGCGCGGTCGATGCGATAACGACGATCAGAACGAAATAATCGAGAGCAGTCATAAAGGGACTCAGGTAGTCATCCGCCTCGCGCCGTTTTCCATCTCCTGAATCCTTTTTCCCGCAAGCAGCCTGTACGCTTCTGCGTATTTCTCGCTCGTCTTCATCGCCACCTCTTCGGGCAACTGAGGCCCGGGCGGCTGCTTGTCCCACGCAAGGGTTTCAAGATATTCGCGCACATACTGCTTGTCGAAAGAAGGCTGCGCGCGCCCCGGTGTGTAATGTTCGCGCGGCCAGAAGCGCGATGAATCGGGCGTGAGCGCCTCATCTACGAGAATGATCTCTCCATCCTTCAGTCCAAACTCGAATTTGGTGTCGGCGATTATTATCCCGCGCTCTTCGGCGTACTGAGCCGCGCGCGAGTAAATAGCGAGAGTCAACTCTTTCAGCCTTCGCGCAGTCTCTTCGCCTACGGATTGGGCCATCTCGCGCTCGGTGATATTGATGTCGTGACCCGCTTCAGCTTTGGTCGCGGGCGTGAAAATCGGCTCCGGGAGCCGGTCTGCCTGTCTCAGCCCCGCCGGCAGTTTCACTCCGCACACTTCGCCCGTCGATTGGTAATCTTTCCAGCCGGAGCCTTCGAGGTAGCCGCGCGCCACGCATTCGAAGGGAAACACCTCGGCGCGAGTGACCATCATCGAGCGCATCTCAAGCTGATCGCTGTATTTCTGAAGCGATGGCGGATATTCATCGATTCGGGCGGTGATGAGATGGCTGGAAATAATGTCCCTGAGATAATCGAACCAGAACAGCGAGAGGTTCGTCAGCACCGCGCCTTTGTACCGAATGGCGGTCGGCAAAACGACATCGAAAGCCGAGAGTCGGTCTGTCGCGACGATGAGCAAGCGGTCTTCGACTTCATAAACATCCCGCACCTTGCCGCGCCGGAAGAGCCTGAGATCAGGCATGTTAGTTTGAGTAATTAAGTTAATAGCCGTTCTCTTCCTGTGAGGAATAGTCGCTCAACCAATCGGCTCTTGTGGCCGCTTTTCGGCAGAGTCAGGGGGAAAACAGGCACACGAAACTCGTTTCGATCTTCACGACTCCACTTGTTCTGATTGAAGCAACCCGCATTATCAGCACGAGTCGCAGGGATGTCAAGCGTTCATCACACAAGGTTCAACTTTCGATTTTATTTTTTTCATGCGCACCTTCTTTTTCGTGAGTTTGCCCTCGCCTCCACGCACTCGCTATAATTTCGTCTCCCTTCTCGCAACGATTTTTTCAGTCTGTCGCTGTGATGCGGCGAAGCTTGCCGACCGGCGAAGAAGGTGAGAGATGGATTTCAAACTCGTTTCCGATTACAGGCCGCAGGGCGATCAGCCGCAGGCCATAGAACAGATAGTTCGCGGCATCAATGATGGACTCCCGCATCAGGTGCTTTTGGGCGTGACCGGATCGGGGAAGACCTTTTCGATAGCTGCTGTAATCGAGCGCGTCAATCGTCCGGTTCTCGTGATGGCTCACAACAAGACGCTTGCGGCTCAACTCTATCAGGAGTTCAAGTCCTTTTTTCCTCACAACGCCATCGAATACTTCGTCAGCTACTACGATCACTACCAGCCCGAAGCTTATATCCCTTCGACAGACACTTACATAGAAAAGGAAGCGACTATCAATGAAGAGATAGACCGATTGCGATTGTCGGCGACCCGCACGCTTTTCGAGCGAAGAGACTGCATAATCGTGGCCAGCGTTTCGTGCATCTACGGGCTGGGCGACCCGTCGGCTTACTACGGGCTTGTGATTATGCTTGAGCGGGGGCAGCAGATTTCGCGCTCCGAGCTTTTGAAAAAACTCGTCGAGATTCAGTATCAGCGAAATGACGCCTCATTCGAGCGGGGGACGGTTCGCGTGCGCGGCGATATGGTCGAGGTTTATCCCGTCTATCAGGATCGCGCCATCAGGATCGGCATGTGGGGCGATGAGATAGAAACGATCTCCACAATCGATCCGCTGCTCGGCGAAGTGATTGAAACGCACGAGCGATTGCCCATCTATCCGAAATCTCATTACGTGATGCCGCCTGAAACGCTCAAACGCGCCACAAAAACGATCAAAGCAGAACTCGAAGAGTGGGAGCCTGAGTTGATCCGTCAGGGAAAAATGATGGAAGCTCAAAGACTCCGTCAGCGCACGATGTACGACCTGGAGATGCTGCGCGAGCTTGGCTATTGTCAGGGCGTTGAAAATTATTCAAGGCATCTGACGGGCCGGAGACCGGGCGAGCCGCCGCCGACGCTTCTCGATTATCTTCCGCGCGATGCAATCGTGATCGTAGATGAGAGCCATCAAACGGTTCCACAGGTTCGCGGGATGTACGCGGGCGATCAATCGCGCAAACGCACATTGGTTGCATACGGATTCCGTTTGCCTTCGGCGATGGATAATCGCCCGCTGAACTTCGAGGAGTGGGAGGGGCGCACAGGCCAGATGGTTTTCGTCTCGGCCACACCCGGCCCTTATGAGCTCGCGAAGACCGGAGGAGAGGTCATTGAGCAGGTCATTCGTCCCACAGGGCTGATCGATCCGGAGGTGGATGTGCGGCCCGTGCAGGGTCAGGTCGATGATCTGTTGAATGAAGTGCGCGAGCGGGCCGAAAGGTATGAGCGCGTGCTGGTGACGACGCTGACGAAGAAGATGGCTGAAAACCTTACCGAGTATTATTCGGAGTTGGGAGTGAAGGTTCAGTATCTTCATTCTGATATTAAAACGCTTGAGCGCATAAAGATACTGCGCGATCTCCGACGGGGCGAATTCGACGTGCTGGTAGGGATCAATCTGCTGCGCGAGGGGCTGGATTTGCCTGAAGTGTCACTGGTCGCGATTCTCGATGCTGACAAGGAAGGATTTCTTCGCTCAGAGCAATCGCTCATTCAGACGATGGGCCGCGCGGCGAGGAACATAAACGGCAAGGCTATTCTTTACGCTGACCGCGTGACGGAATCCATGCGACGGGCGATAGGCGAGACTCAAAGGCGAAGAGAGAGACAGGCTCTTTACAACCGCGAGCATGGCATCACGCCGCAAACGATAGTCAAGGCGATTGACTCGACTCTGGTTTCGATAGTCGAAGCCGATTACTTCAAGATACCTATGGAAATTGATGAGATAGAAGATTATTCGCCTGAAAAGATCACTGAGACGATTCAGAAATTCGAGATGGAGATGCGCGCCTCAGCCTCAAGGCTTGAGTTCGAGCGAGCCGCCGAGCTTCGTGATAAGATAAAGCACCTTCGCAGCCGCCAGATGGAGATGGACTGACCTCATCGCTTCCGGCTTCGGCTTTTAGACGGGTGCGCGGTTTTTCCTCGCGTTCGTTTCGGGGCAGTTTCTTCTTCGATTGCAGGCAAAACGATCTGGTCGTAGACCTCGGCCATCGGCAAGAGGCAGTCTATCGAAGCGATGTGAACGCTGTCGGCCAGTTCGCTTGTAAAGGATAGTTCCCAACGTTGATTCGGCAGCCGCGCGAAATGTTCGATCAGCGGCTCGTCTTGAGCTATCAGCAGGTAGTCGGTCAGTGTCTTGATTTTCTGATAACGGAAAAACTTCCTCCCACGGTCATAGCTTTCGGTCGAAGGCGAAAGGACTTCGATAATGACCTTTGGGTTGAGCAACACATCACGATGTTTATCAAGAAAGATCGGCTCGCCGCACACTACCATCGCATCGGGATAAGAATACAAACCTGATCGGCTGGTCTGCACTTTCATGTTTGGCGAAAAGCCGCGACAGTTTTTCTTTCTGATTTGAGGTTTGAGGATTGCGGCAAGATTAAAACAGATAGTGCTGTGCTCAGGGCTTTCGCCAGCCATAGCGTAAATCTGGCCGTCGAGGTATTCGTGCCGCGATTCGGATGCGCGCTCGAAGGCGAGATATTCTTCATCGCTCATCAGGAATTTCGCTTGCGCCATCGGCTCACCTCCGGCAGCGATTATACCAGCAATCCTTGCCGCTTATCTCTTGCAAGCTGACTTGTCTCCGCAGCCTGTCGAATGTAACCTGTCTCGTGTGATGTTCGGTTTCATCAGGTGAGATGAAAAAGGAGCATTGTCATGCTGACCAGATACATGGGCGCCGCGATGCGCATATCGACTTACGAGATTATGTCCGACGGCACTTACTACGGGGAGATTCCGGGATTTCAAGGTGTATATGCCAATGCCGATACGCTCGAAGGCTGCCGTGAAGAATTACAGGAAGTGCTGGAAGGCTGGATTATGATCGGCCTGCGAATGGGCCACTCATTGCCGGTAGTTAACGGGATCGATCTTGCCATCAAAGAGGACGCTGCATAGTGCCGACGTTCGGGCCTGTCAAAAGACAAGACCTGATTGGCTGTCTCAGGCAATTGGGATTCGAAGGCTCTTTTGCAGGAGGCAGACACCAGTACATGCTCAAGGCTGAAATCAAACTGGCGCTTCCAAACCCGCATCAGGGCGACATCAGCAGTGACCTTTTATCGAGAATACTGCGACAAGGCGGGATCAGCAAAGAAGAGTGGGAGAAACTTTGAGGCAGTATGAATTTTATGAAAGGATTCAATTTCATCACAGCGGGTGAATCTCACGGCAAAGGGCTTGTCGCCATCATCGAAGGCCTGCCCGCAGGACTCGCCGTCGATAAGAGCCGAATAGATCACGAGCTTTGGCGGCGCCAGCAAGGCTACGGGCGCGGCGGGAGGATGAAGATCGAGCGCGATGAAGTCGAAATCCTTTCAGGCATCCGCCACGGCAAAACCATCGGCTCGCCTGTCGCGCTGCTGATTCACAATCGCGATTTCGAAAACTGGCAGGACGTGATGGCCTCGGAGCCTCGCCAGTTCGCGGAAGAAAAACGCGAGAGGAAACTCACTCGCCCGCGACCCGGCCACACCGACCTTGCAGGCGGTCTCAAATACGATACGCACGACCTGCGCGATATACTCGAACGAGCAAGCGCGCGTGAGACTGCGGCCCGCGTGGCAGCAGGCGCGCTCGCCCGATTGCTCATACTTGAACTGGGCATCGAGGTCGCAAGCCACACGGCTATGATCGGCGGCATACCCGATCATCCTGTGTCTGCGACGTGGGATGAAATCACGGCTATCCCTGATGATTCCCCGCTCAGATGCGTCGACAAAGAAACGGAACAGCGAATGATCGCTCTCATCGATGCGACTAAAGAAGACAAAGACACGCTGGGCGGCATATTCGAGATAGTCGCTCGCGGAGCAGTCGCCGGACTCGGCTCGCACGTGCAGTGGTCGCGCAAACTAGATGGGAGATTGGCCCAGGCTGTTATGAGCATCCCGGCGGTGAAGGCTGTCGAGATTGGCGCAGGAGTGGAAGTTAGCCGGACGCGAGGCTCGCGGCTGCACGATGAAATTGGATATAATCCCGGCTCGCGCCGCTTCCTTCGGCCTACGAACCGCGCGGGCGGAATCGAGGGCGGCATAACCAACGGCGAGGAAGTTCGCGTGCGGGGACATCTGAAACCTATCTCGACTCTTCGCCGCCCGCTTGCAAGCGTCGATGTGGTGACGAAAGAACTGTCTCAGGCGGCCTTCGAGCGAAGCGATATAGTAGCGGTCACGGCTGCAGGAGTCATTGGCGAAGCGATGGTTGCGATCACTCTTGCCGATGCTGCGCTTGAAAAATTCGGCGGCGACAGCCTCGCAGAGATGAAAAGGAATTTCGAAGGGTACAGGGAGCAGACGAAGAGGTATTAGAGATGACGGCGACCGGGCGCGAGACGATAATGACTCGACTGGATGAGCTTGATCGCGAGATAGACGAGCTTCGCCGTTCGATCAGCGCCACGCGCACGCACGGAATTCTCTATTATCTGCTGCTGGTGGCCATCATCTTCATCGGCTTCGTCATAGGATATGCCACGCACAATCTTGTCGGCGCTGGTATAATACTGGTCGGGTTGGCGATTGTGGCCTGGCGCGAAGTCGTAAGCTTTAGGGCGAGGGCCGCAGTCATAAATCACATGCTGGGCGAAAAGATGGCCGAGCGCCGCCAGCTTGATGAAAGAAAAAAGGAGTTGGAGTAGAAGAATGATTCTCGAAGTTGTCAAATACGGCGATCCCGCGCTGATGAAGCGCGCTGATGAAGTGACCGAATTCGACGTGAGGCTTCACAAACTCGTTGATGATATGTTCGAGACGATGTACGGAGCGTCGGGCGTCGGGCTTGCCGCGCCGCAGGTCGGGTTGCTCAAAAGATTGTTCGTGATGGATTGCAGCAGCGGCAGAAACAAGAAGCAGAAAGTCGCGCTCATAAATCCCATCATCTCTCTCGAAGAGGGAGAGCAGATAGGCGACGAAGGATGCCTGAGCTTTCCGGGGATTTCCTTCCCCGTCGCGCGCCCTCAGCGAGTAATAGTTCGCGCCCGCGACATCGATGGGTCTGAGATTACGATGGATGTGATGGACCTTGAGGCGCGTTGCGTCTCGCACGAAACGGATCACCTCGACGGCGAATTGTTCATAGAATATCTCAGCCCGCTCAAGCGCGATCTCATCAAAAGGAAGATCAAAAAGCGCATAAAGCAGGGCGAATGGTAGAGGACGGATTTCGGATTTGAAATCCCCGGATTCGAGATTTCAAATCTGAAATTTGAAATCTGAGATTTGAAATGAAATCTGAAACCGCTCCGACTCTCCCCGCGAGAAACGATTCCGGCGAATCCAGAATCCGCGCCATGTTGACACGCCAGTACCACTGTAGTAGCTTTGCGTCGTGACCCGCTCGACTTTTCTTATGACAAGAGAGCGATAAGATTTATTACCGAAAGCGCGCTTCAAGGCCCGGAGGCTTTGTTGCGCGATTTTTTTATATGGCAGACAAACCTGCAATCAAGAAAGTCGCTATTCCCGATGAAGGCATAAGAGCGTTGTTCGGGCCTTATGACGAAAATATCAAGCATCTGGAAAGCCTTCTGAGCGTAAGAGTGGGGCTGCGCGGCAACGAACTGACCATAGAAGGCGACGAGCCGGACAGTTCCCTTGTGCAGAACATTATCGAGGACTACGCGGCGCTCTTTCAGGAAGGCCGACGTATGTCGAACGAAGAGCTTAAATCGGCCTTTCGTCAGATAGCTGAAGACCGAGCTTACACCCTGCGCGATTATTTCACCAAAGCGCGATTCAACCCGTCAGGCAAAAAGCAGGTGACGGCCCGCTCCGCCAATCAGCGCCGATATGTCGAAGCGATAGAGAAGCATGATCTCGTCTTCGGAATAGGAGTCGCCGGTACGGGCAAATGCATCAGCCGCGATTCGCTCGTGCTGACGGATCAGGGCATGATCGAAATCGGCGAACTTGGCGCGCACACCGCGCCGGAAGATCACATTCCAACAGAAGTTTTGATTCACGGACTCGACGGCGCGGAACCCGCTTCGCACATCTACAACGGCGGCTCATCGAACACGCTTCGCATTACGACGCGGCTCGGCTTTTCAATCGAGGTGACGCCTGAGCATCCTCTGTTATGCCTCAATGAAGACGGCTCGCTCGCGTGGCGCGAGGCGCGATCTCTGCGGGCAGGCGACTCAATGGCGTTGCAGCGCGGGCAGTCGATGTTCGGTTATCAAACCAAAGTGGACTTCGAGTATAAGCCGAATGGCCCGCGCGATCTTTCATCGAAGCCGGTGCGTCTGGATCACATTGATGAAGAATTCGCTTACCTGATGGGCGCGCTCACAGGAGAGGGCTGTCTCACCTGGCGCAATCGGATCATACTCACTTCCGCTGATGAATCAATAGTCGCAGCCTTTCGCGCAATGGCTGAAAGGCTCGGCCTGCATGTTTTTCCGAACGGCAAAGGACGGCCTTACGATTACGTAATCGGAAGCGCGCAGCTTTACGGGCTGTTCCGTCATCTGGGAATGTCTACGGGTAAGGCGCGCGCCAAACGCATCCCGCATTCGATATTGAAAGCGCCCAGGCGTATCGTTGCCGCTTTCCTGCGCGGGCTGTTCGATACCGACGGAACCGTAGCCAGACGCGATGGCGTGATTTCACTCTCTTCGGTTTCGGAAACCCTCATTCGTCAAACGCAAATCGTGCTGCTCAATTTCGGAATCGTCGCGTCGAAGATCGTTAAACGCAGGAGCTACTGCGGCGAGCCGCACATATCTCATCAGTTGGACATCGCTGGCCCTGAAGCCGAGCAGTTTCATGAAATGATAGGTTTCTCGCTTGAACGCAAGCGCGCCCGCCGACAGTCGAGACCCTTCAACACCAACATCGATGTGGTGCCAAATATCGCAGGGCTTATCGCTTCGGCGATTCATAGCAGCACCTTCACGCGCGCGGAGCATCAGCGATTCGCGGATTATCGCCGGGGGCAGCGCCAACCGAGCTACGCCAAACTCGCGGAGTCTATTCACACTCTCGACGCTCACGGCGTCGATGGATATTCGCTCATTCGAATGCGCGAGATTTTTGACCGCCATCTGCTGTTTGCTGAGATCGTTTCAATCGAGCCTTCGCGCGCAGAGGTTTATGACCTGACGGTTCCAGGCACGCATTCTTTCGTCGCAAACGGTTTCATAAATCACAACACCTATCTCGCGGTGGCGATGGCCGTTCAGGCTTTGATGCAGAAGCGCGTCAATCGAATAATACTCGCGCGCCCTGCGGTCGAAGCCGGAGAGAAACTCGGATTTCTTCCGGGCGATCTACAGGACAAGGTCGATCCTTACCTGCGCCCGCTCTACGACGCGCTGTTCGATTTGGTAGATTACGAGCGAGTGACTCGCCTTCTGGAAAAGAGAGTCATCGAAGTCGCTCCGCTGGCTTTTATGCGCGGCAGAGCGATGCCGCTGGACAGTTTGCTTATGACACCGAACGGCTGGCGCAAAATGGGCGACATTCAAATCGGCGATGAAGTCATCGGCTCGGATGGTAAAGCGACTGAAGTTATCGGCGTTTTCCCACAAGGCAGGAAAAAAGTTTATCGACTGACAATGACCGACGGAGCGAGCGCCGTTGCCTGCGCCGAACATCTCTGGAAAGTCAAAACGATGGAAGACAAACGCCGCGGGCGACCTGCAAGAGTTTTGGAAACTCAGGAGATGATGGGCAATCTGCGACGCTTCCACCAGTACCGTTATGAATTGCCTGTGCTTTCCGCGCCTGTCGAATTCCAACGCAAACCTGTTCCGCTCGATCCTTATTCGTTGGGATTGCTGCTCGGCGATGGTTGCATAACAGGCAAGACATCGCCGACCTATTGCACTTCAGACGCCGAATTGACTTCATCTCTGGAGTTTGCGCTCGCCGATATGAAATTATCTTTCAGACGCAAAACCGAAATCGATTACGTCATCACCAATCCTCTGGCGGGAAGAGGCGGAAACAAATTCGACCCCGTTCGCAATCCGCTCACCCAAGCCCCGCGCGAACTGAACCTGTCAGGAACATTTTCATCAACCAAATTCATACCCGAAATTTATCTTTATAACAGCGCGGAAATTCGTCTCGCGGTTTTGCAGGGCTTGCTCGATACCGATGGCGGCCCCGTTCGGCAGGAAGGGCGGACGTGCCGGATTCAATACACCACGACTTCAGAGCGACTGAAAGACGATGTGCTGTTTCTGGTGCGCTCGCTTGGAGGCGTGGCCCATTGGCGCAAGCGACAGGCGGAAGGACGCAAGCCGGGACTGGCCAGAGGAAGAGAAGTTCTCTATCGCAATGATGCTTATGTGATGGACATACGACTGCCGGAAGGAATGGAGCCTTTTCGACTTCAAAGAAAAGCCGACATCTATAGCGAACACGGCGGCGGTCGTCCGATGCGATTTATTAAAAACATCGAGTTTGTCGGCCAGCAGGAAACGCAGTGCATAAGCGTCGCCGCGAAGGATTCACTGTATGTCACAGACGATTTCATCCTGACTCACAACACGCTCTCGGATGCGTTCATCATACTCGATGAAGCGCAGAACACCACGTCTGAGCAGATGAAGATGTTTCTCACGCGCATAGGCTTCGGATCGAAAGCCGTAGTGACGGGCGATGTGACTCAGATCGATCTGCCTGCGGGCCGAAGGTCTGGTCTCGTCGAAGCCCAGCGCGTGCTGTCAGGGATGGAAGGAGTAGAATTCGTCTACTTCACCGAAAAGGATGTAGTCCGCCATCAACTGGTTCAGATGATCATTCAGGCTTATGATAAAGATGCGAAGACCAAACTCGAAGAGAAGCTGTAATTGAATCGCGGTATTTTACACGATATGTCGACCAGACCCGCCGCAAAAAATACGTCGAAGTTTCTCGCCACTTTTCTCAGCGGCGCAAAACGATTTTCCTCGACTCTTTCAGATCAGGCCGTGATCGATGCCGGCGTCGGACTGCTCATCATAGTCGCGCTCTCCATAATCCTGATGCGCAACTATCAGCGGCCTTCCATCGAGCCGCTGCCCGTCGGCGCGACCGTCTCGGCGGACATAATAGCCCCCAAAGACCTCAAGACCGAAGATGTGGATCAGACCAACCTCCTTCGCAATCAGGCCGCTCAACATGTGCTTCCGGTTTTCGACTACAATCCCAAAATCACGAAGGATATTCTCCAGGGCGTCGAGAAAATGTTCGCGGTCGGGAGAGCCGCTTCTTCAGACACTCCGACTGATCAGTTGAGTATGCAGATAGAATCTGAAAGCGGGATATTCCTCGACTCCGATCAACTCGACACGCTCAGAAAACATCAGTTCGACACTGAGCTTGAAAAATTGATGCTCGATCATCTGGAATCGATCCTCATCGCCGGAGTCGTCGACCGCCGCAGCCAACTCGTCAAGTTCGGCGCAAACGGCATCACTCGCCGCGATATGAGGAGCAAGGAAGAAAAGATCGCCAGCGACCTTTCCGCTGTTCTTGACAAGATGACCGCTCGCGCCGCGCTTCGCTCCGAGAAACTCGTCTTTCCGCCTGACTACCTGCCTGCCGAGCGAAAACTGCTGGGCGAAATAATGGGATTGCTCGTCACCTCGAACCTTGAATACGACGAGGCGGAAACCGAAGCCCGCAAGCTGGCCGCCCGCAAGGGAGTCGTGCCTGTCATGGTTTCGGTCGAGCGCGGAAAACCCATAGTCGTCGCGGGCGAAACCGTAACTCCGGCAAAGGCGGCTCTGCTGAAACTCGCTTCGACTTACCGTCCCATCGGGCAGCGCGCGATAGAATTCGCCGGAACGGTCGTCATAGTGATGATGCTGATGCTGGTGATGTGGCAATATCTGATCCGCTATCAGCGAAGACATCTCAGAGTGCGCCGCCACTTCCTTCTGCAAATCGCCTGCTTCGCCATCACACTCGGCCTCGCGCGATTGTTCTTCCCGCTGGCCTTCGCCATGAGCCAGTGGACGACCGTCTTTCCGTTCAATTCGGAGATGGCCTACAAATACCTCACGCCGCTGGCTGCGGGCGCGGCCTTAATCACACTGCTTACCGATTCCCATGCCGCATTCGTTTTCTCTGCCATACTTTCCGTTTTCGTCGGAGTGCTTTCGGGCAATGTCTATCTTGCGTCCTATACGCTGATGTCGAGCGTCGGCGCGATCTATTATCTGCAAAACTGCCGCGATAGAACGGCGATGGTTCGCGCCGGACTGTGGATAGGACTGGTCAATGCGGCTGCGGCTCTGGCGCTCGATCTTCTGGGAGCCAACGAGCCTACGCTGTGGCTCGCGCTGTTCGATTCCTTCTGCGGGTTGATGAGCGGGGTGCTTGCTGCGATGGTGGCTTCGATTCTGCTGCCCCTCTTCGAATGGCTGTTCGAGATAACGACTTCGATCAAGCTCCTGGAGCTTTCAAATCTCAACCTGCCCCTTCTGCGCCAACTCGCCGAGCGCGCGCCGGGAACTTATCATCATTCGATCATGGTGGGCCTTTTGGCCGAATCCGCCGCCGAAGCCATAGGCGGAGACGCGCTGTTTGCCCGCGTGGCCTGTTACTATCACGACATAGGAAAATCCATACGCCCGACTTATTTCGTCGAGAACCAAGCGTCGAACGAAAACCGCCACGATAATCTATCGCCCAAAATGTCTTCTATTGTGCTGGTCAATCACGTCAAGCAGGGCATAGAGCTTGCGCGAGAGCATAAGCTGCCGCCGCGAATCATATCGATCATACCTCAGCATCACGGCACGGGACTGATGAAGTATTTCTATTACAAGGCGCGAAAAGATATGGGAGACTCGGCGGCGCTCGAACAGGAGTTCCGCTATCCCGGCCCCAAGCCGCAGACGAAAGAAGCGGCGATAATCATGATCGCCGATTCGGTCGAGGCAGCCGCGCGCACAATTCAAAACCCAACGCCTGCCAAGCTGCGCAACATGATCGATATGATCACCACCCGCATTCGCGACGACGGGCAACTGGACGAATGCGAAATAACCCTGCGCGAGTTGAGGATCGTGGCCGATAGTTTCGTCAAGGTGCTGATCGGGATTCACCATCATCGCATCGCCTATCCGGGATACGATTTCAATCGCACCGGCGCTTCGACTCTCCTCTCGCAGGTAGCTCCCGTCGAAGACGCAAAAGAGATTGAAGCAGGAGACTCGACTCCATCAGTTGCGCAGGTGGAATCACAGACCGCGATGAGAGAGGCTCGTGGCGATTGAAGTCATAAACCGTCAGAGAGCGGCGCGCATTGAGCGGGGCGCGATAGTCGCTCTCGCCCGATCCGCGCTTGCGCTCATCGGCAAACCGACGGCATCCGTCACTATCGCCTTCGTGCGCGACAAAGCGATCAGAAAACTGAATTGCCAGTTCCGCCGCCGAGACCGCGCGACGGACGTCCTTTCTTTCCCGGCCAGAGAAAACGATTACCTCGGCGATATAGTGATTTCTGCGGACACGGCGATGAAACAAGCTCAGGAAGCCTGTTTCGCGTTCGAGCGCGAAGTGAGCGAGCTTGTCATTCATGGCCTGCTGCATCTAGTCGGCTACGATCATGAAACGGACAACGGCGAGATGAACCGGCTTGAGTTGAAGCTCAGGCGAGAGTTGCTTGACAGGGAACAGGGAACAGGTGACAGGTGACAGGGCGTTTCTGCTATTTTCCTGTTCCCTGTCACCTGTCACCTGTAACCTAAGCGAAGCGTTATGATAAGCGAATTGATCATTGCAGTCGCAGCGTTAGTGGTGCTGGTCTTTCTGTCTGTCATCGAAAGCGCGTATGAATCCCTGAGCGAGGTATCGTTGAGGGTGATGGGGGGCGAACACGCCGACAGCCCGCGCTCGCGATTTTTCCGCGAACTGCTCGATCACCGCCAGCGATTCCAGCTTATGCTCATACTCGGCACGCAACTTTCAATCGTCGCCATAGCCATTATGCTGGGCGACGTTCTCACCCGCACTGGCATCCGCGTGCCGCTCGGCCTAACATTTTTCGCAGTGTTCGTGATAGTCGTCCTGTTTCGCCAGTTGATCCCGCGAACGATTGCGCTCAAACGGCCCGAAGCGATTTTCTGGGCGCTGCTCCCTGTGTTCAAGGTCTTCTACAGAATCTTCAGCGTGTTCGTCGCTCCGGTGAGCAATCTGCTTGTGAGAATGCGCGCCCGCGAGCCTGAGCCGGAAGACAACCCGGAAGAAACCATGCACGAGGTGCAGGCTCTCATCGATGTAGCCGAAGAAGAAGGCATCATCGAAGAAGAGGAAGGAGAATTGATTCAATCGATCATCGAATTCGGCGATACTCTGGTCGCAGAAGTTATGCGCCCGCGCCCGCAGATAGTCGCTATAGAAGTCGATTCGACTGTCGCAGACGCTCGCCGATTGATGATCGAATCGAAATACTCGCGCCTGCCCGTCTATCGCGATCATATCGATGAGATCGAAGGCCTGATCTACGTGCGCGACCTGCTGGCTTACTGCGAAAGCGACAGCGTCAACACGCCGCTTGCAGTCTGTATGCGTCCGGCCTACTCGGTGCCGGAAACGAAATCGATTGCCGCGCTCTTCAAGGAAATGCAGAAGGCAAAAATTCAGATGGCCATAGTGATCGATGAATACGGCGGAGTGGCGGGGCTGGTGACGATTGAAGACATAATCGAAGAGATAATGGGAGAGATAGAAGACGAAGACCGCGCGCCTGCCGAAAAGGAAATCGAACGCGCTGAAGACGGCTCCTATCTCGTCGATGGACGGGCCGAGATAAAAAAAATCGAGTTGCTTTATGACAAGGAAGTGGAAGCCGACGATTTCACTACTGTTGCCGGATTGATAATAAACGAGTTGGGCCACGTCCCGGCGGCGGGAGAAAAACTCGAATACAAAGGACTGCGATTCGAGGTCATCGACCTGGACGGCCAGCGAATCAATCGCGTAAGGCTTCGATCCATCGAACAAACAAGCGCGAAACAATAGCGCGATCCGGAGAGTGTTCTCACCGATGTCGGATCAGACGAAAAGCGAACAGAAGAATCGAAAATCAGGCGCGGCGGCTATCATAGGACGCCCGAACGCGGGCAAGTCGACTCTGCTCAACCATCTTGTCGGAGAAAAGATCGCCATCACGTCCGACAAGCCGCAAACCACCCGGACGCGAATTCGCGGCGTGCTGACTCGCCCGGAAGGGCAGATAGTTTTTCTCGACACGCCGGGAATTCACAAACCCGGTTACAAACTCAATCGCCGGATGATGGCGATGGTAACAGAGGCTCTTTCGTCCGTAGACCTGATACTGCTTTTGATCGATGCCACCGAGGCGATGGGCGCAGGCGACCGCTTCGCGCTCAACATGTTGAAGAAAATCGAAACGCCCGCTTTCCTTCTGCCGAACAAAATCGATCTGATGCGCAACAAAAGCCGCCTGCTTCCGCTCATAGCTGCTTACACCGCAGAGAGGCAGTTCGATGAAGTCATCCCGGTTTCGGCCCTCACAGGCGAAGGCGCGGAAACGCTTATCAAGAAAATCTTCGAATACCTGCCCGAAGGCCCGCTTCTCTACCCGGAGGATGAACTGACCGATCAGCCGGAGCGCGCGATAGTGGCCGAGCTTGTGCGCGAAAAAATACTCCGCGCTACGAGCGAAGAGCTTCCTTACGTGACCGCAGTGATAACCGAAAAGTGGGAAGAGGCGGAAGACATCACGCACATTCACTGCTTGATTTATGTCGAGAAGCCTTCGCATCGCATGATCATCATTGGTCGGGGCGGTGAGCGATTGAAACAAATAGGCTCGGCGGCTCGCGCCGATATAGAAAAACTTCTCGGTCGTCACATCTTCCTCGGCCTGTATGTCAAAGTCCGCGAACACTGGCGCGACGATGAGCGCGCGCTCGATGAACTGGGGATCGGGGGATGAAGAGGTGAGAATGGGAGAATGGGAGAATGGGAGATGAAAAGTCATGGCTCTCCCACTCTCCCACTCTCCCATTCCCCCATTCATTTCCTAATGGCTGAAATGACCAGTAGCAGACCGAAAACCTGGAGCCTCATCTCCCTGCTGGTTGCGCGGGGAGAGGAAGAGATGACATCCGCGTTGCTGTTCGATCTCGGCACGACGGGCGTGGTGACGATTGAAGAGGATGAAAAGTCGGTGAAGCTTGGCGCGTACTTCGATGGGAGCGTCGAAGCGCGCGAGATAGCTGAGGCGATTGAATCGGGATTTGCGCGCGCGGGTAAGAGCGACATGATTATGGAGATTTCCGTTTCCGAGATTGCGGATCAGGACTGGATGCAGAAATGGAAAGAAGGATTCGAGCCGACAGAAATCGGGCATCGGCTCATCGTCGCGCCTTCGTGGAAACTGCCTGCTGAAGCCGAAGGGCGCGTTGTGATTCGCATCGATCCGGGAATGGCTTTCGGCACAGGCACGCACGAAACCACAAGGCTGTGCCTCGAAGCGATTGAAAAACGATGGCGTGGAGGCGCGCTGCTTGACGTTGGAACCGGGACAGGCATTCTTGCAATCGCGGCGGCGAAGCTCGCGCCTCAATCGAAGATAACAGCAATAGATATCGATCCGCTCGCGGTCGATGTGGCGCGCGAGAATGCCGAGATAAACCGTGTATCGAATCTCGATATTTTCGCAGGGCAGCCAAAAGATTGTCGTGACCGGAAATTCGATATGGTTGTCGCAAACCTGACGGCTGAGGTGATTATCGATTTGATGGATGATCTTGTCGCGTGCCTGTCTGATTCGGGATGGATGATTCTTTCAGGGATTCTCACTTCGCTTGCCGGGGATGTCGAGCGAAGCGTGATTGGATCAGGGCTTGAAATTATCGAACGAAGCGAAGCGGGCGAATGGGCCGCGATTGTCGCGAGGAAGGGAGCGTAATGTCTCGCCGGAGGTTCTACGCCGCGCCTGAAGACATCGATGCAAAGATCGCGCTTTTGTCTTCAGAAGAAACGCATCACCTTACTCGTGTGTTAAGGCTGAGAGTAGATGATGAAGCGTTCGTATTCGACGGCTGCGGGCGAGAGTATCGCTGCCGCGTTTCAGAGATAGAGCCTCGCGCCCGCCTGGAAATAATCACTGAGCTTTCCAAGGAAGTGGAATCACCGGCCTCGATCACGCTCGCGCAGGCTATGGCCAAAGGAGAGAAATTCGATTTCATAGTGCAGAAAGCGACCGAGCTTGGAGTGAGCCGGATAGTTCCGCTTGCCACTGATCACACGGATGTGAAATTGAGAGAAGAAAGCGTCGCGAATCGCTTGGAGAGATTCAAGCGCATCTCGATGGAATCGCTCAAGCAATGCGGGCGGCGAAAACTGGTAGAAATTGCATCGCCTGTTGCGCTCGAAGATTTTTTGAAATCGAGCGACGCGGTGATGATTGTCTTCAGCGAGCGAGGCGGGCAAGCGATCAGGGCGGTTCTTCCTGATGATGAAAAGCATGTTGTCGCTTTGATCGGGCCTGAAGGCGGATGGAGCGAATCGGAATTGAAGATGATGGAAGAGAGCGGATGCCGGTTTGTGACTTTAGGGCCGCGTATGTTGAGAACTGAGACGGCGGCGATTGTTGCCTTGACGCTCATTCAACATGCTATGGGCGATTTGTCGAAGTGATGCGCCCAAGCGGATTTTGACCCTGCCTGCGCGCGGATTTGCGCACGACACTCGGAGTTTCCAAACATTCCTTCAGGATACGCAAGTAAGCATTTCAATGATGTCTTGATTTAGGTTCCCGCCTCACGCTGGTCCGGCTATGGTATCGCGCTTGCCTTTCGACAGACGAATCGATGTTTCTTTCAGGCCGCCTTCCGAAGGGAGATATCCGATGAGCAATACTACCGCGCCGACCAACGAGAGAAGGAAGTTTTTGAAGCTTGCGATTCTCGGAGGAGCAGGGGCAGCGATGGCATCAGAGGTCGTCCGGGGCCATCAGCAATCATCCAATAGCACAGTCGAGTCAGTGGGGCAAACTGCGACGGGAACGGAAAACACGCTTGTAAGAATGCAGCAGGACGTGAAGCGCACGATGAGCAAGCCTCTCTCCAGTCGAAGCTGGATGATGGTCGTCGATCCTCGCCGCTGCATAGGCTGCAACGCCTGCACCGTCGCCTGCAAGGCTGAAAACGTAACACCGCCGGGCGTCTCTTACCGAACAGTCAAGGAGATCGAGACCGGCAAGTTTCCCAACATCAGCCGCATTTTCAAACCTACAAACTGCGCGCAATGCGACAATCCGCCCTGTATGAAAGCAGCCCCGCCAGGCGCGATTTATAAACGCCCCGATGGGATCGTGGCCGTCGATTACGCGAAGTTCACTTCGCGCGAGGCTTTCGAAACCGCGCGCCGCGCCTGCCCTTATTCCGCGCTTTACTACGATGACGGGAGTTTCTATACCGAGGACACTCCCGGCGGCGTTCAGCCATTCGAAACGCGCCAGTTCGATGAGTACGAGTCGAAGTATGAGCGCAAGCATGGACAGGAGCCGATGGGCAGCGTTCGCAAGTGCCACTTCTGCCTGCACAGGCTCAATGCCGGTATGCTTCCGGCTTGCGTCAGCACCTGCATCGGCGGAGCCATGTACTTCGGAGACAAGAACGATCCTCAAAGCCTCGTCTCTGAGATGCTGGCCCGGCATTACATCTTCGACATCAACGAGACCATGAACACGCGGCCACGTCTGGTCTTCGTCCTTGACGATATGCCTGATGTCAGCCGACCGAGTTGCGCCGAATGCCACTACTGAGGAGGGGAAAATTATGGCACAGAAAAATTTCTCGAATGACGAAACGCCTCTCTTGCATCACGACGATGACGACTTGATGCCTTCATCGAATGACGCGCGCCTTATGAGTCGGCGCAAACTTTTGAAGACCTCGGCTCTGCTGGGCGGAACCGCGCTCATTGCAAGTCAGATGCGATGGGCCGAAGCTTTTTCCAACTCCGTTCACGCCGAAGAACTCCCGCTCAGTCATGACTACGAACTGGCTCGCCCGGAAAACATACTCTACACGACCTGCCTGCAATGCAACACCGGATGCGAAATCAAGGCGAAGATACTTGACGGCATCGCGGTGAAGATAGATGGAAGCCCCTACGGGCCGCGAACGATGTCGCCGCACGCGCCTTATGGCAGTTCGCCTTTCGATATGGCCTCAGTCGATGGATACATCTGCCCGAAAGGGCAGGCGGGGATTCAAACTCACTACGATCCTTATCGCGTGATCCGGGTTCTCAAGCGCGCGGGGAAACGCGGAAAGAACAAGTGGGTGACGATCCCCTTCGAACAGGCCATCGCCGAGATAGTTTCCGGCGGCCATCTGTTCTCGAATGTCAAAGGCGAAAGGGATCGTTATGTGAAAGGGCTGTCGGACATCTGGGCGGTGCGCGATCCGGCGTTGTCGAAAGCGATGTCGGATGATGTGGCCAGGATTTGGGACAAGAAGATGACCGTCGAGGAATTCAAGAGCAAGTACGCGGCTCATCTCGACAAGCTCATCGACCCCGATCACCCGGATTTCGGCCCCAAAAACAATCAGCTTGTTTTCATGTGGGGAAGGCTCAAAGCGGGCCGCTCGGAATTCATCAGGCGATTCGTCACTGACAGTTTCGGGTCGGTCAACGCGCACGGTCACACGACGGTTTGTCAGGGATCGCTCTATTTCGAAGGCAAAGCGATGAGCGATCAGTACAGCAAGGGCAAATGGTCGGGCGGCAAGAAGGCTTACTGGATGGCTGACGCGGCCAACGCCGAATTCATCATCTATATCGGCTCAAGCCCGCTCGACGGCAATTACGGCCCGCCGCTGAAGGCGGGGAAAATAACGGGCGGCATCGTCGATGAGAGGTTGAAGATAGCCGTCATCGATCCGCGTTTTTCAAAGACGGCAAGCAAGGCATGGATGTGGGCGCCGATCAAGCCCGGAACCGAGGCCACGCTTTGTCTGGCTATGATCCGATGGATCATAGCGCGTGATCGTTATGATCGCGCGTTCCTTGAGAACGCCAACAAGGGCGCGTCCACAGCCGCAAACGAGCCGACCTGGACCAACGCCTCGTGGCTGGTGAGGATCGAATCCGACGGGCGGCCTTCGAGATTTCTCCGCGGCAGCGATATAGGACTCGGAGACTCGGACAGCTTCGTCGTGATGAGCGGCGGACAGATGGTCGCCTTCAAGTACGACGATGCGAGCAAGGCCGTCAGAGGCGAGTTGTTCGTCGATGCGACTATTCAGGGCGCGCGGGTCAAGAGCGCGCTTCAGTTGCTCTATGAATCGGCGACGAGCAAAACGATTGATGAGTGGGCGCAAATCTGCGGCGTGGATTCGCAGGACATAGTGAAGCTGGCCCGCGAATTCACCTCTCACGGAAAGCGAGCCGTCGTCGAGCCGCATCGCGGAGTGGCCCAGCACACCAACGGCTTTTACAACGTGCATGCGGTGATGATGCTGAACCTGCTCGTGGGCAATATCGACTGGAAAGGCGGAATGCTCTACAGCGGCGTGACCTACGATCAGACCGGCTCGACTTCGGGAAAGCCCTTCAACGTCGGCAAGCATCCGTCGAAGCTGACGCCGTTGGGAATCAGCATCATTCGTCACGAAGTCGAATACGAGAAGACGACCATCTTCGCGGGCTATCCGGCCAAACGCAACTGGTATCCGTTCTCAAGCGACATCTACCAGGAGATCATTCCTTCTTCGGGCGATGCCTATCCGTACCCGATAGCCGCGCTGTTCATTTACATGGGATCGCCCGTCTACGCTCTTCCCGCCGGACATACCAACATACGGTTTCTCGCTGATCCGAAAAAGATACCGCTGATCGTGGCAAGCGATATCGTCATCGGCGAGACCTCTATGTATGCCGATTATATTTTCCCTGATCTTTCGTTTCTGGAGAGATGGGAATTTCACGGCTCGCATCCTTCCATTCCGCAGAAGGTGTCGCCCGTGCGTCAGCCGGTCGTCGAGCCGGTCAATGAGACTGTTACAGTGTTTGGCGAGCAGATGCCGATTTCGCTCGAATCCATGATTTTGGGGATCGCAGAAAGGATGCGGCTGCCCGGTTTCGGCCCTAACGGCATCGAGTCAGGGAAGGATTTGAAGCGGCCCGAAGATTATTACCTGCGAATGACAGCCGACATCGCGTTCGGTGATAAATCAGACGGCAGTCAGAAAGTCCCTGACGCCGGCGATGCCGAGGTCGAGTTGTTCCTCAAGAGCCGCCGCCATCTACCTTCGACGGTCTTCGACCCTGTGAAATGGGAAAGGGCGGTCGGGCCTGAATGGTGGCGCAAGGTCATCTATGTACTCAATCGCGGCGGTCGCTGGGAGGGCTATGATGAAGGCTGGTCAGGCGAACAGGTGAAATCGAAATACGGCAAGCTTGCCAGCATGTACCTTGAGAAAGTCGCCACGACCAGAAGCGCGCTGACGGGCGAATACCTGCCGGGGCAGGCTGTGTATCTGCCTATAAGAGACGCGCTCGGTCGAGAGGTACACGATGAGGGTTTCGATCTCAATCTCATCACCAACCGCGAGATGTACCAGACGAAATCCCGCACGATAGTCGATTACTGGCTGCTCGATCTGATGCCTGAGAACTACATCCTGACGAATCCTGTTGATGCGACGCGTTATGGATTGAGGCAGGGAGATCGGGCGAGGATCGTTTCGGCGAGCAATCCCGAAGGGGTGTGGAGATTGAAGAACAATCAGACAGTGCCGATGGTGGGAAAGATCAAAATCGTGCAGGGCATTCGTCCGGGGGTGATAAGCTTCGCGCTGGGCTGGGGCCACTGGGCGGTAGGCGCGAGCGATGTCACGATTGACGGCAACCTCATCGAAGGCGATCCGCGACGGGCGGCGGGCATTCACGCCAACGCGGTCATGCGAGTCGATGATTATCTGAAGAACACCTGCATGATCGACCCCGTTGGCGGCAGCGTGTCTTTCTACGACACGCGGGTGAAGTTGGTGAAGGAGTCGTAAAAGACCTCCTTTCGATTCTTCGCCTCTGGCTTTTTCAAATGACCACCCCGCGGGGTGGTCATTTTTTTCTCCCTGAGAGCAGGCCGCAATCTCGCCGGATTGACTCTCATTGTTTCGCAGCATACATTCATTTCTGCGAACGGATGAGACGAAAAAAATGGAGATCGAATCAGCGGTGAAAAATGCAGCAGGGTTTTCTGATCTCGCAAGGCTGCTCGTCGAAGCAGGGCGCGATTTTTATCGACGCGGATGGGTGATGGGGACGAGCGGCAATTTCAGCGCGGTTGTGAGGCGCGAGCCTCTGCGACTTGCCATAACAGCGAGCGGACTTGATAAAGGCAGGCTCACTGTCGAAGACATTTTGCAAATCGATGAGAGCGGCAACGTGATCGCGGGCGATGGACGGCCTTCGGATGAGACGCTTCTGCATCTGACGGTTGCGCGCGTGCGCGAGGCGGGCGCGGTGCTTCACACTCATTCCGTGTGGAGTACGATTCTTTCTCAGTCGTTCGGCGACGAGGGCGGCTTTGCAATCGAAGGCTACGAGATGCTGAAAGGCTTGAGCGGTGTTCGCACGCATCTTCATCGGGAGTGGCTGACGGTGATTGAAAACTCTCAGGATATGGCGGCTCTTGCTCGAACGGTTGAAGATGCGCTCATGCGGCACAAAGACGCGCACGCATTTCTGCTTCGCGGGCATGGGCTTTACACCTGGGGCCGCGACCTCGCGGAAGCGCGCAGGCATATTGAGATTCTGGAATTTCTTCTTGAAGTGACGGGGCGGACGCGGGGGTAGTTTATGATTGTTTAGATCAGCTATTGTGAAAAAACCATGGAAACGAAAACTCAAAGAAAACCTAAGATCAAAAAACCGCCGGTGCTTTTTTCAAAGACTCAGCGAATCGTCCGGGCCATAGCCGCCGAAACCGGAGGCACTTTTCTCAGCTACTGGAACTCGCCCGGAGGCAATGTCTGCCAGAATGATGTGCAGGGCCTCTACGAAGTACTTCAGCGCATAGGGCCGCAGAAGAATCTGCACATCTTCCTCAAATCGCGCGGAGGCGACGGGACAGCATCGCTTCGCATAGTCAATCTGCTGCGCCGCTACACCGATAAGCTAATCGCGCAGTTGCCTTTGGAATGCGCTTCGGCGGCGACGATGATCGCTTTGGGAGCGAACGAAATTCAGATGGGGCCGCTCGCTTTCCTCACCGCCGTAGATACTTCGCTCACGCACGATCTGTCGCCCGTCGATCTTCACAATCGATTGGTCAGCGTCAGTCAGGATGAACTCAACCGGGTGGTCAACCTCTGGCGCAGGGAAGCTCAGAGCAACAAAAAACCTTTGAGCGACAATGCGCCGAACAATCCTTATGCCGCTTTGTTTCAGCACGTTCATCCGCTCGTCATCGGCGCGGTTGATCGCGCAAGCTCGCTTTCAGTCAAACTATGCACTGAGATTTTGAGCTTTCATCTCGAAGACCTGAAGCGCGCTGAAGAGATAAGCTGGCATCTCAACTCCGCTTACCCGGCGCACGATTACCCGATACTTCAAAAAGAGGCGAAGCGAATCGGATTGAATGTCGCTGACCTCGACCCGCGACTCAACGATATGCTGTTAGACCTGCACGAGCTTTATTCCGAGATGGGGCAGGAGGCGCTGACCGATTACGACGAGCAGAATTATCACAACAACGAGATAGTCAACATCATCGAGAGCGTGGGCATTCAGGTCTACTATCAGATCGATAAGGACTGGCACTATCGCGCTGAAGAGCGGAGATGGGTGCCGATGAATGACAACAGTTCATGGAGAAAGATCGAAAAGATCGGAAACAATATCGCGCGCTCGATCTTTCACATTCGATGAAAAGTAGATGTTAGAGGTCAGATGTTAGATGTTAGAGAAAGCATATATCCGCTTGCCATTTTATAGTCCCTGACATCTGATATCTAACATCTAGCATCTGCCGAGGAGGAATAAAATGGCTATCGTGACAATACCTGATGAAAACCGAACGATCACCGACCCGGAGGAAATCGCCCGTTATCTTGAAAGCATCGAGATCGTTTACGAGCGATGGGAGCCGCAGCACACTATTTCGCCCGGTTCGACGGCTGAAGAAGTTCTCGCAGCTTACCGGGAAGAGATCGACCGCCTCAAGGCGCGCGGCGGATACGTGACTGCAGATGTGATCGATATCAATCCGCAGACGCCGGGGCTTGATGCGATGCTGGCGAAGTTCAATCGCGAGCACTGGCATGATGAAGACGAGGTGCGGTTCATCATTCACGGGCGGGGAGTCTTTCACATCCGTCCGCGCACGGGCGCTGTCGCGGCGATAGAGGTTGAAGCGGGCGATCTGATTTCGGTTCCGCGAGGGACGTGGCACTGGTTTGATTTGTGCGCGAATCGCGAAATTCGGGCGATCCGTTTGTTTCAGGACATGGCGGGCTGGACGCCGAATTACACCGAAAGCGGAGTCGATTCGAGCTATCAACCCGTCTGCCTGGGGCCGACTTATTTTCCGCAGGCGAGCCAGTAAAGCAATCTGTCAGATTGCGTTTTTCAAATATGACCGCATCATCTCTCCTGCATACTTTCAACGTCGTTCTGCTCGACATCGAAGGCACGACCACGCCAGTCGATTTCGTGTTTGAGGTTCTGTTCCCTTATGCCCGCGCTGGCGTGAGAGATTTTATCTCGGAGCATTCATCGGATGCCCGCGGCGATATCGATGGACTTCTTGAAGAAAACAGAAAAGACATCGAGCGAGGACTCGATCCTCCCGTGGTAGTTGATTCCAGCGAAGACGCGCTTTTGGATTCTCTCACAGTTTACGCCCACTGGCTGATCGATGCGGATCGCAAATCGACGCCGCTCAAATCGCTTCAGGGGAAAATATGGGAAGCGGGTTATCGGGCGGGTGAGTTGCGCGCGCAGGTTTTTGAAGATGTGCCGCGCGCTTTCCGAAGGTGGAGAGACGAGCAGAAATCGATCTGCATTTACTCTTCAGGCAGCGTGCTTGCTCAACGGCTTTTGTTCGCTCACACCGACGCGGGCGATCTGACTCCGATGATTGACGAGTATTTCGACACTAACATCGGAGCTAAGATCGAATCAGAGAGCTATCTTCGCATCGCCGCTAATATCAAGCGCAATCCGCCTGATATCATTTTCATTTCAGACGTGACCGCGGAACTAGACGCCGCCCGAGCCGCAGGGTTTCAGACTCTGCTATCGATTCGCCCCGGCAATCGCCCTCAGCCGAAGGCTTCCCTTTACGCTGCGATTCGCTCATTCGATGAATTGTTCGACCATAACTGAGGAGGTGTTTATGAATTCCTCTGCCAATCCAAGCCGCTGGTTCGTAGTTATGTCGTTCCTCCTTTCGCTTTCCCTGATGAGCGAATTGTCTTATGGCCAGGGCCGGAGGGCGAAGCAGGAAGATAGTAAGCCTTCTGATCAATCAACTACGGAGATCAATCTATGGCGATCCATGCTTGGCGATCTGGCAGCCGAATGCCCCAGCCTGACGCCGGAGAAGAATCGCCCGCTCGCTCTTGCAGAAGTAGCTGATGTGTACTGGCTGATTGACAAAGAAATGTCGAAAGACCATTTTGTTTCAGCCCTTGACTCCGCTCTGGAGTTGAAGCGCGAAGACCGAAACAGGGCCATTCGATTTATTCTCTCGCTTGCGGCAAGGCGCGATGCTGACCTGAGCAGAAAACTTATTGATAAATTGAACGAACGAACAGAAAAACAGAGTGATGACGCAGATGTGCCTTTCAAAGTCGCTCTCGACCTGGCGGAATCAAGCCCGAAAGATGCAGCGCGTTTCGCGGAAAACCTTACAGGGTTTGAGCAGGACAAAAACGGGGTGGCCTGGCTTCTCTTCCAGATTGCAAGAGGCGATGTGGATGCTGCTGACAGGTTCTGTGGTTTCTATTTGAACAAACTTGCGAGTAACCCGAATGCTCTTATAGGAGACTTGCTCTGGTTCGCTGGCTTCGCGTTTGGATATGCGGAGTCTTATGGATTTCAAAACAACCTTGCGGCAAAAATGATCGGGGTCAGTCTCAAAGAACCGAGGCTGAATGCCAGACCTGCGATGGCCAGCAGGTTTCTCGTCGTCGCGCTTGATAAGACTCGAAAAACCATCGAGCAGGCAAGGGTGTCTCCGCCACAGGTGAGAGAGTCTCTGGGGAACATAGCCATTTATGCGATCAATTACCTGTCCCCTGAAGTTGGGCGATACCTTCCCTCCGTGACGGGGGACTGGAATCGTTTGTGGCAGGAGGCGCTTTCCCTGTCGCCTTCTTCACAGGATGAAGCGGCGAAAAAAATTCAGGAAATAGTGAGCCAGCGTGTTACAGCGCAGGAGGCAACTTCGAACTCCAGCCTTGACAGTATTATCTCATCCAATCTGGCAGATGCAGAGAAGGCGGCGGGCGAATGCCAGAGAGACAGGGCTTACGCAAGCGCGGCTTTTTTTATGGGCGGCGCGAAAGATTTCAACAGAGCGATGAGTACGGCGGAGCTTATAAAAGACATATCTCTTCGCAAAAACATGATTGAGTTTATCCATTACAATATGTGTCTCAAGGCGACTGAGGCAGGCGAGTTGAATGAGGCGAGCGAGCATGTCAGATACGTCTCGAATTCAGATCAACTCGCTTTGTTGTATGTGAAAATGGCAAACGTTGCCCTTCGCCAAAAGGACACCCCGCGCGCTGTCGAACTGCTGGCGGAAACGAAGAGGCTGGCCGACAAGTCTTCTGACCCGACGGCGAAGGCGAGAAACTATCTGGCAGCCGCTGCGTTGTACGCTCAGTTCGATATGTTCGAGACAGAATCGACCCTGAGAGAAGCGATCAAGGCTGTCAATCAGGCAAAGGCTACCAATCTGGATTCTTTGAGGGTGATGATAAAAGTCAATACTCAATGCCCTGGCGAAAAAGATGATCGCTGGCTGGGAGGGGCCGACAGCCCTGAGAGGTTCAGCATTTACGGCACGCTCTCATTGTTTTCAAAGCAGGATTTCATAGGCGCAACTTCGCTTGCCCGCAATCTCGAAGATGCCACTTCTCGCATCCGCGCGCTCCTGTCGATTCTGAGAACCGCTATCGAGGGGCATAAAGAAAAATCTGTTGCCGACGCCGCGAAAAAACAATGACCGGAGAGATGAAGTATAAAGTCAGCGCAAAGACTCTTCTCTGCGTAACCTCTGCGTCTCAGCGTCTCTGCGTCAGGAACCCCTCCCGCTGTTTATGCAATTGCAATCTGCCATAAGCGCGAAATGTTTGTCATCCTCTTCCGCGTTCATTCGCTGCTGTGAGTTGGATTTTGTTTCCTGATCGATTAGATTCTGCCCATGCCTTTCTACGATGAGAGAATCGAAACGCTCGACGAAAGCAGTCTGCGCGAACTGCAATCCGAAAAGCTCCGCGCGTTGATAGGGGAAATTTCTGCCAACGAATTCTATCGCGGGAAACTGCTCGCCGCAGGAACGGATTTCGACGCGATCAAATCAATTGACGATCTTTGCGCGATTCCATTCACAACCAAGACTGAGATGGTCGAAGAGCAATTGTCGCATCCGCCTTACGGGAGGCTGTTGACTTATCCGCTTTCGCGCTACCGCTACTTTCATCAGACATCGGGAACCACCGGAAGGCCGCTCAAGTGTCTCGACACCCGCGAAAGCTGGCAGTGGTGGAAGAGGTGCTGGGGCTACGTCTATCGCGGCGCGGGAGTGACCGAAGGCGACATCGTTTTTTGCGCCTTCTCGTTCGGGCCTTACCTGAGTCACTGGGCCGGTATTTCCGGCGCGTGGCACGTGGGCGCGATGTGCATAGCGGGGGGAGGGATGAATTCCGAACAGCGATTGCAATCTCTCATCGATAATCGCGCGACCGTGCTGGTCTGCACTCCGACCTACGCGCTGCATCTTGCGGAAGTCGCGCGATTGCGCGGGATCGATTTGCGATCATCCGCGATCCGAGTCGGCATATTCGCGGGCGAGCCGGGCGCGAGTCTTCCTAACGTCCGACGATCTATAGAAGAAGCGTGGGGCGCCCGCGTGTTCGATCACGCAGGCGCGACCGAAGCCGGAGCGTGGGCTTATGACTGCGAAGCCCAGGACACAGCCATGCATCTCAACGACGCCGAGTTCATTTTCGAGGTGATCGATTCGGAAAGCGGCGAGGCGGTCGCTGAAGGCAAGCCAGGCGAGCTTGTCATTACCAGTCTCGGTCGCTCGGCTATGCCTGCGCTGCGCTATCGCACGGGCGACACGGTTCAGATGACCCGCGAGCCGTGCGCCTGCGGGAGAACTTTCGCGCGCATCGAGGGCGGCGTGCTGGGGCGGGCCGACGATATGATGATCGTGCGCGGAGTGAATCTCTATCCTGCGGCTATCGATGATCTGATGCGCGGGCTGTCAAGCGTTGCCGAATACGAAGTGCATATCCGTCGCATCGCGGGGCTGGACGATTTGCTGATAAGAATTGAAACGACCCGTGCGGTTCCCTTCGATGAAGTCGAGCGCGCGGTGTCGAAAGAGTTTCGCAATCGATTCAATGTTCGAGTGAGCATCGAGCAGGCGGAAGGATTGCCGCGCTATGAGTTCAAGGCGAGAAGATATAAGAGAAGGTAAAAGTAAAAAGGCAAAAGTAAAAATTGGGAAAAGCGTCTCGATCAGTTAGGTATGCTCTTCGCGGTCTTCCCTTTTGCCTTTTTACTTTTTACTTTTGCCTTATCTTCCTCTGTCCGAAGCGCGGCGATTGAAATTTCCGCCTTCCTGAGAGGAGCGAACAGGGCCTCTGGTTTCCTTGAGTTCCGGGAAACTGCGCATCCAGATTGAAGGCTCTTCGTTGAAACTCGATTTGACCCGCTCGCGCAATCGATGCACGAAAGCCTTCCCCCCGTTGGCGTCCGCTTCGGAGAGCAACACGACGAATTCATTCTGCGAGTTCGTCGATATGAGGTCGGTGTCGCGGACTGTAGAGCGCATAAGGTCGAACAATTGAATCGATGTGCCTCCGCGACCGGCTCTTCCTCCCGCCAGACGGCACCCTACGACTGAAAAAGAAGGGCCGCCTTCGGAAGCCGATTTGACGCACTTTTCAACCTGCGCGGCGAAGTATCCGAAAGGCAAAAACGGTTTGCCTTCTATCGTGTGATGACCGGCGAAAAGGTCTGCCGCGCGCGGCTGCTCAGGAGAATCATCGCTCGCAGTCGTTATCCACGAATCCAGTCCGCGATGGCGCGCGATCAACTGGCGAGCCTTGTGTCTTAGCTCACGAGCGGCGAACGGCTTTGTCAAATAATGATCCGCGCCAAGCTCTGATGCGCGAACCCGGTCGCTTGCGCGAAGGTGCGAAGCCGACACGACGATGATGGGCAGATTGAAATTGCGTCGAATCTGAGCCAGCATCTTGAACCCATCGACTATGGGAAGATCGAAATCGAGAATGAGCAGATCGGGGCCGAACGAACGGAGTTTCGCCAGTCCGCCAAGCCCTTCCTCGGCAGCTTCGACAGTGTATTCGCTGAGAGAGCGCGCGAGGAAATTGCGGCTTGAACGGTCGTGATCGATGACCAGCACTCTGAAGACTTTCGGATTGACCCCTGGCGAATCCTCAGCGCCGTATGAAGACCTGAACGCGACTTCGAATTGCGGCAACTGAGTCAGAATATCGATTGCGCTCGATGAATTATCAGCAGTTTTATCGCGCATCTGAGCGATTTCATCCGTTTGAGAAACGGGCGACGGAGAAGTTTCTTCCGCCTGACCCTCGGAATCGTAGTCCTGATACTGCTCTTCGAAATCTCTCTGCTCGCCCAATTCCATTTCCGCCCGATCGTCGGCAAACGTATCCTCGGCGGGCGAGCCTGGCCTCAACTCGGAGACAGCGGCAACGAGATCGTCAAGCACTTCGGCTAAGGATTCGAATCTCCATTCGTTTTCGTCATCAGTTTGTTCTTCGCTCGACGCCCCGCTTTTCTGCGGTTCTTCGGCGTCTTCGATGATCAGCGAAAAATCGACAGATTCTTCGCTCGCCTGATCAGGGGCTGCGCTCTCCTGGGCCACGGATGCGGATTCGGGTGATGGATCGATTTTGTTTTCGAGATCGACCGGCTCCGGCGCTTGAGCGTCGGCTGGAGTCGAGGCATCCATCGCGCGATTATGCGCCGCAGGGCGTTCGATCAGAAAGACTCCGCGCGACGGATCGACCTCGATTGCCTGCGGCAGTAGGTCGGCTGTCTTCTCGAAGGCGAAGACGCGAATAGCGCGGCTGGGGGTTTCTTTGACTTCAAAGCGGAAAGACTCTTCGACCATCGGCTTGAATTCGTGAATCACTTCCGGGTTTTCATCGCTGGCGACCATCACTACCGTCGCGCCGAACGAAAGCGCCCAGTCCGAGAAATCCTTCGCGCGGGAATAGAGGTCTCCGTGATGGCCGACGACAAGCTCGGACACGGGATCGAATATGATGCGCTGGGGGTGGGTCTCTCCGAGCAGCCATTCCAGTTCGCGAAGGACGGGCGTGATGGCGCGCAGATTCGATATTTGATGGATGATGTCGTCTGAGTATTCGAGTACGACCAGGCGACCGCTGTATACATCTTCGAGGCAGTCATAGCCCAATCGGGCGAATCTTCTCACCGCGTCTTCGGGCGAGTAATGAATGACGAGCGCGGCGTTTTCGCCGCGCTTGAGTCCCTCGATGATGAAGCGGATGCCGAAGAGAGACTTGCCCGCCGCGTCGCCGTGGACGAGATAGAGCCTGCCGCTCGTGAGGCCGCCGAGCAGTTTATCGACGGGTTCAGTGCCGCTCTGAATAAGATTCGGGGCCTTACCTGCCATCATCTTTCTAGCTACAGTGCTCATGATCTTCCGGTCTTAATGACCAGACCGAGCCGGAAAGTTGCCCAAAGCATAAGATTGAATTTGGTTCGGGTCAACCGAAAAACCGCTTATTTCAAGCGCCTCACCCGAACGGGGCATTCGCTCTCGGCTACCTCTGAGTCCAGTCCCTCTCTTTGAGGTTGAAATTGCGAATGGCTGAAAACTACCAGTTCGACCTGGATGGTTTGAATCCTAGGCCGAGGCGTTTTATCTTTCCTCTATGCCGACAAGAGAAGACGCCTGGAATCTGTTGTGCGAATACACCAAGGGAGATTCGCTCAGAAAACATGCCCGCGCGGTCGAAGAGGTGATGCGAGCCTGCGCCCTGAGACTTGGCGAGGATGAAGAGAAGTGGGGAGTGACGGGTATGCTTCACGATTTCGATTACGAGATGTACCCCGACCCGCCCGATCATCCCGTGAAAGGATCAGAGATACTCCGCGAGCGCGGCTACAGCGAAGAGATACGTCGAGCCATACTCGGACACGCCAACTATACGGGAGTCGCCCGCGACACTCTGCTCGCGCGCGCGCTTTATGCCTGCGATGAACTCACAGGCTTCATCATAGCCTGCGCGCTCGTCCGACCGAACGGCATCTGGGACATGGAAGCGAAGTCAGTCAAAAAGAAACTCAAGGACAAAGCGTTTGCGCGCACAGTCAATCGCGATGAAGTGTATGAAGGCGCGCGGGAGTTCGAAGTCGATCTGGACGAGCATATAAATTTCATCATCGCGGCTTTGCAAAACGTGGCAGAAGAGGTCGGACTCAAGGCGAAGAGCGATGAAGCGGGCGGGCTGAGTTGAGAAAATCAAAGTCAGTATGACCGCGGGCGTTCAAAGCGGAGAGGAATCGTAACCGCTCAGATAAAGCAGGCGTCAATGACGGCCAATTTGAGATTTCGCAGCCAGCCCTGTCGTCCAAGCAAATTGCGCGTCAAGCCCGGATGTTTCGCAAAATAGACGATTGATTGAAAAGCTATATCGCCTGTTTGGAGAATAATTTCATGGCCGAAGGCTTCAATCGAACCGCCAAGACCCGCGAGAACTATTGGCATTCCTTGTTCAAGCTGGAGTCCGAGTGCAGCGGCGTGTTCGTGCCTGAAAAGGCAAACCTCCGCGCCCGTATCTACTTTGGCTTGAGAGCGCAGGCTTTTTTCGCCGTAGCGAAGAGTCACAGGAAGGGTGATGCCGACAGGTGCATCGTCATAGCGGAACTCTTCAGCGAAAGTCAGTTGAGTAGTCATCGGACAGAATTCTCAGAACAGAATGGAAACAGTGTCGGGGTCTTCGACGAAAGTGACCATAGGCAAATCTGCGCCATCGGCTTCAGCCGCAGCATAGACCTCGCGGGCGTTTGTGCCGTGCGCTATCAAGCGGTCGCCATCGAAAGCAACCCACTGATTGGCATACTCGCGCGCGTGCTGGCGCAGCCACTTCATTTCACGCGCGCTGTCCGGCGCAGGGCGGGGCGGAACGCGCTTATCGAAAGTGGACTTCGTTGTCCGCGTTTGCTGCGTGAGGATGCGTCGCAGTTCGCGCTGCTGGTCGAGCGGCAATCGCGATATTTGTTTCAGGATGTTTTCAATGACGGTTTCAGACATAACTTCTGCCCCTGTTTGGTTTCAGATGACAAACAGCTTTTCACCAAAGCACCGATAATCTTAGCAAACCTTATTGCGATTGCCGAAAAAAAGAGGGCGGATGATCGGCAGCCGCGTGGTGATAGAGATCGCCGAGTCTCTGATACAATCGCCAATCAGTCGATTGAGGCGGTCGCGCCGCGGTTCAAGAATTAACGTCGCTGACCATCACTCTGACAATGAGAAAGGAAAGATGCGGCAGTTATGCTCCCCATAGAAACAGGCGCAAAAGAAACTCTCGATTTCCTGCTCGGCCACCTGCCAAGCCGGGATACGCGACTTCTCGAAGTCGGCTGCGGGCGCGGGCATCTCACCGCGATGCTCGCCGATCACGGAGTCAGCATTCGCGCTGTCGATATTTCGGAAGAAGCGATAGAAGAAACGCGCAGCCGCGGACTGGATGCTGTCTGCGCCGACTTTCTCCAGTTCGAAGATGAACCTTACGATGTGGTTTTTTTCTCGAGGTCACTGCATCACATTCACCCTGTCGAGGAGGCTCTCGAAAGAGCCGACGCTCTGCTCAAACCGGACGGCCTTCTGATCATCGAAGATTTTGGCGTCGAGCTTGCGGACGCTCGATCCGTCGCGTGGCTTTACGGGGCAGAATCACTTTTGCAAAAAGCGGGGCTTTTGATCTGCGAGAGTGACGAATATCGAATGGATGACGATCATCTTGCCAGGTGGAAAACTTATCACAGCCGTCATCACCATCTGGCAGATTCCGCGACGATGCGCGACCGATTGCGCGAAAGATTCGCCGCCAAACCCGAAGAGCGCGCGCCTTACCTCTATCGCTATCTGCTCGATTCCATCGAACCCACAGAGCGCGGCCTCGCGATAGCTCGCCACCTGATCGCGTGGGAGCTAAACCTCATCGCGGCCGGCGCCCTCCCGGCGATAGGCATCCGCTGGGTCGCGGTGAAAAGCATTACTTTGTTGATGACAAGCTGAACGCGGAAGAATAAAATCTCTCCTGTCGTTATGAAGATCTACAGCATAGGCCACAGCAACGTGGACCTGGGCGGCTTCACAGCTTTGCTCAGTCGCTACGAAATCGAAACTCTCGTCGATGCGCGCAGTCAGCCCTACAGCCGATACTCACCTCACTTCAGCCGGGATGCGCTGCGAAGGGCGATCAACTCGGCGGGCATCGAGTATGTTTTCCTGGGCGACCGGCTCGGCGGCAGGCCCGAAGGCGAAGAGTTTTATCTCAATGGCAAGGCCGATTATGACGCCATCGAAACCGCGCCGTTTTACCTCGAAGGCATCGAACAACTTCTTCAACTCGCGGCTCGCAGTCGCGCGGCTTTTATGTGCAGCGAGGCCGATTTCAAAAAATGCCATCGCTATCATTTGATAACCCGCACGCTCGTGCGTCGCGGCGTCCGGGTCTTTCATATCCTGCACACGGGCGAGATAGCGACTTCTCATAAATCCGAATTCGAGCCTCAGCAGTTGAGCCTGTTTTAAGGCCATCATGATTTACACTATAGGTTTTACGAAGAAGAATCTGAAAGATTTTATCGACGTGTTGCGCGACGCGGAGGTTCGCGCGGTGATCGATGTGCGGCTGCGCAATACGTCTCAACTCGCCGGTTGGAGCAAATATCCTGACTTCGCTTTCCTGCTCGAAGAAGGATTCCACATCCGTTACGAGCATCACGCCGAGTTCGCTCCGACCTCAGAGTTGCTCGACGCTTACAAAAATAACGGCGACTGGCAATGGTATGAATCGGAGTTCAGGCGGCTGCTTATAACGCGCAATCCCGAGGCCGAAGGCCGCGCGCTGATTGCTTCTGACCGCATCTGCCTTTTATGCGCGGAGCCGACGCCAGATCGCTGTCATCGTCGACTCGTGGCTGACTACCTTGCGGGCCTTGCGCCGGGAGTGGAAGTAAAACATCTGTGAGCGCAGTAAAAGACATAACCGTTCTCGCCGTCACCAAAATGCATGGCGGCGTGTGCGTCGCGGGCATCGATTCGGCTGGCGAGTGGGTGAGGCCGGTGAGAGTCGAGCGAAAACGCGAAGCAGGCGGCATAACCGATTACTGCCTCCTGCCCCTGGATTTTTTTCACGGCGGCAAATCGCATCTTGTGAATATGGGCGTGACGAGGGTCTGGCTTGATCGACATCAATCAAGTCCGCCTCACACGGAAGACTGGACGCTCGATCTCGATCACAAGCCGGAATTCATCAGAAAACTTTCGTCCGAAGAGCAGGAAGAATTTTTGCGAACGCACGCGGAGCCGGATTTATCCGTGCTGCGCGCTGACGGCCTTCGCTCGCTCGGATTGTTTCAGGCCGAGAGTTTTTCATTCACTTTCGCGCTCAACAAAACAGGCGAGGATATCATGGTGCGCGCGCGCTTTCGCGCAGGCAAAGAGGAGTTGAGCGACGTAGGCTGCACCGATTTGCGTATGCGCGCGCTCGGTCGACGGCTGCTCGAAAATCACGAGGGCCGATCAGTCGCGATGACGGAGGTGGATTTTCGTCGGCGCGGAAAACGAATCACTTATCTCGCAGTCGGATTGTCGCGCCTCTATCGCGGCAAACACTGGCCAATTCTTGTGGGCGTTCACTCGCTGCCTGAGATGGAAATAGTCGTCGATTATGTGAATCTGTGATGGGCGATCAACTCGAAAACGCGCTTCAGAGATATTTCGGCTTCGAGCGATTCCGCGCGGGCCAGCGCGAGGTGATCGAAAAAATCCTCGCTGCTCGCCACACTCTCGCCGTGCTGCCTACGGGACTCGGCAAATCGCTTTGCTATCAACTAGCCGCTCAGATGTTGCCCGGAGTGACGCTCGTCATATCGCCGCTCATCGCCTTGATGCAGGATCAGATCGATTCGCTCTCCGAACGCGGATTCGCTGACGCGACATCAATCACCAGCGCGCTCGATCCGGCGGAAGTGGGCGCGCGACTCGCGGGGATAGAGCGCGGGCGCTATCGATTGATTTATGTCGCGCCCGAACGATTCGACTCGCCGCGCTTTCAGCAGATAATGCGCCGACTGGAAGTGAGCCTGCTCGTAATCGATGAGGCGCACTGCATAAGCCAGTGGGGGCATGATTTTCGCCCACACTATCGCAACCTGCTTGATCGATTGCCTGAATTGCGACAGGCGACGGTTCTGGCAGTGACGGCCACCGCGACGCCTGACGTTCAAAAGGAGATCGTCGAAACCCTGCGACTCCCTTCGATACGAAAAGTGATGGGCGATCTGAATCGCCCCAATCTCCGTTTCGAAAGCGCGCGGGCCGACAGCCGCGAAGAAAAAGACGCGCGACTCCTGGAGATGCTCGATCACAACGACGGCGCGGCGATCATCTACGCAAGCACGCGGAGGGAATCCGAGCGCGTCTATCGATTGTTAAAAGAATTCGGTCACACCTGCACGCTTTATCATGCGGGGCTTGAATCGGAGCATCGCGCCTTGTCGCAGAGAGAATTTCAGCAGGGCCGCTCGCGGATCATCGTCGCCACAGTCGCTTTCGGCATGGGCATAGACAAGGCGGACATCCGCAGCGTCATTCACTACAACATTCCGGCTTCGATAGAAAATTATTATCAGGAAGCCGGACGCGCGGGACGCGACGGCAAGCGTTCGCTTTGCGCGTTACTCTACTCGCAGCAGGATGTTCAGATTCAGCGATTTCTGCTCGACGGCGGATACCCGGACAGACAGACCGTATTTCGCGTCTTCGAGATTCTTCGCGAGACTCACCCTCTTCCCGTATCGACGGGCGATCTTGCGACAGCGGGCAGAATGCCGGAGATAGCTGTCAACGCTTCATTGCAGTTGCTCTATGAACAGGGCGCGGTTGAAATGACTCAGGATGGAAAACACTTCGCCCGCAACAGCGAAGCGCGGATGCCTGATATCGATTTCCGCTGCCTGATCGAGCGTCGCAAACATGCTGAAGCGAGATTGAGAAAGATGATCGAATATGCGACGGCTGCTCGATGCCGACGCGCGCAGATTCTCGATTATTTCGGGCAGCAGTACGAGCCGCCCTGCGATGATTGCGATGTGTGCTGTAAGGTTGAGCGAAAGTCGAGCGCGCAAATCGCCGAGGCGACGCCGGAAGCGGATCGCGTGGCGAGGGTCATACTTGAAGCGGCTATCGAAGCGAACGGGCGCGTGGGTCGTTCGCTGGTCGCGGACATGCTGGCGGGCAGCAGACGCAAGCAGATTCTGGAGATGAGGTTTGATAGAGCGAAGCACTTTGCGGCGCTCCGGCTTCATGGCCGGGAGCGAATCGCGGGATGGATAAGGGAGTTTATAGATAGCGGACTGCTTGAGACGACCGCCGATGAATACCCTCGACTGCGCATCACCTCTTCGGGGCGGGCCGCGCTCGAAGGCGACAAGCTGATTTCGCTCGATGGCTTTTCACCTGAGCGAGTAGAAGAGCAAACGGAAGTTAAAATCGAAGATACGGGAGCCGAAAAGAATTTATTTGAGAGATTGAGGCAATGGCGATTGCAAAAAGCGCAGTCGCTCCGTATAGCGCCTTTCATGATCCTGCACGACGGTGTTATGAAAGAGGTCGCTCGTCATCAGCCTCGCCGTGTGGAAGAATTGAATCGCATAAAAGGCATCGGAGAGGACAAGTCGGCGCGATTCGGCGAAGATATTTTGAGCATAATCAACGACGCAAGCGAGCCGACGCGCGGGCAGGAAAGCCTTTCGATGGATGATCTGTTTCTTCAGATAGAAATGTGGCGTCAGGGTGGGATCGCTCCTCACGTGGAAGATTTGATGGCCGCGCTCGAAAATCCCTCTTCGCTCGAACGCGGCGGATTGATCGTCGTCATAGGCGCGCTGAAGGATTTGCCCGCTCGCAAGTCGGCAGGAAAACTTATCAGTATGCTCGGAGAGACGGATGACGGAAATCTGATCGCATCTATCTGCGCCGCGCTTGCTCAACTGGCAACTGCGAATGAGGCGAAGTGTCTGATCGCGCTTCTCGACGACCCGCGAGCGGGCGTGCGGCGCGCATCGGCTCGCGCGCTTGGCTCTCTGCGAGTAGAAGACGCGCTCGACAAACTGAAAGTTATGGCCGACAGAGATGAGTCTCAGTATGCGCGTCTTGCGGCTCGCGCTGCCGCGCTGCTGATTGATTTGAATCTGCGGGGAAAACAGTGATAAACATCTGATGAAGGAGTTCACCGAACACACGACGATTATGAAATTATCATTGATCACTCTGGCTCTCTGTTTATGCGCCCTCGGTATGCAAAACTCGGCGCGGCCTCGCGCAAGAGATATTGGCCTGAAGGTCGGCATACTCCCTACAGGCCAGCTTAACACAATCACTGATGTCGTGGGCGTCCGTGTCGGTCACACGACGATCATTCGCGGCGACAACATCCGCACAGGCGTGACTGCCATCCTGCCGCACGGCGGAAATCTGTTTCAGGAAAAAGTGCCGGGCGCGGTTTTTATCGGAAATGCTTTCGGCAAACTCGCAGGCTCGACGCAGGTCAACGAGCTTGGAGAAATCGAAACGCCTGTGCTTCTCACTTCGACTCTCAGCGTCCCGCGCGTAGCCGACGGCGTGATCGATTATATGCTGGCGCTTGCGGGCAACGAAAGTGTCCAGTCGATCAATCCACTTGTCGGGGAAACCAATGACGGCGCGCTCAATGATATTCGCTCTCGCCCCATCAGCCGCGACGATGTGATAAATGCCATCAAAAATGCCAAGGGCGGCGCGGTCGAAGAAGGATGCGTGGGCGCGGGAACGGGAACAATGGCTTTCGGGTTCAAAGGCGGAATAGGCACTTCTTCGAGAAAACTGCCCGCGTCGCTCGGCGGCTACACGGTCGGCGTCCTTGTGCAGACGAATTTCGGCGGAGTGTTGACCATTGCCGGCGCGCCGGTCGGGCAGGAGTTGGGACGTTACTATTTGAAAGAGCAGCTTGAAGAAAAGCGAGACGGATCGAACAAGGACGGATCCGACAAGGACAGAGCCGACGGCTCGGTTATAATCGTTATCGCTACTGACGCTCCCCTGGATGCTCGCAATCTCAAACGTATGGCAGCGCGAGCGATGATGGGGCTTGCGCGCACAGGGTCTTCGGCCTCGAACGGGAGCGGCGATTACGCAATTGCTTTTTCGACTGCGACTGAAGCGCGAATGAAGATCGATTCGGTCAATCGATATGCGCCTCGCGAGGTGAAGCTTCTGGCGAACGACGCGATGTCGCCGCTATTCGAAGCCGTTATCGAAGCGACCGAAGAAGCGATTTACAATTCATTGTTTCGCGCCGTGACGACTACGGGGCGCGGGCGTACAATTGAAGCTCTACCTCTGGATAGAACGATAGAAATACTTCGCAAATACAACATCATAACGAAGTGACTATATGCAACACGGTCTCAAAAACAAAAAACTGGTTCCGGTCGCGCTGCTTGCTTTTTGCCTGTTCGCCCAGGCGCAGAGTCTTGCGCCTGTCAGCGAGCCGCCGGACGCAGCCTCGATCAACTCGGCCCGCGAGGCCACCCGGCGCGGCGAAGAGTTGAGGCGCAAATGGGAACTGGCTGGCGCAGAATCTGCTTTTCGCGAAGCAGCCGCGCTCGATCCCGCGAACCTCGAAGCCGCGCTCGGACTTGCGCGCATACTTCAGGCGAGGCTCGATTATGCGGGCGCGAAGCGACTGCTCGATCAGGCGCGCGAGTTTCATCCGCAGTCGGCGGAAGTTCTGGCCTGCTATGGCTGGCTCTATCTTGCGGCTGAAGATGCGGGGCGCGCGCGCGATTATTTCGAGAGCGCGATCAAATTGAATTCTTCATTGCCCGAACTGGAACTGGGGCGCGCGGGAGTAGATCTGCTTCAGCGCGATTTCAAAAGCGCCCAGTTGCGATTGCAGCAGATCATAAGGCGCAACCCCGATATGGCGCGCGCCCGATCTATGCTGGCTCGCGCGCTTCTGGAAGAGAGCAAAACTGACGAGGCTGCCTTCGAGTCCGAGCGCGCGCTTGCGCTTGATCCATTCGACATCGATGCGATGAGTACGCTGGCTTTCGTGAGGGCGACCGAAAGGAAGGCTCACGAAGTGCGCCTGCTTGCGCGCCGCGCGCTTGCGCTCGATCCCGTATCTCCCGGCATTCGCCGACTGCTTGCGCAATATCTCAATGGTCAGTCGGGCTATGATCAGAAAATTTCCGGTGAAGCGCGCCGTCGTTTCTCTGTTGCCGCTGCGCTCAAAAAATCGGGCAGGCTGAAAGAAGCTGCGGCTGAACTGGAAGCAGCTATCGGGTTGGAGCCGCGATACTACGGCGCGCTGGTCGCGATGGGCGACCTCTGGCTGAGAGAAGGAAATTATGAGCGCGCCGCCGAGGTGGCGCGGCTTGCGATAGATGCAGACCCGGAAGGGGCGCTGGCTCATCTTGAACTCAGCTACGCGCTGTGGGGGATGCAGGAGCGAGCGCGCAGAGAGATAGGCGCGATTGATTTCGAAACGCTTTTCTACAGCAGGCCGGAGCCTTCGATTTTCAATCTGACGAAGGAGATATTTCCTGATTATGGATCGCTCACCCGTCGGCAGCAGATAGTCATAGACAGGGCGGTTGCTCCGCTCGCGGTTTATCTGCCCCGGCTTGCGCGAAGCGGGGCGCGCCATCATCTTCTCGGATTCGATCAGCGAGTGAGCGATCTCGGCGGCTTCGATAATCTGGTCAATGAAAGAACCTTCGACGGTCGCTATTACGCAAGCCTTCGCGGAGTGGGCGGACGCGCCACGATTTCCGGCATAGAACACATCGATGTAGCGGCTCGCGGCGGGTTTCATGCCGTCGCGCATGAGTTCGCGCATCAGGTTCACCTGACGGCTATGGATAAAGAAGAGGTCGCCGCGATACGTCGTCTTTACGAGAAGGCGCGGCGCGAGGGCCGCGCGCTGGATTATTACGCCGCGTCGAACGAATACGAGTATTTCGCGCAGGGGTATGAGGCTTTCGTGTCCGAGCGCAAGCGTCCGTCTGCGGGGGTAACAGCGCGTCACACTCGCAGCGAACTTGTTGCGCGCGACCCGGAGTTGTACAGATTTCTGACGAGGATCGCAGCGCGCTCCCGGCAACGCGCCTGATCGAATGCCTCATCGAATAGGGGTGAACTTCATCAGGCGGCAAAAAATTTGCTCTGGTAAAAGTCTATGCTTGACAAGCAATGTTGCTGCGTGCGAGTATCGCAGGCGGAGCTTTTCCCTTGACGGATGGTCAACAACTTCGACCGCGCGAAGGCGCATTCCGAAGTTGGGCCAATTTCCAAACTCGATAAAACCTTGTCAGCGTTAGTGGGGATTGGCTGGTCAAGCACGCTCGAAACACCGCTTAGGAGGAGTATTCTTTCAATGAAAAGAAAGGTTGTGATGATGGCGGCGCTCGCTATGCTGGCGTTTGCGACAGCGGCTCTGGCGCAAGACGCGACGAAACAGAAGGAAGAGGCCGATGCTTACAAGGCATGGTATGACGCAAACGGGGCGAAGGATTATCCCAAGGCTTATGATCTGGCCAAAACCTATCTGGAGAAATTTTCTTCCGGCCAGTATGCCGAATACTTGAAGAAGTGGGTTGTGCAAACTCGCGGCTACCTGTTCGGACTGGCAAGGCAGGCCAAGAACATCTCCGACGAAATTCGACTGGGCGAAGAGGCGCTGGCGATCAATGCGGATGACCTCGATTATCTCTATCTGCTGGCTGTCGACATACGCACGGTGGAATTGTTCGCCGCCACTCCCAACTATTCCCACGAAGCCAAAGGCATCGACTACACCCAGCGATCCATCAGGCTGATAGAATCAGGCAAGGTTCCCAACGTGGTCGACAAACAAAAGTGGAACCAGAACCAGACGCTTGCCTATTTGTATCAAACGCTGGCCGTGCTTGAACAGAAGAACAAGAATAATGACAAGGCGCTTGAGCTTTACAAGAAGACTATAAGCCTTGATCCTTCAGTGGCCAATAACTTCTTGCAGGCAGGCTCGCTTTATTACGAGAAGTATTCGGCAGCCGCCAAGAAATTCGAAGCTCTGCCGACAGAAAAGAAACAGAAACCCGAAGATGATCCCGAATCGAAAGCTCTGCTTGACGATCTCAACGCTCAGGCCGACGCGGTAATCGATTCCTGGGCGCGATTCCTTGCGCTGACGGCGAAAGATGCGGCCAAATGGGGGCAGGCCCGCACGCAGATTGAGGAAGCCGCGATCGCGCTTTACAAGTTCCGACATCCTGATTCGCCTACAGGGTTTCAAGACATGGTCAACAAGTACGCCACCGGCGCTCCTCCGACAAACTAGATCAGTCGAATTCCCGCAATCAGCAAGGAGCCAGTTCATAGTGGGCTGGCTTTTTGCTTTTGAGGCGCAGGGATATCGCTTATGAATGCGCTTTTATGTATCTCGTTTATGCTGGCTCTGCCGACTCAGTCAGCCGAGCAGAATGTTTCTCTTCAACAATCGCCTGAGATCATCGTTGTCGAAAAAAGCTGGATCAAGACCCGTCGCCGGCCGGGATGGGACAGGCAAATCATTCTCATTCAGGATCCCAACCCGACGAACCCTGTCAGGAATGAGCGAATAAGGATGGGGAGAACCATAGAAGGCTATAACTACAAGGCGAAGGTCAAAAACATCAGTCGAAAAACAGTCGTGCTTGTCGGCTGGGACTACACGTTCACCGACTCCGAAAGCAGGAAGACGACCAGTCATCAGTTCTACACTCGAATAAAGATCGGCGCGGGAAAGAAAAAAGAGATTGCGCAATTTACGCGGGTGCCTCCCACCAGAACCATCAGCGCAAACAGCATCATTGTTGAAGAAGTCGTGATCAATTACATCGAATACGAAGACGGTACAGTCTGGCGGCGGGAGTAACAGTGGTCAGTGGTCGGTGGTCGGTGGAGGGAACAGGTTACAGGTGACAGGAAACAGGAGGGAAATCTTCGGCTCTGTAACCTGTCACCTGTTCCCTGTCACCTTCTGACTTCTGACTTCTGGCTCCTGACTTCTGACTCCTGCCCTCGAAATCTAACATCTGACATCTGGCGTGTGTTATATTGTGAGCGAACAGGGGCGCAGGCTTATGATCTCGCTGGAACGCGAAAAACTGCTTTCGGAACTTGAGCAGAAAATCGGCTATGGGTTCCGCTCGCGCGCTCTTCTGGATCGCGCGCTGACGCATCGCTCCTACGCCAACGAGCGAATGGAAGAAAACTGCCGCCATAACGAAGCTCTGGAATTTCTGGGCGATTCCGTTCTGGGTCTCGTCGTCAGTTCGTGGCTGCTCGCCCAATTCCCCGACCTTTCGGAAGGCAAGCTCTCGAAGATGAAAGCTTATCTGGTGAGCGAGGCGAGCCTCGTCGACCTGGCCGAAGACCTCGATCTTGGTCGATACCTCCTGCTCAATCGCGGCGAGGAAAAAACAGGCGGGCGTCGCAAGCGCGCTCTTCTGGCCGACGCTTATGAAGCTCTCATCTGCGTGCTTTATCTCGACGGCGGATTGGAAAACGCCGGACGATTCCTGCGCCGGGAGATGCGCGACAAGGTGGCTCAGATCGATCCTTCATCAATGATCGGATCGGATTACAAGTCGGCATTGCAGGAGCAACTTCAGGCGGCGGGAGCTCCCGTGCCTGAGTATGTGCTTGTCGCGGCGCTCGGCCCTGATCACCGCCGCACTTTTCGCGTCGAGCTTCGAGTGGGAGGACACGCTTTATCCCTGGGCGAAGGCCGCACGATCAAGCTCGCGCAGCAGGAAGCCGCGCGATCCTCTCTGGCCGAACCTGATCTTATAAACAGCATCGTGTCCAGCTATATTCAAATCGCGGATGACGATGATGAAGTTGAAGTCATCCCTGAAGAGGCGGCTGATGGCGAATATCTGAGCGAGATGGCTTCCAGCGATGAAACTCTCTGCTGCCAGAGGGCGGCGCTCGCCTTCGATGGCGAGGAGAAAATCCCGGCTTTGAATGAAGCCGAAGAAGAGTTGATGCTGACAAGCGCCCCGACGGATTTTCAAACTGAGGAGAAAATAGGATAATTCTGTTTATGAGCGATAACCCCGATCTGAAATCACCCGACATCATCGATTCCATTGAAGCGAACGACAAAGTTGAGACCGCGCCTGACTATCCGAGGCGCGCTGACAGACGCGATGAACACGGGCCGCCGAAAAGCACGATTCGAGAATACTTCGAATCCGCCGTGGTGACTTTGATCATGGCCGTCTTCGGAATGACCTTCATCGTTCAGGCGGTCAAGGTTCCGACCGGCTCTATGAAAGACACCATCTGGATTCAGGATCATCTGCTGGTCAACAAATTCATATTCGGCTCCGAGGCGGGGCTTTCCCTTCCCATCCTGCCTTCGCGCGGCATCAGGCGCGGCGATGTGATAGTTTTCAAGTATCCCCACACGCCGGAGATCAACTACGTCAAGCGAGTGATCGGGCTTCCGGGCGAAATGGTCGAGTACGACGACCAGACCAAGCGCGTTTATATCGACGGTAAGGAACTCCCTGAGCATCGAATCTACGTCGAGCCTCAAATCACCAATGAAGACGCTGCGCCGCTCACTCATGTTCGTGATGAAGGAGCGCCGGACGGCGCTCAGTGGACTGTTTACTATTATCAGGACGATGAGGAAAATCTCTCGTCGGCCATCTATGACTCTCAGGCCCGATATGGAGTGCGCCAGCCGTTCAAAGTGCCGGTCAAAGGCGATCCTGTTTCCGACGAGATCAGGGAAGACCCAAAGCTTCAGGACATATACGATGCCGACAAGGATGGCCTTTACGACAGCGATCAGTATTTCTGCATGGGCGACAATCGCGACAACAGTCAGGACAGCCGCTACTGGGGGACAGCGCCCCGTTCGAACATAGTCGGGCGCGCGATGTTCGTCTACTGGTCTCTGGATTTGACCAAAGACCCGTCAGGCGGCGGCAATGCTATAGTCAATTTCTTCACCCGCTCGCGCTGGTCGCGGACAGGGAAGTTCATCAAGTGATCGAAAAGTGTGATGCGTGGCTTTCGCCGGACGCGCATCACTCGGTGTTTTACTCATCGGAGCAAATCGCATTGCCAGTCGAATCCGATCAGATAGACGCACGCATAAAACAACTCCGCCTGAAAATCGACGATCTCGGATACGAAATCGACGCCTACAAAAGCAGGACTGCTGCCGCGATGGGCGGAGGGCTGTTTCTGCTGCTGCTCGCCGCGGGCGCTGGCTACGATCTCGTGACCGGCAATGCTTCGATTCAGTTCGCTATAGGAATGACTCGCTATCAGTTTTATCTGCTCGCGTTTGCGCTTGCCGCGTCAAGCATCGCGCTCGTAGCCACAGGAATAGTTCGGCAAGGAAAGCGTGACCGCAGTCGTGAAGCAAAACTTGATGAGCTTGAACGCGAGCTTGCCGATATGCTCGAACGCAAAAATGCGATTGCGCAGGACGCCGTTTGACGCCCGCTTCTATTTCCCAACGTAGTAAATTTTCAAATCCTTTATGCCGGTGATGAGCCATCGCCCGTCACGTTTTTCAAACCACACCATCTGCTTAACCGAGCCGACGGATCGCCGCTCGCCTGTGAACTCCCACGTCTTGTCAAACACGGCAGTGGCGCGAGCGCCTGTGACATCCAACGTCACTTCGATGTTGGCAAGCTGAACATCGAGGCTCGAATAAATCGAGAAGGCTCGACCGATGTCGGCGCGCGCCCTGTTCGAACTGACGTTTCTCGCGTTGTAGTAAGTGTCGAGAGTCGGGGCGAAATAATTCATGTGCGCGGCGAGATCGCGCGCCCTCGACGCTGCGGCCCAGCCGTTGAGCGTGTCGATGACTTCTTTTTTCAATGAAGCCGCATCGACAGGAGGCGTGAAAGGCGTGATATCAGGAGGGGAAGTATTGGCGTTGGGGATGGGGATGGGTCGAACACTTGACCTTGATCGATTGACCGGCGGGCTGATGCCTTGATTGGCGTTCGCCTGCGCGATGTTTCGATTGTCCGACTCGATCTGATCTTCTTTCATCTGCCACAGCCATATTCCTCCGCCAGCGCCAGCCGCCACGACAAGAAAAGCAATCACGATTCCTGCGATCATCCCTTTGCGCGATTTTGCCGGAGGAGGCGAATAAACCGGCGGCGTGTAAACCGGAGGCGGCGGGGCTGCTTCGCGCGTGGGAGCCGGAGCGCGCCCGCTTGTTTGCTGTGGCGATGCAAACGCGTCCATCAACTCGCGGGCAAATTCCAGAGCATCCGATGGACGCGCTTGAGGGTCTTTGGAGAGCGCGCGCATTATCAATGCTTCAATCGCGGGCGGGACGAACTCCCGTCGCATCGGCGGCGGAGATTCGGTCAGATGTTTTGCGACTATCCCTGTGAGTGTTTCCGCTTCGAAGGGCGGGTTTCCGGCAAGCATTTCGTACATCATTGCGCCCAGGCTGTAGACATCCGAGCGGGCGTCGAGCGGAGCGGCCTTGCATTGCTCAGGCGACATATAATACGGCGTGCCTATCACCATGCCGGTCTGCGTCAGAGCGGCTGACCCGGCCACATCGCGTAGCTTGGCTATGCCGAAATCCAGAACTTTCACAGTCTCTGCTTCGCCGTCCATCTGAGGCGGCTGCACGATGATATTGTCGGGCTTGATGTCGCGATGAATTATCTCGCTGCGATGAGCCGCGCCCACTCCCGCGCAGATGCTCTTCATCAGCGCGACTGCCCTCTGAGTCGCAAGCGAGCCTTCGCGCTCGATGATGTCGCTAAGCGGCATTCCTGCCACAAGCTCCATCACGATGAAAGCAGGCGCTGAATCTTCTCCCGCTTCGCCGTAGTCATGGATGGTCACGATATTCGGATGATGAAGCATCGCCGATGCGCGGGCTTCGCGGCGGAATCGTTCGAGCGCAGAAGCATCTTTTACGAACTCCTGAAGCAGAACTTTGACCGCGACTTCATCGCCTATGTGAACGCGGCGGGCGCGATAAACTGTCCCCATTCCCCCCTGTCCGAGTTTGGCAAGAATTTGATATTTGCCTTCGAGCAGGTGGCCTATGAGTCGATCAGGGAAAGGATCATCGGCAGTCGGAGCGGTGACAGCATACTGCGGCGCGGTCGGTTTGCCGGACGAGATGGAGAACCCGCAGCTATGGCAGTAGCGGGCATTGTCAGTCAGAAGTTGTTGGCACTGCGGGCATTGCATAAAGGTCGGCCTCAAAGCTCTTCGATGCGAACAGCCTTGATGGTAGCCGCCTGTCCAGATTGTGTAAAGCGCGGAAAATTTTCTGCCCTGCGCGCGAGCTTATAGCTGATGCGCCATTGCGGAATCAATGAATTATGGAACAGGGGGAAGAGATATTATTTCGCAAGAGGGCTTGCGATCAGGCGACCATAATGAAATAAAGGCTTACTTTGAGACTCCGGTTGATACTTCGACGGCGCGCGTCTGCATACGGTCGAAGTAGTCCTGCACATACTCCTTGATATCGCCGTGTCCCCAGCGGGTGTAGAAGTCATATTGCTTCATTTCCTTGTATGACTGCTTGAAATCCCATTGGTAGAAATTCATGCGATAGACCGCGCCCATAAGCCCTGTGCGATGGCGTCCGCCTTTGCAGTGAACGTAGAATTTTCCCGTCGAAGGATCGCCCACGAATTTGAGGAATTCCTCGACCGTTTCATCCGCGGGTCTGTCGGTGTCGCTCATCGCAATGTTGATGTAGCGCAGTCCAGCGGCTTCGGCGGCATGGCGGGCATAATCTTTGGGATCATCGCGAAGGTCGAAGATGGTTTTGATCCCTATCGCGGCAAGGTCTTTGTAATCGCTTTCATCAGGCTGCGCGCCGCGATAGAAGCGATCATCCATTTGACCGAAGTTTTTGATCTTAGGCTTTTGGGCTTCGCCGGACTGCGCATTTGCGACAGCGGCGAAGGAAAGGCAAAACAGGAAAACGACCAAAGTGGTTAGAGGCACTCGGAACAGAATTTGGCGAGCATTCATTTCGATTTTCACATCCTCTGATTTACTGATTGGGTTGAACAGCTTTTTGATTCCGGGAGCAGCTTTGAGAGTTGCACCCCGATTTCCCCTGATCTCAAGACGCTTCAATTCTACCATCGCGCCGTCGAAGTTGCTATGACAATTTTGTTGCATCGCCTCCGGCGGCGCGGACACATCGCAAGTATTACTCTTCCCCTTGTCGAATAGAGCATCACGCCATATCGCCCTGTCGATGACGATCCATCATACGGGTGAATCTGTCGAAGAGATGCGCCGCGTCGTGAGGGCCGGGGCCAGCTTCCGGGTGATATTGAACCGAGTAAACCGGCAGCGTCCGGTGGCGCAGCCCTTCAACCGTATTGTCATTCAAATTGATGTGCGTCACCTCGCAATCCGAAGGCAAAGAATCGGCATCGACCGCGAACCCGTGATTCTGCGCGGTGATTTCTATGCGCCCTGTCGCCAGTTCCTTGACCGGCTGATTGCCGCCGTGATGGCCGAACGGCAGCTTGTAGGTTCGACCGCCCAATGCCAGACCCATCAACTGGTGTCCGAGACAGATTCCGAAAATCGGATAACGACCCAGGAGACGTCTGAGATTGGCGATGACTTCAGTGAGCGGCTCCGGGTCGCCCGGCCCGTTCGACAGCCATATCCCGTCGGGTTTCATCGCTGCGACATCTTCTGCCGAAGTGTGCGCAGGCACGACCGTCACGCGACATCCAAGCGAGGCGAGCGTTCGCAGGCTGTTATGCTTCAATCCGAAATCGTAAGCGACGACGTGAAATCGCTCACCCGCGCTTTTTTCATGAAGCAAAGCAGGCGAGCCGTAAGCCGAAGTCTGAGCGTCAGTCCACGTGTAGACTTTCGGGCAGGTGACGACTGACGCCAGATCGAGGCCGACCATTTCCGGCGACTGTCGCGCTTTTTCAATGACAACTTTTTCGTCCGCCGAGGAAGTCGAAAGACATCCGCGCATAGAGCCGCGCTCACGAATATGGCGAACCAGCGAGCGCGTATCGATATCGGATATGCCGGGTATGCCATATCGTTTGAGATAATCGTCGAGCGACTCCTGAGCGCGCCAGTTCGACGTGACGCGCGAAATCTCGCGGACGACGAATCCCTCGACGAAGACGCGGCGCGATTCCACATCTTCTTCCGTCGCGCCATAGTTGCCGATGAGCGGATAAGTCATCGTCACTATCTGGCCGCAGTATGACGGGTCTGTGAGTATTTCCTGATAGCCGGTCATCGCCGTGTTGAACACGACTTCGCCCGCGACCTCGGCGCGCGCCCCGAAGGCCCGACCGCGCCAAACTCTTCCATCCTCAAGCGCGAGTATCGCTTCCAATCCTTTCTCCTTATGAAACAGTTTTCAGTCTTCTATCATTTCAGCGCGCGCAATCTGACGGATTGCGCTACAGCATTCCTCTATGAAGAAATCATGAATCGGAAGGTCGCCTTCTGACTCCTGACTCCTGACTTCTGATTCCTGTTTCCCGCTCTCGCAGAAATGCCTGCGCCTCGTTCATCCATCGCTTCTCCGAGCGATATTTGTAGGCGGGCGCGGTTCGCACCGCTTCCACGCAGGCGCGCATCTCGCGGGCGGCCTCTTCTTCGCGACCGAGATGGTCGAGCGTAATACCGTAGAGGTACAGCCCTTCGGCATCCGAATGGCGCTTCTCAAAAAAACGCTCGAATGCCGCGAGCGCGTCTTCGTACTGGGATGCCTGAAAGTATGCGCGGCCTATCTCGCGCCATATTTCGCTCTGGCTGTGATCGGGGTCGCGCTCGACTACGGAATCGAAATGAGATATCGCATCCGCAAGTCTCCCCTCTTCGCGCGCTATGCGCCCAAGCTGATAATGCGCATCTGTTTCGTCCGCGTCTATTTCTATAGCGCGCAGGAAAGAAGCTCGCGCGCGCTCCGTGTCGCCGCGCTGCTGATAAATCAGGCCGAGGTTGTAATGCGCGCTTGCGTCGGCAGGGTTGAGCGTAGCCGCTTCGAGAGTCTGTTTGAAGTTCTCCCTGTCGCGCGACGCGCTCATCGCGTTGCCAAAAAAATTCATGAGCAGGATTATGACTATAAAGGCCAGAAACGGAGAGGTGAGAAGGAAGAGCAGATTCGGCACCAGAGGAAGCGCGATCAGAGAAAATGATGAAAGCAGTATGGCCCCGATTGCCTGTCCGTATTTCAATCTCAAAACGACGCGCAATGCGATGACCGCCAGAAAGATGAAGTAAGGAAGCGGCGCGATCCTTATGACCATCATTCGAGCCGCAACGCTCGCGGATTGAAACCCGGAGGGGTCGAACAAAACGAGCGCAGGGATGAGCATGATCAGATGAGACGCAGCCCAACTGTAAAGTATGCAACTGGCCATCGGCGCGTACTCCTGACGCAACAGCACGCCGAAACTGGAACGCCGGTCGATGAGGTTTGCGGCAAGAAGACACGCCGGAACGAAAACCACGGCGAGGAAGAGAATCGGCGAGATGCTCGCGCCTATCATAAAGCGCAAATCCAGTTGGGTGTGAAGCACGGGGTCGAACGCCGCTCGCTGAGGCACGCGATTGAGAGCCAGAAAGTAGGCAAGCGATGTAAGGATGGCAAAGATCGCGCCCGCCACATAATGCGAACGGTCTCTGAGGTCAGACATGGCCTGAGCCGGATTGTAGAAAATTTTTAACAGAGGCGTGAACAACAAGCGCATCAGAAAATCATTATCGCGCGGTTCGCACTCCGCGCGCCTTCATTCATCGAGCGCGCCTACGCGCGACAGAGGCCAGTAGCGAAACATGGCCTTGCCATAGATATATTTTTCCGGCACAAGCCCCCACGCGCGACTGTCGTTGGAAGCATCCCGGTTGTCGCCCATCACGAAGTAGTAGTGCTGATCGATGGTTCGCTCCGTTATGGGGTTGGGGGCCTTGTTGTGGTCGGGCGACAGATAAGGCTCGTCTACGGGCTGGCCGTTTATGTAAAGCTGACCCTGTTCGTCCATGCGAATTCGGTCGCCGGGAAGCCCGATCACCCGCTTGATGAAAGATTTCGAAGGGTCTTTCGGAAACCAGAAGACCACAATGTCACCGCGCTGGATGGAGTTGAAATAGTAAGTGAATTTGTTTACGAAGATGCGCTCTTCGTTTTCGAGTCTCGGCAGCATCGATGTGCCTTCGACCTTGACCGGCTGTACGACGAACACGACGATCAATACGGCCATCAGCACGGCGAAGATGATATCGCGCAATATGGACTGAACTTCTGACCAGATGCCTGCCAGTCTGGGCGTCTCTTCGTGATAAGTAACTTCTATGTCCGGGTCGTCTTCGAGAAGAAGGCCGGGGTAATCCTGGGCTTTCAGTTTTTTGCTCATAATGCTGACTGCCAAACAGCGATTGGACAAAAAACAGGTTAATTCTATGAACTGGCTTTGTCAATCTATCAGCCCCGCGTGTAGATTTACGTTCGGACACGAGAACGAATCTGCTGACGAGATGATGCCGGAAAACTCATTTCATGAACAGACAACGGCTTCCCGGCCCGACGGTCGCCGAAAGCCTGATCGAGGCGCGGAAGATTTGCGCCGTCGCATTTATGATTTTTCATCGCTCGCCAAATACAGATTCCGAGACAGAATGCTCATCCGGGCAGCCGATGTTTTTTTCTACTGGCTGATTAAATTGATCTGCTCGACTGTGCGCTGGGAAGTTCGCGGGATGGATCAATTGGAAGGGATACTTGCTCGCGGCAACCGGGCGATACTGACTTTCTGGCACTCCTGCATATTCGGCGCGACATGGTTCTGGCGCAGGCGCGGCATCGTCGTTATGTCGAGTCAGAGCCGCGACGCGGAATACATCGGACGATTCATCAAGCGATTCGGATATGGAACGGCTCGCGGCTCGGCTACTCGCGGCGGTCAGCGCGCGCTCGTAGAGATGGCCGAGTGTCTGCAAAACGGAATCGATGTGGGCTTCACCATCGACGGCCCGCGCGGCCCCGCTTATGTCGCCAAACCCGGAGCCGTCACCCTTGCGCGACACACCGGTCAGGCGATACTGCCTTTTCATGTAGCGGCGCGACGCGGCTTCGAGTTTCCTACGTGGGATCGTCTGCAAATACCCGCGCCTTTCACCCGCGCCGTGATATTGATCGCCGAGCCGATATATGTGCCGCGCGACGCCGCGGGTGAAGAGATCAGATCAAAACAGATTCAATTGCAAGCTGCCCTCGACCATCTTCGCGCGGAAGGCGAAGCATGGCGAAAAGAACGATCCTGAAAACCGCTCTCATTTCAAACCTGCCCGACAGTTAAATCTCGCCTGTAACAACCCGAACGGGGAATGGAAAACAACTTATTCAGTCAAAATGACGAGATCGGTCTTTCACATTGACCGGGCGGGGCTTGCGCATTTTGGCTGTGCGCGCTTTATTTGCAAAAAATTGCGCGCTTATCGCTGGCACAATGCTTGCTTCTATTGGCGGACGCTTGCAAGGGCTTTGAGCAGATGAGTCGTTTCAGCAGCAATCGAATTCGCAGTAAACCGAATGAGCCGTGCGATTTTTCAATCCGGGGAAAAGAGGGTTATGGAAACGCTGAAGAAAAGCCGTGATTATCAGAGCGCGATAATCACTATAGGTCTGGCGACCTGGCTGATGGCTTTCGCGCAGTTGTTGTCCGACTACCCGGCTCAGGATCAGTTGGAGTTTCTTTTTCTCGTCCCCGTCATTATCGCCGTAGGCCTCTCGCCGCAGCGTTTCCGGTTGCCTCTGGGACTCAGTTTTTCGAAGGAGAAAGTTTCCTTCACGCTCTCCGACGCGATAGTGGTGCTGGTAGCCTGCTGGTACGGATTTTCTCCGGCAGTGCTTCTGGCCGGGATCGAGGGCTTCACTTCATCGCGTCGCACGGCCAAACGCCTTTCAAGCAATCTTTTCTCTTCAGGGATGATGGCTCTGGGCGCTGCTGCCGCGGCTTTGACGCTGATGGCCGTTCTGCGCTTTGCCTTCAGCATGACGGTTCCGGCGCGCAATAAGGATTTTCTCGCCGTATCGATTGCTATACTTGCCGCCAATCTGGTTCAGATGGCGGTCAATATCACACTGCTCTCCATTCTGATGGCGCTCCGACATGGCGACCCCGTCAGCCGCCACTGGAAAGGACTTCTCGGAGCTTCAGTATTGTTTCTGCCTACGAGCAGCACCGCAAGCCTTATGTACATGGCTCTGCAATATGACCTATGGCTGATGATGGTCGTGGGCGGGCCTATATTCCTCACGCTTCATCTGTGGCTCAGGGTATATCGCGACAACGTGCAGAAACGAATAGCCGCCGTCGAGAAAGCTCACCGCGAAACCATCGAAGCTCTGGCTGTCGCCATCAACGCCAAAGATGAAGTCACTCACGATCACGTCCTGCGAGTTCAGATTTATGCAGCAGGTGTCGCCCGATTGCTCGATTGTTCCGAAGAAGAAATAGAAGCTCTCAAAGCGGGCGCGCTTCTTCACGATATAGGCAAGATCGCTGTGCCTGATTACATACTTGAAAAGCCCGGCAAGCTGACCGCCGCCGAATTCGAAAAGATGAAGATTCACACCATCGCCGGAGCGCAGATACTCGGTCGAGTCGAATTCCCTTACCCGATAGTCCCCATTGTTCGACATCATCACGAGCGATGGGACGGACAGGGGTATCCGGACGGACTCAAAGCCAACGAGGTACCGCTCACCGCGCGCATACTTTCAGTCGTGGACTGCTTCGACGCAGTGCGCGAAGACCGACAGTATCGCAAAGGGCTATCAAGAGAAGAAGCCATCGCGCTGATACTCAAGGGCAGCGGCACTCAGTACGATCCCAAAGTGGCATCGACGTTCATCGCTCACCTGTCTGAATTCGAAGCTGAGATAGAAGCGCGCCGTCATCTGCCGCCGCCGACTTTCGGAATAGAGCCAATCGAGAGGCTTTCGGAAGCCGCCCGCAGGGTTCCGCCCGCGTCAGGGCTTGCTGAAGACCTCGGAGAAAAGAAATCTCCGCAGAGCGCCTTTGAAGATCAGGCGAAAGCCATAAGCGAACTGGCGAAAGCGGTCATCTCTGAGCGCGACCGCGACCGAATGCTTGAGGCATTCGCCGACAGGCTCAAATCGGTGGTCGATTACGACACCTGCGCGATCACGCTCATCACGCCTGAGACGGGGTTGAACACAGTCGCGCACGCAGCGGGCCGTCACGCCGACGCGCTCAAGGGGCGTCGCATCTCGCTCGGCGAGGGCGTGACGGGCTGGGTGATAGCCAACAAGAAACCTTTCTGCAACACCGACCCGAAACTCGATCTCCCGCCGCAACTCGCGGACTACTTCTCGGCTTATCGCACGCTTGCGGTATTTCCCGTTATGAAGGAAGGCGCGATCTATGGAGCAGTCACGCTGTATTCGGCATCGCTCCTGTGTTACACCGTCGAGCATCACCGTCGATTGGAAGAAGCGGCGAGCCTTATGGCCGCCGCGCTTTCCGTAGATGAAGAATTTTCCGCCATCTGGCCTCGCGAAAAATCGCTGGTCAGGAGGAAAAGGACAGAGCCGGACATCGAATCGGAGTTTGCGTCCTGACCCATTAGCGACAGAACCCGCGCTTCGAACTTCGCGCGAACTCGATCATCTCATCGACTAACGGGCTTGCCATCTCGCTCATCTGCTGCAGAGCTTCTTCCAGACGGAGACCTGAGCGAAGAAGCAGGCGATAAGCCTGTTTGAGTTGTTGAATCTCTGCGGCCTTCACTCCCGCGCGGCGCAGCCCGACCGCGTTCAATCCGCAGGCGCGGCCCGGCGCTCCGTCCGTGATGACGAATGGCAGACAGTCCTGAACTATTTTCGAGTTCCCTCCTATCATCGCCAGCCGCCCGATGCGACAGAACTGATGCACGACCACGCCGCCCGAAATGAATGCCTGATCGGCGATGCGAATGTGACCCGCGAGCGCGACATTGTTCGCAAGGATGACTCGATCTCCGAGTTGGCAGTTGTGAGCCACATGCGCATAAGCCATCAGAAAACAGTTGGAGCCGACGACGGTTTCCGATCCCGGCTCAGTGCCGCGATGAACGGTCACGCCTTCGCGTATTTGATTATGGTCGCCGATGCGGACATAGCTTTCGCACTCGCGGAAACTTATGTCCTGGGGCTCGCCGCCGATGATCGCGCCTTCGTGAATTATGTTTGATCGTCCGAGTGCGGTGAATCTCTTGACAGAGGCGTGAGCGCGAACCTCCGAGTCATCGCCGATCACGGTGTCGCGCTCGATTATTGAATAAGGGCCGATGCGGACGCCTTCGCCCAAACGCGCGCCCGGTTCGATGATCGAAGTCGGATGAATGCTCATAGGGAACAGGGGTCAGGGGTCAGGGGTCAGGGGTCAGGGGTCAGGAAGCAAAGAAGCGACTCTTAGGATGAAAACGCGCCTGCGGAAGAAATTTGACTCTTCAATGATCGCCTTCTTCCTATAACCTTGACCCCTGATCCCCGACCCCCGACCCCTGTCAGTTGCTCGCCGAACTTGAACGCTCGCGTTTGAAAGGTTGGGCCTTGTATTTCTCGACCGCCTTTTGAGCGCCGTTGTAGTCGTTGCCATTATCCCTGGCTTTATCGTACTCGGCTACTGCGCGTTCGCGCTGGCCTTCGGCATCGTAACAGTTGCCGCGATAGATGTAAGACCACACTTCCAGCCACGCCGGTTCGAGGTCGCCGACCAAAACCTGATCGAAGCCATCACTGCGAGCCTTCTGCCAGTTGCGCTGCTCCATATAAAGAAGTCCCCGGTTGTACCACGCCCAGGATGATCGGGGATTGATCTTTAGCGCCGCTATGAACTGCTCTTCGGCCTCGGCGTACTCTTCGCGCTGAAAATGCTGAATGCCGCGACGCACGACGACAGACGAGCGCAGAGATTCGGATATGCGCAGGTAGCGATTTTCCGGGTCTACTATGACATCGAGCGGTTTGCTCTCGGAAGAAATCTCGAAATCAGCCGATGTGCCTTTGAGGTCAATCGTCGTCTTCATTTCCTTGCTGCCCTCGGCTTCAAGCGCCAGAGTGACCGGCCCGCGGAAGGAATCGAGGTTCTGGCGAACAGTGCCGCGCACTTTGAACTTGCCTTCTTTGGTTCGGATGATCGCGTAATCGACTTTGAATTCAGGCACACCCGTAGAATCGACCCACAGCCCGAAGAAGCCGCGCAGGTTCGCGCCCGCCGCTTTTTCGGCAAGTGATTCGAAATCGTCTATCCCGGCATTCCTGCCCTTGAACGTGGTGTAGTAGGTCTTGATCAGATTGAAAAACTTTTCGTCTCCGATAGTTCCGCGCAGCATGTTGAAAACATAAGCGCCCTTGTAAAAAATCACCGAGCGATAAGCGGGCGACTGATCGTTGAGTTGCGCCGGAGCGCGCGAAATCGATGCTTCCTGCTCGAAGGCAAGCGCAAGCTCGATTATCTCCGACAGAGTTCCCTGAAACTCAGCCTGAGATTGCTGCGATTCGCGATAAAGCACAGACGAATACTGAGCCAATCCCTGCGAAAGCCACACGTCATCGAAGCTCTTCATCCCCACGGACTGACCCCACCACTGATAAGCCACTTCGCGGGCTATGTCGTCTATGGGCAAACTCTTTTCGGACACTAGCTGGTAATGCGGGAGAAAAAGAATCCCTGTGCCGCTGTATGAATCGAGCGATTCGTCATCGATTTCAGCGACCAAAAAACGCGGGCCGTAGGGGTAAGGCGAAAAGCGGGTGCTGTAGAACTGAAGCATCTGAGCTATCTCGCGACCGAATTCTTCTATGCGGGCTTCGCTGCCGGGAAGGACGTTTAGATCGATTTGAAATCCGCCCGAACTGATCGTGCGAGTGATGAACGGCCCTGCGGCGAACGATCCGGGAAGGACAGGCTCGGTTTCAACGAAAGTAAAAGTCTTGCGATTGTCTTTCGTCGTCGCAGTCGATTTCGGCGGAGTCGCCGTCTGAGCGCCTGCCAGTTTGGGCGGAGCGGTCGCAGTCTGCGAGCCGGTCGGCGCAGGCAAGCTGGAGGGCGTGCCGATCACAACAGGCGCGGCGCTGTGTCCCGTAACAGTCCAGTTGTTGGGAACCGTGAAAGTTATTTCGGACAATGCGCGATCAGAGGCATAGCCGTGAAAAGGAAACCATCGCGAGGCGTAAAAGAGATAGCATCCTTCAGGGCCGACATAAGCCAGCTTTCGATCAGGAACGGGGCCGCCTTCGGGAGTGGCGAGCGGGCCTGCGTATTCGAAGGTCAAAGTTATCTCTGCGCCTGCCTCGTACAACTGGCCGAGGTTCACTCTGACGTTGAGATCGTTGACGCGATCCTGAATGAACTGAAGCGCGGTTTTACCATCCGGCCCTTTGACTGAGGATATGATGAGCGACCCGTTCATCTCGAAGACAGCCGATTGAGTCTGCTTGAGAGCTTTGAACGTGACCTGGGTTTGAGCTTTCAGCGTATGCGAATCGGGGAGTAATTCGGCATTGATCTTATAGCGAAGTATGTCGAGGTTTGCGCCTTCTTCAGTTTGACCGAAAGCGCCGGAGGCAAGCGTCAGAAGGACGATTGCCGCTGGGATGAGGGTCTTTTTATTGATCATTCTGCACCGAATCCTTTTTTGTGTGATATGCCAGCAATAAATATAGCACCGCGCTGGTCGGCATTCTATAGCGTCCGTGCCGATGGCGATGCATACACGGGGCGAATGATTGGGGCCGCTTTTCTTGCGCTATTACTCACGAATCGCTCATACTTCCGCCGATGGCGAAATCGAAAGGCCCAAGAACCGTTTATGTTTGTCAGCAATGCGGAGCGCAGCAGCCGCGCTGGGTTGGCAAATGCCCGGAGTGCGGCGAGTGGAATTCGATGGCCGAAGAGAAGGCTATTTCTTCGGCGCAGGATTCTTCGCCGCGCGGCGGGTTGTTTCGAATGCGAAAAGTCGCCCCGATTCCTTTTCACGAAATCGAAAGTCAGGAGGACGCGCGCCAGTCTTCAGGCATAGCGGAATTTGACCGCGTGCTTGGCGGAGGGCTGGTTCCCGGCTCACTCGTTTTGATCGGCGGCGACCCCGGAATTGGAAAAAGCACGCTGCTCACGCAGGTCGCGGATCGCTTGACTCAAACCTGCGGCAAAGTCCTCTACATTTCAGGCGAGGAGAGCGAGCGACAAATCAAACTGCGCGGCGAGCGATTGCGAATCAATCCGCAGGAACTTTATCTGTTGTCTGAAACATGCCTTGAGCGCATATTCGAAGAAATCGATAGACTCTCGCCGCAGGCGATCATCGTAGATTCCGTGCAGACGGTTTTTTCCATGAAGATGGAATCCGCGCCGGGATCGGTTTCGCAGGTTCGAGAAGTGGCGGGTCAGTTTTTAGTCCTCGCCAAGAATCGCACCGTCCCGGTTTTTCTCATCGGCCACGTTACGAAGGAAGGAATGATCGCCGGGCCAAAGGCTTTGGAACACATAGTCGATACAGTTCTCTACTTCGAGGGGGAACGTCATCACAACCATCGCATCATCCGCGCGGTGAAGAATCGCTTCGGCGCGGCAAACGAGCTTGGCGTGTTCGAGATGACCAGCGGCGGGCTTGTGCCTGTGCTCAATCCTTCGGGGCTGTTTTTGAGCGAGCGGCCTGTGGGCGTGTCAGGCTCGGTCGTGACCGCGTGCATGGAAGGCACTCGCCCTTTGCTCGTAGAGATTCAGGCGCTTGTGACTTCTACGAAGTACGGGACGGGCCGAAGGATGACTCAGGGAGTAGATCAGAATCGCGTGGCTCTGCTTATGGCGATGCTAGAGAAGCGCGCCGGTATGAACATTCTGGGCGATGATGTTTTCGTCAACGTTGCGGGAGGGATGGCTATCGATGAGCCTGCGGCTGATCTCGGAATAGTGGCGGCGATAGCGTCGAGCTTTCGCAACATCGCCGTCGATGAGCGCGCGGCGGTATTTGGCGAAGTCGGGCTTGCCGGTGAAGTGCGGGCTACGAGTCAGGCTTCGGTTCGCGTGCGCGAGGCTTACGCGATGGGCTTTCGGAGATGCATCATACCTCACGGCAATCTCGCGGGACTCGAATATGACGACGGGATGGAAGTGACAGGCGCACGGAATGTGATGGATGCGCTTGAGGCGATATTCTAAAATCCGCTTTTCGAAACGACAAAAAAACTAAAAGGGATGATGCAGCCCCCGTTGCCTCATCCCTTTCCGTTTTTACTACTGTCTGTCTGTCGCTACTTTCAGTGTTTGCGATGACCGACGCAGCCCCCGTTGCCTCGGTCATCGCGTAACTTTTCAAGCTACGCTGATAGATTTGGCAATGCGCGTGCCACATTCAATGGCCTGTACAGGTAGCCCTAAGTTGCGTATTTGCGTCGAAGCCGCGCGCTCGTCTGCTTTCGAGTTACAAAATATGTCAGAGCGCAGATGACATATCGCGTGAGGCGGGTTTTGAAAAATGCGCCAACCTCGGAAATTGAATAGCAAATCCGGGGAGTTGGGATATAATGAAGGCCGGTCAGATTGCCCAAGCCTGACCTGATCGGGAGTCGGGCGCTTTCCAGACTTATTAAGTTTATATCATCTGGAAATCGCCCTGGTGATCGCCTACTCTTTTGATTCGGGCGATGAATTTTACGCAGGGATAAGGCAGCGTGGAACTTTAATCAATTTTCATAGGTGGGACTGCGCTTTTCTCTGTCGCTTCCGGTCGCCTTCGCACGTGTGCGAATGGATCTTTCACAATTGATCGCAGCGTCGTATAGCAGGAACGGCTAACGCGATAGGGTGAGACGAACGGAGGTCCTATGCGATTCGATGTGACTTTGATTCGTATCGTCTTCATTGCGGCGCTCGTAGGTGCGGCCTATTACCTCAGACCTGTCAGCACGAAACCTCTCCTTTCAGCAGGACTGGGGCTGGTTGTTGCTTTCACGGTCATATTCTTCGAGACGCGAATACGCAAGGCCAGCCTTAAAACTCTCATAGGCGGAGCAGTCGGCTCCATACTTGGAATCGCGGGCGCTACTCTGATCGGATGGATTATCTCGAAGCAGTACGGAACATCTACAGAACAATTCGGCATACCGGAAAACTTCAAATCATTCCTGACGCTTTCGCTCCTCGGAGTGATGGCCTATATCGGGTTGATAGTAGGAGCGGTTAAGGGAGATTACCTCGACCTCAGCGCGCTCGGCGGCATCTTCATAGAAAAAGCCGCTGGTAAAACTCCCCCTCTGATACTCGATACATCGGTCATCATCGACGGGCGCATAGCCGATATTGCCGAAACCGGTTTCCTCGCAGGCGTGCTGGTCATCCCGCAGTTCGTCCTGCGCGAACTTCAACAGATCGCCGACAGCGCCGATTCCATAAAACGCAACCGGGGCCGTCGCGGATTGGACATACTTCAGAAGCTTCAAAAGAACAAAGGAAGCTACGAGATAATGATCAGCGAGGCCGACTTCCCCGATGTGCGCGAAGTAGATCATAAGCTCATCGAACTGGGTCGCCAGATCGAAGGCAAAATCGTCACGAACGATTTCAACCTCAACAAGGTCGCGCAGCTTCGCGGGGTTTCCGTACTAAATATCAACGAACTGGCGAACGCGCTCAAGCCCGTAGTCCTGCCCGGCGAGATCATGCGCGTATTCGTGCTCAAGGAAGGCAAGGAGTACAATCAGGGAGTCGCTTATCTTGACGACGGCACGATGGTCGTCGTAGATAACGCGCGGCGGATGATAGGCAAAAACGTGGATGTATCCGTCACATCGGTTTTGCAGACTACAGCGGGCAAGATGATCTTCGGGCGATACTCTGAGGACGGGCGCGCGCCCGCCGCTCCGCGCCACAATTCAGCCTCACAGTGACCGAGCCGAAATCCAACATCGCCATCATTGCCGCAGCCGGAATAGGCTCGCGCATGGACGCAGACCGCGCCAAGCAGATGCTGGAGCTTGGCGGCGTGCCTTTGCTTGTTCATACGCTTCGCCGTTTCGAACAATGCCCGGATATAAATCAGGTCATACTCGTCCTTCAGCCCAATCTGACGAGCGAGGTGCTGGCTCTTCTGCCGCGTCACAACCTGACGAAAATCGTCCGAGTGGTTGCGGGCGGAGCCGAACGTCAGGATTCCATTTATCGCGGGCTTCAGGTCATACGCCCTGAGACGACAGGCATCGTGGCGGTTCACGATGCCGTGCGGCCTTTCGTCAGACCCGAAGAGATAAGCGCGGTAATACGCCGCGCCGAAGCTAAGGGAGCGGCGCTGATGGCTATGGCCGCAATCGATACGATCAAGCAGGTCAAGAAAGGTCACGTTCAAAAAACCTTCGACCGCCGTTTGATCTATCATGCGCAGACTCCGCAGGCTTTTCGTTATGAGATACTGCGCGAAGCCTACGAGCGGGCCTACAAGGAGGGCTTTCTTGCGACCGATGATTCGCAGCTTGTCGAGCGAGCAGGCCATCGCGTATGGGTCGTGGAAGGCTCGCACATCAACATAAAAATAACCCGCCCATTCGACCTGCGCATCGCCGAAATGATACACTCGGAATTCTTCTCCGAGTGAGGAAGATGTTAGATGTCAGATGCTAGATGCTAGTGAAAACGCAACTGCGTCTGTTACCTGTCCAGCTACTAACATCTAATATCTAATATCTGACATCTCCTAATGAGTGAGTTTCGCATAGGCACAGGCTACGATATTCACCCTCTGGTGGAAGGTCGTAGCCTTATCCTGGGCGGCGTCGAGATTCCTTATGAAAAAGGATTGCTCGGCCATTCGGATTCGGACGCCCTCACGCACGCTGTCTGCGACGCTCTTTTAGGCGCGGCGGCTTTGGGCGACATAGGCCGTCACTTCCCCGACAGCGATGCGAAGTGGAAAGGCGCGTCGAGTCTCGATCTTCTCAAGCGTGTGGTCGAACTGATCGCGAAGCGAGGCTACCGGGTGTCAAACATCGATGCGGTGATCATTGCCGAGCGACCGAGGCTCGCGCCTTTCATCGAAGAGATGCGAATCCGTCTGGCCGGTGTTCTGGAAATCGATATGGAGAAGGTCAGCGTGAAGGCGAAGACGAACGAGGGGCTTGATTCCATCGGCCGGGGCGAAGCAATGGCAGCGCACGCTGTGGCGCTCATTGTAAAAGAGGGGCTTGAAAAGAAGTGAGTTCAGGCGATAGCGATTCGCTTTCGCTGATTCTCATTAACACCTCACTTTTAGTGAGGTGAGTGGAAGAGACGAAAGGTTGAAACCGTTTCAACGGTTTGACTCGCGGAATAAGAAAACCGTTGAAACGGTTCAGAGGAGCCTGCCGACGGCTGTCACCCAACTGAAGTTGGGTGTTAATGAAAGCAGAAAGCAAGCCTCATTTCTAATTCCACTCGATGAGTAGATGAGGAGCAGTAACGATGAAATTTTTTCTACAGCATACGGCGCTATCGCTCATCTTTTTCATCTCCGCCTTTTCGGCATCGGCGCAATCGCGCGCCGATGCCGAGAAAGCCATTCGCCGGTCTGCTTATGAAACGACGAAAGCTTTTCTCACGGCGAGCGTGAAAGGCTTCAGGCAAAACGTCACCGAGCGTTCGATAAGCGTGTTTCGCTCGACCTTCGACCTGTTTCGACAGGACGCGAAATACAAGGATGAATTGCAGCGCGCCGGAGTGACGACTTTCGATCAGTTCCTCGAATATATAATGCTGGGGATGTCCCCCCGACTGGCCGGGCCGCTCACGCCCGACAAGGCGGCAGAAAAAATATCCAACGAATCTCAAATGTCTTTCATCAGCAACAGTGAAGCAAAAATCCTTTTCAATAATTCCGAATTCGCTCGCGCCCGCTTGAGCGCCGGACAGTGGAAAATCGATCTCACCAGCACGATCAAAAGAATCCTGCTCGAAGAAGTGGAAAACCCGCAGATGAAAGCGAAGATAAAAACCTTTTGAGTCTGGAGTCTGGAGTCGAGAGTCCAGAGTCTCAATCCAGACTCCAGACTCCAGACTTCAGACTTCAGACTCCAGACGATCTTATGCGAACTGTAGACATCATTGCCAGAAAACGAGACAACCTCCGCCTCGCGCGCGATGAGATTCGTTTCATCGTGCGCGGCTACACAGACGGCTCTGTGCCTGACTATCAGATGGCGGCCCTCGTGATGGCCATCTATCTCCGCGGCATGGATGAGGAAGAAACCCGCGCGCTGACCGAAGAGATGCTCCATTCGGGCGAGATAGTCGATCTTTCCGATCTGGGAAAACCCACCGTCGATAAACACTCGACCGGCGGGGTGGGCGATAAAACATCTCTGGTCATCGCGCCTGTGGTCGCAGCCGCGGGCGTCGCCGTGCCGATGATATCGGGTCGCGCTCTCTCTCATTCGGGAGGCACGCTCGACAAGCTCGAATCCATTCCGGGCTTTCGCACCACTTTGTCGCTTGCCGAGTTTCGCGCCACCCTCGAACGTGTCGGGGCTGCCCTCATAGGCCAGACCGCAGAGATCGCGCCCGCAGACAAAAAACTCTATGCGCTGAGAGACGTGACTGCGACTGTTCCCTGTCTGCCTCTGATGGCCGCTTCGATTATGAGCAAAAAGATGGCTGAGGGCATCACAGGGCTTGTGCTGGACGTGAAGACGGGAAGCGGAGCGTTTCTGAAAGATCAAACCGAATGCGAGAAGCTCGCCCGACTGATGATCGATATCGCCAGTGGGCTTGGCAAACGATGCGTCGCGCTCATCACGGATATGAATCAGCCGCTCGGTCGAATGGTTGGCAACTCGCTTGAAGTGATAGAGGCCTTCGAAACTCTGCGCGGGCGTGGCCCGGAGGATTTCACTCATTTGTGCCGCCAGCTTTCGGCTCACATGCTGATGCTCGGCGGCGCGGTTGACACGCTTGAAGAGGGGCGCAATATGTATGACCGCATGATAGAAAGCGGCGCGGCGGTTGAAAAGATGAGCCAGATTATTAAAGCCCAGGGCGGCAATCCTGAAGTCATCGACTACCATTCCATGCTTCCGGGGGCCGGATACACTCGCGCCATTGTCGCTGATGAGTCGGGTTATGTGCAGGCCATTGATACGGAAGCCATCGGGCGCGCATCGATGCTTCTGGGCGCGGGCCGCTTGCGTCTCGACACCAGTATAGATTATGGTGTCGGACTCCGCATCGATGCGAAGATCGGTGACAGAATTGAGCCGGACTCCCCGCTCGCGACCTTGTATTTCAATGACGCGGCTCGCGCTGATGAGGCAGCAACAGCAGTCGAGCGCGCTTTTCTCACAGGCCCGGAGAAGGTCGAGCCGCCTCAACTGATAAAGGCTGCCTTCTGATGGGTGAAGAGGTGATGAGGTAATGAGGTGATGAGGTGATGAGGTGATGAGGTGAAAATAATTCGTCACCTCTTCACCCACTCACCTTTTCATCTTCTTCCCCATCACCCATCACCCATTTAGTTGGAGGACACGATGAAAAGAAAAATCACTCGCCGGGGCTTCATCGGCGGCAGCGCAGCCGCAGGTCTTGCCGCCGGAGTCGCAGGCGGCACTGCCTTCGCGCGAACGCAGGGAACGCGTCCGCTTGTCATATCAAGCCCCAATGGGCTTCGCGCCACTGAAAAGGCCATGCAGATGCTCCGCGCGGGCGCAGACACTCTCGACGCCGTAATAGCCGGAGTCAATATAGTCGAAGACGATCCGAAAGATATGAGCGTGGGCTATGGCGGACTGCCCAATGAAGAAGGCGAGGTCGAGCTTGACGCCAGCGTGATGCACGGCCCGACCCGTCGCGCGGGCGCGGTCGCTGCGATCAAGCACATCAAGAATCCGTCGAAAGTGGCGAAGCTCGTCATGGAGCGCACGGATCATCTGTTGATCGTAGGCGAAGGCGCGCTTCGATTCGCGCTTGCGCACGGCTTCAGGAAAGAAGATTTGATGACCGAAGAAACGCGCGTCATCTGGCTTCGCTGGAAAGAAAACCTTAGCAATCGCGACGCCTGGGGGCCGGGACTCGCCGCGCCCGATCCTGGGCCGAACGGGCTCACGCTCAAGCCTGATATGAAGCAGAGCGAACTCATCGCGCTTGCCGACTGGATAATAGCTCATCCGCCTACGGGAACGATCAACTGCCTTGCACTGAACGAGCGCGGAGATATTTCAGGTACGACGACGACGAGCGGACTTGCCTTCAAAATTCCGGGCCGCGTGGGCGACTCTCCTTTGATCGGCAGCGGGCTTTATGTCGATAACGATATCGGGGCCGCAGGCTCTACGGGTCGCGGCGAAGAGTGCATAAAAATCAATGGCGGACACACCATCGTTGAAATGATGCGTCAGGGAATGCATCCGAAAGACGCCTGCCTCGAAGCCATCAAGCGCGTGGTCAGAAACTACAACAACGATATGAAGAAGCTGCGCCAGTTCGCGCTCAATTTTTACGCGCTCAACAAGAAAGGCGAACACGGCGCGGCGACGTTGTGGAGTTCGCGCGAAACGGAAAACAACCGGCGCACCCGCGGCGTGTATTCTGTCAACGACGGGCGCGAAAACAAATTCCACGACATGGCTTACCTCTACGAGTGGCAGGAGAAGTAGTTTTCAGTTTTCAGTTTTCAGTTTTCAGTTGCGCGGACTGGAGACAGTAAACTGAAAACTGAAAACTGAAAACTGACCTATGAAAAAATCGTTCTCCTTTTTTCTCGCCATCACAATCGTGATGGCTGCATTAATTAATATGGCAGAGGCTCAAAACAAACCGCGAGCGCGCGATTTGGGCATCCCATTCGAAGGAACGCCGGGACTGCTCAACGCTATCACCGATGTCGCTGGCGTTGAGGTCGGACACAGCACCATCATCACCGGCGAAGGAGCTTTGAAAGTAGGCTCCGGCCCTGTGCGGACGGGAGTGACCGCAGTTATACCCCGCGGGCGACAAAGCGCCAACTCTCCGGTCTTCGCCGGATGGTTTTCTCTCAACGGCAACGGAGAGATGACCGGCACGACATGGGTCGAAGAATCGGGCTTTCTCGAAGGCCCGGTGATGATCACCAACACTCACAGCGTCGGGATTGTGCGCGATGCGGTCATCCAATGGAGAGTAAAACAGGGCGGGGCTGATCAGACAGGCTACTGGTGGTCGCTGCCCGTAGTGGCTGAAACCTACGACGGATACCTCAACGACATCAACGGATTTCATGTCAAAGAAAAGCACGCCTTTGAATCTCTCTCTTCTGCTCGATCAGGCGCGGTGCAGGAAGGAAACGTCGGCGGCGGCACAGGGATGATCTGTTATGGATTCAAGGGCGGCATCGGCACGGCTTCGAGAAAGGTCGGCGAGCAGGCAGGCGGATACACGGTGGGGGTGCTGGTTCAGGCGAATTTCGGATCGCGCCATCAGCTTCGAATCGCCGGCGCTCCCGTCGGTCAGGAGATAACCGATAATCAGCCGGTCGGCAGAGTCACGGATACGTTCTCGGGCGATGTCGGCTCGATAATCATCGTCGTCGCTACCGATGCTCCGCTCCTTGCGCATCAACTCAAACGGATCGCGCGGCGCGCCGCTTTGGGATTGGCAAGGACAGGAAGCGCGTCAGGAAACGGGTCAGGCGACATCTTCATAGCCTTCTCGACGGCCAACCCGGACGCCGCGAAAGCGGAAGGATTGGCGCAACTCACCATGCTGCCTAACGACCGCATCTCTCCGTTGTTCGAAGCGACCGCGCAGGCTACGGAAGAAGCGATCATAAACGCGCTCATAGCTGCCGAGACGATGACCGGAGCAGATAATCACAAAGTCGTCGCGCTGCCGCATGATCGCTTGAAAGAAGTTCTGAAGAAATACAATCGGCTCGCAGACGGAAAGAAATGAAAAAGCTCTCGCTTGCAATCGCGCTTATCTTCACGCTCGCGCTTGCGGGCTGCGTCGGCGCTGGCGACGAATCAGGAGGGCGGCTGAGGGTAGGCATAGTGTTCGACATCGGAGGGAAGGATGATAAATCCTTCAACGCCGCCGCGTGGGAAGGCGTGCGGCTCGCCGCGCAGGATTTCCCCATTCATCTGCGCGACGTGGAACCGGGCGATCCCACTTCGATAGAACCCTGTATGCGCGCCTTCGCCGAGCGCGGCTATGATCTCATCATCGGAGTGGGATTCGCTCAGGCTCCGATCATGGATCAGGTGGCCAGAGATTATCCCCGTCTGAAATTCGCCATCATCGATGGAGTGATCGACTCGCCCAACGTGGCTTCGCTCATATTCGAAGAGCACGAAGGCGCTTTCCTCGTAGGCATGATCGCGGGCAATTTGACTAAGACCGGCAAGATAGGATTCGTCGGCGGGATGGATATTCCGCTCATTCACAAATTCAAAACAGGCTATGAAGAAGGCGCGAAGTACGCAAACCCGAACGTGCAGGTTTTTGCAAACTACGTCGGCGTGACCGATGCAGCGTGGAACAATCCGGGCAAGGGCAAAGAGCTTGCGACGGCTCAGATAGACCGCGGCGCGGATATTCTCTTTCAGGCTGCGGGAAATTCGGGGCTTGGAGTGTTCGACGCTGCAGAGGAGACGAACAAACTCGCGATAGGCGTAGACTCGAATCAGAACTGGGTCAAGCCCGGATTCATCCTGACGAGCATGATCAAACGGGTGGACGTTTCGGTTTACAATACTGTGCGCGACCTGATTGATGGACGATTCCAGGGCGGAATACATCTGTTCGGGCTTGAAAACGACGGTGTCGGCTACGCGCTCGACCAGTACAATGAAAAGCTCATACCTAAATCGGTGCTTGATGAAGTCGAACGGGCAAAGCGTGAAATCATAGCGGGCCGCATAAAAGTCACCGACGCGATGGCTGAAAAGTGAACTGAACAGTGAGCAGGATATGCGCAATGATTGCGCAGTCAGCCGCTATAAATCAGCGCATCTCTACAACAAGGGAAACTCTATGAAATTTGTATTTGACATGGCACTGAAACTCGCCGTGCGCGTTTTTCCTTTGTTGGGAGTTTTTGCTGTTCAGAAATACAAGATAGCCATCGTTTCTGTTTACATAGTTGCTTTTACACTCTCTGAATACTTCCTACTGGTGCGCCCTGAAAGACGGCTACAGGAAAGAGTGCATAAAATCTTAGATCATATACTCAAGCCCTTGATTGACAATGCCAGGTACAAACGAAAAAAACCTTCTCTGCGGGTCAATATAATGCGCGTCAAGCCTTTCCGGTACGCCCTGTATACTCGTTTTTCAAGATGGCCGGTGCCAGAGTTTCTCTTAAAGATCATCGAACCTCGTTTTGTCCAAATATATGAATATGGAATGACTGGCCACACCGACACTAATCTGAGCATCAAGGCTTCTCGCGGCTTTTGCGGTCACTGTTTCAGTAGACAAATGCAGAAGACTTACTACATAGATACCCGTGATATGGAGCAAAAGGATGCCGAACAGGTTTATCTGATTTCCCATGACGAGTATGAGAAAACCAAGCATATAACTGCTATTACATGCACTCCTCTTATAAGAAAAAAGAAGAGCCTCTTCGGTAGAGATCTGCCGGAAGATCAGTACTTCGGTGTTTTGAATATAGACGCCACCGACGACATTGGAGCAGATTACCTTCAGCAAGAAAAGGTTCTGAAAGAAATCGAAGCCTTGAGCGTGATAGTTCAAGAGATGTATTCCTGACAAATTTCTTGACTCTGACAGGACGATTAGCCAAAATACGGAAGTCAACAGGAGGTAGTTTATGAGACAACCGTATCTGAAACTAATCGAAGAAACTCTCAAAGATGGAAAAACCAGGATTTCATATTACGTCTTTGATTCCGGAAATCCGCGACCAACTTTCGAGCAGGCTTTACAGATCGTTTCTACTCCGCCGGTTTTAGAAGAAGACGATGATTCCAACCGAAAGGCCGGATAAGTCCGAGCATCTTGCCTGTTAAAGTATTACTCGCTCACGGGATGCAGCCTCACCTGAACTGTCGCGCCGCCTCCTTCTCGATTACCCAGAGAGATTCCTCCCTGATGTTCTTCAATGATTCGCTGCACTATCGAAAGCCCAAGTCCTGTGCCTCCACGGCGGCGAGTGAAAAAGGGCTTGAATATATTGGGCAGGTCTTCCGCGCGAAATCCCGGCCCTGAATCCGAAATCATGCATTCGATCCACCGGTCGCCGTCGCTGCCTGTTTCTCTGGCTTCGATTCTAACCACCCCGCCGCGAGGCGAATGCTGAATGGCATTGTCGATGAGGTTCTGAAATACCTGAACCATTCGCTCGCTGTCTATGAGGACTGTCGCCGCGCCATCTTCGATCAGGTTTTCCACTCTGACACTGAGTCGTTCGGCCACGGCGTGCGAATTCTCGACCGCTCTGGCTACGGTCTCCGACAATGATTCTTCGGCGAGATGAAGACTGTGAGGCTTGCCGTATTCGAGAAGCTCGCGCATCAGCGAGTTCAATCGTTCGGCCTCCGCGCGAAGCACGCCCAAATAATTCTGATATTCCTTTCTTTCTCCGAACCTGGTCTCGAAAGCGTCGAGCGTGGCCGATATGCCGAAGAGCGGATTTCTCACCTCGTGAGCCACGCCCGCGACGAGTTGTCCCATAGCGGCCATCGTCTCGCTGCGGCGAAGCGATTCCTGAAGATCGAATATGGTCGTCACGTCGCGCGCAACGATGATGACCGCTTCGCCCGCTTCGAGCATCGAGGCTCGGCTTGCAGTCATATCCCATATAGTGGAGGTCGAGGAGTCCTTAACCTGGCACGATGCCTGGCTCCTCGGCTCATCAATCGATGTCGCGATATCAGCCGCCTTTTGCCACGGCTCGTTTCGGGTTATGAGGCGAATGTCCCGGCCTATGATGTCTCCGTAGTCTTTATCGATCATCTCTTTAGCCACGCGGTTCAATCGTTTCACCACTCCGCGGGAATCGAGTATCACTATGGGAGAGCGTATGGAGTCGAAGGTCTGTCGCCATTCGATGACTGCGTTTTGCAGAGCAGCCTGAAGCGCGGCTTGCTCTGCTTCCACCTGCTTACGGTCGGTGATATCGCGATTGATGCTCAGTATGGCGATGCGCCCGCCGTATTCGATGACCGAGCCGTTGACCATAAGATGAATCGGGCTGCCGTCCCGCCTTATATGCACGGTTTCAAATCCCGTGCGAGAGCGATCTCTGAGCGTTTGATAGATGAACTGCTCGCCGCGAACCACATCCTTCGAAAAATTTTTCAGGCTCATTCCCACAAGCTCATCCTTGCTGAAGCCGTAGAACTCGCACGCGCGGCTGTTGGCTTCGAGTATGATTTCGTCCTTAGGCTCGAATATGAGGATGGCATCGTTGGCGCTCTCGAAGAGATTGCGGTATTCCATCTCGGATTTGCGCACGGCTTCTTCGGCGCGCTTGCGGTCGGTGATGTCGTTGGTCGTGGTGAGCAGACAGAGCTTGCCGTCAAGCTCTATGACCTCAGCCGAAAAGAGCGCGTCGCGCTCCTCTCCCCCTTTGGTCTTGTAGCGCAACTCCATGTTGTGAATTCTTCCCTGCTCGTCGAGCGCGCGCCTCATGCGGTCGCGGTCCGAAGTGTCTACCCAGAGTCCGATTTCTCCGGGCGAGCGGCCTATCATCTCATCGCGGGTGTAGCCGGTCGTTTCAAGGGCGCTTTCGTTGACGCTGATATAGCGACTGTCGCTGAACGTGGCTATGCTCATCGGATGCGGGCTGAGATTGAAAGCCTTGAAGAATCTTTCTTCCGAAATGCGCAGAGCTTCTTCGGTGCGGCGGCGATGGGTGACATCTCTTTGCATCCCCCACACTCTAATCAAACAGCCGTTTTCCACGATCCCCGTGCTGTTGTTGAGAAAGTAGAGTATGTTTCCTTCGCGGTCATGCTCTCGCGTTTCCAGGTCGGTAAACCTGTGTCCGGCTAGCACCCAGTCCATCATCCACTGGAGTTGCTCTTCATGCGGGGCCGCCCAGAACTCGCCTATTCTTCGCCCGATCAGAGGATCAGGGCTGTCGTATCCGTACATACGGGCGAAAGCCTCGTTGCATTCGGCGAGATAAGCGCGCTGGAGGAACAACTCAGCCTGCTCTCTTGTTGAAAGATCGACCGCTATGGGTTGATCCATCTCGATGCGGAAAACTCCTTCGCTGCTGTTTGCGACAAACGCGCGGTAACGCTCTTCGCTCGCTCGCAGCGCCTCTTCGGCGCGCTTGCGCTCGGTTATATCGAAGGAGGTCGCCAGCACTGCCTGCTCTCCCTGGTAGCTGATGACGTTCGCGTTGATATACACCCATCGCTCCTCGCCGCTTTTGGTGATCACTTTCGCTTCGTATCGCGAAGGGGCCTCTGCGCCACTCTGTCGCGCAATCGCGCGCTGGCGAATGGTGTCGCGGAAGTCCGGGTGAAAAGGCTCCCAGATATCCATCCCCAGCAACTCGTCGCGGGCGTAGCCGGTGATTTTTTCAGCAGCCGAGTTCGCATAGATGTATCGCGCGCCCCGGTAGATATAGAGTCCTGCGCTTATGGTTTCAGCCAGAGTTCTGAGCAGAGACTCGCTTTCGCGCAATGCTTCTTCGGCGCGCTTGCGCTCGGTGATGTCTTCGGTCGTGGTGAGCAGACACTGGTCGCCATCGATTTCGATCATCTCAGCCGAGAAAAGCCCCTGTCGCGCTTCGCCCGAACGGGTTCGAAACCTGATTTCAAGCGCGCTGATCCTGCCTTCTTCTTCGAGCAACTGCAACACATTGAGGCGATCTTTTTCATCCGTCCAGAAATTCAATTCCTGCGGAGTGCGGCCTATTATCTCATCGCGCGTGTAGCCGATCATTCGCGCTACGCTTTCATTGACATCGATGAAGCGGCGGTCTTTCACACGCATGATGCTCATCGGGCGAGGGCTGGCCTTGAAGGCTTTCGAGAATCTCGCTTCGCTCGCGCGCAGAGCTTCTTCGGTCTGCTTGCGCTCGGTTATGTCCTGCGCCGCTCCGATCACACGCACTGCCCGCCCGTTTTCGTCGCGAAAGGTAGCCCCTCGCGAGGCCAGCCATCTCGCGCCGCCTTCCAGCATTATTCGAAACTCCAGATTGAAAGGCGCGCTCTCTTTGATAGCGCGCAGGGCGGCCTCTTCGACCGCCGGGCGATCAGAGGGGTGAACGACGTTGAGAAATTCCTGAAAGGTGCCAAGCGGCGGCCCCACCTGAGCGTACCGGCCCGAAGTCTGTCTTCCAGTCGCAACGTCGATCTCCCAGATATCGAGATTGGCGGCAGAAGCGGCCAGACGCAGTTGCTGCTCGCTTTCGCGCAGCGCGTCGGAAGCTTTCAGGACGTTTTCTCTTTCTTCTTCGAGAAGCCATATCACCAGACCCAGACCTATGGCCGATTGCAGGGGAAAGTCGAGCAGCATCCCGTAATGCAGTTGGGTGAATAACTGCATGTTGAAAATCACGTCGACGGCGACCAGAGAAAAATAAGCTATGTGATAAAGCCCTGACACCACCATAGCCAGTCCAGTCAGCCTTCGCCCGAAACTTTTCCTTCTCGTCCATCCGCGAAATATTCCATAAGCCCCCAGACAAAAAGCCGCTCCGGTTATCAGCCATTCCTCGCCGACGCCTAAGAGATTGCGAGCCTCCTGTCCGAGATGGTCGCTTCTGACTATAAGTGCGGCAAAGAGAGCCGCCGTCATCGAGCCGAGGAGGACGATTCTGATGAATCGCTGAGACACGCTTTTGCCCGTCGCCATCTCGTAAGCCCCGAACAAAAGCCAGGAGACTTGTAAGTAACTGGCCGCGATCACGATGAGGGTGACGGTGAAGGCAAGCCATTTGTTGGAGAGCAGCGAAGGAGAAAAAAACGGCGTCGTCGAGGCCAGAAGACGAACCGCCGAGGCCAGCCAGCTTTTCGACCACAGCAGTAAATATCTTCGACCGTACAGCCTGTGGAAATAACCAAGTACGATCGCAAGCAGGACAGCGCCCCCGCATTGCAGCAGCAACATCGCAATCGTTATGTGAATAGTCTTCACTGCGCCGACCTCCCCTCGCAGGCATTATGCCTTCTCGCAGCGTCAGTACGGATGTAATCAGGGGCCGCGTGTCAATATACCCCTTATCGCGCGGCGAGCAAATACATTTCAAATACCGTCCCGCGGGGCAGATGTGGTAGACTTCGCCCTCACTCGTCAGACCTCTGACCTCTTTTCCATGTCGCTTTTACGCGGCATCCGGAAATAATGAAAGCCTGTAGCCGTTGCGCTATTCGGCGGGAGGGAAAACCATGAAGACCGTAATCATTTCGGGCGACCTGCTCTGGGATTACAACCTCGCCCAGCATCCACTCGCTCAGGCAGCCTATCGCAAAGACCCGCTGCAACGCTCCCGACTCTCCAACCGCGCGGGTGGAGCCTGGTACGTGGAAGACATGATAAGGCTTGCCTGCTCGGATACGGATGCCGATATCAGCGCCGCTCGCCGTCCGACAAATCCTTTCGGTCAGGAAATAGCCGGCATAGGTCGGGGCTATTCTCTTTGGTCTTTGCATGAGCACAACCTCGAAAGCAAAAAGAAAAATGACCGGGTGTGGCGCATCAGTCAGTTCCTCGGCTGCGAAACACCCGACGAGCCGCTGCCTTTCTTAATCGAACAGGACATACCTGACCCGGACGCGCTCGTCATCGAAGACCTGGGACTGGGTTTCAGGTCTCATGAAAAATTATGGCCGGCCGCGCTAGGCGAGCGCGGGAACCCGAAAAGAATCATCCTTAAAACCACTTCGCCCATCGAAGGGCCGCTATGGGAGCCGCTATGGGAACGTCTGTTGAAGACCTGTTACAAGATAACGGCAAAGACTCTGGAACATCTGCAAGCAGACGGGCTTCCTTCCCCGATCATGGATAAACTCCGCCCCCTCGACAACGCGCCGTTTGAGGGGGAAGACAGATTCCTGTCGACAATCAGACAGGCAATCGGCCAGGAGGAGGCCAGACGTTATGAAAAAGCGATTCTCCATCGCGCCTTTTTCACCGACAGCCTAGCCGACCGCCTCATAGTCGTTATGCCCGCGACGGTGCTGCGAGCGACAGGCGCGAACATATCTGAGGCTCTGAGTTGGGATCGCACTATCGAAGAAACCGTCCGCGAATTCGAAAGCGGCAACTCCACACAGTATCTCGGACGATGCCGCCGCGTGATAGTTCATTTCGGCGACGCGGGCGCGGCGAGTTTCACCCGTTGCCAACCTCTGCCCGACGGCCCGGAACCGCTGCTCGACCGCCTGCACTTCGAACGTTTCCTCTATCATCCCGACTCGCTCGAAGGAACGTGGATGGCCAAACGACCCGGCAAGACTTTCGGCGTCACCTCGATACTGACGGCTGCAATCGTCCGTCACGAACTGGAGCCTGAAAGCTATCCTCTTTATATCGCGCTTTGTCACGGCCTTGCCGCAGCCGAGATCAGCCACGAGATCGGAGGAGGATCGCATGACCTCGACACCGAGGCGGCTAACGAGCATCTGCGCCAGACGCTTCTTCCTCCCCCGAAACCGGGCGCGGAGAGCAGGGACGGATTTCATCTCATAAAAGACCTCGCGCGGCCCGAATCGGTTTACTGCACGGCTTACCCTTCGACCCTGCTCGACGAAACGCTGTTAAGATCCGGCTCGGCGAAAAGAGAATTCAAATCCGATCTGCTTCAGGATATAACGGGCGAAGGACTGGAATACGTCGCCGCCAAAGCTATGGATGTTGCGCTCAGAGGCCCGCGAGAAGTGCTGCGCGCCGCGCCCGAAGCCCACTATGGAAGCTATCGCACCGCAGATCGAGAAGAGATAGAGCGCATCAACTCTATCCGCAGCCTGATAATCGCTTATCAGGAAAACCCGCAGGACACTCGCCCGCTGTCGATTGCCGTCTTCGGCCCGCCCGGATCGGGCAAATCGTTCGCAATCAAACAACTCGCCTCGGAACTCTTCGGCGAACGCAAAGCCGTACTCGAATTCAATCTCTCGCAGTTCGCCGCGATTCAAAATCTTCAGGACGCCTTTCATCAGATAGTCGATGCCTCGGTTCAGGGACAAACGCCTTTGATATTCTGGGACGAATTCGACACGGCGAAAGAAGGTCAGGCTTTAGGATGGCTCAAGGAATTTCTCGCCCCCATGCAGGACGCGAAGTTTCAAACAGGAAATCTCACTCACCTTCTCGGCAAAGCCATCTTCGTGTTCGCCGGAGGCACGAGGCCGGATTTTCAAAGCTTCGACCGCTCGGACGATGAAAGCGACGAAGGCAAATACTTCAGAGGGGTGAAAGGGCCGGATTTCGTGAGCCGCCTTCGCGGGTTCGTCAACATCAAGGGGCCAAACCCCGTGACCGAAGGCGGAGATGTGGCCTATTTGATTCGCCGCGCGGTGTTGCTGCGCTCGATCATCGAGAGGTCTCATACTCATCTCATTGATGAGGCCACGCGCGTCGCCGCCATCAGCACCAGCGTCATAAAAGGATTCCTGCGGGTTGAAAAATATCTTCACGGAGCGCGCTCGCTCGAAGCGGTGGTCAACATGAGCGGGCTTGCTCACGCGCAGTATTTCGGCCCGGCGCAGTTGCCTTCCGAATCTCTGCTCCGCCTGCACGTGACGGAAGATTTTCTCCAACTTGTCAAAGAAGGACAACTCGAATCCAATGTGATTGAAGCTATCGCCCGCGACATCCATGAAAGGTGGAGCAGGAATCGGCTCTCTCACGGCTGGAAGTGCGGAAGCCCGCGCGATGACCTTATGATGGTGCATCCGATGCTGCGGCCTTATGAAAAGCTTTCGGAACCCGAGAAAGAAAAAAACCGCCTGCCTGCCCGTCTCACTCAGGCGAAACTGGCCGACGCGGGATACCGCATCGTGCGCCGCCGCAGAGACGATCAGGCTTCTTCAAGCCCGCCTCGATTTACCGACGAAGAATATGAGAAGCTGCTCAGGATAGAACACGACATCTGGCTGCGGGAATACCTCATCAACGGATACGAGTGGGCTGAAACGACGAAAGACCATTTGCGTCTTCATCGCGACATAGTGCCTTTTGAAAAAGTGCCTCGCGAGGATCAGGAACTGGATCGGGAAAATGTCGATTCGATCCTCGTTACGCTGTGGGAAAATGGCTACACGCTCGTAAAGGTGGGCCAGACCTTGCGCGCCTCGTCGGATTGACGGGCGCTGATAAACCCTTTCGGAGATTGACGCAGAACTATGGCTGATGATTCGGAATTGCTCTACCCGGACATTCCATTCCGCATTCGAATAGGCGTGGTGGGCGGCGGCTTGTATGATGAAAAAGAACTCGCCGGACTGATAAAAGAAATTCTCAGCCGTATCCGCGCGCTCTTCGACGACGATTCGCGAAAAACTCTCGATGAGTGCAAACGCACTGATCTGACCTTTTCGGTTTTGACTCCTCTCGCCAAAAACGCCGAGCGAGCCGTTGCGCGTGAAATTTCAAGCCACCCCCGCGCGTCCATAGAAGCGATTCTTCCTCTGAGCCGGGAGGATTGCCTTCAGTCGCTTGATTCAGACGACGCGCGAAAGGAATTTGAAGAACTGCTGGGTCGAGCCAAGCGGCCCGTCTTGCTGAGAAGCGAACCGATCACGGAACGAGTCGCTCCCGTCGATCTCGCCCATGCCCGCGAGCGCGCGATGAAGGAAGCCACTCGCTACATAATCGATCACTCGGATGTGTTGATCGCAGTTTCCGACGATGCTCAGGCAAGCGAAGCCGCCCGTTATGCGAAAAGGAAGAACCGGCCCGTGATCGAGATTTCGTCCAGCGAGACTTTATCGTTTTCTATCACAGCGGGACATGGGTTGAGCGCGAAATCGCTTCCCGGCATAGAGCGATTCAACTCTGCGGGCGTCCCTCGCGCTGTGATGGAAAGGTACATCGAACATGTCAGCCGTGAGTTGTTCAGGGAAGACGACCGAATAGCGGAAGAGGCCAGGAGCGAAGCGCGCGAAAAGATTCTGCCGTTTTATGTGTGGGCGTCCGCGCTGGCAAAGCGCAATCAGAAGCTTTACCGTCGGGCAGGCACTTTCGTCTACACGTTCTCGGCCATCTCAGTCGCCGCCGTCGCGCTTGCCACTCAGATTCATACTTTGTCTCTTGCAGCTTTCTCTGTGGAATTTTTTCTGCTGGCGGCGATACTCGTCATAATCTGGATGGCGAATCGCAGGCGGACGCACAAGAACTGGATCGAGAGTCGCTACCTTGCCGAGCGCGTCAGATCAGCCAGCTTCCTCGCCGTGTGCGGGGCGGAATGCTCGGCCATATATGTTCCGCCTCATCTGGGCGCGAGGGATCAATCGGACGACTGGGTTGCGATGACCTTCAACGAAATATGGAGGGGCGTAAGAGCGAGCGAGCCGAGCGGGGAGTCGTGCCAATCTTATGTCGCTTTCATTCGCAGGCGATGGATAAGAGATCAGATCAAATATCACAGAGGGAAATGGAAGAGGGCCGAGCGGATAAGCCATTTTCTGGAGCGGGCAGGCCATTGGGTATTCGCTCTGGCGATGACCGCAGCTTTGCTCCACATCCTGCTCGGACTGCAACACCGCTGGCACGCGGAAGGGCTGGAGAAGACGCTGACCTTTCTGGCAATCGCGCTGCCTGCCGTCGGAGCTTCGATTGGCGGAATACGAGCGCATCGCGAATATTCGCGCCTTGCAAAGCGAAGCCGGAACATGACAGCCAATCTCAAGCGATTGAACATGAGGTTGATGACGGTAAGGGATTTCGAAGAGTTGCATTACCTGCTGCGAGAGACTGAAGAACTGATGATGGAAGAAGCTCAGGACTGGATGATGACTATGAGCTTCGCCAAGCTTGAGCCTCCCGGTTGAGCGGACAGGTTGCAGTGTTATAGCGGCTTGCATAAGTGTGAACAGCGAAACGGGTTCCTGACGCAGGGACGCAGAGAAGAGTCTTTTCGTAATCGAAAAGCTCATCGCTTTTTCTCTTTCCTGTCCATTCAATCGAAAGCCGCTGTAATGAAAGAGAGTCACACTGAATATCGGCTGAAATGAGGTAAAGGCGAAAGGCAAAAACCGAGGCTCGTGTTATGAATTGCAATTGCAACGGCCTTCTCACTTTTTCATTTTGCCTTTTTACTTTTGCCTTACTGATTGCTTTCGCCTTCAACCGAAAGATACAATGTCGGCAAGCGAGAGGTGAAGGATGTCAGATATGCAATTTCCGATAGTGATGGAAGAGGTGACCGACCCGGAGGAGCTTGCCAGAGCGCGGGCGCAGCGCGAGCGATTCGACCGCAATGAGGCATGGTTGCAGGCGCACGCCAAAGAGGTTTATACGCGCTATCGAGGCAAATGCGTATGCGTGGCGGGCGAAGAACTCTTCGTCGCAGACACTCCGCAGGAAGTCATCGCCCTGGCCCGCGCGGCGCATCCTGAAGATGACGGCAGTTTGATCCGCTACATACCACGAGAAAAGGTGGCCCGAATATATGAGGATAGATGGGGCGTGGTTGCTGTGCGATGACCAGGTAGTGCGACCTCTGATCATTGGCGAGATTCTGACTGACAATGGTTCCTGGGAGTCGGCTGAATTTCTGGTTGATACGGGCGCAGATCGAACTGTTTTCAGTGCGCCTATACTCAACAAGCTGGGCCTCCGATCAATCGCTTCTCACGAACAGGTCAGCGGCCTGGGCGGGGTGGTCAAGTCAGTCGTTGTAGAAACTCAAATCAGGCTCACTCGCGAAAACGCCGGGAAGGCGATATTTCGAGGTCAGTATGCAGCCGTCACCGAACTCGAATCGCTCGACATCAGTGTGCTGGGTCGCTACATCACAGGATTGTTTTCAGTAATCGTCGACCGATTGGGCGATATGGTTTGCCTGCTCGGACAGAGGCATGGCTACCGGATAGAGCAAAATTAAAACAGGATTGAACAGAGTGGCAATCATTGGAGTTACCGGACATCGAATTTTTACGGAGATCGAAAAGATAGAAGCAGGCGTCGAGCAGGCGATTGACCGAATCGAAAAAGCTTTTCCACGAGAGCCGCTTATCTGTCTCTCGGCTCTGGCCGAAGGGGCTGACACGATGGTGGCGCGAAAAGTGATGGCGCGAGCAGGCGCGCGGCTCAAAGTCATACTCCCGCTGCCGGAGTATGACTACATCGCGGATTTCCGCTCGCGTGAGTCGAGAGAAGATTTCCTCAGCCTGCTCGGTCAAGCCGCTGAGGTGATTCGACTGCCCGCGCTGGCGAGTCGCGATGAAGCATATCAGGCGGCGGGTTTTTATGTGCTGGATCACTGCGACGCGCTCATAGCCGTCTGGGATGGACAGGGCGCGCAGGGGCAGGGCGGAACCGGAGAGATGGTCGTGCGCGCGCGCCTGAAAAAACTTCCCCTCGCGTGGGTGAAGGCAGGCAATCGCAAACCGGGAACTGAAAAGGCGACATCTCTCGGAGAAGAGCAGGGAGAAGTTGTGTTTGAAAATTTCTAAGCGTTCGCGTTGAAGCAAAGAGGCATCTTCATCATTTCATTCGAAACCAAAGCAGAAGAAGCGCAATGACAGTGAAAGGAATGAAGCAGCAGTTGCGCGCCAGAAATCCTATCCAGTCTTTCCTTTCAGTGAAGCACATCAGAGGGCCGAGTATGTACATCAGCGAAACGCCGATTGCAGGAATGAAAGCGGCAGAGTGAAAAAACAAAGCCAGGGCGAGTATCAACAGACCGAAAACCTGAATCAACAGGTGATCGCGGGCGCGTTGCTTCTGCCGAGCCATTTTTCCGGTCGCTTCGAAAACAGGCTCGCGCAGCTTTGCAGTCTGCTCGATGGCTTCGAGGCACAGCAGCGGAAGCAGACTGGCATAAGCCAGCGCGCCAACGAACATATAGTGAAAGTGCTTCTGTGGGCGGCGGAATAGATTTATGAGCAGAGGAACCACTGGGGTAAGCGGGCCTGCAAGGTATAGGCCCAATAACCACGTCTCAAGTCGATCATATCCTTGCAGTCTGTAGATGTATAACAACAACAATCCTCCAAGAAGGCTGATCATCGTCGTCGCCCCAAGATAGCAGCAGGAAAAGGTCACAAGCAGATCGACCTTTTCGGTGAGAGTAGCGTGCGGAGATTTGAGCAAAACGGGAAACTCTTTTCGAAAATATTCGATGGTGCCGGAGATGACTTTGCAGTATCTTTTTCTGAATGCTGTGTAGGTGGATGGATATGCCTCCTGAGCGACGACCTCTTCGACATAAACGCCGCGATAACCCGCTGCCAGCGCCCGCGAGGCAAAACCAATGTCCTCGGAGACTATCTCAGGGAACCCGCCGATTGCGCTCCATACGCTGCGCCTGATCATCACCCCATGTCCGAAGCAGGATACGAATCCGAATCTGTTTCTCAGCGGCAAGCAATGTTTGTAGAAAATGTCTATCGTTGGAGCCAGCAGTGAGGCGAACCGCGTGCGAGCAGGCGAACGGGCTTCGTGTCGGGCCTGCGCAAAGGCTGTCCGGCTATGGCTGAAACGGGAGAGCATCCTGGCGACGAAATCGCGCGGGAGTATTTCATCGGCGTCACATAAGACGATGAATTCTTCACTGACGAATTGCGATATCGCATGGTTCAAATTGCCAGCCTTGAACCCTCCATGATCACATCGCCGCACGACTATCACTCGATCAGTATGCCGGGATGCCCACTCGTCGATTTGTCGCCGCAGTCTTTCGTCGCGGCTGTCGTCGCAGATGATCAATCGAGAGCCGGGATGAGATTGATTCAGACAGGACTCGCAGGCTTCTGAATCGAAATCATCGCACGTTGCATAAAGCACTGCTACCGACTGATCTTCCTTTGAAGGAGCGACATCACTGGGAGGAGCGATATCGCCCCGTCTGCGCGAAAGAAAGCTCAACGTCTGGTGCCAGAAGTTGTGAATTCCCCATAGCCACAGGAGCATCCACATCGCGTGAAGAAGTTTCAGGAATAAAGACACTACCGACCCGCACTCAGGTATAGTGTGGGAGTATCGATTCCAACTCCACAGACTCGCGCCCGCCCAAGAAACAAATGTGAGAGCCAGAAGAGCGAAAGATTTTTTCTGGCATTTGCTGCTCAGGGCATCTTTCTCCATTTGACCTCTGTGACTGCGGGCTTGGGTTTGCGGCCTGCGGTGAACAGTCCGGTGTATTGTTCGGACCTCGACCATTCGTATTCTTCTGTTTTCCATACGGGATCGAACGCAGTCATGAAAGAGAGTGACACAGTAGAGGGAACATCGTTTCGATCTGTGAATTCTTCGGCGGCGAGTCGATAAAACTCAACCTGCGTTTGAGTCGTCAACCCCGCGGCGCCGCCTGAAGGGAATGAAACCATTTTCAGAAGCACGGGCTTTGCGCTGCCCGCGAGTTGCGCCGCTTTGCGCGCGCTGGCCAATGTCTCAGCCCACGCCGCCTGAGGGCTTTGCCCTTTGTGCCAGTTGCTATGCACATCGGGAAACAGGAAATCGCTCACAGCGACGAGTCCAGGGTTGAGTTCATAATCAACTACCAATTCAGAGGTCGTGACTGGGCGCAACGTCTCGTCTATAAAAAGTTTTCTTGCGTTTTCAAGTTCGCCGAAAGAATATAGCCCCTTGAGTCCTCTGTGTCCCAGACAGTACGCATCAGCATACTGAGCTATCTGCAACGCATTGTTAATCTCATTATTGTCTCGAATCTCTCTTACTCCCACGATTACTTTCTGAAATCCTTCTTCGTGCGCGATTCTTGCGATTTGAGAGCAAGTTCCTTTCGAGGTTATCGTGATCAGCCCGTTGAATCCATGCTGACGGAGAGCCTGAAGGTCTTTGCGAATGCTTGCTTCAGAAGCCTCTTTATTTTTATAGGGGTCGTATTCGGTCGGATCGTAAAGAATCCACCTGAGCCACGGCATCGCGCCGAGAAAAGAATCACGATTCGTTTTGTACTCCCGCTCGCCTGGAAACGAAGATGAATCGCTCGCAGTTTTTTCCCGGATGAAATAAATCGCAAGCAGCGCGGCTGCAACGAGAAAGATCGCGGCGATTGTTGCTGCGGCGCTTTTGCGGCGATCCCATCTCTTGGCCGCTGGCTTCGGCTTATCAACAGGCGCATCCGGCATCGCCGGGTTGAGTTTGGATTGCACCGACCTGACAAGAGCAACAAGATGGCCATCGAGCGGCGGCAGAAAGGCGTCAAGCCAGTGAGAGACGCCAATAAAATATTCCATTGCTTTCGAAGGCGTCACATTTTCTGTCCGAAAAGGTATGAGGCGTTTCTTCTTATGGACGGCGTTTTGAACCTCACGGATGACCTGCTCCGAATCGTTCGAATGGAAAGAAAAGATCAGAACGAAGACAGGACATTGGTTTATGGCATCAATTATTGCCTCGCTCCACGGCATACCAGGATCGATGTCCCGTGGTGCAATCCAGCATTTTACTCCTTCGGCCTCGAGCGCCGAGCAAACCCTGTCTGCTGTCTCTTTATCTGCTTCCGAATAACTGATGAAAACATCATGATCCATAGCGATGAGATTTTCTCTGTGATTGACCTGACAGCCTGGATATTAGATTCTGTTCCGAAGAAAGTTTCAAGCTCACACGCTGGCTGTCAGTCTTTCCACTTCCCGAAAAACAGCCGAAAGAGACAGCTTGAATTCATCAGCTACTTCGTCTTTCCAGTATGAAAGCGCGATCTGAAAATCCCTCTGAAGCAGGCTGTGAAAATAAGAGAGCTTGCCCTTGAGTTGGTTGACGACCGAAAACGTCACTTCGCTCCCGAACAGAAGCGGACGCATACATAAAACTTCGATCTCGCGCAATCGGTCTCCGAGCGCCGCCCGCGCCGAATAAAGGCTGGCCTCGTCAGGCTTCTTCTCTTCAAGCGCCGGACTCATCGCCACCTTGCTGGCCCGAACCACCTCATCGACTCGCTTGAGGTGACGCAAACACTCGACCCTGTGCAATTTGATTTCCTGCTCGGCTGTCGAATCGCTCTCCAGCGATTGAGATTGTCCTTGCAGTTGAAAGACGGCGTGAAGATGCTCAATCGTCAATCCGTCGCCGCCGAACAGAGTGTAGACGCTCATCAGAACCGCCTTGAGTTCTCTGGCGTTGCCGGGCCATCGATATGACTTGAGGCGGTCGAGAATACCGGTGGGCGGCTCGCTCGCCGGGTCTGCGGCGATACGCGCCCAGAAATGTTTTGCCAGTGCGGGAATATCTTCGGGGTGATTGTGAAGCGCGGGTGAGCGAATCATAAATGCCCGCAGGCGATAGTACAAATCCTCGCGGAACCGTCCAGCCTGAACCATCGAGAACAGATCGCGGTTGGTCGCCGCCACGATCCTGGCATTGACTTTGATCTCTTTCGATTCACCGATGGGCCGTATCTTTTTTTCATCAAGCGCGCGAAGAATCTTCACCTGATGATCCGACGAGAGGTCGCCTATCTCATCCAGGAACAAAGTCCCGTTGCCGGTCATTTCCCACAATCCTTTCTTGTCGAATTTGGCGTCGGTGAAGACGAATTTTTTATGGCCGAACAACTCCGATTCGAGCAGTTCGCGCGGAATGGCTCCGCAGTTTACGGGGACGAATTTTTCAGACGCGCGCGCTGAATAATTGTGAATCGAGCGGGCGATTACTTCCTTGCCTGTTCCCGTGTCGCCGAGAATCAGCACAGGCTCTTCGTGAGTCGCCGCGCGCAAAATCAACTGGCGGACAAGCTGGGCTTCGGGAGAGTGGCCCACATAACTCCGCAGCAGATCTTCAGGCACGTCGCGCTGCTGAAGCATATCGAGAAGCGATCTTGACGATATCTCGTCGCGCGGCGGAGCCGCGGATTTCGATGAAGGCGCGTTCGTTTTCCGCGACCTTCGCCGCGGGCTGTCAGTCGTTCCGGCCTTCTCCCATAGCTCTTCGAATATCTTTTCGTCTGCGCCGATGATGTAAGCGTTGCGGTCTTTGCGGCGCGCGGCGTTTTCAAGAAGAGTGCGTATGCTTCTCACCAGTTGCCCCGCAGACGTGTAGCTTCCGCTGATGAGAGGAATCTTTTCATGGCCGAGCATCAGCTTTGAAAGCGGCTTGGCGAGGTGTTTCCCGCCGCGATCCATAACCGCGTCTTCCCGGTTGCGAAGCAGCAACAGGTCTTTGCTCGCGACGACATAAGCCGCGACTTTCGCCAGCGTTCTGACTCTCTGCGGGTCGATCTCGCTTTGAATCGCCTCTGAGCCGGGTGCAAATCTCAACGCTCGAAGAGTCATAGTCGCCTCCTGATGGTACGGAGTTGAGTTTCTGCGATCTAATATCAAAAATCCATCCTTAACTCAACCTTCAAAATGAAACTCAACCCCTATAACTCAACTTCATCGCTTCTATCGGCTTTTTGTCGGGTTCGAATTTAATGACGAATAATCACATTGCGATTCGCTTCTACCTCGAATACGCGCGGCATCAGACTCTCAGCGTCCCGTCGGATGTGCGCTTTTACAGTTCGGGGACGAAGGAGCTTGAAGTAGCGCGCGTGAAAGATGAGGAAGAAACTGCGCTTTGCGAGCGCCGTCGTATGGATATGGAGATGGAGTTTGAGCGCGAGCTTGCGCGGATACGCGCTGAAGAAAAAGCAGCGGCGCTCAGTCTTCTCGGCAGTATGGTTGAAAAACCCGGACGGATTCCGGCGACGGATTATCGCGGCGTGCGCACGCTCGTCACCAGTGTGGAGTCGAAAGGTTTAGCGACAGGGCTTGTACTCGGACTGTTGGGCAAAGCATCGGAAGAGGCGAGTTTCAAAGATGATTCAAAAAATGGTTACGGCGATGAAGCGACTCGTCGGTGACATTCAGGGCTGCTTTGATGGGATGGAAGAACTTCGCGCGTCGGGGAGTTCTTCCATCCAAAGGTTCTCCAGCGAAAACCAATGCAGATATCCCTGATCATCTCCCAGGCACAGGCTATGGCCTGAAACGGACAGGCAACAAAATGCCGCATCTGTCGCGCACTGCGCTATGAGCCTTTCTTCTCGAATGTCCCACACTTTCACCAGCCCATCGACGTAAGCGGTGACGGCGAATCTGTGACCGTCGATCAGAGCGCAAATCAACTCGGCTGACTGACCGTAAGGGCCGAAGTAAGCCGACGCAAAATCAACTTCCCTGTGGCCGGAAAGAGTGACCATCGCGCCGGGTGATGAAGGATCGATCACGGCTGCGGTTCGGTCACTCGCTCCGAAGATCAGCGCCGCGCCGTCTGAAGACCACGCTATTTCGTGTCTCGTCGCCGCCCTCAGCATCGAACTTGTAACCGGAATGCTCGCGGTCAGTTGAAAAGTATCGAGATGGAAAATCAGCGCCGACGACGGGGAATCGGCTGCAAGCCTTCGCCCGTCAGGAGAGAAGCTGATTCTGGTCGCCTGTTCGCTCTCTGTAATCACTGCGAGCAACTCGCCCGTTTGAGCGTTCCAGATTTTTATCCCCTCCGATCCGCACGAAGCGATTCGATCTCCCGCGGGCGACCACGCGCAGAATCGGGCCTCCTTTTCGTAAGCCTGCGCTTTCCATATCGTCTTTCGCGTCCCGGTGTCGAAGACTTCAAGCACGCCCATCTCATCGCTGATGACGAAAGCTTGTTCGTCGGGAGAAAAATCGCACGAGGTCAGACTTGGCCCTGAAGACAGGTCTCGCGATTCAACCGTAGCGATCCACGATCCGGATTTTGAATTCCATAGATGAGCGCGGCCATCCCGGCCCGCTGAGAGCGCCATCGAAGCGTCGGGATTGAAGGAAACATCAGCCACCCCGAAAGTGTGCGATCTCCCTTCAGCGTCAGCCCATGGAATCGAAGCATCCCATATCTTCACTGTCCCGTCTCTTGAAGCCGAAGCTATCCATCGCCCGTCCGGCGACCAGGTGCAGGAAACGATGATGTCCTGATGTCCGACCAGATCGCCCAGTCGCTTGCCCGAAGCCGCGTTATAAACCGCAAGCTCCGCATAGCCGTACAGCCCGCCTCCCGAAACTATCGCCGCGCCATCAGGCGAAAGAGCGCAGTCTGTTCCGAGTGAACTCCCGGCTTTTAACTCAGACCAGCCTTCAGTATCGATGACGACAGTGTTGCAGGCCGTGTGCGCGAACAGTTTTCCGTCCCTCGAAAAGCTGCAGCCCGTGTGTCCGGACGCCGATTCGAAGCGATGCGTAAACAATAGTCGCGCATCATCTTTCAAGGAGGCGGAAAAAATATAAGCATCAGGCCCGTCGCATACTCCTATCAGAGAGCCGTCGGGCGAGAAGGCCGAGGCTGTTATCTGGGCGTCGAGCGGAATGCTTCGCAGAATGTCTGTCGATACAGCGTCCCAGAAAACCACAGCGCCGTCGTTGCCTTCGGATAAAATCGCATTACCGTCCGGCGACCAGTCACAGCACAACAACACACGCGCGTGGGTGTCAATCGCGCACACTTCTCTTTCTTCCCGCCACTCCCAGATGCGCAATAACGAGCCATCGCCACCGGTGGCTATTCTCCTGCCGTCGGGACTCCAGCAACAACAGCGCAGGCTTGATCCTTTGAGGCAGGCGATCTCCTCTCCTGATGCCACTTCGCATATTCGAAGCGTCCCATCGAGAGAAGCCGACGCGAGATAGCGGCTGCACGGAGAGAACCTGCAACAATGCACGAGGTCTTCGTGACCGGCCAGAGTTGCTTTGAGGTGAGGCGAGCGGCTTTTATCGGGAGCGAAGCAGCGTAGCCATGTTCGTTTGTAGTTGGCGCGGGCGGACTGACACAATGCCATCACTTCCGTCGAATCTTTTCGTTTGTGATATAGCTCGTTGTGCAACTGAGGAAAGGTAAGTTCGGGCCACCTCGACAGATGATGCGCTTCTGCTCGAAGGGCGTCGAGAATGGAGAGCAAAACCTCGCGCTGCTTTGGAAGTTCGATGGTTGACATGCCGCCTCTTCAGTTACCCGCGCGGCCCCAGTGGCGCCAGTCGAAGCGGGTTGAGTTTGTCAGCCACTCCGCTTCGAGCCGCTCGACCGAGGGTTGAGTTTGATCCCAGTTGATTATGGCCACTCCGCCCTCGGTGAGAGGCCAGCGGCCCGAACGCTCATAGCTGCATTTGCCGAGGCCGAAAACTGCGGTCGCTCCGATCCGCCACTCCTCGACCCGGTCGTAATGAGCGAAGAAAGCATATCGCGGTTGAGTTTCTTCTATGACGAATCGCAGGGACGGGCTGCCTGACATGCCGCGGTAATCTTCCACCTCCAGCCCGTCGGGACAGTCATGCGAGATGAGTATGTCGAAGGAGAGCGACCCTTCGGCGGCAAGTTCGAGCGCGTCTTCATCCGACAGGTGATAGCGCGTCGGGCGACCTTTTTTATGACGGCGATTGGCTACGCCCGAAATGCCAGCGACTCGCACCTTTTCCTCTCCCGATTCAAACGTCCAGATGCGGCCTGATTTCAATGCGCTTATGCGACCGTCCTCGGAGACTGAATAGATCGATTCATCGGTGGGGGCGGATCGCTCGCGCTCGTCGAGAAAATGAAAGTCTTCGTGATTGCCCGGAATGAAGATGAGCGGAGGGCGCGGATCGATCAAAGTCGCGGGCGGATTCGATCCGGCAAACTGGGCAAAGCCAAGCTCATCAGGATCATCTTCGGCCCACCGCTCAGTCGCCTGATCAAGCTGCGAGTGATCTTTGAAAGCCCCCATATCGCCGCACTGAAGTATCAGATCGATTGCGCGGCCCGTTTCCTTCTGCCAGCGTCCCAGGACTCCGTACATCAGGGCCAGATGGCCATGCACGTCTCCAACTACGGCTATGTTCATAAGCATCCTCGCGACAGGCGCGACCCCCCCCCCGCGCATAAAACCACTTATTGCTCAGGGAATCGCTCAAGCGCCAGTCGATAATCCTCCTGAAGCTCATACACTCCGCCGTAAATCTTTCGCGCTTCTTCGCCCCGGCCTGTTGTCACCACCGCGACCTGCACGCATTTGGCTTCGAGGAACTCGAAGTCGGTCAGCGTCGCGTAAAGCTCTTCCCATTTTTCGCCCATCGTCTGTTGAAAGGGAAGCTCCGCGAGCTTGCGCAGATTCGGCGCGTTGCTCTGCTCGTCGAAGAGCTTCTGACCGGCGAAATAATCTGCAAGCAGAGCGTGCCGCTCAGGCTTCTCGTCTCCCGAAAGATAATCCCGCTCGATGACTTCGCGAAGCTGGCGGTGATAGAAAGTCATAAGAGTCGCCCCGTCTGCGTCGCGCTCTGAAAGGTAAGGCTCAAGATCGAAGTACAATCGCGACCAGACCACTACGGGCAGTCTCCGTTCGGGCGGCGTGTGATGAGAACGAAGCTCGAAATCATTGAAGGCTGATTCATCCTGCGACAACACATCGAGCATTTCATCTTCAGTCAATCCGTTTTTCGCCGCAGCCAGATAGCTGAGGCTTCGCGACACTATCATCTCTCCGTGCGCGGCGTCTGAAGAAAGCCGACGGAAAAGATCGCGAATGATCCCTGCGGTGTCGCGGCTCAACACGACGGGCGCATGGAAGGATTTCCATCGCCGCGCTTCTTCGAATGCAAGTTTGAGATAAAGCGGCAACCCGTTGCTCTGGAATTTGCTCAACACTTCTTCTCTCTGAACGGGTTGAAGCGCGCGGCCCGCCGACGCAAGCCACAGGTCGAGCAACTCATGGCCTTCGTCTCTCTGCATAGGCTCAAGCCTTATGATGTCGTTTGGCGAAAGTTTCCTCTCAAGCGCAGACAAACATTCACCCTCAAGAGTGGAAACGATGAGGCGGACGTTTCGAGGCAATGGTGATGGGAGCCATGCGAGATTGCGCGAGTGGTTCGCGTCGGAGAGTTGATCGAGCGCGTCAAGGAATATGACGAGCGGTTTTTCCTTTGAAGCCAGCGCCAGCCTTTTGAGCAATTCCTGAGTCAGTTCTTTGTACTCGCTCGGTATGTCGGCTTCGTCCGCCTCATAGATTCTGGAAATCTGGCGGCAGAGACTTTCTATCAAGGCTCGCCCGTCGGATGACGCGGGAGTCGCGCCTATAAAGCGCGTGATTATCTGCTCGCCGTATCGCGCGCGCGACTGCTCGACTGCGCGCGCAAGTAGAGCCGACTTGCCCGACCCCGACTCGCCTGCAATGGCCAGCGGGCGAACGGATTCATCGCTGAGATAATTTTGGATAGCTTCAAGGGCGGCAGCGCGGCCTGTGAAGAACTTTGCGCGATCCTCGCCGAAAGCGATGTGATCGTTTATCTCTCTATCAATCGAGTCGATGCTTTCGATCCGGGCAATCTCATCTTTGACGACCTGCGACAGCGCGCGAAAAACATCCTCGCACAGACGATTGATGTTATCCGAAGAAATCCCATCGCCGTTCCATCGCGCTTCATAGTCGAACGTATTACGGGGGAGAAGCCGTCGCAGTCTGTCTTTGAGCGATCCAAGCCGCGCCTGAGCTTCCCGGTCAGGCTGTCCGTTTTCGTCCCTGTCGATGAAGCCCCCTGCGACCCCAGAGCGCGGCAGATCGTTTACTAAATCTTCGAGGTTCGCTATTCGTCTAAAGAAGCAGAAGACATGATCCTGAGCGTCAGGAACGCCAAGCGCGCCCGCGATGATTTCCTGTTCGGTGGCCGACGTCTCATATTTGATCCGCTCCTTTTCCTCGATTTCCCGCGTCGCTTTGAGCAGGAGCCAGCGAAGAGGGCGCTCGACTCTTTCTTCCCACACGCTGAAGTCCGCGAACTCTCCACGCCTCGGTTGAAGCGAGTAGACCGCAGGCAGAGCGTTGTCATCGCGCCGATACCAGTCGGTGAGCAATTGTTTTTCGGATTCATCAATCCGGCTGACGATTTCTTCGAATTCATCCGAGGGGATTTCTGAAGGCGGCGGACGCCAGCCGTAGCGGTCTCCGAGCAGCACTATGAAGTTGGGTCGCGGCGATGCCCGTTGAGAGCGGCGAATTTCATCAAGGCATATTTTCATCGTCTGCTGATCAAGCGCGGCTTCTTCGCGCACTCCCCATCGGAGATCGACGGCCTGAAACCGGCAGCCGTGGCGGAGGCAAAGCTCGCGCAATAGGGGAAAGACTTCGCGCTGAAGGGCGTTGCGCTCTTCTTTCATATCGCTGAAAGTGGAACTGACGAATATGCGAAAGGTTCTTGTTGTCTGCGCCATAAAGCCTCTCTTCAGTCATGCAAACCTGCAATAAGATGATGTTAGCTTGGCGATCAGCAGATGGCCTTCGAACGCCCTGGGCTGAAGCAACACAAGCCTGGTGTATCAGCTTTTTCACTATATCCATGAGAGTCTACTGCCGCCAGAAACGCAGCCACTTTCTTTTTGCAGGCTTACCAGCGCCAGACTTCATCCTGGCCCTGAACGAAGGCGGCAGTTGTTCTGTTACGGCCTGAAGAAATGCATGGAACTCCCAGAGGTTGGTCAAATCGACGTCGTTATGGCGAGCGAGGGCTTCGATTCCGGCTCTGCCCACTCCTATCGACTCAAGACCATCCAGCATTCCGGACACATCCGCCTCTCTTTTTTCATATTCCTGCTGCATCTCATCCATCTGGTTCAGGAAGTTTGTCTTCATCTCCAGCAGCGCATCAGTATCGGGAAGTCGGTCGATTACCTGACGCGCTTCAGCAATGCGACCGTATTTAATGAGTCGCTGGCTCTCCTCGATTGTAGATTCGATCTCTTTATGAAATTGCTCGGCTTCGTCGATCTGGACCATGAGTTCCTTTTTAAGCTGCTCGACTTCTACAAAGGTACTATGAATCGTTTCGATGACCTGGCGAGCTTGATCAAATTGCGCCTCCTCGGCAAGCCTTCTGCTTTCCTCTAATGCTTGCTGGATACTTTTATGTTCCTGCTCGATCTTGTCGATTTGTAGGATTAAAGCCGTTTTCAACTCCAGGACATGGCCTGGGGCATCCGGGAGCTTTTCGATCTCGTGTCGGGCCTCCGCCAACCGTCCTTCCTGCGCTAGATTCCGACCGTTCTCAACTGCAGCCGCTATTGCCTCGCGCAACTGTTCAGCCTCTTCGATCTGGGCCAGAAGTTCCTTCTTAATCTGCCGCACTTCCGGAGATGCGTCAGGGATTGTTTCAAGGGCAGTGCGGGCTTCATCCAGGCGACCTTCCGAGGCAAGCCGTTGGAGATGGTTCAAGTCCGGCTCGATCTCGCGTCGAGCTTCAATACGACTGGTGATGCTCATCCATGTCCGTCTCGCCTCCAAAATATAATTCGGCGCCGCTTCCGGCATCGCCTCGGCCAGGACTCCTACCTCTGCCGCTTTCCCCTCTTCCAGAAGATGGCGGACCTCCCGCGCCAGAGCTTCCAGGCAATCCATCATCTTGCGCTCTTCGCTCCAGTCATGGGATCCTCGCATCCATATCTGAGAACTTTCTCGAAGCTCTGCGAGGGCCTGCCTGACTGTGTCAGGCAAAGCGGCCTGACTTTCGGCTGCGTCTATGCGCGACAGCCAGTCCTTTTTGGCAAGAGCCAGAGCGGGAGTATCGGCAATCGCGCTCAATGTATCCCGCGCTTGAATAAGGTCTCCCTGCTCTATCTGCGACCCCGCACACTCGAACGCCTCGGCGCTGGCGAGGTACTGAGCAACGTAGCTCGGCGGGAAACCTGGCGCGCTGCGGAAAGACTCCATCGGAGGCGTTGAGAGATGCCCAGACCGGCTAAGGAGGGAACCGCCGTTTTCGATTCGCAGACATGCACTTCGCCCATCTTGTCGACGATACACAATCCGGCATCCTCGTTAATAAAACTGGCGGCGACGGGCTTAACGTCGAGGAAGGTTCTCAGCAAGTGCAGTCCCGTTCGGCTGTCCCAGATCATCAGGTTGCCATCTTCGGAGGCAGAACAAGCCATATAGCCGCTATGGGAGCAGTTGACCGCGACAACCGGCACGCCATGTTCGATGATGGTCAGCCTCCGCCATTCCTGATCGTATTGCCAGGACGACGCTTCACCGTCTTCAGTCCCGACGATGACAGCGCCGGAAGTATCCTGACATATCGCGTTCACAGGGGCCGACAGCCACTGAGGAGGGGAGTGTTCATTTCGCCTCGTATCCCACACTCGAAACTCGCCTCGGAGCTTTATCTCACTTCCCTCCGTCTTGTTTGCGTATCCTGCCACTACGGTTTCAGGCTCGCGGCCAATCTCGAATACCTCACATGAGATGGCAGGCGTATTCGGGCTGAGTATCCCTACGGCAGGAGGACACGGCACGACCAGAGGGACGCCGGTTTCAAATGCGAGCAGAGGATAGATCATCACGCCCTGAGCAGACCCTAATAGGACATGACAGGAATCGTGACCGGGTTGCAGACGAATCCTGCGAAACCGACTGGGTTCCAAAAGCGTTTCTGCTGAACCAAGAGCATCCGCTACTGCTGAAATATTGAGCGACAGCAGAAGGCGTTTCTCGACCAGATGAAAGACCTGAATGACGCGATGAGTAGCGAACGTAAGCTCTTTGACCGGGTAGCATATAAGTATCGCCAGATCGCCAAGCACGTCGAAATCACGAGCAAAAAGCGAATCAGATAAAGCTATACTCTCTTTTGAAGCCGTATCACTCAGGCTTGCAAGAACCAAATGGTCGCCGTGCAGGATGATCGCTCTGGAATCTTCTATCCTGGCCGCGAGCGCCGCCTCATGCTCTGTATGAAAAACAAGATCGTTGTCACAGCGATTGTAGACGAACACCTGACCGGCTCCGTTCCCCAGAGCGATTCGCTTGCCGCTCGATGAGAAAGAAGCCGCGGTGATTGAAAACACGTCCTCGTGGATGAGATGCGGAGCGGTGTCACCTTCAAGAGGAACTATCCAGGCTCCGCCCTCAGCCGTTTCTACGACTATCTCGTTGCTCGCAGCAGAGCCAGCAAGGCAGACCGGCTCGCTGATGACGGATTCGCCCAGCTTGCGCGGTTCGATCAGTAAACGATCTCCGACGGCAGTCAGTTTTACCCGGTATACCGCAGTTTCGGTAAGCATGCAGATCGTCTGATTGTCTATGCTGATCGCAGATCGCGGACTGCTCGAAAAGCTCTCGCCCGTGAATTCCACACTGACGGGGTTGGGGCCGGATGCAGATTCATCAAGAATCACACACCCTATCCCGCCGCGCTTCGACAGCGTTAGCTCGATCAACCGGGGAGGCGTATCCTGAGAGACCACCGTTGATGTAAAAACCACCGGACTCCCTGAACCGAAATGCTTCACTAAAGAGCATTCTTCCGTTGTCAAATCCGCCACCCAGACCGTCCCTCCCGCTTCAGCCCCGCTTGGCATCCCCGCGCCGGCTATCAGGCGAGAGTCGCTTTCCCAGCGAACCGAGTAAACCCATTCCCACACTCTGAAGTCACAGCGGCTGCTGCCGTCTGTTTCCCAAACAGATATGCCTGAGATAAACGGGCTTGGTTCCGGGGAACCGTAGCCGCCTGCAAGGAATTTCCCATTGGGTGATACCGACAGAGATCGAACAGCCGAGGGAGGAGTGTCGCATCGCTGCCATAGATCGCCTCTTTCGGTATCCCAAACCCAGACCTCACGAGCTTCTGTTGATACGGCGAGACGGCTGTCGTCACCCCAGAAGGCCAGCGATATCACCTTCCCGCCGTGTTTCTGCGCTACGGTGCCAGCCGTCTTTCGCAGCCACGCAGCGCCGGGAAAACCTCTTCCTCTCATCAACTCTTCTGCGGCAGCCCGAACGTGCAGTCTTGAAGAAGTGTTATAGGCTTGTTGATAGATGAGGCCAGGGGACTCCCTGAGAAAGTGCGCTTCGTGTGAAAGGAAACGCTCAAAATCTGCTATCCGATTGCTGTCCGACCATCTGGACCCTGATGCGCTTCTTGCAGCAACATAATCATCCATCAATCCATAAATCATTCCCGCCGCGCACTTCGTCTCCATGAATTTGAGGTCGCAAAGAGTCGCCTCGATCTCTTCCCACATCTCGCCGCAGGTTTGTTGGAAGGGCAGTTCCGATACCTTCCGAACATTAGGAATCTGCTCGCCAGCCTTTTCGATCCGCAAAGGCTGGGAGTCAAAGTACACTGCTAACGCCCGGTGGCGCACTCGTTTTGGCTCGTCCTGGAGATAATTGTCCTTAACCGCATCTTCGACCTGCCGATGATAAAACGAAAGCAATGAAGTTCCGTCTGCGCTGCGTTCACTCAGATAAGGCTCTAAATCAAAGTAAAGCCGGGACCAGACGATCACCGGCAATCTCTCTTCGGGCGGCGTGTGTCTGGCGCGACTCTTGAAGTCGTCAAGCACCTCTTTGTCGCGCGACAAAATGTCGAGCATCTCGTCCTCGCTCAGACCATTCTTCGACGCCGCCAGATAGCCTAAGCTGCGCGAGACGACAACTGCGCCGTGGTTGGCATCCTGCGACAACCATGCGAACAACTGCCGGATAATGCCTGGTATGTCAGGCGCAAGACTGACTTTCGGACTATATGACTTCCACCGCCGCGCTTCCTCGAAGGCCAGCTTGAGATAGAGCGGCAGTCCCCCTTGCTCACCTCCACGCTCGGCATCGCTACCTTCGTCCTTATGCCTGGATGACTCGGCAAACCCTGTCAGCACTTCTAGCTCCTGATGTGGCTGTAACGTTCGGCCCTCTTGGCTCAACCACCTGTTCAAGAGATATTGTCCTTCGCTGGCGGGCATCGGCTCCAACCTCACGATGTTAGCCGCAGGAAGCTTTCGCCCGAGCGCGGTCAAGCACTCGCCCGGCACAGCGGACACGATCAGCCGGACATTCTCAGGCAACTGAGCAGGCAGCCAGATCAGATTTCCGGCGCGATCAGCATCAGAGAGTTGATCAAGCGCGTCGAGGAACAAGATCAGCGGGTTGTCTTTCGTAGCAAGCGACAATCGGGTCGATAGTTCTTTAACCAGTTCCTTGTACTCAGTCGGAATCGTCGTCTCATCGCCGCCGTAATGACGAGTTATCTGTCGGCAGATGCTTTCAAGCAATGACCGGCCATCGGATGAGGCAGGCGTCGCACCGATGAATCGCGAAACAATAAAGCTTTCCGCATTGCGCGCTCCGCATTCCGCAGCCGCTTTGGCCATCAGCGCCGATTTGCCTGACCCGGACTCGCCCCAGATGCAGAGGGGCTGACGATTCGATCCGCTCACGTAGCTGCTGATAGTTTGCAGAATCGCGGCTCGACCGATGAACGCCCTCGCACGATTCTCGCCAAACTCCGCATGATCGAATATCTCTTTTTCGAGCGGCTCGATCTTTCCCAACCGAACGGTCTCATCAAGTATGGCGCTCGCCAGTCGCTTCCACACGTCCACACACAGAGTCTCAGGGGAATTGGGATCGTCAAGGAGACGGAGACAGGCTTCTAGTTTCTCAGGCAGCTCTCCGATGTGCGCGGTTGAAGCGCCCGTGCCAGTCCAGTCGGCTTCGTAGGAGTGGATATTGTCCGGCAGCCGCTTCTCTAACTCGCCCTTGAGCTTTTTCAACAGGGTGTCGGCTTTGGCATCAAGTTCCCAGTTTTCATCCAGGCCGAGAAAATCTCTTGCGCTTTGATCGCGCGGCAAGCCGCGGATCGAACGGAAGAAACAAAACACGTGTTCGTTTGCGTCAGGCACCCTCAGCGCGCCAGCGGCTATCTCCTGCTCAGTGGCTGAAGCCTCATACTTTCGACGCTCGTCATCGCTCAACTCCAAGCCCTCGATTGCGCGAAGCAGAATCGCGCGCAGAGGCCGCTCGACTTCACTGTCCCAAACCTGAAAATCGGCGAAGCGATCACTGCGAGGCTGAAGGCAGTAGACCCCCTCCTGCTCTGAGTTTTCATCACGCTTGTAGCAGGCGTTGTCGTCTCTTTTGTACCAGGCATCAAGCAGTTGTCGCTCGCTCGCATCAGTAGTCGTCTCGTGTATATGATCGAACTCGCGCGCAGGAATTTCAGCGGGCAGTGGACACCATCCGTACCGGTCGCCGAGCAGTATGATGAAGTTCGGCCTGGGAGAGGCACGCTGCGAACGTGAGACTTCGTCCAGACATATCTTCATGGTTTGCTGATCGAGTCCGGCTTCATCGCGCACTCCCCATCGGAGATCGACGGCCTGAAACCGGCAGCCGTGGCGGAGGCAAAGCTCGCGCAATAGGGGAAAGACTTCGCGCTGAAGGGCGTTGCGCTCTTCTTTCATATCGCTGAAAGTGGAACTGACGAATATGCGAAAGGTTCTTGTTGTCTGAGCCATGACGACTCTCCTCCTGAGTCCTGCAAACTTGTATCAAGATGCTGTCGTTTGTTGACTCACCGCAGATGGTTTTGCACTTGGCCGCGTCGATTCTGTAAAGCGTTCTTGTTTTCGCCACTATGCTTCTTATAGCGGTTTGCAATTGCGTGAACAGGATGAATGCAAAGAGTATGACCTTGGCCTTCTCATTAACACCGCGACCCGTCGCGGTGAAAAGCGAGAGACCAGAATCCGAAACTGTTTTAACAGTTTTTCTGCCCGATGGATGTCAACCTCCATAACAACTGCGTGCTTGATTATAAGCCAACGAATCAAAGAGCGGCGGAAAGAAACTGTTAAAACAGTTCCCCATCATTCGCGTGCTGTCTTGCACCGCGATCAATCGCGGTGTTAATGAGAAAGCTGATGACCCTCTCCTGCACTTAACCTGTTCATCCATGTGCAAGCCGCTATAACAAATCAGCCAGACGGATAATTCCATAGACGGAGTTTGCGGATGCGTGGTCGAGCTTCTACTTCTTTCTTACAATGATTTGCTTCAACCGGGAAAACAGCCCTCTGACAGTCGACTCCGATTGATGCCCGCTGTCGGCTTTGTCAAATCGTTGCGCGGTTCCTGAGTCCTGCGCAACGACTTGAGCCTGCTTTTTATCATTCACGGATTGCGATGCTGGTGAAGGCCGAGCCTCTTCCTGCTTGATTTCAGCAACAGGCTTGCGCGCAGCCGCCTTCGGCAAATTCTTTTTCGCTTTGGAAGGAGGTATTCGGTCGCCTGTGGCAACGCGCTTTTTGTTACGAGTGTGACCGTCTTTGCCAGCAATCGCTCGCCAATCCGCATCAATCGTGAATGGGTTGATTCTCAATTCGATTCCGCACCCCGCGCATGAAGTGTTCGATCCCAGAGTCGAAGACGAAATCTCGATCCATTTCGCGCAGGCCGGACAATTGAATGCGCAATCGAAAGCCCGGTCGGGCGCGGCTTCTTCCGATGTTCGTTTCCCTCTTCGTTTGCGCCGATAAGCGGACACTACCGGCGGGCCGCCGATGAGATTTTCTATCTCCAGTAGATGATGGCTGAACAAATTCGACTTGAGCAGTATTCGCTTTCCATCAGGCGGAACCTCAAAAGCCCTCACCCAGTCGAAAGCCCAGCCGGTCGACAAACGAAATTCGCATAACAGAGCCGCGCTTGTCCTGTCCCATATTTTCAAAGAGCCATCTTCGGAGCATGAAATAATGCGATTGCCGTCGAGTGAAAAGCCTGCCGTCGATATCTGGTTATGGCCCTGACATACTTTTATCCTGCTCCCACTATCGGCATCATAGATTTGCACAGTCCCTTCATCGCAAGCGCCTAAAATCAATTTACCATCGGGAGAAAACACAAGGCTTTCAAGAGAGGCGGTCTCAGAGCCGGGAAACTCTTTGAGCCGCATTCCCGTAGCTGCATCCCAAATCGTGAGCATCCCGTCCGGCTCGTCTGCAACGATCAGTTTTGAGTCTGGTGAGAACGCCAGATTGTGCGCCGCTACCTCGTGTCCTCCAAGATCAGCGATCTGCTTGAGAGTCCTGGCATCCAGCAGCCTCCGCGAGCCGTGATGAAACCAGCAGATAATCCGCGTCCCATCGGGGGAATACTCATACTTACCAGGCCAGTCATGCACTGAACCCAAACCCGCGAGCGATGCCCGCTCGACATTACTGACAGCATCCCAGACCTTCACTTCATTGCTCGACCAGGCGATGATATTTTTCGCAATCGGCGAGAAGGCGCATCCTCTGATTTGCATACTGAAGCCTGTGGCTGTCTCTATCAGCGCGCCGGTCGCCATCTCATATCGTTTCAGGATTGCGTCGCTCGATCCGCACATCATCCATTTCCCGTCAGGCGAAAATGTCGGTTCGCCTTCGCAAAAGAGGGAGGCCTTTTCGGTCGCGGTTGCCGGATCCCAGATTTTCAAATCATTGTTATAGCCGAGGGAAATTACAAAACGGCCATCGGGCGAGAATCTGCAATCGCGTATGCCTCCGACGTGTCCGGCCCACGCGGCTACGGTCGCTCCTGTTGCTGCGTCGCGAACCTCAATCGAGCCATCGTCGAGTCCGCAAACTAGAAGGCGACCATCGAATGAATAATTGGATGTGTACACGCTTTGAGTTTGATCATCGCCCTGATCAACGGATACATAATTTGCGTCCCATATTTTTAGAGTGTGGTCATCGGAAGCGGAAACAATATGGCTGCCGCCGGACGATAAGGCGAAGGCGGTTATAGGTGATGAGTGTCCCTTAAAAGATGCCAGTTCGTTTCCTGTCGACAGGTCTAACATCTTCATGGTTGAGCGGTGAGAAATCACAGCCTTCTTACCATCGGGAGAAAAGGCAAGGTCCTGGGTTCCAGCCTTAGTGTCAAATGATTTCAACTCGGCCAGACTCTTTGTGTCCCATAACTTCAGAAAGCCATCCTTCGAGCCGGAAGCAAACCAAGCCCCGTCGGGCGAAAAAGCGCACACGGTTACATCACCAGCGTGGCCAACGTACTCGGTTTGCTCATTGCCGGTCGCCACACTCCATATCCTCATCGCCTTGTTTTTTCCGATTGTATGCACGCAGATTCCATCGGCGGAAAAGGAGCAAAAAGTCAGATTCCCCTCTGTTTCGATAGTTGATATCTGCTTTCCGAATCTCACATCCCAAATTTTTATCACGCCTTTTGATCTGTTGTATGAAAGCGCCTGCTCTCCGTCAGGCGAAAACGCGCAATGATCAAGGGCGTGATCAGGTTCCCTCCATGTTAATAATGACTGTTTTGTTTTTACGTCCCACAACTTCATCGTGCGGTCTTTTGAAGCAGAGAGTGCTTTCCTGCCGTCGGGATGAAAAGCGCAGTCGGTCACCACGTCGCTATGCCCTTCGAGCGTGGCCAGTTCCAGCCCGGAAGCGGCGTCCCACAACTTCAAAGTATTATCCATGGAGGCAGACAAAATCTGATTGCCGTCTGGTGAGAACGAGCAAGCCTTGATCCAGTCCCGATGGCCCGTCATGCAGGCCATCTCTCTCGCTCTCCTCCAATCCAATACTCTTAAAGTTTCTTCAGCGGCAACTACGACATAATCGGCATCGGGCGAAAACGCGCAGGCGCTTACACCGCCAATCCCCGTCACCACTTGAAGAGAGGCAAGAAGAACGCCTGTATCAGCATCCCAGACCTTGACCGTTTTATCGCCTGAGACAGAGGCGATAAGATTTCCGTTCGGAGAAAAACAGCAATCGTATACCGCAGCCTCGTGTCCCTTGAAGCTTGCCAGAATGAATCCGGTGAGAGGGTCGATGAGGTTCGCAACAGGCCCGCCCCAGGAAAGGATCCGCGACCGGTCGGGCGAGTAAATGCCGCTGTGAATATCTATATCGCATTTTCCGATGACAGCTAAAGACTCGCCCGTCATCGCATCCCACAGCCGAACAGTTCTGTCGCTCGATGCCGACAGTATCAATTTGCCGTCGGGTGAGAATCTGCAATCGTTGATGAAGCTGTCGTGTCCCTTCAATGAGAATCTGAGGGTTTCGGATTCGAGGTCCCAAACATTCAGGCTCGTAAAGTAAGCTGAAAGCAGGCTCCTGCCGTCGGGCGAGAAGGCGCACAAACCCACACCATCAGTCTGCAAGGCCATTATCTCGCTTCCGGTTTCTGCATCCCGGATGCTCAACATGCCTTCGCCATATCGATCCACACCGAAAACGATTCGAGCGCCGTCCGGCGATACATCGCAGGCAATAACCCTGTCGTCCTGCTCAATTGACATTAACTCTGCGCCCGTGAGAGCGTCCCACATCTTCAATCGCTTATCATTGGACGCGGAGAGAATCTTTGTTCCGTCCGGCGAGAAGGCGCAATCGGTCACTGCGCTCTCGTGGCCGGTCAGTGTCAACAGGCATGGCGATTGCTCCTGACTTTTGCTTATCCACTTCACCCACACGCGGGTTTCCAGTCCGGCGTCAATCCTTCTCTGCGCCGAACGAGCAGGCGCAGTAGAGTCAGCTTGATTTGCCGCCTGCTGAAATAATAGCTGCGGTCGCTCGCGCAGCACATGGCTCTCACTGCGCAGGAATCGCAACCAGTCCTGCAATGCCAATCTCTTTGCGTGTTGATTCATGACTTCGAGCATACTGGCGGATATGAGCGTCAATGCCGCTCTCGATCATCCACAATAAAAGGATTGAACCTCAACGGCTGACGGCACTGCGGACACTCGGACGACAACCGCAGGTCTCCCCATGCTTCCGGGGGGAGTTTGAGACATGGAGAGTCCTGAGCGGAGAGATTTGTGTCTCTCGCAATGCCGCAAATTGTGTCCAGAAGGGCGCGCGCCGGGATGAATCGCTGACCGCACCACCCGCAAAGCGCGGTCGGCGCAACGGCCCACCGACTGTCAGCGAACAGGTACAGGAACGCAGGTGTAAGGACGGGCGATCCCGGCTCGCTCCCTGCCAGGCGCAGGAGATAGACGTTGCCGCTTTTGTCCCCTGCGGCAAAGCATCGTCCATCGGGCCGCACGGCGACTGCGCTCAATTCGTCATTTTGAAAAAAGCAGCCAAGCTCGTTTCCTGTCTCCGCGTTCCAGACTTTGAACATACCATCTGGCCCGCCTGAGACAAGCCTTCTGCCGTCGGAAGAGAAGGCGTAGGCTCTGCCCCAGGACGAGCCAGCAGCGAGGTTCAATATCTCAGCGCCTGTGCGCGCCTCCCACACATGAAGGCTTGGAGGCCATGAGGCGGAGATGATGCGCCGACCGTCAGGCAGAAAGGCGCAGCCTGTTGAGTTGCCGCCACGCTCTGCCAGCGTTTTGATCTCCGAGCCGGTTTCGGCGCCCCATAACCTGACGGTTGAATCGAAAGCGCCGGAAGCGATAAGACGACCATCGGGCGAGAAGGCGCACGCCGTCACATTGCTCGCGTGGCCCTTAAAAGTAGAGACTTCTTCTCCTGTTGCGGCGTCCAAAACCGCGAAGGTATCGTTGTCCGGTGCGTAGACGATCCTCCGCCCGTCAGGCGAGAAGCTGAACGCAGAATCGAAGCAAGGGTATTCAGCCACCAGCGTCCCGCTGTGCGCGTCCCACAGCCTGAGCGTCCCGCGCCAGCCCGAATCACTCCACGCCGCAGACGCGATCCGCGCGCCATCGGGCGAATAAGCACAGGATTTAACCGCCCCTTCGTGACCAACAAGAGTAAAGACCTCCACCTCAGCGGGCCAGTCCCACACCTTGAGCCGTTTGTCATCAGATGCCGAGATGAGTTTCTCTGCATCCGGCGAAAAAGCGCAGGCTGTAACAGCATTAAAGTGGCCGCGGTCCTTCAGGATATTTGTATCCAGCGTTGCTACTACGCCACCGCTCTCAGTGTTCCAGACTTTGAGCTTGTGGTCTTTGCCTGCTGACGCGAAGACTTCGCCGGACGGCGCAAAGGCGCACGCCGTGACCTCAGACCAGTGCGCGGCCCACTCCGCCGACTCGCCTCTCACATCCCACACCTTGAGCGTCCGGTCGTATGACGCCGACACGATTCGTGTCCCGTCGGGAGAGAAGGCGCAAGCCGTCACCTTGTCGGCGTGTCCGGCCCACGAGGCGATCTCTGCCCCGCCCTCCGCGTCCCAGAGCTTTAGAGTATTATCCTGCGAGCCAGAAACGATTCTGCTTCCGTCGAGCGAATAAGCGCAGGCCGTTATGCCATCAACGTGTCCTTGTAGCGTCCCGACTTCTGACCTTGCCTCCAGATCCCATATCTTGAGCGTCGCATCCCGCGAGCCGGAGACGAGTCGCCGCCCGTCGGGCGAAAAAGCGCAGGCGCTGACATCCTGTTCATGGCCGATGAGAACAGCGACTTCTTCTCCGCTCTCGGTATCCCATAAGCTGACAGTCTCGTTGCTTAATGCAGATGCAATCTGCTGCCCATCCGGCGAGAGCGCGAATTTGATCGGGGGCCTGTGCGAGTCGGGCCACGCGCCTATCTGCGCGCCCGTCTCTGCGTCCCATAGTCTGAGAGTTCTGTCAGGGGAGGCAGATATGAGGCTTCGACCCTCGGCCAGAAAGGCGCAGGACGTGACGCGCCTGGTGTGGCCGGTCAGCGTAGTTATTAAATCTCCCGTCTCTGCATCCCACAGCTTCAACGTCTTATCTGCCGACCCGGACAGGATTACACGGCCATCAGGCGAGTAGGCGCAGGCAGTGACAGCGTCGGTGTGTCCAGCCAGTGTGGCGATTTCCTTCCCCGTTTCGGCCTCCCATAATTTAAGCGCCGAGTCGGTTGACCCTGAGACTATGAATCTTCCGTCGGGCGAGTAGGCGGACGATGTGACAATGCCAGCGTGGCCGGTTATCGTCAGCAGGCATGGGTTGCGCCCCTGCGGCTTGTTGATCCATCTCAGCCACGGCCTCTTCTCGCGCCCCGCTTCAAACCTGCGTTGCGCCATCTGAGAGGGCGCAGTCGAATCGGGCTGGTTGGCTGCCTGCTGAAAAAGCAACTGCGGGCGTTCACGCAGCACATGGCTTTCTGCGCGCAGGAAACGCAGCCACTCTTCAAGCTCTCTGCTATACTGTGAAGCCTCTGCTTTCATCTGAGCGAACTCCGAGGCAAGATCGATCAGCGCCTACATCTGCCACACCTTCACTTCATTCGGCAGATCGGACAACTCTATTCGCCACGGCGTAAGACGCAGCACTCCGTAATCCGCGTGATCGAGGCTGTGAAATATTGGCGCGGGATCGTAACCGAGTGGCGGCGGCGATGAATAAAACTTTTCCCAAACATACTGCTTGCTCTCCACGCTGTCATCCCACTCCGCGACGCAATCCGCGTAAACGGGCCGTGCGATGTCCGCGATGTAAGCCAGCGAAACGTAAGGACTGTGAGCGAGGTGCTTCGCTTTGAGCGAGCCTCGGCGAGTCGCAACCCACCCGACAGCGCCTTCCCAGAAGGGATGCATGATGCGCGAGCGCAAACGATTGCGCGTGTCGAGGGTCGCCATGCTGCACCACACCGCAGCGTGAGCGCGGCGGATGAACTCTTCTTCGATTTCGTCAAAAGATGAGATTTGTATTCGATTCATGATGCGCTCGCTTCTGTTATGAGTGAAGAACCGGACGCGCAGCTTCACGTCGAGGCGCATTCTAAATCCGCTTCAGCGCTCAGGCAAGAGCATCAAATATCAGATTGACGAAATGAGGAAGCAGTCGCGCGAAGGTGATAGGAACTCAACTCCGTCTCCCCTGCAAGCAAAGCTCTCGCTGCCGCCGCATCGAGCAGCGAAATAGCCTTTGCGGGCAATCGTCCTGCTAGTGAGAGCGAATGATCTATAGCCGACAGCGCCACATCATCATCTATCTCGACACAGTGATGCAGCGCGATTGAATCCATGAGGGCCAGTATAACCCTCTCCGATTCAGACAAACTCAACTCGCCAAGCTCTATCATCTGCACACGCCTCGCAATGGTCGGTGTCTCAAGCCTCGCTGCAAGAGCGGGCAGAGTCGTGCCGATCAGTCTTGCTCCGCGATCAATCGCACGAGCCAAAAGCAAAGCGCCCTGCGGCGCAAGTGAGACGGCAAGCTCGATATGCTCTAAAGCTACAACCGTCTGTTTCTCTTCCGTCGCTTCATCCAGAAGCTTCGAGAGCAGATTCTCTCTTTCGGAATCGAACAGCGTCCCGGCAAACAAGACTCCCACATCCACACACACAACTTGAAACTCACAGGGCAAAGCTCGCAGGCGGCGCGCGACTTCATAAAGCAGATTCGTCTTACCCACGCCCGCCTCGCCCACGATCAAAGCCAGTCGCCTCTGCCATGCAATCGCGCACGAGGCTGCAAGCTCGGCCTGATCTTCGCGCCCCACCGTAGGCTCGTCCGACCTCTCGGACAGGTCAACGCCGAATATCGCAAGAAGACTTTCTTTGTTTTTTGCTCCGGTAGCCTGCGGGGAAAACAGGCAGGGCGCGCGACCGTCGAAGCCAAGTGACGCGAGAGCTTCTTCAACTGCGCGGCGTGAATCCTTGAGGTCTGCTCGGACGTAAAGCGCGCGCCAGCCCTGCTCGACGCTCGCTCCGGCGAATGCGCGCGCAAGCGAAAGGTCGTCGCCCCGGTAGCTGAGGTCTTCGTCGACGCACACGACATAAGGCATCCCCTCGCGGGGTCGCTTGATGAGCAGATTAGTCCGCGGCTTATTGAAGAAGTCTGCATTCGTCGGCACATCGCGCATCAGCACCGTATCGCCATCAGGCGTTTCCACTCTCACGCGAAGCTCGCGCAATTTCTTCGACAGATTTTTTTCAAGCTCAATCATAAGTCTGGAGTCTGGAGTCTGGAGTCTGGAGTCGTGAGTTCATAAGGCGGACTCCAGACTCTCGACTCCAGACTCCACACTTTTCATTTAGGCATCGCCGTCCATCGCTCGCGGGTTTCGAAGGGGTCTGAGAGGTCGAGATATCGTTCTATGTCGAAATCCCAGATGCCCGACCAGTCGCATTTGTAGCGGCTGTTGTCTCCGCTCAATCGCTTTATGGCCTGACCTCGAACGCGGGCGCGATGGCGCGGAGGAGGATCGCTCATAGCCTCGTCGATGTGGTCGATGCCTTCGACGTGATGCGTGAGAACGCCGGCCCGGTCAAGCTCAGAGAAAATCCCTTTGCCCCCAAGCTGGCTGAATCGAGTATCGATCTCGAATAATTCCTGCCTCAGAGCAAGTATCGAGTTGAGTTCGTCCCAACTCAACTCGTGGCTTTGCAGAAAGGGAGTGAGCAGGTTGACTTCATCCCGAACGGGGCTGTCGCTGCCCAGCAGGAACTCAACCGTAAACTGGCGATTATAATGCAGCTTCTCTTCGAGCGCGCGATTTAGCTTTCGAAGCGGGTAATTCCAGTATTGAAGCCTGTCCCAATCGACCCCGCGCGAGCGCGCATGGTTTTTGTAAAGCGACAGCTTGATGGCCCAGTCCAGAGTCGTGTCCATCGAGAGAGGATCGTCGAGCAGATGGTTCAACACTCTTCGCCACTCGCGGCATACGTCTTCGGCCCACGCGGGCATGAAACTTTCGCCTGCGTGCTTTTCCGCCAGATCGAGGTAATGACACTGAATCTCAAGAGCGGTCAGGTATTTACCGTCCGTCGTCATCACCGTCTTTGCGCATCCTGTGTCGCTTGAAAAAGCCCGGAGCGCGTCGAGAGGATATTCGATCCCCACCGCTTCGCCGGGACGAAGACCGGCTTCGGCCATCGCCACGATGAGCGCAGTCGTCCCGGCTTTTAGAAACATCGCCGTCTCAGAGCAGAGGCTCTCGCCGCACAGCAGATGCAGGCGATGATAACCTTCACGGCTCAGAGATTCGTCCTTCGTGTGAAAAATGCCGCGATACGAAGTTGAGTTCTCGGACGTAACCGCCGTAAGGTGCGGCGTCCGCGGAGAGATAGTAAACTCAACTCCGGGAGCGAGCGAGTTGAATCCGCCCGCTCCTGTGTAAATCAACCGCGAGACGAGATGCGGTATTATCTGCCGGGACAATTCCATAGTCGCCATCCGGTGCAGATGAGATTCATGGCAACCCCAGGTTGAGTTAGTGCCGCTATAGTCGATGTTGCATTTGAAAATCATCGGCTCGATGCCTTTTTCTCTGCCCGTCTGATCGACGGCGGAAGCGAGTATCTGCTCCCCGGCCAGAATGTAGCGAACCAGATCGCGCGGGTCGTCGCATTCGGGGGTGCTCAACTCCGGGTGCAACCCATAATCGACGTAAAGCCGCGAACTGTTTTCGAGGAAAATCCCCTCGCCCATATCGGGCAGAGCGCGATGCCGGGAGGCCGTCAGGTCGATGATTCGATACACGAAGTCTTCGGGATTGAATTCGAAATACTCCAGCGAAATCCCGCTGACTGCGTATTCGGTTTCGACTCCCATAAGACGGGCGTGCATCACTGGCCTCCCTGTTGTTTCACCGATTCGAGAAACGCCTGACTGTTTGCAGACAGCGCGCGATTGATTGCGTCGGCGCCCGCGCGAATCAGATTGCTTCCTGTCTCTCTCGCGCGATTGAGATTAGAGATGCCCGCAGGCGATCCAGGCTTATCATCGTCATCACTCGTTAATTCACGAATCCTCATAATCATTGCCTCCTGTTCAAAAATGTCTTCTTACAGCGGTATGCAGATGTATGAACAGATTGAATACATCAGGAGCGCGACCTTCTCATTAACACCGCGATTGATCGCGGTGAAAAAACGAGAGACCTCAACCCTAAACTGTTTTAACAGTTTTTCTGCCCGCGCAGATGTAATATCTGCGCGCCTGACGACCAGCCGACGAATTAAAGATCGGTGGAGGGAAACTGTTAAAACAGTTGTCTGTCCTCCGCACATTGTCTAACACCGCGATCAATCGCGGTGTTAATGAGAGAGTTTCCTGTTCATCCATTTGAATGCCGCTATAACTTTCACTCGACCCTCACTCACTGCACTGCTTGCGCCATACTCTCTTCGCTTTGCGCTTCGAGCGCGTCGAGCAATTCATCGAGCGTTTCACTCGCTTCGAATGCGCTTTCCGTCTCCGCTCTTGTCATTCCGAGAGGGTTCGCCATTTCAAACCTGCGATACCTTGCGCGAAACCTCTGAGCCTCGACGCGAAATCTGATCTCATCCCAATCGACATCATCGATAGCATCACGCTCGACCGAGCGGAGCAGCATCGCTCTCGTCCACGCTCGCGTGTCTTCGGGCGGACTCACGGTGAAATGCTCTATGCGGTCATCATTGATGACGCGCTCTACCAGCCCGCCATGCTCGTAAGCCCAGTAAAGCCCCTCTTCTTCATCGAGGCTCGAATAGAGATGATCAAGGTGCTTTATCTCCGGCGAATCCCAATTTAATTCCGGTCGCTCCGCGATGACCTGCTCAAGAATCGATCTCTTCAACACCCAGTCGAGCCTCGACGTGAGCGCGTCAAAATCTTTCGCCGCGAGTTTGAGCAAAGTGTCTTCCCACAGCGCGATGATTTCTTCTGCGCGCGGAACCGCTCCGTCGCAAGCGCCGCTCGCGACAAACTCCTTCGCTTCTTCGAGGAAGAGAAGCTGAAGCTCGACCGCCGTGAGTTTCTTTCCCGAAGTCATCGCTGCGCGGGTTTCAAGCCAGGGGTCGTGACTCCAACGGGTGAGCGATTCGACCGGATCATCGAGCATCAGATTCACATTCACCCGTCCGGCTTCGATCATCGATAAAATGATCTGCATCACGCCGACCTTCAGAAGCGTCGCCACGTGGCAGAGCGTGTTGTCGAAAAAAATCACATGCAGACGGGCCATCTCTTCCATCTCGCCGCAAAGAGATTCGTCTCGGCTGTTGACTATCGGGCGATTGCTCGTCGTCTGCGATCCTACGAGCCGCTCGAAGAAATCAGCGCGCTGCGACAACTGAAACTCGACATCCGCAGCGCCGTTTTCGCTTCCCACTTTGCCCTGGCCGGTGTAGACGATGCTCGACGCCTGAAACGAGGCGAGATAGAGCATGTGGTGAATCCGTCGATGAAAGATGTTGTCCCACGCCCGACGGCTGATGAGAAAATTCAAATGGCTTCCATAAGAATTGCCCCTGCCGTCGCTGTTGTTGGCCAGCAGTTGCAGCTTCTGGCCTCGCGGCAATTTTTCATTCGCCGCCCGCATCGCGCGCTGCGATATTCTGAGCAGCGCGTGCCAGCACGCAACCCAGTCCCACGCGCTTATGACTTCAGGCAGGCAAAGCTCAAGATGCTCAAGATCGATGTAAGCGCAGCCGCCGTTCGAAGGCAGATATTTCCGCCCCCAGTCCTGCGGATTGAATGAGACTCTCGATGCGGAGCCGTTTTGTCCTGCGCCGAGCGCGCGCGAGCGTTGGCACATTTCGCAATCGCACGCCATAGTGCGCGAACGCTCTTCGCCGGGAAGACCATCGATTTCACTGAGCGCGGCCCGCGAGGCTTCGAAGGTCGTCCCGCCTCGCGCTTTTCTGCCGAGTATGAAATTTCCAAGCTCGATGTCTCCGCCGCAAAGCTTCTGAATCACTCCGTTCGCTTCTTTTCTTTTTCCGTTCTTCTTCATCGATTTCCTCTCAGAAAAAGTGGCGCAAGCTGGCAAATCGCGCTACATCAACGACTCATCACGCAGCGTTGAGGTGGAGATACGGCCTTGCAATCTTGCGCTGAACCGGCTCGACGCTGACCACGCCCACGCTTCGCGGCAGTGCGGTCAGATGAGCGTGACAATTTTCAGGGGCCAGAGCGCCCGCCAGACTTTCGAATTCACTGGCGATTGCGGTCATCAAATCGGACAGATGCAAACCTGAAGACCCCTCTTCGATTTCGCGCTCGCCGGAAAGATTGGCCGCCGCTTCGACTATGTTTTCGATTGAGGCTCCGCTGACGAGATCCGATGCGCGAACAACGCGGCGATTGCCGTCGCGGAAAATAATCGTGGCAAGTTCGTTGTCGCTGTTGGGGGAATAAATTTTCGCCACCGCTGCCTCGATCATTTCCAATCGAGCCGACTGTTGATTTTGCCCCTGGCGCGTGTAAACTTCGCGCCCGTCCACATGCTTTGCGAATATCTCTCGCGCAGCTTTTGCGTCCGGTCTCGGAACTTCAAGCACCAAATCGCCGAGCCTTCCGGGTCTGAGCAGCGCGGGATCGATTGTGTCGCGGCGATTGGTCGCAGCTACGACCATTATGTTGCCGCGATCCTCCATCCCGTCGAGTTCAGCCATAAGCGCAGGCATCACGCGATCATCGATGTTGTTGATCGAAGAGCCGCGCACCGCGCCTATGGAATCGACTTCGTCGAAGAACATCACCACAGGCACTTCCGGTTCTTCGCGTCCCATCTCGCGAGCTATGCGGAAGGCTTCGCGATACTGCCGTTCGCTTTCGCCATACCACATGCTTTTGAGGCTGCCGGGAGTGATATTCATAAACCGCACGCGGTTCGAGCGCGAAACTTCTTTGAGCCAGTTGGCCAGAGCTTTGGCGATCATCGTCTTGCCTGTGCCGGGAGGCCCGACGAGTAGCACCGATTTTTTCTGTCGCAGACGATACTTGCGCGCTATCTCCGGGTGATGGATATGAAGCTTGAGCGAGCGCAACAGATTTCTGATCTGGCTGCCCAGTCCGCCGATGTCGTCGAAAGTGATGTCGGGAATCTCTTCGAGTAAGAGCGAACTGTTTTGCGCCTGCTCGATCTTTTCAAAGGCCACAAGCGCACTATGATTCCATCTGACGAGATCGCCCTGCTTCAACTCCGTCCGAGCGAGTTGACCCGACGGCCACACAACCTTCTCTTCATCGCGGTGCTTGATCACTATTCGCCCGTCCCCGGTATGGCGATCAAAGGAGGCGACTTCTCCGGCGTCGTGAAAACGAGCGGACTTGCCAATAACGACATTGCGCTCGCCGTTAAGGAGAACCTCATCGCCCACCTGAAGCGAGTAGGGATCGACTTCGTCGCCGATCCTCACGATGCTCCACACATTTCCCTGCGCGACCATGGCCGCCTGCGAGTCGCCCATCGGCGCAAGGCCGAGAAAGACAGCCGGATACCAGGGCGGCGAGGTCAGCTTTTCGAACATCGCTTCGAGTTGCTGCTGATGCTCCTGCGCTTCATCGAGGCTCGCGCGCCAAGTGGTTATCTGCTCGATCAAAAACCGGTCGAGTTGCTCGGCGGTCTCAACAGCATGAGAGCGGATATAGCGGGCGAGACGAATTTTCTCTTCGAGGGTTTCAGCGCCCTCACCCCCGGCAACCAGCCGATCCAGCAGGTAAGGAATATCGGTTTCCAGTCTCAATGGTCTCGACATCGTTTCAACTCCTCTGGCAAACAGTTTTCAGTTTCCAGTTTTCAGTTTTCGTCCTTAACGAACTATATAAACCCCGCGCGGCTCCACTGCTCCGCGCCGCCACCCGAAGGCTGAGAAAGTCACCTCATCAGTCGCCGTGTCGTTTGCGACCAGCGCGATTGAATGCGCGCCGGGAAAAATCGTCCGGTGAAGATGGCGATCATGCGCGCTGAAGAACTCGCTCGCCATCGCGCATTTCTGCTGCCTTTCGACGGGACACTCCCTGCACCACTCGCGCACAGGATGCGAATGCCACCAGCCCAGCATGATTTCTCCGCGTCGGCGAAGTTCGATGGCCGCTCTAACCTCAGTCCACACTTCAGGAGTGAACTTGAGCGAAGTGAGATCGGCTTCAGCATCGCGCGCAGGTATCTGAGCCGTGACTTCGAGAAAAATCTCTCCAGCTTCCCGGTCGCGACGCAGATGGCCGATCAAAATTCCGCCCGTCTCTTTCGCTCCGGCCTGACGGGTGATCGCGCTGGCTTCTTCGAAGACCTGGCGCGGGATGAAAACCGGCGCGTCTTCTTTGCGAGCCTCGCCCATCAGGTCGGAGTTTTCCATAAACAGTCCGAGCGAAGATTCTATGATATTCAAAACAGGCGCGACCTCTTCGACTGTGAATTGAAGCCCCGACGCTTCCGGCTGCTCGATTTCTTTCTGAGGAAAAGCCGCGGCGACATAATGAATATTTTCGCCCTTGGCGAGCCTGCCTTTCTCGATGAACGCCGTCGATGCCTGAAGCGCCAGCCTGTGAAAATAATCGGTTGTGAAATCCGTAGCCGCGCCTCTCGAACCGTTGATCGCCAGATTGACGCGGAAGCCGTCAAGCAGAGGCTCGCCGACTTCGCGGTGCCAGACGGGATCAATCGAAAGCACGCGGGCCGTTTCGCCGTCGGAAAGCAGACCGCTTCTGAGCGCCGCAAACTTCGCCCACTCCTCGGCAGGCTCCCAATCGACTATGATCTCCGCCCGCCCGACAGGTGTGTTGTCTTCGCGGAACAACTCAAGGACATACTGATACTCGTTCGACATGATTCGTCTCTCTTCACAGTTTTCAGTTTTCAGTTTTCAGTTTTCAGTTGCAGAAGCCGACTGAAAACCGATGACTGACAGCCGGGAGTCAGCAAGAAGAAGAGAACCGCTGGCCCAGTTCCCGGCTGGAAACTGAAAACTGAAAACTGAAAACTGGCTACTGCCCAGCATCGATATTAGGTTGCAGCACGACGTTGTCGCCGTTTTGAAGTGCGTCGCCGATTAGCTCGGAAGAGTGCAGGTGACGGCCCTCGCGTTCGAGCCGCGCCTGATAGGTCAGCGGCCTTCCGCCGACATCGTTTTTCGGCAGGCTCATCTGCGAGAGCAACCCCTGGATCAACTCTCCTACGGTCGCGTCAGTCGGAAGGTTGCTGACGTTGTGAGTCTTCTGACCCGAAACGTCGCTCACCTGTATGCCGATTCCATTTTGCTTTTCCATCCTATTTAACCTCCGTCTGTTTTCACGAAGCATAAGCTTCGAGTTCTTCTGCGTGTTCTTCGAATCCTCCCATTGCCAGATACTGGCGGGCGAGGAAATCGTTTTCGAGCGAGCGCGTCTCGCGGGCGCACAGCGCGCAGGCAAGCGAGAGAGCCGCAAGCGCGCGATCAATCTCCATTGATCCCGGCGCGGAATCGAATCTCGCTTCGAATCGAATGGTTGATTGATCTTCTTCTTCTTCAACCGCTGCGCGAGCCATTCTCAACTCGGCGGATGCTCTGAGGAGCAGCGCGCCGAGCGATTGACGCGAGAGAAGCGAGAGACCGCGCGCGCGCATGATCTCGGTCGAGATCGAAACGCCTCCGCGCGCTTGCTCGATCAACGCCTGATGAAATCCGTTGCGCGCTTCGAGATTGACGACCAATTTTCCGCCATCGCGCTCCGTAAAAGCCCATCCCGCCTGACTGCACAGCGAGGGGAGGCTTGCGCGATTCGTCGAGATGATCGACAGACTGTGGGGGCCATCATCGCGCAAGCCTTCTGCGAGGGAGAGAGCTTCTTTCAATGCGGCGCAGGTTTCGGTCAATCGAGTTGCCGCATCGATTTCATCCGTGAGCGCGATCTCGGCGCGCAATCGCGTATGCGGGCCTACGAGCGCGAATTTCGCGCCGCCGTTCAGTTGCGCGTTGAGCGCGAGCAGACGCCAAAGGTCGCGGCCTTCATCTATCCCGTGAAGCGGGGCGTCAAAAAGCAGCCAGTCGTCCGTCAGGCGCGCGCTTGCCGGGATTCGCCTGCCGTTTGCCAGCGCGAATTTCCAGCTATGCCTGCCCGAAGGCTCGACGAACCCGGCGACCGCGCGAAGCGATTCGAGAATGAGTTTTTCCTGCGATTTCATGGCGACTGCTTATCCTGCTTTCTCTATATCGAATTCGATCTCGCGCCGCTTGAGCGGGCGGCAGTCAATCGGAAACCTGTGCTGATTCAATCGCGCCCACGCGCAGGCATCCGGGTTGAGCGCGTCATCTTCGCGCATCGTCACCTTGTTGTAGGTGATGATCTCGAAGCACTGATACAAAATATCGACGAGCGATGCGCCCGGATCGAGTCGGCCCACGCATATCACCGGAAACGAATCGCTGATGTTGGGATGAAACACATTGCGCGGCCCCAGCCACGTCAACACCTCGAAGGGATTGGCCCGTCGCAGATAATCAGACGGGAACCATATTCCGACTTCGAAGAAATCCGATTCTCTGATCGCTCCATCTCTGTCGCGAACGAGTCCCTTGCAGCGAAACTCAGCGATGTATCGCTCTACTGTCGGCCATCCCATCGGATACAGCCTTATGAGATCGCTCGAATCAGCCAGCGCCATTCCTTCTTCGTACTGGCGACGGAGAAAAGCCTCGAACACCCGGTCATGTTCGGCTTCAATCATTTTCTGCGTTGCTTCCTGCATAACGTTTTCCTCAGAAGTCAGAAGCCAGGAGGTGACAGGGAACAGGTGACAGGTTACAGAATGGGAGATTCCCCGCCTGTCACCTGTTCCCTGTCACCTGTTCCCTTCACTGACCACTGCGCGTTTATGACAACACACTTTCGAATCGTTCTTTTGTCGTTTCCTGATCATCACCTGCGGCGCGAGGGATTAGCCTTTTTTTCGGCTCACTTGCGCCGCCCGTTTGTTTTCGATCACACTCGATCATCAACGATTTCATAATGATTTTCTCTTCCATCACTGCCCACGCTGACGATATCGCCGATTCTTAATCCCAGGCGGCGAAGATTGATTGGCCTCAAAGCACGGGCCTCGAGTTTTTCCGCGAGATCGAAACCTGCGGCCATCATCGTCCGCCCGCACCCGCATCTCCGCGCCGCCGCGCTGAGTGAGCAGTAAAGATGAAGCATCTTCTTTGCGCGCCCGCACCCGCAGGTCAATCTCTTCACGAAAGGTTTGCTCTCAAGCCGCGCATAAGCCGAGTCGCTGTTTGCCGCAAGCCCTAAGAGATCATCTGTCGTCGAGCGGTCGAGACGAAGAGATAGCTCTTCGATACGCCACATCCGATGATCGAAGCGACAACGCGGATTGCGACCAAACCGCGTTACGTAATGATTGTGATGCGCGGCATCGATCAGCGCCTGATGGTTTGAAAAACTCACGTCGCCCGCCAGTATCTTCCGGCACTCAATGGCCTGAAGCGATGCGGCCATCGCGCCCAGACTCGAAGGAGCGTTGGTCGGCGCGATTTTTTGCGCCTGACACGGATAAGCCTGTTCGAGCAAAGCGTAATCGCCGTTGTCCCACGCGCATTCCAGACACGCCGCGTCAGGGCTGGGAACATACAGGTTGATCCGCGCAAGAAGCCCGTCTGCCTGCACGCCCGCATCGATTAGCGGGAGACCGAGCCGCCACGCTAACTGATTGACGCTTTGCCGCGCGATGCGCGAATCGAGACAGGCCAAAATCACATCGCCCCGCATCGCGCCCACCTGCACGCGCTCAACCGCGTCGGTGAAAAAACGAACTTCAAGCGCAGGATTGATTTTCTTCAATCTTCGAGCCTGAACCGCCGCTTTACTCTTTCCCACATCGCGCAAGGTGATATCCTGCGAGCGGAGATTCGTCGCCTCATAAAAATCTTTATCGATCAAAGTCACTCGCCCGACTTCAGGCATACGCGCAAGATGCGGCGCGAGGTGCGAGCCGATGTTGCCGCCCGCGCCGACGACGATGACCGTCTTTGATGAGTCCCTCTTCATCTCACAACTCCTCCGAAAAGGTACAGTAGGCTGCCAGCCTGCTGTTTCTCCAATTTTCATGCTTTCCGCGCGTGAACAGGCTGGCCGACGCTTCTACATCACCGACTCTTCGGGCATCCATCTGTAGCCCGTGTCGAGGTCGGTGGGCTGAGGACACAGCGCGCAATGTCTGGTGTAAGTCCAGCACTTCATCTCTTCGGATTGATGATGCCACCTTGAGCATTGAGGGCATTTGACCGATGTGCAGCCCTCTTCTATTTCGAGCTTGCATCGAGGGCAGAAGATTTTCTGCTCCGCGCCCGGAAAGGGTTCGACGGTGGCAAGCGTTTCGGTCGAAAAAAAGAACGCGCCTACATTGCTGACCCAGATGCGGTCTCTGTCCGAAAGCACGCGGATTCCCAAAGCGAGAGGAAACTCGTTTACGTGAACCGTTTGATCCGTTCCCGCAACGATCACCCATACCGCGCCATCCGGCTTTTCCACCCGGAGGAGCGCGACCCCGCCGAGAGCCTCTTTACACGGCGGCGCAGGTATGCGGCGCGGCGGATGAGCGGAAAGCGAAAACGCTGCGCCTTCGAGCGGAAAGACCGCCCGCTGATCTTCAACACTGAGCCACAGATGAGCCATTTTCGATTCCCCTTAGAAAAGTCTGTTCGAATGCGGAGTGTGGAATTGGGAATGCGGAATTGATCGACTCCGCACTCCGCACTCCGCATTCCGCACTCGGCCTACTGACCGCCGACCACCGCTTTGCGCCTGAGAGCGAAGCGAAATCCCAGTCGACGATTGGTCTGTATCAGGAAGGGATTCGCTCCTCCCCGGCGACGAATTTCATTGCGAAGCCGAAAGATATTCTGAGTGACCGAGCGACGGGTGAATTCCTTGTTTGCTTTTTTGTGAAGCAGTATCGTCACCTCCGAGAGCGTCTTGAATCCGACTAGCTCATCGCTCGCGCGCCCCGAATCAATGGCCAGAACATAAAGCAGGTCTGCCAGCACGGGAGGCAGCGTGAATACTTTGCCCCGTTCTATGCGAACGTCGGCCAGCCCGTCCGAGCGCGGCTTTATCTCAAGATAAGAGACGCCCTCTTCGGCAATATCGCGAAGGAGTGTGAGGTCTTCGCTCTTCTTTTCGCGCCTCGCCGGACGGGAAAGCGGCAGCGTGTGGTCGCCCGCCAACTCGTCGAGTTCCTGAGCTATGGAATCGGCCTCGACTTCGATCCGGTTGATCCGGTTGATGAGCGCCTTTTGTCGTTCAACCAGTTGGCGAAGACGATTATCGAGTTTTCTTTCCGTCGTCGGATTCTCCTGCATCGCCCTTTTCTCCCTGCTTCATCGCTTAGGACACTCATATAGGAGCAACCAGTGTGCCTGAAAAAAAAAAGCTCAAAAAAGCTCCGATTTGCAGAGGGTCGACACAGACGGGTTGAGTTTGACGATTGAGTTATGATCAATTTTAGTAACTCAACCCAGGGATTCAAACTCAACCTGCGATCCAGCAAGCGCAGGCAGAATCATTTCGTTCTGAATGGTCGAAGATAGGTGGGCGGAGTTGGTCGGGCTGATTTATGCGGGCGAGACAATTTGAATACCTGTCAGGATGTATCCTTCAATGATCCCGGCATTGCGATCCGTAAAACATACTCTGTGAATCGTCACTGTGCGGCGCATCTTTGCCTGCTCCCGCTGAGGGCGTCAGGGCGGATGCCACTCAGTTTCGGGGTAGAAAAATTACTTGCATATTTTGGACACACCTGTAGTAGAATACGGGGGCTGTAAAGACAGACAACCCCCGTACCGCCGAAGCAGTCAGTGGCAAACCGGAATAACAGATTCAATCACAGGACGAGAAGCTTTATGCCCGAAATCGAATCCAGAGAAAAACGAGCAATGCCGTCAGCAAAGCGCCTGACTCGAAATCTGAGTCCGAAGGGATTTCGCTTTCAGGAGCATCGCTTTGAGGAACATCCTTCGAGAAGCCGCCGCTTCCGCTGCCCGATGTCGCAAGCTGCGCGTGCGCACACTCAGGACAATCGCACTCGCACCACCGGTCGCCAGGTCCAGTATGCCCTGCAAAGGCAATGCTGTTGTAAGGTGTAGCGATGATCAAGGGGCTAACTTTGAACGGTGAGTTGAGCAAAGGGAGCAGAAACATGAAACAAACAGCGACGACGAGTTTCGACTTCATATCCTTCTCCTCCAAATATGGTTTGACCGATTCGCAGCACAGAATCAGCCTTGCCGGATTATCTCTAGGAATTGTTACAAAGCAAGCTCTTTTCGATTATGGAAGACGGCTCGTGTCTCTGGCTGAAGATACTTATTTTCTCCGACAGGTGGAAATCCTTGAGAAAATCAGCGAAAAACTGACGGCTCTTTCTCTCCCTGAGTTTGAAAATATTGGCGCTTATTACAAGGCCCTTTGTCTCAAGCGAGAAGGACACACGGAAAAAGCCTGTGCTTTGTTCGAGAGAGTGTCTGAGGAAGGCCCTGCCTTTTATCGCGCAAGAGCCATTCAATCACTCGGAGCGACTTACTTCGATAATAGCGACTATGATTCTGCGCGAAGGCTTTTTATTGAGGCGCAGCATTTAGCCTGCCGGAATAAATATTCGAACCCTCTTGCTTTTCTTCAATCGCAGTGGTGGCTTGGGATACTTCAAAGCATAGAGGGAAACTATGAATCATCAGTGGCCAATTTCGAGGCTTTGCGACCGATGGTCGAGGTCATCGCATCAAGGCACCCGTCAATGTGGTTCAATTATCAAAACAATCTCGCGGTGGAATTGATGAACGTCGGGCGGATCGAGGAAGCTCAACAGGCTTGCCGCATAGCTCTGGCTTCTCCTTTCGCCAGTCTCTACCCGGAATGGAGAGAGACGGCCCGCGACCTCGCCCGAAAGAGCAGACGCGCGTCTCCCTCGTTCGTCTCCTTGAGCATCGCCCGTGAAAATCGACCGAAGGCCGTCTCGCATTCAAACGAAGAGGCCGCAAGCCCTGAGTCGGGCGAAAATATATTCAGGCTCAAGGCTCCGGCTCGCTCTATCACTCCCGATGATCACGAGCAATCGCCGGCCAGAATTCTGGCCTTCCGCAATAAATCGGAGATCGCAGACTGCGAGGTTGTTCTCAACGACGTCGATTATCTTGAGAAAAGATACCGCATACTCGTCACGGCAGCCGAAACGATGGATCATCAGCTTCTCGATGAAATGTACGAGCCTTTGCGCAGAAGAGACTTGTCCGGCCACAAAATGGATTTTTAATGTTGACGAGCGCCCATCGGTCGCCTTTACGACTCAATATCATCGTCAGTTTGCCCGATCTCAAATGCCATTTCATATCGCGCTTTGAGCAGAAACCTGTTCGCCTTTTCGTAGTCGGGTCGATCAGGCAACTTCGTCTGCGCGAATGCCGTGTCGAATTCCCTTTGAATGCTGCGCCGCCAGTCTTTGACCTCGTTCCAGGGAACCTCTCCGCGAAGGATGGAAAGAAGCTCATCGCGCTCATCTTCGACTTGCACGGGAATATAGCCTTCCTTCATCGCCGTCACTCCTGAAAGCAGCAGCCGGATCAGCCGCGTTGCTCTCTTCCACTTGAACATCTCCAGGGAGCCGGAAGCGCGCTCGATCTTCCTGAACTGCGATATCACATATCTGGTGAATTCCTGATAGATCAATGTGGAGACAAAGATTGAGCGCATGGAGATGAGTTCTTCGGCCAGCGCGGTCGCCGTCTCGACTACGGGAGTGTAGAGGCATTCGAGTGCGCTTGGATGTCCCCTGAGCGCAAACAGCAAAAATTTTTGAAGTTCCCAGTTCCATTCATATCTGTCGCGGTTTTCAAAATCCAAAGGCACACCGTAGAGCGACCAGTGCAGAGAGGCGGGCGGCAGATAAATGCCGCGCCGGTCGGCTTCATCTTCATCTTCATCAAGCCCGTAAGCGCGTGGGCCGATTGCGCAGCGATAGATGACGAAATCGTAGAGATCGAAATCAGCAAGCTTGCCTTCGATGGCTTCCCGCTGAAAATGCCTGAATAAAGTCATCTCCCGATGATGAAGCGTGGTTTCGAATTCATCGGCAAGTCGTACTTGATAAGGCTGAGAATTATCAGCAGGCGATTTGACGATGATTCCCACGGCCCCGCGCGGATAGAGGGTCGCGCCGTCCGAAGCGGTGATTTGAACGAGCGTGACGATCTGAGTGCCGGGCGGAAGAATGAAATTACTGGCTATCGATCCCAAGCGATTTTCCCCTTCTCGGATCAATGTCGGAAGAAAAGAATATAACCGCATCTCGCGGATGCTGTCATCCCTGCGCATCTTGACACCGCGATCATCTGGGCATACTTTTGGCTCGGTGAAAGAAACTATCTCACAACTCGTCGAACGGCAAAGATGCGCGTGCGGGAATCCTCTGCCTGAGAGTCAATCTCTCCACGTCTTCAAATGCTTTTGCGGAAGATTGTGGCTCCGCGCCGATTGCTCCGAAGTCTGCGCGCCGTGGGAGGAATACTGATATGCCCGTCCGCCATCGCCCGATGCAAAAAAATAAAGGGCAGCCTGACGACTGCCCTTTGTAAACAATGCGATCAGATCGATCAGGGAATGGTCGTAGTGGAATCTCCCGATATCGAAGTGCGGCTCACTTTTGAAACGCCGTTCGAGCCGGAACTCGCCACCCAGATGCTCGATCCGTCGAATGCTATGCCATAAGGACTCGCCCCCACAGTAAACACGCCGACTACCGCGCCGTCGCTGGCGCGTATCTTCGAGACTGTGTTGCTGCCATTGTTGACTACCCAGACGTGCGATGCCGCAAGCAGGACTGCCGCAGGCCCGTCACCCACATTGATCGTGCTGAGGGTTTGTCCTGTTGCGGCCTGCAATTTCGTCACGCTCCGGCTGAAGAAGTTCGCCACCCAGACGCTGGCTCCATCCGAGGCTATTCCGAACGGAGCGTCTCCCACGCTGTAGGTTCCCACGACCGCTCCATCGCTCGCTCGCAACTTCGTCACCGTGTCGCTTTGATTGTTCGTCACCCAGATGTTGTATCCGTCGTGAGCGAGCGACACAGGACGCTTGCCGACGGCGAACGCGCCGAGGTTCGCTCCATCGCTGGCGCGCAACTTCGTCACATTGTTGCTGTTGCGATTGGCCACCCAGATATTCGCTCCATCAAAGAGCAGCCCGCCCGGCCCCTGGCCGACCGGATATGTTCCAACAACCACCCCGTTGCTGCTCAGTCTGGTCACTGTATCGCCCTGATAATTTGCCACCCAGATGTTCACCCCGTCGGATGCCAGAGCGACAGGCCCCTTCCCGACCGGGTATGTTCCGAGGCTGGCTCCGTCGCTGGCGCGCAGCTTCCTTACATTGTTGCTGAACTGACTGGCCACCCAGATGTTCGCCCCGTCAAAGAGGATGGCTTCGGGGCTGTCGCCTGCGGCGAAAGTCTGCGTCTTCACCGTGCTGCTGGTCTGTCCTTCCGCATCCGGGGCGACGATATTGCCTGCAACGAGCGTCAGGGCGAAGGCCAGCAGGACGATGCGCGCTGTCACAAAATTCTTTCTCATTTCTGCCCTCCTTTTTTGGATCGCTCTTCCTCGGGCCAGTCGAGCCAGAGGATCGACTTTACTATAAAGTCCGCATCCGCCATTCCGGGGCAGGTGCCCCATCGCGTCAGCGGCTCATTCCCGTAGCGAAGGTTTCCTATATGATTCGACCTGTCACGGTCGAGTTTCGGATCCGGGTCGACGAAACCGAGTCGGCGCCGAATCGTCTCGATGTCATCAGGCTTTCCCGTCAGAAGCAGCCAGCCCGGTTTGACCCCGTGCATTTTGGCATAGTCGTTGAGAACCTTCGGCGTATCCTTTTCAGGTCTGAGCGTGAGCGAGTAGATGAAAATATCCCTGCCCACCCGCTGGCCGAGTTCCTTTTGAACTCTGGCGAGGTTGAGCATGATGGTCGGGCATACGCCTTCGCAGTCGGCGTACATGAAATTGATGACGACGAGTTTGTCCTTGATCAGGTCATCGTAGAAAAGCACCCGTCGGCCTTCGTGAGTCGTCAGTTCGATGTTCGGGAAGTAGCGTTGCCTTATCCTCTCGCGGGGCGAAGTGTCAAGCCACTTGCGTTGCTCTTTGGAATCCCGCGCCGGAGGGTCATCTCCCACAAGCCCAAACATCGCAAGCAGGTTTCTTCTATTCGTGTTTGGCATCGTCAGTATCTCCTTTCTCTTACGGCGGACGCGCAGTCCGGCTACGGGTTGGTTTTGTTGTCTCCTGTCGTATCGATATCCCACCTCAACATCATCGCATGATCTTCATGAATCGTGTTGTGGCAGTGCATCGGATAGCGACCGAGGAAGTCGCGGAAGCGGAAGTAGACTTCGACCTGCATGTTGTGTTCGAGCCGCATTACATCTTTGCGCGCGATGTTGACCCCAGCAGGATTGGCTCCGTTTATCTTCAGTATCTGAAACTCCTCGAAGTGAATGTGTATGGGATGCTGCCATCCGCCTGAACTGTTTTGGAGTATCCACTTCTCGACCGAGTTCTGCTGGATACGGAACCGCACATCGTCGCAGTTGAAGAACTTGCCGTTGATCTGCCACTGGCCGTTGCCGCGCTCGAACTTGAAAGTCCTCGTGATGCGCGGCGCGTCAGCCGTTCCGGGCAACTGGTAATACTGAGTCGTCGCCGTGGGGGCGGCGCTGTTATCCACAACCGGATCACCCGTGACGATGAACTTCAGCACCTTGTCGCCCTGACCTGCGGGCAGCACATCGCCCGTCGGCCCGCGACCGTCATCCTGTTCGAGCCGGTTTTCGAGGTAAACGACGGTGCCTGCGGCGAACTGCGAAAAGTCGATTATGGCATCGGCGCGCTCGGCTACGCTGATGCGAATATTGTTGACGAGTTTGGGGCTGGGCAGAAGGTTGCCGTCGTTTGAAATCTGCCAGAACTGATTCACCTGACTGGGATTGCTCGCTTTCGTCAGGTGGAACTGATAGAAGCGCGACGGGCCGCCGTCGAGCCAGCGGAAACGATAGCGGCGACGTTTGACCTCGAAGAAAGGTTGAATCCTTCCGTTGACGAGGAACTTGTCGCCGAGTATGCCGTCGAGATTTCCAAGATCGAAGAACAGCTGCCCTGTGCCTTCGTCGAAAACGCGGTCGGTGAAGATCATCGGCACATCAAACTCGCCGCTCGGCAGACGAAATCCTGTAGTCTCGTCGCCCGTGTCGAAATCATTAAAGAGCAGATAGAACCCGGCAAGTCCTTTGTAGACGTTCTCTGCCGTGTGATCGACGCGATGGTCGTGATACCACAGCGTACTCATCGATTCTCTTATGTCGCCATTGGGCGGATGAGTGCTTGCGAACCCGGCCAGCACGTTCGGGTAGTGCTGATCGTAAAACTGACCGCGCTCGAAGAAGTCGCAGGGAAAACCGTCGCTCTCCGAAGGAGTGTGACCGTTATGCAGATGGGTCGAAACCGACGGCAAACCGAAACCGCCGTTGTCTAAGGGAAGCCCGTTGACGTTGCGCACCAGAACAGGCTCGCCGTAGCGCGCGTGATAGGTCGGCCCCGGCACCTGACCGTTGAAACTCCAGAGCCTCTGAAGGGGAAGTTCCGGATGAACGCTCTTGAGCACTTCCTGCTGAGTGACGAGATAGAGTTTCTGCGGGGGAAACAGATTGAGCGCCTGATGCGGGCGCGTGCGTCCTTCACCGGCAGCAGTGTTGGGGTTGACCATCGGCACAGGATTGAGCGATGAAACCGGCTGCGCTATGGGCGGTATAGGCAGCGGCTCGACGAAGGGCGTCGTTGGCGGGCTTTGCGGATCGTCGCGAGGAGTCGAGGCGCGCGCGCTCAGTCCTTTCTTGAGGATGAGATAGCCTGCGCCTGTCAGGAGTCCCGCCTTCATGAGATCTCGCCGCGTGAGCCTCGCCGCGATGATTTCTCTCCTGTTTCTTGCTGCGATTTTTCTGTCCTTTTCTCGTTTTCTGTCTCTCTTCGAGATATATGCCATTGCATGTTCTCCTTTCGAGCTTTGTCCGTACTGCACGTGGTTGTCTGCGCAGACAGGGAAACGGTCCCTGTCTGCCAATTTGATTGCGGAAGGATGAGCCGAATTCAGAAACGCCTTTGCGCCCAATCATCCGGCAGGATCAAGAGAAACTTCACTCACGCTGTGAAAAAGTGGGAGTGCGCTGAAAAATTCAGCCTTGATCGACTATGACACAAACGACCAGCCTGATGGTTGAGGCTGGAACCAATCAAAGTTGAGGCTCTCCGAATTCCGAGCTTCGATTCAGAGAATGCCTGATTTTCCACTGGGAGAAAACAACTTCGGAAGTTTGAGAAAACAGTCGCCTGATTAAGTACGCGGCAAATCTAGCACAAACCCTGATTTCTGTCATCAGCAAATTATCGAAAAACGAAACAGAAGTTCTTTATACCTGTAGTCATTGTCGATCAGGACGAGAATCGATGGTTTATCTACAGGAAAAAGTTCCGACACGGAATTGTAATCTATTGAAGAGTCGAAGCCGGGAACGCAGGTCTGTCCCGGCCCGCGATCCCAGATTTATGCCGATGCGCGCGTTGACTTCCCCTGCGGAACGCACTACATTGACACTCGTTCTAAAAGTCATTGGGAAAGATGGCTCTCGCAAAGCGCGCAACCTTCACAGGCCGGAGTTCGGGAGGTTGATATGCCGAAACTGATTCAATGCTCATCGTGCGGCGCAAGGAATCGCGTCGCGCAGGTCGGACTCGACAAACAACCCGTCTGCGGGAGATGCAGGACGCCTCTTCACCGCGATCATCCCCTCACGGTCACGGATGAAAACTTTTCGGAAGAAGTCGAGCGATCTTCGCTGCCAGTGCTACTTGATGTGTGGGCGCCGTGGTGCGCGCCTTGCCGCATAATCGCTCCCGTCATCGAAGAGATCGCCTCGGAACTTGCCGGTCGATTGATTGTGGCAAAACTCAACTCGGATGAAAACCCGCAGACGGCCTCGCGTTTCGATGTGCGAGGCATCCCGACTCTGCTGCTCCTAAAAGACGGGCGCGAGCTTACCCGACTTGCCGGCGCATATCCCAAAGCTGACATACTTCGAACCATCAGCCCATTCCTGTGAGTCCAGAGAATTGAGAGATTCTGGAGAGTCTTGATGATTCTTCAGGCAACGTGGCGGGCATCTTTCGGACATCTCAGTTTTTGCAAGGGGCAGAATTTCAAATGACAAAAGCGATTGACGAATCAGATTTGCGCTGAGGGCTGGGCGCGCGAATGCGCAAGCATGGCAGGCAATCGGCCTGCGCTCCCAGGAATCAGCTTGTTTCGCCGCGCAAGAGGCGATTAGAATTTTCGTGGAGATGACAATCCCCGCCCGCTTTTCGAGAGGTAAAGCATTATGAAAAATTTTTTCCTTCTAACAGTCGTTCTGATTCTGGCAGGCGCTCAAGCCAAAGCGCAGGACTGGGACAAAGCAGTTTCGCTCTTCAATCAGAAACAGTTTCGCCCAGCCATTCGCGAATTCCACGCCGTGCTGAAAGCCACTCCCGAATACTATCAGGCGTGGTACTACATCGGCGCTTCGCACTTCCAACTCCAGGGCTACGAGGACACGATAGACGCTTTTCAGAATTACACCCGCGCAGGAGAAAAAGACGAGAAAGTGCAGGCCACCGCGAGCTACTTCATCGGCATGTCTCACTATCAACTCAAACGCTATGACCAGTCGATACCGCTGCTCACCCGATACATTTCGCTCGCTGAAAAGCTCCAGCAGAAACCCGACGTATCAGCCCGCGCCGCTCTCGGTCGCGCCTACATCTACACAGAGCGATTCGCCGAAGCGATTCCGGTTTTGACCGCCTCGACCGCTGAGATAAAAACCGATGCGAACAATTACTATTACATCGGATACGCTCACCAGAAACTAGGCCAGACGGATCGGGCCATCACCGCGCTCAATCAGGGACTCGGGATCAGTCCCAAAGACGCCGACATGCTCCAACTGCTCGGCAGTCTTTATCTCGGCCAGATCAGGCAAAATCCCACAGCAGCAAAGCAGGCCATAGCAACAGGCGAGCGACTTCTGGCCGTCCGCGATGATGAGCGCGCGTGGAATCTCTTGGGTCAGGCTTATCTCTTCGATCAGCAGTTCGCCAAAGCCGCGCCGCTTCTCGGCAAATACGCGCAGGCTCATGCAGACTCGACCGCCGCGTGGTACAACGCGGGCCTTGCTTACTCGCGCGCTTCTCAATGGAAGATGGCAGCCGAGGCTCTGGAAAAATCAGCCGCTCTCGCTCCCGCGAACGCCACGGCATTGATGGAACTCGGTTACGTCTACGAGAGCGACAAGCAGTACGACAAAGCTCTCACAGCTTATCAGCGCGCTTATGAAGCGTCGGGCCGCAAGGACGAAACCGCGCGCCAGTCGATAGAGAGAGTCAAACAGTACAAGCCTTGATTTGTCATTTGTCATTTGTCCCTTGTCCTTTGTCAGCTTTGCTTATATGCAAGGGACAAAGGACTAAGGACAAGGGACAACTTCCCCGTTCGCGCTCACGCTCGTGACGCGATCCGCTCCTTCGAATGCCGCGGCGATCAGATTTATTTCGCGGCTCTCGCCCGGATTGAGGTGGAGAGCAAAGCCTTGCTCGGCTGCGCGGGCAAGCGTGGGGAGAGTCGCGCAGGGTTCGAGCGCGATGTTGTAAGTCGAGGACCAGAAGGGATAATCCCTCGCGCCTCGATAAACCTGCCAGTACCAGAGGACTCGGAAAACATCAGCCGGATAGCGAAGCGCGAATCCCACGCGCGTCCGGGTGTTCGTCACCGCGTACCAGCCTTCCGCGATGCCTTCGAGAAAAACCATGTCGTGCGCTTCGACTTGAGGGCCGGGTATTTGCGACAGATCGAGACGGTCTCCGTTGCGGCCTTCAGCGAAAGGCCAATCGCTGAGTTGATCCGCTTTCAGTAGCGAAGTCGCGGGGGTGTATTCGGCAAGAGTGCGAATGCGGCACGCGGGCAAATCGACGCGGCAGTTCTCATCAAGAAACGGCCAGCCTAGCGCAGGATGATGGCCCCAGGTGAAATCCACCGCCTGTCCGCTTTCGTTCGTGACCTTTTCGTGAATGTGAAGCTTGGCTTCGTTGCGACGAAGCGAAAGGGTTTTTACCAAGTGAAAAGGCGTGCGGACTGTGCGGACATCGAAGCGGATTTCGATCTCTTCTGCGTCGTCTTTTGTGACGGCGTATCGCCACGGGAGCAGAGACACTTCGCCGTGCTGGCCCACTTCCGCGCCCTGATGAACAGACATCGCGCCGCAGTTTGGAAAGAGTTCCTGCCATCCGCCTTCGTAATAATCCGTGTGCGGCCCCTGCGCAGGCGGGCTTGTCTGAATGAATTGAGAGCGAAGCCCGGTGCGAGTGCGCCACATAAAATCGGTGTCGCGCGGTTTGTAGAGAAATTCGTAGATGTTCGCGCCTTTGTCTGCCAGCACGGTGACGCGAAGTTTTTCGTTTTCCATCGCGACCGCCCGCCAGCCCGCCAGCGTCATCTCGGTTATGCGGCAGCCGTAGTTGCGTGTGTGATTATATGTCTGGTAGTCCCTTGTCATTCGCCCTTTGTCCTTTGCATATCGCGTCTGTCAGCGAAGGCATATCATAGTTCAACAAAAACAAATGACCAATGACAAAGGACAAGGGACATAAGAGAACTTGAACGCGCTCGGCGGGGTGTGCGATAACTCCGAAGGATGAGTGAGAAGAAAAAAGCTGTCGTGCTTCTGAGCGGCGGGCTTGATTCCACGACCGCGCTCGCCATTGCAAAATCGGAAGGTTTTGAAATTTATGCCTTGTCGTTTCGCTACGGCCAGCGTCATCAGGTTGAGATCGAAAGCGCGCGACGTGTGGCCGAAGCGATGGGAGTGGAGAAGCATCTGATCTGCGATATCGATCTTCGTTCGATAGGAGGATCGGCGCTCACGGACGAATTGGAAGTGCCGAAAGCGAGATCAGTCGAAGAGATGGCCGCAAGCATTCCTGTGACTTATGTGCCTGCGCGAAACACTATCTTTCTTTCTTTCGCGCTTGCGTGGGCCGAGGCGCTTGAAGCTCAGGATATTTTCATCGGCGTCAACGCGCTTGACTATTCAGGATACCCGGACTGCCGCCCGGAATACATTGAAGCATTCGAGCGAATGGCGAATCTGGCGACGAAGGCGGGCGTCGAAGGTCGAATGCATCTAAAGATTCACACGCCGCTGATACGAATGACCAAAGCTGAAATCATAACGGCAGGGATTGGACTGGGCGTCGATTATTCGCTCACTCACAGTTGTTATGATCCTGTCGATGACACGGCTTGCGGCAGGTGCGATAGCTGTCAGCTAAGACTGAAAGGATTTCGCGAAGCCTGCGCAACAGACCCTCTTCGCTATGCCGAATGATTGGCTTCGTATGAAGACAATGAATCAATCAAATACTTTGCAAACCATTCGTCGTTTTTATTGCGCGCTGCTAGTCGCGCTCCTCGCAGGCTCGCTCGCGCTTGCGCAGCAACCCTCCGCGCAACAGACGCCGGACACGATTGATGCGCTCAGAGAGCGACTGGCGGCTCATCTCTCTCAACCTCGATTCGCTTCCGTGTCGTGGGGGGTGAAAATCGTTTCGCTCGACACGGGAGCGACCATGTTCGAGCAGAACGCTGAAAAGTATTTCAATCCGGCGTCGAACGCAAAGCTCTATACGGCGGCTCTCGCCTTCGAGAAGTTGGGAGGCGATTATCGAATAAAAACATCTCTTTATGCTGCGGCGCGGGCGGATGAGTCGGGCCTGCTCAAAGGCGACTTGATAATCTACGGACGAGGCGATCCGAGTTTTGCTGCGCGGTGGAACGGAGGCGATTACTACAAGGGGCTTGAGCGAATCGTTTCGGCTATAGAATCTGCGGGAGTCAAACGCATCGAGGGCGATCTCGTAGCGGATGAGAGTTATTTCACCGGCCCGCCTTACGGGTCGGGGTGGGAGTGGGATGATTTGCAGTGGTACTACGGCGCGGCGGCGACTGCGCTATCGATCAACGACAACTCGGTCGATTTGTTCGTTACTCCCTCGGAGCGCGCGGGGCTTCCCTGTCGAATCACGACTGGCCCGCAAACGTCTTTCGTAACGATTATGAATCGCACGCGGACGGTCGCGAAGGGCAAGCCATCGCGCATAAGCGTTTATCGCCCGGTTGGAGAAAACATCATTTATGTTTCGGGCAGTCTGGCCCTGGGCGACAGGGGCTTTACCGGGTACGTCGCCGTGCATAATCCTTCATTGCTGTTCGCTATGATGCTCAAAGACGCGCTTGAAAAAAAAGGCATAGCAGTGAAAGGCCGCGCGCGCGTCATCGATTGGAAGTATCGCGAGGTCACCCCGCTCGACGCGGCAAGGATGATCGAGGTAGCCGTGATTGAATCTCCCTCGGTAAAAGATATCGTGCGCGAGACGCTCAAGCCTTCGCACAATCTCTACGCTCAGTTGTTGCTGCTCGCGGTCGGCGCGCAATCTCAAAGTGTCGATCTCAACTCTCAAATTTCAAATTTCAAATCTCAAATCACGGAAGCGACGGGCGTCGAAGCGATGAACACGATGCTGGCGGGGATCGGAATCAAAAAAGGCGATGCGATGCTCGAAGAAGGATCGGGCCTCTCGCGTCGCAACATCGTCACCCCAGCCGCGACCATAGAACTGCTCAAATTCATGAGCCGCCATCGCTGGTCGGACGCTTATCGCGACGGATTGCCGATAGCAGGCATAGACGGCACGCTTGAGAAACGAATGAAAGACACTGTGGCTGCCGGTAACGTCCGGGCCAAGACCGGGACGCTCAGATACGTTTACACTCTTTCGGGCTACGCGACGACCGCGGCGGGCGAGCGACTGGCTTTTGCGATAATGCTCAACAACTCCAACACGCCTGATAGGGCGATCTCTCCGCGCGATGATCTCGATGCGATTGCAGTGATGCTTGCGGGATTTACTGGCCGGAGCCGGTAAATATATCGGGGGTGTTATCTGAAATTGCTGATCAGAACGATGTCGCTGATTCTGGAGCCGCGAGCGACGGCTAATTGGGCGCCGTCCGGCGACCAGGCAAAACGCCATACGGAATCGGACTGAAAGTCAATAAACTCCTTTGCCGCGCTGCCATCCAATGCCTGCATCCAAATCTTCGTCGTGTTCACACCGCTCGATGTCAGAGCCTTCCCGTCAGGCGTCCATTGAATCAGATCATACGGCGAAATGCGCGGTGGAATATCGAACAGCCTCACAGGCGGCCCGCCATTAAAAGGGATGAGGGCGATTTTGTTGCGCCAATTCGACGCCTGACCCCGATAGACGCAGGCGATAAACATGCCGTCGGGTGAGATGGCATTGCCAAAGGTAAACTCATCGTGCAACTGCACCGGCTCGCCGCCCTCGATTGGAACTTTCCATAAGGTTGGCCTGCCCGGAGTAACCCTGTGCGTATAGACGACCCACTTCCCATCCGGCGAGCAATGTGGCCGTACATCGCGTCCGCTGCGTGTCAACTGTTTCGGGTTGCCGCCATCGATGTCGATCCGCCAGATGTTTGCGCTCAGATCGTCGTGCGCGCGCGCCGAGTACACGATGTAGCGTCCATCAGCCGACACCGCCGGTTCCTCATGCGCGCCTGATCCGGTCGTCAAAGGCTTCTGATTGCTGCCGTCCGCGTTCATGATCCAGAGACCCAGATCATTGCCGCCGCTGGCTTTCGAGGTGTAGACGATCCTGCCGTCCGGCGTCCACGCCACGCCGTCCTGCCCGTCAGAACCGCCAGCAGTGAGCGGTCTCGCTTGCTCGACTTTTGCTCCGGGTACGATCCATATATTTGAGAAGTCCGTCTCCTGGACGGTCAGCATCGTCGTGGAGTCGGCAGTCAGGCTCAATCCCACATACCCGCTCAAATCGTTGGTGATGCGTCGCGCTTCGCCGTCAGGATAAGCAATCTGCCATATCTGTCGGACATCCCATCCCGCCGGATGGTCGGATGCGCTCAGAAGCAGCCCGCTGCCATCTCCCAGCCACGCCAGACCGCCGATCCACTTCCATCTTTTGGACGTGATCGGCCTCTCCGAGCCGTCTTCTATCTGCACCCCGACTACATTGCGGTAATTGCCGCTGTCGTCCGTGCCTCCGGCGTGGCAGGCAATAGTCCGGCCATCGGGCGACCAGGCTATCCCGTCATAGTGAGGGTAGAAGAAGTCCGGCGCGCGGCGCGTGGCGAGCAGGCGCTCGCCGGAGCCATCGGCGTTTGCCACGATCAAGGCGGATTCGCTCTCCTTCGTTGACTCCCGCACATACGCAAACTGCCTTCCGTCAGGAGAAACGGCAAACGGAGCATTAGCAGTTTCTATCAACTTCTTAACGAGGCCGCCTATGACCGCGACCTGATAGATCGCCGTCCTGGTCTTGCCATCTGCCCTCACAAAGTAGATATGATTGCCATCGGGCGAAAATGTCAGCCCCCAATACAACGCATTGACAGGCGGGACGACCTCCAAGTTAGCAGCGGTCGCAACCTGCCTCACCCAGAGGCTCTGCTTATCCACCTGTCGCGCCACATAAGCGACGTATTTTCCATCAGGCGAAATGGCTGCCCGCCACACTTTGCCCGTGTGGGTCAGTTTGGTCAGCTTCATCGCCTGCGAATGCTCGGTCGGCTTTGTCTGCAACGCCTTGTATAATCCGAAGACGAGGGCGACCAGCACAAGGACGGCAGCGGCAGCGATAACCAGTTTTCGGTGTCTGCCCAACGCGCTGTCGAGACGCCCGCTGACTGCGATGGCCGAGCCTCCGTTCGACGACAATGCGTCAATCTCTTTCGTCGCGACCCTCTCCAGAGTTCCAATCTCGCCGATTGTCTCGCGCTCTTCAATCGTGATCTCAGTCAGGCTGAACTCACGCACAATGAGTTGTTCCGCCTCCACTCGCAGCTCTTTCACCTGTGCGCTGAATTTATATCCGCGTCGGGGGATCGTCTCGATGTAGGTTTCGCCCGCGGAGCTTTGCCCCAAAGCCTTTCTCAACTGCGAGATGTTGACCGTCAGATTCGCCTCCTCCACGTGACTGTCCGGCCACAGCCTGTCCATCAACTCTTCTTTTTTCACCATCCGCCCGTTGGCTTCGATCAGCGCGATCAGGGTCTCGACCACTTTGGGTTTGAGCGCGACTGTTTCATCGCGCCACGATAAGCGACGCTCTTCGACATCCAGGCGAAAATCATCGAATTCGTAAACCAGCTTTGTTTTCAAACTCATAGCAGCCTGTCAGCAGTCGTTTAGCGTTTGTTTAGAAAAAATTTAGACGGCGTTTAAGACTCCTGCGCCAACCTGAAAGTATCCTCCGCACTGTCACCGAGCAAGTCATCGGCATTCGCCGGGTGACCCATTGGAGCGCGCCAATTCTAATCAATCGGGTTCGCGCATTCAACACACACTTTCAATCCATAGGACGCCCAAAAACTGAACGATGGAAACCAAACGAACTGAAATCACTATCAGGACTTCTCGCCTGCTGGTGACTAACAAAGTGAAATCCATGACTGCCTGGTGTGAACTCTGCGGGAAACAGTCTTACTGGCTCACGGTAGATGACACGGCCCTGCTGCTCGGTCTCACATCTCGAATGATCTTTCGACAAGTCGAGGCGGGCGAGTTGCACTCGACAGAGACCCGCGAAGGGTTGCTGTTGGTGTGCATCGACTCGCTAGGCAGAGAAGCCGATTCGCCTGATCCTCAGATTCGGCAGATTGAGGAAGACTCGGATCACACGAGGCTTTCTCTCAACGAACCTCCTTGCTCTTCAGAGGAGTAAAACTTTTGATAGGGGAACCAATCATGTATAGACATATTGTCAATCGAATCATTGCAACGACTCTTTTGCTCCTGCTCTTTTCCAACCTGTTGGGCCACGGCCTGACCTCGACTCGCGCCCTTGCGGGTGACGAAGCCGAACCGAGGGCGCGGCAGGCGAGCAAATCTCTTGCGCTCGAAGGCGAGCAGGCGATTGATTATCTGAAACAGCAAGGCGTTTATGATCGCGTGCGCCAGCAGGTTCGCGCCGCAAGTCACACTGCTACGCCCAGTCCAATGACAGGCGCGATGCAGATGCAACCAGCGTCGTGCCTCAACTGGGTCGAAGAAGTTCAAGTAGCCGGTTCGGATGCTGACGTGAGCGATCAATTCGGATTTTCGGTCGCCGTCAGCAGCGATACGATGGTCATCGGCGCAGTGTTTGATACTGTCGGCGGTAGTAGTCAAGGCTCGGCATACGTATTCGAGCGCAATCAGGGCGGCATAAATAATTGGGGGCTGGTCAACCACCTGTTTGCCTCGGACGGCGCAGCCGGTGACCTATTCGGCATCTCGGTCAGCATCAGCGGCGATACGATTGTCGTCGGCGCGGCAAACGATGATGTTGGCGCTAACAATTTTCAAGGCTCGGCTTACATATTCGAGCGCAATCAGGGCGGCGCAAACAATTGGGGCGAAGTCAAACATCTCACTGCTTCCGACGGCGCGGCGAGTGACAATTTTGGCAATTCAGTCACTATCAGCGGCGATACGATTGTCGTCGGCG
>DLHY01000020.1 GCA_002483445.1 Blastocatellia bacterium UBA7656
TCATTGTTTATCCCTCTCCAAAGTCGGAATTATTTAAAAACTTATTGCGTCCAGCGTGACCGCCGAACAAGAATTGAAACCTTACTGCTCAAACGACCTTGCGAGTCTTCGATGACCGGAAAGTGTCAACGAGGATTGCAACACTCTCCTACCATCTCGCAACCCGCCCACTGGGCGGATGTGATTTGAGTCTGTTGCTGCTTGACTCAGATTATTCAGGCCGGAAGGCATCTTGCCCGGCGTCCCGAATTCAAGGACTGACCCTTGTGACTACAGGGCCAGGAATCATAAAAGAGTGCGTATAATAATTGGAAGCTATATAAAAAGCAACAGGAAACTGCCTTCAGAACCTAAATATTTATTTCAAAAACATCAGTTAAGTCAGTACAATCCGGGCTGATACTGTGCATCCTTCGTGCCATATATCGCGCAAGAGGCTGATATTTTTCGCCCTGTTATTAAACCATTTGTTTGGAACACTTGAATACCAATTCTTTTTTTCTTCGGGGCGCTTCTTCCGTTGATTGATCAAGGACAATGGATACGAAGTAACGGCAACAAAGTATCCAGCCGGTATACACTGTACTCTGCCATGCTTAAACTGTTGCTTTTAATTCGAGAACTGTTTCTTGTGAAAACGCCATTCCTGCTTTTGAGACCCTTCCTGATATTTCAACTCGATTCGACGAGATTATCCATTCGATGGCTTCCGGTACAGGGAAAAGAGGAAGAGAGGTAATCGCTCAGTTATGGGAGGAGAAAGTACGACAGGCTGCCCGACCGTCGTAGAAACCTCAACGCCATCAACAGGCTGGCAGCCTGTTGTACCTCCCGGAACTGAGACATTACGAAAAGAGCCAACAAAGAATTGCCTGAGAGGGCCGGGTAAAATATAATCCCTGTTTCGGCTGGACTGACTGACTATACAGGTAAATCATTTGAGCTTTAATCAAACGGTTTTATTCGATCTCGACGGCACGCTCGTTGACACGACGGATCTGATATTGCAATGTTTCAATCACTCGTGGCAAAGCGCGGTCGGGCTTGTTCCTTCGCGCGAGCGTCTCGTGGAAACATTCGGCATTCCTTTGCGCGAAGCGATGCGAAGGCTGTTGGTTCATTCGAACGAGACGCTATGGGATTCAGTTCGCGACGCGCTCGTAGACCGGCTCCTTTCCGAGTATCGCTCTTTCAACGTCGCAAACCACGACCTTCTTGCCCGCCCTTTCGATGGCGCGAGGGAAACGGTTTCCGAACTCAGAGAGCGCGGTTATCGGATCGGGGTCGTGACCTCTAAGAGTCGCGAGCTTGCTCTTCGCGGATTGAAACTCTGCGGGCTTGATCATCTGATCGACGCGGCGATCTATCTTGAAGACACCTCTCGGCACAAGCCTGACCCTGAACCGATCCGCGTGGCGCTAGAGAGATTGAACGCGCGATCCGAAGCATCGGCTTATGTCGGAGACAGCCTCCACGATATGGAAGCAGGCCGACGCGCCGGGGTGCGAACGGTCGCGGCGATGTGGGGGCCAGCGCCACCGGGCGCGCTCGAAGCCGCCGCGCCGGATCATCTCGCCGCTTCGTTTCATCAGTTGCTTGAGATTTTCGACTGAAGTTTTTATGCAAAAAATCAAAGAACGATACAGAGCAATACTCAGCCAGGAAAAGGGGCTGATTTATCACAAGCCGCGCGGGCTTGGTCTCGACATCGCCTTAGCTTATCCGAATACCTATCACATCGGAATGTCGAACCTCGGATTTCAAGCGGTCTATCAACTCTTCAATTCATACGCGGGCATAACCTGCGAGCGAGCGTTCGTTCCCGACTCGGATATTGAAAAAGAGATGGAGCGCGCGCGCGTGCCTTTGCTTACGCTGGAATCGCAAACGCCCGTGTCGGAATTCGACGTGCTTGCCATCTCCGTTTCGTTCGAGACCGATTATCTCAACATCCCGAAACTTCTCCGACTCTCAAGAATTCCCGTCAAGTCTTCCGAGCGAAACGACTGGCACCCTCTGGTGGTGATGGGAGGCGCGGCGGCTTTTCTCAACCCGGAGCCTGTGGCCGATTTCATAGATGTCGTGTGCGTGGGCGAAGGCGAAGTGCTTGCGCCCGCTCTCATTCGCGTGATGAAAGAGTCAGAGTCGCGCGAAGATTTACTCCTCCGTCTCACGCGCGAGCCGGGGTTCTATGTCCCCCGGTTTTACGAAGCACACTATAACGATGACGGCACATTCAGCCAGATGATTCCGACAAACGGCGCTCCTCGGCGCGTCTTCACTATGCGCAACCCGATGCGCAAGCAGGAAGGCCACGGCGTGTTCGATGACGATTTCATCCCCGCAAGCGAGATACTCACCGACAACACCGAAATGAGCGGCAGATACCTGATGGAGATTTCGCGCGGATGCTCGATGGGTTGTCGCTTCTGCTGGGCGGGTTATTCGTACCTCGCGCCGCGAGTCTTTTCGGCTGAAAAACTGCTCGCCCGCGCAGCCGAGATGCGCGCCTTCACGGACAAGATCGGACTTGTAGCAACCGCAGTGTGCGATCACCCGGAAATTCATCAACTCCTCGACGGGCTTGAAAAACTCGACTATCAGGTTTCTGTCTCGTCTTTGAGGCTTGATCAAATCTCGCCTGAGCTTCTTGACGCGCTCGTTCGCCGCAACGATCAGCAACTGGCCATCGCGCCTGAAACCGGCTCTGACCGCCTCAGACGAGTCATCAACAAAAACCTCACCAACGATGAGATAGTTCAAATCGCGGAGATGATCTTCTCTCGCGGCATATTCAATCTGAAGCTCTACATGATGATAGGTCTTCCTACGGAAGAAGACGAAGACCTCGACGCAATCGTTGAGTTGACCGAGCGCATACGCGAGAGGATGATCGAGATTGCGCGTCCTCGCGGGCGGGTCGGGACGATCATAGTTTCGCTCAACGCTTTCGTCCCCAAGCCGCAGACGCCTTTTCAATGGGAACCCATCCAGCCTGAGCGCGTCATCGATCAGAAGATCAAATACCTCACCCGCGCTTTCAAGCACATGCCAAACGTCGAAGTGCGAGCCATGTCATCGCGCATCGCGCAGCTTCAGGCATTGTTGAGCCTCGGTGATCGCCGCGTATCAGAGTTCATTCTCGAAACCGACCGCACAGGCAACTGGCGTCAGGCCATGCGCGAATGGATCCAATATCCGCTTCGTCGCCGCCCGCTCGATGAAGAGCTTCCGTGGCAGGTAGTCGATATTGGACTGACGACCGAGTTCATGAAGAAAGAGTACGAGCGCGCGATGGCTGAACGGATAACGAAGCCGTGTCCTGCAATCGATCCGTGCATACGCTGCGGCGTGTGCGACCCGCGCAACGTGCCTGAAAACGCTCTGGTGCAACTTGTGTGGATGAAGCCCGCTCTTGTGCAGGCCGCAGCAGGCGATTGATTTTTATTCTCCCAGATATGCCGTGATCACTTCTCGATTTTTGGCGACTTCTTCGGGGCGGCCTTCGGCGATCTTGCGACCGTGATTGAGAACTATCACGCGGTCAGAAATGCTCATCACCACCTGCATCACATGCTCGACTCCGGCAACGGCTGAAATTCCCCGATCGTCGCGGAGGCGTTTTATCAACTCGACCGCTTCTTTCGACTCCGAAGGATTCAATCCCGACATCACTTCATCGAGCAGTATAAGTTTCGGGCGAGTGGCCAGCGAGCGCGCAAGCTCCAACCTTTTGCGCAATCCTATCGGCAATTTATCAGCGACCGCATCGCGCAACGAGTCGAGACTGGTGAACGCGAGAATATCTTCGGCGATTTCGCGCGCCTCCGCGTCCGAGGTCGCGCCTGCGAAAGCGCCGACCAGTATATTTTCAAACACAGTCAGCCCGCGAAGAGGTTTGACGAGTTGAAACGTGCGCCCGATTCCAGCAAGCGCGATCTGGTGAGGTTTTTTTCCTATGAGGTTTTGGCCACGGAAAACCACTTCGCCGCGCGTGGGCTGATGAAATCCTGCGACCAGATTGAAGACTGTAGTCTTGCCCGCTCCGTTCGGGCCGATGATGCTCACGGTTTCGCCCTCTTCTACCTGAAAGGTGAGCGATTCGACGGCCACGAGTCCGCCGAATCTTTTCGTCAGGTCTTTGACTTCAAACAGAGGCATAAGCGAGTGATGAGTGATGAGTGATGAGTGAGCAGTTTCCTTCAGCCTGTCACTCGTCGCTTGTCACCTGTCAGAAACTTTTTGAATCCTCCCATCAGTCCGTCGGGCATAAACAAAATCACAAGTATGAGCAGCGCGCCGTAAATGAGCAGGTTCGCCTGTTCGAAATAATTTCGAAATACTTCGCTTGAAAGTTTGAGCAATACCGCGCCAAGCACCGGGCCGGGGACAGTTCCCAACCCGCCGATTATCGCTATGAGAACGATCTCGACCGACAAAGCCAGCGGCAGCACGACGGTCGGATCGACGAAGAGAAAATAGTTCGCGTAAAAAGCGCCAGCAAGCGCCGTTATCGCCGCGCTCAACGAGAGAGCGATCAGCTTGTAGCGCGTCGTATCGATGCCTATGGATTCGGCTGTCTCTTCGTCTTCGCGCACCGCCATCAGAAAGTATCCGAGCTTTCTGCGGCTTATCCACTGGCAGAGCGCGACCGTGCCGACAGCCATGACAAGAATGACGTAGTAGTAAGGAACTTTGTCTGTGCCGCTGAAGACTGATGGGCGTATGACCACTCCGACCGCGCCTCCGGTGAGATCGCGCCAGTTGAGCGCGACGAGGCGGACGACTTCGCTCACGGCGATGGTCGCAAGAGTGAAGTAAGGCCCGCGCAATCGAAAGCATATCCGTCCGACAATGAGAGCTACGGGCAGCGCGACCACAGGGCCGAGCGCGAGGCCGAGCCAGGGCGAAAGAGAGGTTTTGCTTGCGAGTATGGCCGCGCTGTACGCGCCTATGCCGAAGAAGGCGGCGTGACCTACGGAGAGTTGTCCGGCAAATCCTCCGAGTATATTCCAGGCCGAACCGAGCGTGACATAGAGCAGAACGAGTATCAAAACGTGCTGCGAGTACCGCGTCTCGAACAAGTAGGGCGCGGTGAGCAGAAAGATTGAAAGTATGATAAACAGCAGACGTTTTTTATTCATCGATGAGGTGCTGTGCCTTTTCTCAAACTGTCGCGTCCGGCTCGCCACTCGCGGACTATTTTGACTGCATCCTCTTCTTTAAGGCCGGAGCGTCTCGCTGTGCGGGCCGAGCTTTCGAGAAGTTCTTCGTCATCGTCGCGTTCTATGAATTCGTCAATGGCCCTCTCAACGATGCGCTTCACTGACACCTTGCGTCTGCGCGCCACCTTCTCAAGCGCGCGGCGTCTCGTTTCATCCAATTCGATCTGTGCGCTCATAAGTCCTACATAGAAGGCATAGAATCATTCTTCTTTTCCAATGCATAATCAATCAGCCGGAGAAACATTCGGTTGAAAACGTGCGTGGGATACCAGTTTTGATACGAGCCTGCTTTCAGGTTCATCTCTATTTCTTTGACCTCTTCAAGCAAAACATAGAGATTGTGTGTTGCTCTGCGCGCAAAGCCTATCGTGCCGTTTTCCTTCAGTCCTTTTATGCCAGCTTGCCCACAGCCGGGACACTCACAGTTTCTCAACAGTGTCATCTCTTTTCTGTCTGGTTCTTTCCCTCGCCAGTTTCCCAACTGCGCTATTATGCGCTCGCCCCGTCCGGGCAATTGAATAATGCCGCGCGCTGCGCGGTTGCGCCAGCCTGAACTATCGACAGAATCAAGGCCGAGGACACAGGCTATATGAAGTGTGGCCGTCCCGCCAATCCCGAAAGCATGTATCTTCCCTTCGAATGCTCGTCTGGCCGTGAGTATTGAATCGATGGCGTTAGTCTTCGGCCCTGTCCCATTGGTCTGAAGAAACTGAGGAACCAGTCCCCCAAGCGCCAGAACTTTTTTCCTGCTCAGTTTGTCGTGCGCCTGAATCGCTTTTATGTACTTCCCTAGCTTGCCTCCTGCATGTATGACCGGCACGCACCCGTCAAAGCTGTACTCGCGGTTGTAGTACATGGTTTTTCTGAAGCACGACTCCTGCTCGGCTTCTGTCATGGAGGGCAAAGGAATGAAGTCAGCCGGGACAGGATACCAGTCAGGTCTTGCCTGATTGACGAACTTCCAATAATCCCGCGTTGGAAGTTTATTGCCCGCGAGTATGTTTGCGAAAGCGCCGTTATCGATGTAAATCCTAATTCTCTTCGGAACGTCCAATGCTTTGTGCAAGCCGTCTTTCATCGCCCGCTCGCGCAGGCTTTTCGATCTGTGAAAATCGCTGAAGGAAACCATCACAGCGCGCAATTCGGGCAGATGAAACGGCGACTCGGGGTCCCACACGCGCGGTTGAAGTTGCTTCAGGGTCGTGCCTGCGATGATCTCCAACAATTTCTCCCCTAATTTTTTGAGCGATCCGGTCTGTTTGCTGGCTCTGCTGCTTTCATATTCTTACGGGCATTTTCCAGAGCCACAAAAGCGTCTTCTTCCTCGCGCTCTCCCTTCGACTGTGGCGGCTTCATTCTCACCAACACAGGGAAATTGATTAGCTGTCCCGAAAGAAGAGCCTCGCCAACATCAAGGTTGGGCAGCATTTTGGCATCATCCTCGCCGAGAGTTTCGACCACTTTTCTGACGAAATTCTGATCAGCAGGATTGACCAGCCGCATGATGATGTAAGAGTTGCATTGTGACAAGGTTGTCTCGTCAAGACGAGAAGGCCGTTGGCTGATTAGGATGAGACCAACTCCGAATTTTCGCCCTTCTTGGGCAATCTGTTTCGTGGTCATTATCGCTCGCTGCTCCGCAGGCGTATTTGCCTGCGCAGGGACAAAGTTGTGGGCTTCCTCCAGAAGGAAAAGCACCGGCAGAGAGAGCGAGTTATCCACACGCGCATCGAATATACTGTCGGCTATCAAGCTGTATATAGTCGCTTGGAAATCTCCGGTGTATCCGGCCAGCGCGATGATGCTGATCTCGTTGTAGCGAACCAGTTCTTTGCGATCCAGCGGAAGAGGGTCAGCATTGCGTGCTACCCTCTGACTGGTCCTTTCCATTCTCGAAAGCGCGGCAGCCGCTTTGAAAGTGCGTTTCCTAACTGCCTCCAGCGTCTTTGCCTCGGTTCCGGTATAGCCTTCTATTTTTTTCCATCCCCAGTTACTCAACTGCCGTTTGCCATCATCGCTTTTGTTGCGCACAACCGTTTCTCCAGCCTGGGCCAACCTTGCAAGCAACCACATATCTGGACGCAGACCGAATTTCACGATGTTAGGATCATTGACAGCGCTTGCCAGCCACTTTTCTCTCTCCCCCTTTTCAGACTGATCGCAATCGATGAAAGACTTGCTTGCGCTAAAGATGTCTTCGAAAAGTCCAGACATTGCCCCTGTTAATTCGTATCCAAGCGTGTTTACAATTTGGGCTACCGTTTCGCTGTCTTCCTCGAAAATCGGGAAGCTGGCGTAGTATCGCCGTACCTTATTTTTGAGTTCGGGAACATCTGCGAGACCAGTGTAATCGCCGTGTGGATCGAAGATGACGATCGGATACTTTTTCTTCGCCAGTTCTTCAATAATGCGCCGTGCAGCCCAGCTTTTTCCTGCACCGGTCATTGCAAGTATCGCCAGATGCCTTGTGACAATCTTGTGGCCATCGACTTTGACATCAACTTCGCTTCGGTTCGAAAGCGTTGCGATATCGAGCGCGCGATCCTGTTTTTGCTCCAGTTCGCCCAGCACAACGCGAGCTATATCTGATGTGTCCGGTCTGTAGGCGCTTGTCGCAGGCTGCGGCGGATAGCGAACCTGATCGAGTTTTCCGCCCGAACCTCCTTCGATTGGTTCTGCGCCGAGTACCTGGCAGACAGCCGTCACCATCTCTCGACTGAGCGAAAGCACCGTGTCAAACGGGCTGGTGCGAGTGGCTGCCAGTTCATGCCCTGACTCGGCAGGGAAGAGCGGATTCAATCGCTCGATTCGCTGAACCTTTGCCCAGACGCGAATCCGTTCGTTGCCCTCTCTGCCATCAGTTGGCCGCAATTCTGCGTCAACGGCAATGATGTCCTGCTCGCGCAAAGTTTCGTGCGCTATTGCAAGACGAAACTCGCGGCTCGTACTCTCTCCAACGATAGTCCCCACATAACGGTCAGGAGCATTCGGAGCAGCGGTTTTCTTGCCTGTTTCTGTCGGTCTGTTGGTCGCCATAAACCACCTCAACTCTTTGGGCGAAACAGCCAGTCACGACTGGTCATGTAAATTGCCTGTACGAGAATGCGGCGCATTTCAGCATCGCTGATTTCGCCGGACTGCAAACTCACGCCAAGATGATAACGAATCAGTTTGCCATAAGCTTCAGTGAGCCAGTTCGGGACGTGCGAATATTTGTCGGCTATATCAAGCCCGACGGGAAAACCGTATCCGGGCAACAAACGAGAGTACAGATAGACTCTTCGCGCAGCCTCTGCAATCTGATCTTCTCCCATATCCTCGAATACTTCTATTCGCAAAGGCTCTGTCGTGTTCGACACATGTATGTAGCAACCCTGAACTGCAGGAAAACCTACATCCTTCGATCTTAGAGCGGTAAAATCGACTGCTTCCTGAACAGATTTTCCTGGAAGCGTAAGTTGACCTGTATGGAGAGATTCGTATTTGTCTATAGTCCATGGTTCAGTGTATTGCCCGGGGTCAAGCAGCATACCGAGCAGCAGAGCATCACTGTAACCCAGTTTATCAATCAAAGCCTTCGGAGATGTTAGGTCGGTCCTGCCGTGCATATCGTTGAAATAGTCGTGCTTGCCTTTGGCGCGCAGTCCGCGAAACACACGCTCAAGTAACACCTTTTCAATAAACTTGCTCAAAGAACCACGCTCGACTGCGCCTGCAATCAAAGGCGCTTTCTTTCGACTCTTGGCCTCACCTATCAGTCGCCTGAAGAGATAGGCCATAAATGACAGTGGCTCAAACACCCTGTTTTTTATCCACTCGTCTGAGTTGTTCGTCATACGCGGGTATATGTCCAGCTTTGCTTTCCGCAAAAACTCTTCCTTGATTTGCTTTCCTTTCTCAGGATCAGAGGCGTAGTGATGGAGAAAAATATCGATATCGCTTTCAGTGAAAGGCGTATGGCCCGCGTAGCTGCCCACCAGATAAACAAGCGGGCCATGAAACATCAGCACATCGAGGTCAGCGTTTCTATTAAGCGCCGCAAGGCCGCCGAGCAATTCAGCCGTTATGCGAACTATATCTATAAAATCTTTTCGATCTTTGCTGCCGCCTTCCAAGTCGCCGAGTATGACTGGGTAATATCCAAACTGCTCTCTTTCGGCAAGATTCCTCTCTCCTGTGCGCACAAGATAAGAACCAACTCGCAGGAGTATTGGAACTTGACTCGAGAGTTTAGCCTGCCCAACTCCACCATCAACGAAGGTAACGACTTCGCCTTGTAATTGCGACCAGTCAGCATCTCCGACATTTTCTGTTCTCAGAATTTGATCAGGTCGCTTCCCTTCAGCAGCAGCACGAATTGCTTTCCGCAGATCAGCAACGAATACAGCAGTGTTCCTGAAATAATTTCCGCGCAGGCTTTCAGCTACAGTCAGCGCATTTTCAGCGAGCTTCATAAACAGGTGAGGCTGCCGTTGTAACTCTTCTTTTACATCCTGTTCGCTGAGATTGCTTGATATTGAATTCTTATTAGCTTCGGAAGACATCTTCGGCCTCTGCAATCACTTCATGATCCCGATCAACTTATAAACGTCTATTTGAAATCGTCTCTCTTTCGCTGATGAAGAATAAGCGCCTATCTTCTGTCTTTCAACCTCTCCGACCGTGATCGCTGTGACATTCGATCCTATTCGATTCTTCAAAGACGGAGCTATGTAAGCCGTCGCAGGAGGAAGCGCATCGACAGGCAATGGCAATCCTATCGCCTCAAGATACTCACGACCAAGAACAAAAATGATCCGATCATACCCTTTCGCATTCTTGACGAGACGTTCTTTGATTCCGAGCCGTCGTCCTCGTTCCCTGATTGAGGATTTGCTTGCGCCTCTGAACGTCACATTGTAAGGCACAACAAGGTCAGTTTCGCGTAATAAACCGTATCCGGCAGAGATGATCCAATGAGAAACGAAAAATCTTCGCTCACGGAGTTTCGTCACTGCATCTCTGACGTACTTGTGTCCTTGTCCTGTATACATTTCAGCAGCGGGCAGCGCGAAGCGCGACAAGCGTTTCTCGCCGCGCTTCCTCAGAGAAAGGTTATCAAAATCTTCTTCTATTAATTGATCTTCAGGGCTAAATCTCTTACTGGCAGTGCAGGAGCTTACTATAAACAAGCGTACATCAGTGGAAATCAGAAATGAGTCTGACATTTTTGGGCCATCACATATTCATCTGCTTTATCAAACCTTCGATATCATCTCCCTCAGTGATACCGCTTTTTCGCGCGGCCCTGATAGTCTTCCGGTTTAGCTTCTCTCTTTCTTTTCGGTCGAGACACTCGCTCATAAACTCGGCCAGAAGTCGCGAAGGATTTTGTCTCGACCGCCTTGCCTCTTCTGAAAACTTCGACCAGAGCGCATCATCTGTTTTCAATGGAGCGATCATCTCAGCCATGGTGAAATCCTCTTGCCTTGCGAGTCAATCCCCGTCACACCTTCACCTTGCCGAGCAACCCCGAAGGTTTCAGCGTCAATACGAGCAGAAATATCACGAAAGCTATCGCGTCCTTGTATCCCGTCGAGATGTAGACCGCGCCCAGTGATTCCGCTATGCCTAAAACTATACCGCCTACGAGCGCGCCCGTTACGCTTCCCATCCCTCCCAGCACCACCACCACGAATGCCTTGAGCGTGAATGGCGAACCGGCGTTCGGCTCTACGCGATAGTAAATCGGCATCAAAAGCGTGCCAGCCGCGCCAGCCGCCGCTACTCCCAAGCCGAATGTCAGCGATTGAATGCGACGGATATTTACGCCCAGCAGTTGCGCCGCTTCCGCATCCTGCGCTGTCGCGCGAATCTTTCTTCCCGTATCGGTTCGCATCAGAAAAATATAAAACGCGCCCGTAAGGCCCAAAGCTATTGCAAAGGCCGCGGTCTGCGGCAAACTCACCGACACTCCGCCCATCTGCGCCGTCGCTCCCGCGTAACTCGTCGTCATCGTCAGATAATTTCCGGTGAAAGCTATCAGCGCGATGTTTATGAGCAGGATGCTCACGCCCTCGGTGAGAAGTAGCTGATTTAGTTCGGGCGCTTTCAGCACGGGAGCGATGAATATTTTTTGCAGCCCGACTCCGACCGCAAACATCGCGGGCATCACCAGGAGGAGCGACAGGAAAGGATCGATGTGGAGATGTGTGAAGGCGAAATAGGTCGCGTACATTCCAGCCATCACCAGCGCGCCGTGCGCGAAATTCACGACCCGCATCACGCCGAATATGATCGTCAACCCTATGCCGATGAGAGCGTAAATCCCGCCCGTCAAAAGTCCGCTCGTTACAGTCTGAAAGAATTTCTGCGCGCCCGTCACCGTCGTCGGTCTGTGCGTCTGCCCTGCTGCCCCGACCGTCGACCTTTCGCTCCACGGCGGAATGGGAAGCACAGGCTTGCGTATGGCCGCCGATTCGGGCCAGACGGTGACGAACTTACCTCCCAACACCTGAGTTATAGCGACAGGGTGATCGTTCTGGCCCGTTTCGTCGAAGCTCACAGGGCCGAACATCGAATCCATTCGCGTCTCTCTTATCGCATCGCGCACGGCGGTTCTATCCGTAGATCCCGCTCGATTGATAGAGTCGGCCAGAACTTTCAGGCAGATGTAAGCCTGCACGCTGTGATAGGAAGGCTCCGAGTTGAAGCGGGCGCGATATCTGTCAGCCCATTCGCGCGAGCCTGTCCATTTGGCGTCGGGTGTCCACTGAGTCACAGAGATTGTATATTCGGCAGTCTCGCCCGCTCCTTTCAAAAAATCGGGCAGAGAAAAACCCGCGCCTCCCGCAGTGAACGCTTTGGGATTGATGTCCATCTCTTTGGCCTGCCGCATCAACAGCGTGGCGTCGGCCAGATAAGACACGAACAAAACGGCGTCCGGGCGTTCAGACTTGACTCTGGTCAGAAGGGGCGTGAAGTCGGTCGCGCCGGGATCGTAGGCTTCGAAGGCTGCTAACTCGATACCGGCTCCAGGAGCCTGTTTCCGGGCAGCTTCGGCCACGCTTGATCCGAATTGAGTGTTTTCATAGACGACGGCCAGACGTTTGACCTCGGCGGCGCGAACGAGGAATTCGACCATCTCGCGCCCGTAGCGGCTGGCGGGCGCGCACACGCGAAAGACCCACTCGTAACCCTGCGCGGTGATCTGATCGGTTATGGCTGAAGGCACGAGCATCGGCATCTGATATCGATTGGCGATGGCGGAAGCGGGAAAGGTGGCCGAGCTTTTGTAAGCCCCGATGATAGAAACGATGTTGGGGTTTTCGGTAAACTTGTCGACGGCGGTCATCGCCGCTTCATCCTTCGAGGTGTCGTCCTGATAGATAAGCTCGATTTTTTTCCCAAGCACTCCGGCGGAGTTTATTTCTTCCAGGGCGATATCGTAGCCCTGGCGTTGAGCGAAGCCGAAGCGAGCCTCCGAGCCTGTCAGCGATGTGACTATGCCGACAGAGATGGAATCTGAACGCGCGGTCTTTTCTTCTTTCCGACAGCCGAGCGCGAGCAGAGCAGTGACAGTCAGCAAAGATGCGAGCAGCTTTCGAGGATTCATCCAGACCTTTTATGATGCGGAGGTGAAATCAACCGAGCGCGGCGATTATAACATCCACCCTCGCCGCCGAGGCAACGCGCCGAGGGAAAATATTTTTTTCAGGTTTTCGAAGCGCGGCTGATTCGCACGGAGAGACGCTTCATCATTCGCTCCTGCCATTTGGAGGCGGGAAGTTCTTCCTGTTGATAGTTGCCCAGTATGTCCTCCATCGCCTCGCCGGTGCTCTGCCGCGCCTTGAAATAAAGCAGCGCGAGCGAAACGACGATCAAGGGCTTGAGCAGAATATACCCCGCAGCGACCAGCAACCGCGATGAGATTCCTGCAAACAGAGCGCCCGCTGCCTTCGCGCCAGTTTCAACGAGGTATCCTTCGATGAAGGTCGACAGCGCGCTGTCAAAGCATATAACCAGCGCAAAGATCGCCAGAATCGCCATCGCCGTGTTGCGCGCGCCCGATACCAGCGCCTTCGAGCGCGCAAACGATTTCAGAGGCGGACACTCTTCCATCACTATCACCGGAGCATACAAAACATAGTGCATAGCCGCTCTCAGAGCCAGAACCGCCAGGATCGTAAACACTACGCCCGCGACCAGGGATTTATCCGCAATCACGCTCGCCCCGGTGGTAAGAATCAGCTTGAACACTTTGCCGGTTATCGTTGCGTCCATGAAAGTTTCGCCCAAAAAGCCAAGCGCGTAGTCCTGATAAAGAATCAACGGCAGCAGGATCGTCATAAACAAAAGGGTCGCTTTGATAAGGTGAATTCGCCTGCTGAAAATTTTGAAGTAATGTTTCGCCCTCACCGGTCGCAGAGGCGTGATCGTGAGTTGAGCCACGACCGGCACGAAGAGTCCGATGCTGATGAGCCAGGAAAGCGTCTGACCGCTGACTTCCAGAAACGCTTCCACAAAATCGAACAATGGAGCAGCGCCGGGAGCCAAAGAGTCGAGCAATCGGCCAAGCGTCCAGACGACGACGACGACCAGCAACGGGAGGTTGGCTATAAAAGAGAGGCGAAGGAAGACGGGCAGATTCACGCTGTAGAAACTGAAGGCGCGGTGCAGTATCGTACCCGCGCCTTCGCCTCTGGCGCGCAGCGCGTGGGCGAATGCCGCGGCGCTGGCAGGGCGGTCTTCAGGACTCTTGGCCAGCGTCGACATCAGAAGCTCTTCAGCCGCTTTCCCTATATCCGGTCGCTTCTCTCTGAGCGGCGGCGGCGGCATCTTTATGTGCTGGGCCATCAGGTTGTAGAGATTGCCCTTGAAGGGGGGCTGTCCGGCCAGCATTTCATAAGTTATCACTCCGAGGCTGTAGATATCTGAGCGCGCGTCGAGTTTTTCGCCGAGACATTGTTCGGGAGACATATAAACGGGCGTGCCGAGTATCGCTCCTGCCTGCGTGAGTCCAGCCACTTCTTTAGTCTTTCCCTTTTCGACGACTTCAGTCTTCACGATGTCGTCCGAGTTTATGGCCGCTATTGTCTTGGCGTCCATGACCTGTGTTTTCTTGTCGCCGGATGGCCTGTCAGCCTGCGCTTTTCTGGCTTCCTGCGGCTTAACGACTCGGCGAGTTTCCGTATCGAACGATAGCGTGATATCAGAATCGCTCGGAGGCTCTTCTTCGTGCGGAGAGTCGATGACTTTGGCCAGTCCGAAATCCAGAACCTTGACCCGATAGCCGCCCCTCTCGTTCGGCTCAAGCCAGATGTTATCGGGCTTCAGATCGCGATGAACTATTCCGTAGTTATGCGCTTTGTCTATTGCCAGACATATCTGCTCGACGATATCGAGGACCCAGTTGAGTTGAAGCTGTTTTTCTTCCTTGAGTATGTCCGACAGCGGGCATCCGTCGAGGTACTCCATCACAAGATAGGCGACGCTGTCCGTGCCGACCGCAGCGAAGCCGAAATCCGTCACGTTGACAATGTTGGGGTGGCGCAAGAGTCCTGCGGCCTTCGCCTCGCGCTTGAAGCGGCTGACGAATTCCTCGTTCTCCATAAACTGCGGCGTGATTACTTTGAGCGCGACGGGCCGCGCCGTGCCTAGATGAACGGCCAGATAAACGGCTCCCATGCCGCCCTGTCCGAGTTTTTTATCGATGCGATACTTGCCGTCGAGAATCTGGCCGGGGAGTTTATCGAGTAAATCCATCGCGCCTCTGAACAAACCTGCAAGGGGAGCCTCAAAACAAAATCGAATACAGGGATTGAGAGGGGCATCTCAAGCGGTGCGTATCATAAGGCTTATCAGAAGCAGGGTCAAGCAGCAGAAAATGCTGGACTGACAACGGGGAAAAATCCTGTATCCGACCTTTTATGTAACGGTCTGTGAGCGGGCGCTTTTTTGATCCGAGCGCAGGGTTGTCAATCCGGACATTGAGTTTTCCGACGGTATTCATTACATTCTCCTTGTTCACTTCGGCGGTCGTTTCCTCAAAAACAGTGGCGCAAGCTGATAGTTTGTGCTGCCCGATTCTTCAGAAATACTGAAGCATACGAGAAGGCGGCGAATGACCAGCCATAAACATCTTTCTATGACATTCAGGCGTCTGTCAGCGATGGCGAGCGTATTGGTTTCTTTCGTCGGCTTGCTCGTCTTAGTCGGGTGGATATTCGACATTGCCTTTCTCAAGAGTGTTCTTCCGGGACTTGTCACGATGAAAGCCAACACCGCGCTCTGCTTCATACTGTCGGGCGCGTCCCTCTTCATCCTGCGAGTAGAATGGAAGAGCCAGCGAATTTTTTATGCAGGATATGCCTGCGCGATAGCGGTGATTCTGACGGGCGGGTTGACGCTGACCGAATACATCACGGGTTTGAATCTGCGAATTGACGAGTTGTTTTTCACCGATGACGCTGATGCAGTCAGCACCTTCGTGCCAGGCCGAATGGCTGTTGCAACCGCGCTCAGCTTTTTCCTGCTGGGGTTCGCTCTTATGTTGTTCGGTGTGCGTCGGGCTTTCGGCCTGATGCAGGGTCTTATCTTTGTGTCACTCTCGATTTCGCTGCTCGCTCTGCTCGGCTATCTCCACAGCGCCGATTCTCTTTACAGGATTTTCCCTTATACTCCTGTGGCATTACATACGGCGGTTACATTCATTTTGCTTTCGCTGGGTATTTTATGGGCCAGGACGGATCAGGGGTTTATGGCGATAGTCACAAGCGAGAGCCTTGCGGGCGTTATGCTGAGGCGATTGCTCCCTGCTGCATTCCTCCTGCCTATCGTGACAGGGTGGATGCAACTGGTCGGACAGCAGGCCGGTTACTATAACGCGGAATTCGCACTGACGCTCTTCTCTCTGATGAATATCTTCATTTTTACGGGCCTCGCCTGGCTGACCGCGAGAATCGTTTACCGGCTCGACACAAAGCGCATCTCGGCGGAAGAGTCGTTGCGTCAGGCTCACAGCGATCTGGAAATACGGGTCAGAGAAAGAACGGTTGAACTGGAAGCGAGCAATAAACGGCTCCTTGTCGAGATAACCGAACGCAGGCAGGCTGAAGAGGCGCTGCGGAAAAATGAAGAATCGCTCCGCCAAACCAAACAGGATGCTGAAAAACGGCTCGAAGAAATAGAGCAGATTTACAAGTACGCGCCTGTCGGCCTGTTCTCCTTTGATCGGGATTACCGCTTCGTTCGCATCAACGAGCGCATGGCTGAGATCAATGGCTTTGCGGTAGAAGAACATATAGGCAAGAGCATGTGGGAAGTCGTCCCCGACCTTGCTGATCGACTCGTGGAAGTCTATCGTCCGGTTTATGAGCGAGCAGAGCCTGTTGTGGAAGTGGAGCTTCATGGGAGGACTCCCAAGGCTCCTGACACAGACCGCGACTGGCTGGCCAGCTATTTTCCTTTCAAATCAGAAACAGGCGAAGTCATCGGCCTGATCGGGGCCGTCCTTGAAATCACCGAGCGGAGACGGACAGAAACGGCGTTGAGATCGAGTCAGGCTCGCTTCGCAGGAATTCTTGACATCGCCGACGATGCGATCATCTCCGTAGATACCTCCCAACGCATCACGCTTTTCAATCAGGGAGCCGAAAAGATTTTCGGTTATACGCATGAGGAGGTCATCGGTCAGCCATTGGATATGCTGATGCCTATTCGCTTCGCAGAAACCCATCGGCAACACCTCGTCGAGCTTGGAGATTCTCCTAACATCTCGCGACGAAGGGGAGAACGTCTCCAGATATTTGGTCGCCGAAAGGACGGCGGCGAATTCCCAGCCGAAGCCTCTATATCAAAACTCGATCTGGAGGGCGAGAAGATTTTTACGGTCATCCTGCGCGACGTGACTGATCGCAACCGATCGGAAGAGGCGCTCATAGAAAGCGAGGAACGATTCCGCAGCGCGTTCGAGCACGCGCCTATCGGAATGGCGCTGATGGGACTGGATGGCCGCTTCCTCAAAGTGAATGCTTCTTTGCTTGAAATCGTCGGTTATAGCGAAGAGGAATTACTGGACCTCAACTTTCAGGTCATCACGCACCCCGACGACCTCGAAGCCGACCTTGCATACCTCGACCAGTTGATCGCGGGAAAAATCCGCAGCTATCAGATCGAGAAACGATACATTCACAAATTCGGCCACGAGGTCTGGGCATTGTTGAACGGCTCTCTTGTACACGACGCCTACGGCAAACCGATTTATGGTATTGAGCAGATTCAGGACATCGCCGAGCGCAAGCGGACGCGCGATCAGATTGAGCAGTCGCTCAAAGAAAAAGAGGTACTCCTGAAAGAAATCCATCATCGGGTCAAAAACAACCTTCAAATAATCCATAGCCTGTTCAACCTGCAATCGAATCATATCGAAGACCGACGGGCGATTGATATGCTCCGCGAAAGTCAGAATCGAGTCTATTCTATGGCCCTCGTTCACGAACACCTTTATCAGTCAAAAGACCTTGCCAGCATAGACTTCGCCAGATATGTAAAAACGCTTTCCGAAGATCTGCTTCATTCCTACGAATCCGACACGGGCAGGCTCTCTCTGGAAGCCAAAGTCGCCGATAACGTAATATTCGGCATCGATACGGCCATTCCCTGCGGACTGATTATAAGCGAACTGGTTTCCAACGCCCTCAAGCATGGCTTTCCGAATGGAAGAACGGGTCACCTCAAGGTTAGGCTTGGCGTGGACGTTGAAGGTCTGGCCATTCTCATAGTTAAGGACGATGGGGTTGGCTTCCCCCGAAACCTGGATTTCAGGAATACAACATCGCTCGGCCTGCAATTGGTAAATATCCTGATTGCGCAGTTGGGAGGCTCGATAGAGATGAACAACGAAAGCGGCACGACCTTCAGGATGACTTTCCCCACAGCACAGTGAATTGCCAGGGAGGTTTCTATCATGGACAGTGCGAGAATAATGATCGTCGAAGATGAAGGCATCGTGGCAATGGATCTTGAGCATCGGTTGAAGAATCTCGGCCACGAAGTCGCAGCAGTAGCTTCAAGCGGAGAAGAGGCGATTCGGAAGGCAGCCGCAGTGCAGCCGCAACTCGTACTCATGGATATCAGGCTCAAAGGCCGGATGGACGGCATAGAAACGGCTCGCGCGATTCAGGATGTCGTAAAAGCCCCCATCGTTTACCTGACTGCCCATGCCGATGATAGCACTGTCGAGCGCGCGAAAATGACCGAGCCTCACGCCTACCTTCTCAAGCCCTTTAAGGAAGTAGACCTGCGGGTCGCCATCGAGATGGCGCTCTACAAACATGAGATGGAACAAAAGCTGTGGGAAAGCCGCCAGTGGCTATCGACCACGCTCAACTCCATAGCCGATGCAGTCATTGCCACCGACAAGAATGGCAGAGTTGTTTTCATCAATCCGGTCGCCGCGCGTTTGACCGGATGGCAACAGGAAGAAGCGCGCGGACGTGACGAGGATGAAATTTTCAATATCATAGATGGAGCTTCGCGGGCCGTCATTGAAAGCCCGGTCAGAAAAGTCCTGAAGGAACGCGCCATCTCCACACTCACCAGCAATAAGATACTGATTTCAAAAGACCGAAGAGAAACCCCGATTGGCGACAGCGCAGCGCCGCTCCTGGATGAGAACGGCGAGATGATTGGCGTGGTCATGGTTTTCCGGGACATCACCGAGCAGAAGCTTGCACAGGAAACCCTTCGAGCAAAAGAAGAGCAGCTTCGCCAGATGCAGAAGATGGAGGCGGTTGGCCGTCTGGCGGGCGGCATCGCTCATGACTTCAACAATATGTTGACGGCGATACTCGGATACTCATCGCTGTTGGAAATAGATGCGGGGGGAAACGAATTTCTTTTGTCGAGCGTCAGGGAAATCAAAAAAGCCGGAGAACGCTCGGCTTCGCTCACCCAGCAGTTGCTCGCCTTCAGTCGCAAACAGATGCTTCAGCCTAAGGTATTCGATCTGAACACAGTCGTCGCGGATATGGATAAAATGCTTAGAAGACTCTTCGGCGAAAACATCGAACTGGTGACCGTGCCAGACTCTTCGCCGTGTACAGTGAAAGCAGACCCCGGCCAGATCGGGCAGGTGATCATGAACCTTGCGATCAACGCAAAGCACGCCATGCCGAAAGGCGGCAAACTTTTCGTCAAAACTCAGAAATCTGATATTGAGGAAGGACAGGAGGCTGCGCCCAGCGTCGCGGCTGGTCGATACGTGGTTCTGGTAGTGGCCGACACCGGATGTGGAATGGACGAAGAGACGAAAGCTCACATCTTCGAACCTTTTTTCACAACCAAAGATATAGGGATGGGTACGGGTCTGGGCCTGGCAACCGTTTACGGCATAATCAAACAAAGCGGCGGCGATATTACTTTCTCCAGCCAGTTGGGTGTCGGCACGACGTTCAACATTTTTCTGCCGACCGCTCGGGAAGCAAGCGTCGCTCAATTCGATCAGGACGACTTGCTCTATCTGCCTCGCGGCACTGAGACTGTGCTGCTGGTTGAAGACGAGGCCGCCGTCCGCGATCTTGAACACCTCATACTGAGCGAGCAGGGCTACAGAGTGCTGACAGCGACAAACGGCGAGGAGGCATTGCGCGTAGCCAGCCAACACGAGGGTCATATAGACCTGTTGCTGACCGATGTGGTGATGCCTCAAATGGGCGGAACGGAACTGGCGGAGCGGCTGAGGCGTTTGCGGCCCGATTTGAAAATTCTATTCACATCAGGCTATACCGAAGACGCGATCTTTCAAAACGCAGGGCCAGACCCTGAGATGGCGTTCATTCCGAAACCGTTCCAGCCTTCCGAGTTTGCCCGGAAGGTAAGAGACACGCTCGGTGAGTCGGTCAGACCCGAAGGCTCGATGGACGAAAAGTAATTGAGTATCTCCGTAAGTAGTCAGAATCAGGCATAAATCGCGGGGATGGAATTGATGATGATTGCGCAGCCTGTTGCGCAGCCATCATCACATCAAACTTTCTGCTATTCGACTGCGCGGCTGATTTCGGGGTTGAGTCCTTCCCATTTTTTCATGTACTCGCGCCGTTCTGATTTCAAGCGTTCAACTATCGCTTTGTACTCGTCCATCCTTCCCTGACTCTCGTAGAGTTTGCGCGGCTGAAGTATGTCTTCATCCTCACGCCCAAGATCGGGAATGCTTGTTGCGACGAGATAGCCGAAATCCTTGTCTTCGTCCCACTCAATCGTGCCTTCGGCAATGCCTTTCACGATGGCTGATGAATGCTGTATGCGAACCTTCTTCGATCTTTCGTCTGCGTCGCCTCCGCCCACGCGGCCAGTGTTGAGGAGATAGACATCCATGGGCGATGAATCCAGCAGTTCCCAGAATCGATTGCCCTGCTGGGCATGTTTGAGCGGAAAGAATGGATTCGTCCCCGGCACGCGCAAAAATTTTCCGGCCTCAGCCGCGCCTCCGGCAGATGTGCCGCGCGTCTCGCCAAGCATAAAGTAAGCCGCCGCCTGATGGCGATTGAGTCGCGCTACACCGGGAATGATGTTGTCGTTGCGGTTGAGTATCAAAAGAAAATCCGCCGTGTTTATCTCTCGCGCATCCAGCGCGCCAGAGATATCGGCCATGCGCACCACCGAGCGACCGTTCTGCGTGTAGGACGTGTCGTAGAAATCAAGTTCGCCTGCTTCCGATTGCGAAACGTTTTCGAGGTAAGCATGTCGGCTGGCGACCGCCGTGTAGATAGTAGGTTCGTCTCGCTCGTTGAGTCCGAAGGTTTTGGCGAAGCACCCGTTTTCCGTTGCGTAAACCTTGCCGCCGGGCATCAGAGCCACGAAATCATCCTGCACGGGAGAAGAGTTGTTCTGTTTGGTGAAAGTCGTCGTCGTTTTGCCGGTGCCTGAAAGACCGATTATCAATCCGACGCGATTTCTCTCGCCCACGGGTATGACCTTGCAGCCCGCGTGCAGCGAAAGTCCTCCGCGATCATAGATTATCTGATTCCACATTCGCAGGCCGCCCTTTTTCGACTCGCCGAAGTAATCGCTGTTGAAGACGCGCGTTATGCCGTTCGCCAGATCGACTGCGATCAACCGATCCGCCGGATAGCCTGACATGACGAGGTTAGGCGTGTAGACGACTGTAAGCTGCGGCTCGAAGCCCGAAAGCTCTTCTTCGGTCGCGGGGTAATAGAGGTGCTGTTGCATGGCGGCTACGTTCGCATTCGAGCGTTCGATTATGAGTCGGGCAGGGACGCGAAACTGAGGGTCATTGCCGATGAATCCGTCGACTACGATCATCTCCGAGGAACGGATGTAGTCGTTCTGAAGTTTTGAAACTCTCTCGTATTCTTCTCTGGTGATCGTCTGTGAATCGTGATGCTGGGGAGTGTTTGTGACGACGTAGGTTGAAAGTTTCGATCTGGCATCGACTCGCGTTTGAGTGTTGGTGTTGTCGTGGCGAGTGATGCGCGTGTTGGGCATCTCCTCAGTCAGTTCCCGCAGCCGTTCCGGCTTGGGGTTCCAGATGAGGCTCTTAGGCTCGACCGGCAACCCGGATGGTTTGGTTAATGGCTTGCTCATTGATTTCTATCCCTCCGTGCATTTTGGCGACCGTCAGATTTTGGAATCCAATAATAACCGACTGCTGGCATCGGGGCAAATGGGCATGGTTGGAGGGGATAAGTATGCAGTTTTGCGATAGGGCCATTTAATTTTCAGCCGAAAGGAAAGAACCACCGATGAACACAGATAAACACAGATGATAGGGGAAAAAAACAGACAAATCTTAGGTTTTTTCTCTATTGGTGTTCATCGGTGGTTTTTCTCTTTTGTCTGTCTTTCGAAAAACTAAATGGCCCTGGTTTTGCGGGCGCGCGCTCAGGCGAACACGCTCTCCTCGACTTCGGCGAAGAACTCGCTGTGCAGGTCTCGCACCACTTCATCCGTATCCGATTCATCGATGACGAAAGTCAGGTTTATCTCCGATGCGCCCTGACTTATCATGTTCACGTTCGTTTTCGAAATCGCGCCGAAGAGTCGAGCAGCCACTCCGGGCGTGAATTTCAGATTGTCTCCCACTACACACACAATCGCCTTGCCCCGTTCGACGCTCACTTCGCCGAAACCTGCCAGATCGCGCTCTATGGCCTCAAGCCTGTCGCTTGTGTCGAGCGTCATCGAGACCGACACTTCCGATGTCGTCACCACATCTACGGAAGTGTGATGGCGATCAAAGACCTCGAATATCGCGCGCAGGAACCCGCAGGCCAGAAGCATTCGCGTCGAGGCGACATTGATGATGGTCACCCCACGTTTGAAGGCGATTGATTTGATCAGATTGCGCGAAGGCTGGGGACGAGCGACTATCCGAGTCCCTTCGCACGACGGATTGCGCGTGTTGTAGATATGCACGGGTATATCCTTCTCGACGGCGGGCAGAACGGTGCTTGGGTGAAGAACCTTCGCGCCGAAGTAAGAGAGTTCAGCCGCCTCGCTGAATGAAATGACTCTGATGCGACGGGCGTCGGGTATGATGCGCGGGTCAGCAGTCATCAGCCCATCGACGTCAGTCCATATCTCGATGGAATCGGCTCCCAGAGCCGATCCTATGATCGCAGCCGAATAATCCGATCCTCCTCGCCCGATGGTGGTCGTCACCCCGTCCGGGGTCGAGCCGATGAAACCCTGAACCACAGGCACTCGACCCGATTTGACGAGCGGCAATAATTCTTTGGCGGCTCGCTTTTCGGTTTCAACCGGGTCAGGCGCGGCGCTGGTGAAATGATCATCGGTGATTAGGAATCGGCGGGAATCGACCAGTGTCGCGTCTATCCCGTGCGACCATAAAGCAGCCGTGACGATGAGCGACGACAATCGCTCGCCGAAAGAAACTATCGCGTCCTGACTGCGGGGAGTGAGTTCGCCGAGAGTGGCTATCGATCTTGCAAGCCCTTCGAGCGCGGCGAGCTTGTCGTCTATCTGCTGCTCCACCGCCGCGAGCGAGTATTCGTCCGAGTCTCTGGACGATGGCGAAAGCAATTCTCTCACGCATGAAAGATGACGCTCTCGAAGCTCGCAGATGATTGAAGCGGCATCATCAAACCGCCGCTCATTGGCCACTCGCGCAATGCGAAGCAAAGTGTCAGTGACTCGCGCCATCGCCGACACGACGACGACCGGTTTGCGATCAAGTCGCCCTCTGACTATCTCGATAACATTTTCTATGGCGTCAGCATCCTGAACGGACGTGCCGCCGAATTTCATCACGATCATATTCGCCTTCTCGATGGGGGATGGGAGAAGGTGAAGAGGTGAGGGGGTGATAAAACTCTTTCACCTGTTCACCTCTTCACCCTTTCACCTCTTCACCCTTTCACCTGTTCACCTCTTCACCCCTTCACCTCTTCACCTCTTCATCCGCACAGCACAGAGCCGCCGTTGACGTTTATCACTTCGCCCGTGATGTGGCGGGCGAGGTCTGAGGCAAGAAACAGTATCGGCCCCGCCACATCATCCGCCGTCGCCACTCGACGGAGCGGAATGGCGGCGAGGATTTTGTCAATCTCGCCCGTCGCGCGCAATGGCTCGGCTGACATATCCGTATCGACCCATCCGGGCGCGACGCAGTTTACGGTTATACCATAAGGGCCAAGCTCTGCTGCCAGCGATTTCGTGAGCGATATGATCCCTCCCTTAGACGCGGCATAGTGAGAGTGAAAGGCTTCTCCTCGCTGTCCTGCGGTCGAAGAGACAGTGATGATGTTTCCCGATTGCTGGAGTTTGAACAGGCGAGCGGCGAAATGGCAGCAGGCGTAAACGCCTTTGAGGTTCACGTCGATTGTTTCCTGCCATGTTCTTTCGTCGAGTTGATCGATTGCGCCGCCCGTCCATATTCCGGCGTTGGCTACCAGGATATCGAGTCGACCGAACTCTTCAACCGCAGTGCCGAAGAGCATACGCACGTCTTCGAAGCGCGACACATCGGCCTGAACTGCGATGGCCCGCGCTCCTCTCGCTCGCGCCTGTTCGACTATCGAGTGAGCTTCCTTTTCGTGATTGAAATAATTCAAAACCAGCGACGCTCCGAGATTGGCAAACCTTATCGCTGTCGCCGCGCCTATGCCGCGCGATGCGCCGGTTATCAATGCAACCTTGTTCGTTAGATCAAGCATGGATATAACCTCAGAAAAGTGGCGCAATCTGACAGATTGCGCGGCTCAAAACTTTCGTGCCTTCAGGGCGCGCAATCTGACAGAGTGCGCTGCAAGGCTACTCCTGATACGAAACGCGAAACAGGCTCTCCAAGCCTGTTTCGCGTCATCCGCCAGCGATGGCAGGGACGATGGAAACCTCGGCTCGGTCAGAGACCTCGGTGGAGAGATTATCGAGAAAGCGGACATCCTCTCCATCGATGTAGATGTTGATGAAGCGGCGAAGGTCTCCGCCTTCGTCGCATATCCGCGAGCGAAAGCCGGGAAATTTTTCTTCGAGTTGATCGATTATTTCCTGAACGGTCGCGGCGTCCACTTCGACCGAATCCTGATTCCCCGCGAATTTCCTCAAAGGCGTCGGTATGATTATTTTCAGTGACATGATGGTTTCTCCTTACGCGCTTACGGGCCGCGAGACGGTTTCGACGAATTTCGCAAGACGCGGCTCGATGACCACAGGCGGCGCAATCTCGATGGCCTCCTGAGTCTTCAGCCCATTGCCGGTGATGGCGATGACCGTGAGTTCATCGCGGCGCAGGCGACCCTGAGAGATGAGTTTCTTTGTGACGGCGACCGTCACCCCTCCGGCAGTTTCGGTGAAGATGCCTTCGGTTTCGGCAAGCAGCCGTATGCCGTCGATGATTTCTTCGTCGGTCACGTCTTCAGCCCACCCATTGCTTCGCTGAATTATTTCGGCGGCGTGATAGCCGTCGGCAGGATTTCCTATTGCAAGAGACTTGGCGATAGTCGCGGGCTTGACCGGGCGGATATTGTTCGAGCCGCGACGAACGGCATCGACTATCGGATTGCAGCCTGCGGCCTGCGCCCCGAACATTCGAGTTGCGACATCTCCTTCGAGCAGTCCCAATCGCTCGAACTCTTTCAGACCCTTGTAAATTTTCGTCACCAGCGACCCGCCAGCCATCGGCACGACTATGGCCGAAGGCGCGCGCCAGCCAAGTTGTTCGGCTATCTCGTAGCCGAAGGTCTTCGAGCCTTCGCCATAAAATGGCCGTAGATTCACATTGACGAATCCCCACGGAAATCGATCAGCGATCTCGCTGCACAATCGATTCACCTCATCGTAATTGCCGCGCACGGCTATGACTCTCGCGCCATAGATTTGAGTAGCGATGACTTTCGATGTTTCGAGGTTTTCAGGGATGAGTATGTAAGCAGGCAGACCGGCGGCGGCGGCATTCGCGGCGACGGAATTGGCGAGGTTCCCCGTCGAGGCACAACCCACGGCTTCCAGGCCGAACTCGCGCGCCTTGTTGATTGCCACCGCCGTTACCCGGTCTTTGAATGACAGCGTCGGGGAGTTCACGCTGTCATTTTTGATGAAGAGCGTCTCGACGCCCAGCGCGCGGGCGAGCCTACGAGCGCGCACGAGCGGAGTCGCCCCACTCGACTGCCCCACGACAGGTTCGCTGTCTATGGGCAGCAGTTCCCTGTAACGCCATAAATTTTTCGGACGCGACTCGATCACTTCCCGTGAGAGAGCGCGCGAGATCGCGGTGTAGTCGTAATCGATTTCGAGCGGCGCGAAACAGTCTTCGCATCCCGCGATGGGTTGTTTTTCGTACCCTCGTCCGCACTCGCGGCACTTCAATCCGTTGATGAAACTCATTCGCGTATCTCCCTGCCCGAAGGAGGAAGCGCGCCTGCGCGCGGAGCAAATAAAGAAGCCCCGCGCCAAATCAGCGCGGGGCTTCCAAATTCCTCCGGGCCGTTTAGCAGTTTTTTACGTGGAGCAAGTCGCCTTAAATCGCCACGCTGAATTGAAAAGAGCAAAATTAAAAGCCCTGAGCCAAATCGTCGCAGGGCCTTTGAAAATCCTGTTGCGATTTAGCACATATTTTACGTGGAGCAAGCTGCTGCAAATCACCACGCCGCTTTTCGGAAGGCTCAGAGTACACTCAGAGCCGTAAGGATGTCAACAAAATTATTTTTATCACACAAAGTTTTTTCATCTCGCTCGCTATTTTTCTGCTTCAAAACTATCCGATGTTGAGTATGAGCATGTTCGACCACCCGTTCGAGTTTTTCACGCGCACACGGTTCGGTCCCGGCTGCAAAGTCAACAGGTCTCTGTTGCCTTTGATCGTCAACTTGCTGCCTGATCCGTTTACTTTGATCCCGAGCGGCGGCGCGATTATGCGCCCGTTGATTTCCAATTCGAGATTGGAGATGAGTCCGCGCACTTTCAATTTGAGCTTCGATCCCGCGAACGAAACCGAGGTCAGGGTAAGCCCTCCCGCATCGGGTTTGATGAAATCAATACGCGCTTCGGCGCTTCTGTTTCCAGAGCGATCTACCAGAACGACTCTTATCTGCTCGGCTGTCAACGCAGTGTTCAGACCACTGATCGCGAATTGGGATTCAAGGCGTGTTGAATTTCCCGAATCGATAGCGAAGCTCGATAATGGGCCGACCGCTTGCCCCGCTCCATCGAGCAGGCTTGCTTCGGCAATTGCAAAATCACCATCACGATCCATGGCCGCGCAGTTGATCTCCAAAGCATCGCCTCGGAGAAGCGTTCTGATGTTGAAGATGGCGGGCGCGCGACCGATTTGGCCGCCGCTGACGCTTGCTGTCACCGTGAAATCCGCATCGCCGGGGCCGAAGTTCGCCACAGCTATGTAGTAAAGTCCCTGTCTGAGAGGTGGAGAATCCGTTGGAGTGATGACGAGCGTTTCCGAGTTCTCTTTGGTCGCGGATTTATGATCAGCTATGGGAAAGTGTCCCTGATTCACTATTGGTCGAGCAAAGCGCGCATAGAGGTCTACATCCTGATTCCCGCTCAAATTTATTCTTAGCTCATCGGCGTCAGGCGGAACCGCGATTGAATACTGCACGTGGCTGAGTACCCCAAGACCGGGCGGCGGCGCGAGCATACCTCCTGTTTGTGGCAGGTCGGGAATCAAAGAGACGACCGTAGTCGGATCCAACAGGCTCTTGGTTCTGTAGCCGATGGCGTCAAGGACGGCAACATCAGAGTCGGTGATGAAGGGATGTTCGCCCGGTTCAATGGTCGGATCCATCGCGCCCAGATATTTGTCAGTCAGATCGTCGTCCTTCCAATGCGACGGCTGTCTTCCGTCCCCGAATGTGCCGTCAGGTCTTCCCGTTGAGAGGGCAAGCTTCGCCGTATAAAAGTTCTGTTCCCCGCCTGAAGATAATATGCGTTGCGCTGTGCCGAAGTCGGTCGCATCAGGGCGAACTCGGAATAAATCCCAGATCGATGGCTCGACTTCTTCGGATGGATTTATTTCTCGTTGACCGACGGAAGATATGAATCCCAGCACGTGACCTATTTCGTGCAGAGCCATCGCTTCGAAATCCAGTTTGTCCGGGTCGATGCCGTCGCTGATATCGAAATCAAACTTGAATTTTGAGTTGAAACCGATAGATGGAGGCAGCCCGAAATCGCTCAACTCGCCATCAGGGTCGGCAACGGGGCTGATCAAATCCAGAGCGCGAAGCGTTGCAGACGACGCCATCAATCCTGCGGACGCTCCCACGTCAACAGGCACAGCTTCAGGGGGAAGCGCGTTGTAGAGTGATATCTTATCAGGCCGGTATGGCCCGGAAATCAAATTAGCCCGAACAGATGGATAGAGAGAATTGCCTCCGAGCGCCTGCGCATCGGTCACAGCAGCCACATCATCCGTGAACTGACTGCCGAACAGGGTCGGGCCTAAGTCAACGTCGATGACGATGGCGACGACCGTCTGAATCACGGCTTCCCATTGGGCAGCAGCGCGCTTGAAAGCTTCTATCGCCGCAGGGAAACTCTGCAACTGTGATGTGCCGCGCAGGATGATTCTCAATCCTTTCCGCAGAGAGCGCGACGGATCCGGCTCAGGCGTGAGTCGGATTAAGGGCAGGTTGCGGCCTTTGATGCTCTGAGTCTGCTCCGAATTGGCCTCAAGACAAACTATTCGCCCGTCGACCGCTTTGCGCGCGAAAACACCCAAAGTGTTTGGGCCTGCCCACACTGAGGGATTGCCGGGAATTTCTGACGGAGTTGAATCATTCGCTCTCCGACTTGAAGGAAAAAACGTCAGGGTCAGAACCAACGTCAGCGCCAGTAATCGACCACGCGCCCGGATGCTATGCATGATTTACCTCACGGCGGATTGAGCGGATTTGCGAAAAATTCCGCGATCTCGAAGCCTATGCTACTCAGGATATATTGGCAATTCCATCTGGCTTTCATTTTTGCAAGCAGACTTGCCCGATCATCGGGCTGACAAAGCGGCAGACCGCCTGATTCGATGATCCTCAGTGCGCACGACAATACTATGAATCGCGCGGGAACCCGTCGAGTCGAAGACGAGTTAAGTTGCCTCAGCAAACGGTTTTTGTCGAACAGATTTTTCCATCTGAATGTAAATTTTTGTCTTCTGTGTTGAGGCTCGCAAAAAAGTTCTTGACTTCTCCGCTTGAGTCATCGTATACCTTCACACGACGCAAGTCACCAAAGGTTTTTATGAAACGCGCCATGTCAATGTGTTGTTGTATGTGTTGTAAGCGCGCAATAAGCGCGCGGCGCGAAGCCTTTGGTGGAGGTGAGTCTCATCTAAACTGATTTAAGACTCGAATATCAGACCTCGAAAACCCGCCATCGGCCTCGTGCCGGTGGCGGGTTTTTCGTTTTAGCAACAAGGCGAGCGCAAAGGAGAAACGAACAATGTCAGATCAATTCAGTCAGGCTTTCAGAGACGAACACCGATTGGTGCGAGACGCGCTCCTCGATCTCGTCGAGGCTTTTCAAAAGCGCGACTCCCACAGAGCGCAATCGATTCTCGAAGAAGCGGCCAAACTCGCCGGGCCGCACTTCCGTTACGAAGAAGAAACTCTTTACCCCTACCTCGTCGAGATATTCGGGCGCGACTACATAGAAAAACTCCTCGACGATCACAACCGGATCATCGAAACGATCTCAACACTCGTCGAGTTCTCTCGCAACGAGCAACTCTCCGATGATGAAGTTCAAACGGCGACCGATCTCACCCGCACGATCCTTCCTCATGTGAGCGATTGCGACGGGCTTTCGATCATGGTCGAAAGACTCTCGTCGGAAAAAGTGCAAAGCATTTTGCAAAGTCGTGACCGCGCATTCAGCGAAAATCTCGACCTGTTCCGATGGGTCAATGAAGCGCGGAAGCGTCCCGATCTCGTGGCGGCGTGAAGAGAGCGAATTATGTTTGACGACGACGACATAAAAAGCGGGAAGGTTTACCTCGCAGGCGCAGGGCCGGGCGATCCAAAGTTGCTGACCCTGCGCGCGGCAGAAGCCATAGGAGCGAGCGACGTGATCGTTTACGATTATCTGGTAAACCCTCAGGTGCTTGCGCACGCGCGTCGCGGAGTCGAACTGATCTACGCCGGAAAACGCGCAGGCCAGCCGTCGATTTCCCAGGAAGAGATCAACCGCCTTCTCATCTCTCACGCTCTCGCAGGCCGAACCGTGACAAGGCTCAAAGGCGGCGACCCGTTCATATTCGGTCGAGGCGGCGAAGAAGCTCTCGCGCTTGCCCAAGCCGGAATAGACTGGGAAGTCATACCGGGCATTTCATCAGGCATAGCCGCCGCTTCTTACGCAGGCATACCGCTCACTCATCGCGATCACGCATCGAGCGTCGCTTTCATCACAGGACACGACGGCGCAAAAAAACGTCGCAGCGTTGACTGGTCTGTAACTGCGTGGGCTGCCGATACGCTCGTGATTTTCATGTGCGCCGAGACGATTGCAACAATCGCCCGCGAGTTGATCCTTGCGGGCCGCTCGCCTCTGACGCCGATTGCCATCATTCGATGGGGAACCTTCGAGCATCAGGAGGTCTTCACCGGATCGCTTGCGGATATTGCGGAAACAGACTCGGAGATCGCTCCGCCTGCGATAGCCGTCGTGGGAGATGTGGTCTCGCTCAGGGAAAAACTCAGATGGTTCGACCATAGCACTTTTCCGCTGCGCTCTATGGAAGCGCAGGCGGTTTAGCCGGAGGTAATACATGGCTCTGCCGTTAAGAAAACTCACACAAACGATTCCTGACCCGGCTCGCATAGAGCGACTGGCCGATGAGTTGGAAGAAGCCTCGCCGCAGGAAATTCTCGCGTGGGCGTTTGACGAATTCCCGCATGGAATTTCGATAGCCACAGGATTTGGCGCTGAAGGCATGGCGATAATCGATATGGCCGTGAGAATTGATCCCGCCCCCGATATTTTTTTCATCGACACAGGATTTTTATTTGCGGAAACATACGGCCTCCGCCGACAGGTCGAAGAGAGATATCACATCACGATCCGCGCATTCAAACCACAGCTTACGCCTGAAGCGCAGGAGCGACTTTTCGGCGCTCGCCTGTGGGGAAATAACCCCGATCTCTGCTGCCAGATCAGAAAGCTTGAACCATTGGAAGAAGCTCTCGATGGACTCCGGGCCTGGGTGACGGCGATCCGACGCGATCAGACTGCGGCTCGCGCAACGGCGCAAGCGGTCGAATGGGACGAGCGATGGGGACTTGTAAAAGTTAATCCATTGGTCAGATGGTCGAAGCGCGACGTGTGGGATTACCTGCGGAGCAACGACGTGCCGTTCAATCCGCTGCACCTTCGCGGCTATCCGAGCATTGGCTGCACTCACTGCACGCGGGCCGTCCGAGAGGGCGAAGACGACCGCGCAGGCCGCTGGTCGGGGCGGGAGAAAACCGAGTGCGGACTGCACGGGCGAACCACGACAGAGGTGTGGATCGCGCCCGTCAAGATTTGAAATCTCAGATTCGGAATTTGAGATTCGAGATTCGGGACTTCTGAAATCTCGGATTTGAAATTTGAGATTTGAGATTCGAAACAGGAGATTATGGAAAAAGGCATTGTCTTATGGTTCACGGGGCTTTCAGGCGCGGGCAAAACGACGCTTGCTCGCGCTCTTTCAACAAGGCTCGCTGAAGAAGGATTTCCCGTCGAGATACTGGACGGCGATGAGGTGCGCGAGAATCTGAGCCGCGGGCTTGGATTTTCAAAAGCGGATCGCGACACCAACATTCGCCGCATAGGTTTCGTCGCGCGGTTGCTGGCGCGCAATGGAGTTATTGTGCTCGCCGCTGCCATTTCGCCCTACCGGCAACCGCGCGATGATGTACGCCGCGACATAACAGATGACGGCGCGCGCTTTCTGGAAATATTCATCCACTGCCCGCTCAATGTGCTCATCGAGCGCGATGTGAAAGGGCTTTACAAAAAAGCTCTCGCGGGCGAGGTGAAAAATTTCACCGGCATCAGCGATCCTTACGAAGAGCCTCTCCGTCCCGAAATCATCATCGATAGTTCTACGGAGTCAATCGATCAGAGCGTCGAAAGAATTCTTGCGCGAGTGATCGAAGCAGGAGAGATCTCTCCGCAATCGGCGCTCGTCGAATCAGCCCACTCTCTCCTCGCTGGAGATTGAAGTTATGAATCGAATCGAGGAACTTAAACAGCGCAAGGACGGTCTCGACGTGCTGGCCGATATTTATCGCTATGCCGAGACAGGTCTGGAATCGATTTCGCCTGATGACGAGCCGCTTTTTCGATGGTACGGCATATACACGCAACGTCCCGCCGAAGATGGATTCTTCATGGTGAGGATTCGAATTCCAGGCGGAGACCTCACGCCCCGTCAACTCAGCGCGATTGCTGATCTGTCTAATGAACACGGGCGCGGGCTTGCCGACATAACCGTGAGGCAGAATATTCAGCTTCACTGGGTGAGACTTGAAAGCCTGCCCGATGTTCTTGATCGCTTGCGCGAGGTCGGCCTTTCGACCACCGAAGCGTGCGGCGATGTTGTGCGCAACATCCTCAACTGTCCCGTGTCGGGAGTTGATCGGGATGAGTTGTATGACACGACCGCGCTCGTCCGGGAGGTGAATGATTTCTTCGTCGGCAACAGGGAGTTTTCGAATCTCCCGCGCAAGTTCAAGATCGCAATCACCGGCTGCCCCCTGCGATGCGTCTACCCGGAGATAAACGACATAGGACTCTTCGCCGTGCGTGATGGCGACGCCGTCGCATTTCGCGCTCGCATCGGCGGAGGGCTTTCGACCGCTCCGCGTTTTTCAAAAGACCTCGGCGTGCTTGTTTCTGCCGATGAAATCGTCGAGCTTTGCGGCGCAGTCGCGGCAGTCTTTCGCGACGAAGGCAATCGAGAGAATCGCAAGAAGGCGCGATTGAAATTTCTCGTCGAGAAGTGGGAGATACCGCGCTTTCGCGAAGAGGTCGAAGCGCGACTCGGTCGCCGTTTGCGTCGGGCTGAAACCGATGAAGCCGCGCCCGTTAGTGAGCGCGACCGTTCGCATCTCGGCATTCACCGCCAGCGCGAAGACGGATTTTATTATGCAGGCATTGCGATACTCGGCGGGCGCACATCGGGCGATCAGTTGAACCGTCTCGCCGACATCTCCGAACGATTTGCAAGCGGTCGCATTCGAGCGACGAACACTCAGAATATAATCCTGCTCGACATTCCTCAAAACAATCTTGAAACGGTGAAGCGCGAGTTGAGAGAAAGCGGTTTCGACTATGAGCCGTCGTGGGCGCGCAAAGCGATAATCGCCTGCACGGGGATTCAGTTCTGTAAGCTTGCGATAGCCGAGACTAAAAATCGCGCGGCGCAGTTGGATGAATATCTTTCGAGCGAAGTCGAGATGGATGACTCTGTTCGCATCAGCGTCACCGGATGCCCGAACTCATGCGGACAGCATCACATCTGCGATGTTGGGCTTGAAGGATCGGTGACGACGACGGACGGAGTGAAGCGCGAGACATTTCAGGTGTTCCTCGGCGGCGGAGTGGGCGCGCACGAAAGCTTTGGCCGGAGAATCGGCGTGCGCGTGCCGTCGGAAGATTTATCTCGTTCGCTTGGGCGACTCTTTGCGCGCTACAAAGAGAGCCGAATAGAAGGAGAGACGTTTCAGGAATTCTGTCTTCGTCACACGAACGAAGAGTTGGCTGGATTTTTAGCCCCCGTTGCTGTCGCTTCCTCCCATGCGTCCGGCGCGATGATTGAGCAAAAAGCCATGGGAGATTGATCGACAGTGCCTCTCCATCTTCGAGGGCGCGTTATTACTGCGCGCCCTGTTTTTTTGCAGCCCGTCATGTATAGCCAAATCTCGATGAAGACTGCTTCCGGCCTGTCTTTCTTGACACCCCCAAACCCCTTTGTTAGATTCGCCATTCAGGTAAAAACCCGCAGGGGTCGCTATGCCCGACTTATGAATAAGAAGGATCTCCTATTTGCCGCAATCGCTATCTCCGTAATAGGGCTTTTCATATTTCTTTCAATCAATCGAAGACATCCGCCTGCTTTGACCCTAAGACCCGAACACGCAAGCCTGACGAGTGAGACTCCGCGCGAGACCTGCTGGGCGTGTCACACTTATGAATCGCTTTCGCAAAAGCATCATCCTCGAAAAGGCCTGCCGCCTGATCAGACCACGCCCTGCGCCGCGTGCCACGAGATGCCCCGTCAGCAGGCGGCTTTTCTTCGTTCGATCATAAACAGTAAAGGAGTTTTTTCATGGCCAAACCGGCAGCAAAAGTAAGAGCCTCTGAACACAGAAACTACATCGACGGCCAATGGGTCGCTCCCGCTTCAGGCGAATATATTGAAAATCGCAATCCTGCCGATACGCGCGATCTCATAGGACGTTTTCCCGCATCGACTGTAGAAGATATCAATCGCGCAGTCGCCGCCGCCTCGGAAGCCTTCACGAAATGGCGCAAAGTGCCTGCGCCGCGCCGCGCTGAAATTCTTTTCAAAGCGGGAGAGATACTCATTCGACGCAAGGAAGAATTCGCCCGCGCGATGACCCGCGAGATGGGGAAAGTTCTCAAAGAAACAAGCGGCGATGTTCAGGAAGCAATCGATATGACCTACTTCATCGCGGGCGAGGGCCGAAGGCTTCACGGTTTTACGACGAAGGCCGAGCTTCCGAACAAGTTCGCCATGTGCGTGCGCGAACCCATCGGAGTTTGCGGACTCATCACCCCGTGGAATTTTCCGATGGCCATTCCTTCGTGGAAGATCACGCCCGCGCTCATCTGCGGAAACACGATGGTTATCAAGCCCGCTGAAGACACTCCGCACTCGACTTACAATTTCGTCGAAGCTTTGGAAGAAGCAGGCGTGCCTGCGGGCGTAGTCAACATCGTCAGCGGGTACGGCGAGCAGGCGGGCGCGGCTTTGGTCAATCACCCCGCAGTGAGACTCATCTCCTTTACAGGCTCGACCGATGTTGGCCGCATAGTCGGTCAGGCGGCGGCGGCGACCGACAAAATCTGCTCGCTTGAGATGGGCGGCAAAAACGTCGTGATGATCATGGAAGACGCTGACTTGAGTCTTGCAGTCGAAGGCGTGCTGTGGGGCGCGTTCGGCACATCGGGGCAGCGATGCACCGCAGCCTCGCGCGTGGTGGTTCATAAAAAAGTAGCCCGGAAATTCACCAGTATGCTCGTCGATGGCGCGAAGCGTCTGAGACTGGGAAACGGGATGGATGATAAAAGCGATGTCGGGCCTGTGATCAATCAGGAAGCGGTCGATAAGATTTTAGGCTACATCGAAATCGGCCAGCGCGAAGACAAGGCGAAACTTCTTTGCGGCGGTCGGCGTGCGGAAAAAGGCGACCTCAAGCATGGCTTTTTCATCGAGCCTGCCGTCTTTGGCGGTGTGCGCCCGCAGATGCGAATAGCTCAGGAAGAAATATTCGGCCCGGTCGTTTCAATAATCGAATGCCGAGACCTTGATGATGCCATCGAGACAGCCAATGGAGTGAAGTACGGCCTTTCGGCGTCTATCTACACCCGCGACGCGAATCGCGCGTTTCGAGCTATGGAAGAAGTGCAGACAGGAATTTTTTATGTCAACGCCTCAACGATAGGCGCGGAGGTGCATCTTCCTTTCGGCGGAGCGAAGGCTACAGGCAACGGACACCGCGAAGGCGGCACGCAGGTGCTTGATATTTTCTCGGAGTGGAAATCGGTCTATGTTGATTACTCCGGCAGGCTCCAGCGCGCGCAGATTGATAATCAGTAACGAGTCCGGAGTCTGGAGTCGAGAGTC